>JAQGPJ010000104.1 GCA_028293125.1 Verrucomicrobiales bacterium | reverse complement strand
CCAGCGCCCAGCCCACGACTCTGCGTGAGTTAAGATCAAGGACGACGGCCGGATACATCCAGCCCTGGCCGACAGGAATACAGGTGATGTCGCCGGCCCATACTTTGTCAGGAGCGTCAGGGAGAGGGCGGTCAAGGAGGAGGTTTGGAGAGGGACAGTCGGCCCGGCCATCGCTGGTTTTGGGCGTGAAACTCCTGGGCTGAAGAGCTTTGAGGCCCCGCTCCCGCATGATGCGGCGCACACGGGCCGGGGCGCAGGTGAGTCCTTTGGCGGCCAGCTCCGCGGAGATCCTGCGGTGTCCGTAACGGCTTTGATGGCTTTTGAAAATCTCCTCAATGACCTTCCCGATCCTTTCGTCGGAGAGCTGCGTGGAAGTGGGCGCGGCGGCGTGGTAATAACTGCTGCGCGGCACGTCCGGCACGGAGCATATGATGCGGACGGAGTGGCCGGTGTCCGCGCGGATACCGTCGATCATTTCGCGGAGCCGGGCTGGACTCTGGTCCCGAGGATAACTGCGGCCTTTTTTAAAATGTCATTCTCTACCTGCAGACGGGCGTTTTCGCGCCGCAGAGCCCGCAGTTCGTCCGCCTCGGGCCTTCCGCCGGAGGCGGAGGATCCTCCGCTCCCGAACTGCGGGCTCTGCGAGTCCGCGCGCCAGCTGTAAAGCAGGTTGCGGCTGACGCGCAGCTCTCCGGCGAGCTCCTGGACGGGTTTTCCGGTGGCCAGCAGATCGAGCGCCTGGGTTTTGAATTCGGGAGTGTATCGTTGACGGCTTTTCATGGTTTATTCTGGAGGTTGTTGGTCCAGAAATCTAGCCCACCTCAGGGCCCTTGAGTATCCGCTGACCGGTTATTCCAAGGGTGATGCCCGCATTTAACGTATTTGGCCATTCAGTCTTGGGGACTGATGAAGTCCCTATACCATTTCCAGTGACATTTGAAAATAAATCCGGCGAAATCCGGGTGGGACAGCCAGGCCGATTCAGCGCAGTGCATAACATTATGCATTCATTTTCAAAGACTTACAGGATAAACTCACTTCTTGAAGGGCAGGTTTGGATTTGTAAAAAGTGGAAAGGGCAATCGCCAAGGCAGTGGCACCGGGCAGGATGCCCGCTGGGACAGTCGAGACGGCTGTTCTACCCAAGCCGCTGAAATTTGTGCAGGGAATCCGCCTGCGAATTAACCGGAATATCTTTGGAAATGGTATTATAGACTTGGCAGTGCCCCGCAGATGACAAGGCATCTTGGCAGCCGGGAGAATTCACCGGCTGAACACCAGTATTTCCACCTGAACTGCGGTTACGCGGCACCGCTAAAAATTTTTGTCACCACTTGGCCTGAAAGCGCATCAGCCCTGATGACACCCTTCCGCTCCGTCGCCGCCACCGCGACTTTCCTTTATGAACCCGCCTCCCGATTCCAGCTCCAAATCCCCGGATTCCCTGCTGGTGCGGGCGGCGCAGCGCGGGGAGAAGCGGGCGTTTGTGGAGATTGTGGCCCGGCATCAGGTCATGGTGTGCGGGGTGGCTTTGGGGGTGCTGGGGGATTTTGCGGCCAGCGAGGACGCGGCGCAGGAGGCGTTTGTGACGGCATGGCGGAAAATCCAGGATTTGCGGGAGCCGGAGAAACTGCGCGCCTGGCTGGCGCAGATTGCGCGGAATGCCGCTCTGGGGCATCTGCGGCGGACGCGGGATGTGGAGTTTCAGGAAATGGATGAGCAGCTGGCGGATGAGGATCAGATGCTGCCGGACCAGCTGGCGGCCAGTGGTGAGGAATCGGCGCTGGTGCGGGACGCGCTGGCCAGGCTGCCAGAGAATTACCGTCTGCCGCTGGTGCTGTTTTACCGGCAGGACCAGTCCGTGCGCGAGGTCGCGGAAACCCTGGCGCTGAGCGAGGACGCGGTGAAGCAGCGCCTCGCCCGTGGCCGGGAACTGCTGCGCGAGCGCATGGCCGGCCTGATTGAAACCGCGCTCCGGCGCACCCAGCCCGGCGCGGTGTTCACCGTGGCCATCGCCGCCGCCATCGGAGCCCTGTCCGCTCCCTCGGTGATTGCCGGAGGGGCTTTTGCGGCTGCCGCCACCATCACCGCCTCAGCCTCAGCTTCGACCACCACCACCACCGCCGCCGCCGGTTCATCCACGGCCACCGTCACCACTCCCGCCGCCATCACCGCCATGACCACTTCCAAAGCTTCTCTTTTCACCGCCACGCTGGTTGCCTTCGCCTGCCTGCCTGTGGGTTATGCCGTGCATCAGAGCACGCACCCGCCGCCCGCGCCCTTGGAGCAGGGGACCAAAGCCGCGCCCCAAGTGGCGGTGGCGGACTTCAAACCGGATTTCAGCGGCAGCGAACTGTTCGCGGAATGGCACCGGCTGCATGAGGAGCATGGCCATGATGCTGAGTCCATGCCTGAGCTTTTCAAAGCCATCGCGGACATCAAGGATACCTTCCGCCGCCGCGCCTTCCGCGCCGCGCTGGTTTCGGAATGGGCGGAGGTGGATCCGGCGGGCGGGCTCAGCTTCTTCATCAGCAGAGGCGGCGACCGCGTCCAGTCCCGCCAGATTTTCCATGAATGGCTGGCGCGGGATCCGCAGGCCGCGATGGCGAAGCTGACCAGTCTGGGAAAACCGGGTGACGATCTGGCCGGGGAGTCGGAGGTGCTGACGGCCATCGCCCGCCGGGCTCCGGAATCTGTCGCCGCCATCGCGGCCCGTCTGTCGGAGAACAACGATCACTGGAGCCATCCGGTGACCGATGCCTTCGCCATCCTGGCGGCGGGCAATCTGGAATCCGCCCGCGCCACCGCCGAAACGCTGACCGGCTCCCGCCGGGGCGAGGCCCTCGCGGGAGTGGCCAAGGCCTGGGGGCAAAAAGATTTCGCGGGCACTGCGGCGTGGGTCAAAACTTTGCCGGAGGGCACGGACCGTGAGGCTATTCTCCGTAGCGCACTCATGGGACTGGCCTCCGCCGATCCCAAAAAAGCGCTGGAGAATGTGGCCATCGTTCCGCCCGGAGGCCGACCGGGATATTTCGCGGACAGCACCGCTGCCCGGTTGCTGAAGGAGGCGGGGGCCAAGGATTTCGACGGCACCACGGGGTGGCTGAGAGACAACCCCGGCAAAGTCTCCGGTGAGGATACAATTGGGCTGGCCAGCATCGTGACCGGACGGCTCAATGCCGATCCCGTCAGGTTTCTCGATGCGGAACTGAAAAAGGGCACACTGGGAGTGCTCAACAACGCCCTAAGCAGCGCGCTGCTGAATGACTCCAAACCGCAGCTGGGCAAAGTGTGGGATTGGCTGAAAAAGCAGCCGGACAGTGAGGCCCTGCGCAGCCTGAAGGATTCGGTGCTCAACTCGGCCGGCTGGCAGAATCCGGAACTGACCTTGGCCATCGCCAAGGAGCAGCCGGACACGGAGGAGGGCAGGAAAACGCTGGACCGGCTGGCGCAGAGCCTGATCAATGGCGGTTCCCGCTTGGGCCGGGTGGAGGCCATGCTGCCCGATGTGCCGCCGGCCATGCGAACCCGGCTGGTGGCCATGACATTCAACTTCCTGAATCCGGACAACTTTGGCAGCGCCTCCCAATGGTTGCCGCGTCTGAACGAGGTGCCCGCTGAAAACCGGCTGGGGGCCACGGAGCAGCTGGCCCGCGCCTGGGCTGCCAAATCCCCGGAGGAGGCCGCCGCCTGGACGCTCAACCTGCCGGCGGAGCACCGGCCCACAGTGGTGGGCACGGTGGCGGACGGCTGGCTGAAGCGGGATTCCCTGGCGGCGTCGGAATGGATCGCCGCCCTGCCAGTCGGACCGGACCGGGATGCGGGAGCCCGCAGTTTGGTGAACGAGGTGGCTGATGATTCGCCCGCCGAAGCCTGGGAGTGGGCGGTCTCCATCGGTGATTCCCCGCAAAGGGTGCAGGCCGCCGGCAGAGCTCTGTCCGCCGTGATCAAGCGCGATCCGCAGGAGGCGCTGCACTGGATTGACCGCTCCGCCTTGGCGGATGCCGAGAAGCAGCAGCTGCGGCAGGCGGTCACCGCAGGAGGGAGCGGCGCGGAGATCCACTGAACGGAACGGGCAGCCGCCAAATTCTTTTGACTTTTCCAAATCATGAAACGTCTTCCTTTGATCACCTGTTCCGCCCTGCTGGGTCTGGCGGCTGGTTTTGGCATCAGCGCCCTGCTGCAGCTGGAAGGTCCGGTTTCGCCGGATGGGAAATCACCGTCCTCAGCCCTGGCCGGGCAGGGCGGCGCTGCGGGATTGCCAGCCTCCGCACCGGGACGGCTGGCCTCCGTCTCATCCGCGCTGGCGGACAAGCTGAGGACTGATCTTTCCCTGAGCCACGGGGTCACCCGCTGGCTGCTGTGGATGACGGCGGTGGAAAAGGCGGGTCCTAAAGATTTTCCACAGCTGGCCCGCATGGCGCAGGAACTGCCGGGGGCTTTGAATATGCTGGGCGCGCACTGGATCGATCTGGACCCCGCCGGTCTTTTTGCCGTCTGCCGCGATCCCGTGGAGGCCGGTGCCGGTTTTCCCGCCAACGAGCTGGCCCAGCTGCTGATGGAGACCTGGCCGAAAAAGGATCCTGACGCCGTGCTGGCCGCCCTGAGGGGCAGCCTCAGCGTGCAGATGGGCATCCAGTTTTCCGCGCTGAACACGCTGTTTGACAGCCGCCCGGAGCAGGCGCTCATCCTCATGAGCGATCTCGGGATTGAAAGCTATGGCCCTCATATGAGGGGGGTGGAGAAATGGGCTGCGGCTGATCCCAAACATGCGGCGGAGGTGGCCTTGGCGCATCCCGCCGGCTATGCCAGCCAGGAGGCCATGAAAGCCATCGCCAAAGTGTGGGCCGACAGCGATGCAGCGGGCGCCCTCGCTTTCGCGGCCTCACAGAACAGTGTGCTGGGGGTGGAGATGGCCAATCAGGTGCTGAGCCGCTGGGTGGAGAAGGATCTGGACAAGGCCTCCGACTGGCTGGCCACCGCCGACGGGCCGGAGCGGGCGCGCCTGCTTCCCGCCTTCATCGAGTCCTGGGGCAGGAAGGACGCGCCCAATGCCCTGCAATGGTGTCTTGCCAACACCTCCGGCAGCCAGCAGTCGGAGGTGATCAACAGCCTTGTCAAAGGCACCGCCACGCAGAATGCCGAGGCCGCCGCCGCCATGGTCACGGGCTTGGAGGCCTCGCCTATGCGGGCGAAGGCGGCAGTCGCTTTTGCACAAGCCATTCTTTATAAGGACAACAGCTGGTGGCCGGGACTCAACTCGTCCAACCGCTCCGTCAAACCGGAGGCCATCGCGTGGCTGGGGCAGCTGGATGCTGAATCCCGAAAACAGGTGATCTCCCACGTCTCCTGGACGTGGGGCGAGCAGGATCCCAAGGGATTCGCCGAATACCTGCGCACTCCCGCCGGCCAGGATGCGGGACCCGAGGCCCTGTCCTCCGCCGCCCGGAATCTGGTGCGGGAGCAGCCGGTGGAGGCCCTCGAATGGGCCAGCCAGGTGCCTGAGGAATCCCGCAAAGCGGTGATCGCCGAAACCTTCCAGGCTTGGACCCGCTCCCAGCCGGATGCCGCCATGGACTGGCTGCGGAAGCTGCCTGTGAACGATCCCCGCCGCGAAACGCTTTATCTGGGAGCCATTGAGCACGCCATTCCTCCCGGGGCCTTTCAGACGGGGCCCATCAATTCCCTCGATCCCATCAACAATGCCCGTCAATCCCTGGCAAAACTTCTGGCCACTGATCCCGCCGCGGCTCAACTGGCAATCAGCAAACTTACTCTCAGTGACGACCAGCGCAGCAGGGTGCTCAGCAGCCTCAAACTGGCCTCCGCCGGTGGAAAAAACTGATGGTTCCCGGCACAGGATTCGATGCCCGCACCCGCCGGCGTGCGGATTTCAGGAAGCAGCCGCCTGCTCCGGGGAATTGAGGAACAGCCGGGTGCGGATGGCGGTGAGCAGAGTGGCGAAATCAACGGGCTTGGCGCAGTGGTATTCGAAACCGGCTTCGGCGGACCGGTGCCGGTCACTTTCCTGGGCGTAGCCGGATATGGCAATAAAAAGCGCGCCGGCACAGCAGGGCTCGTTGCGGAGCTGGCGGGCAACCTCGTAGCCGTCAAAGCCTGGCAGACCGAGATCCAGCAGCAGCACCTCAGGATGGAACTCCCGGGCCGCCGCCACGCCCGCAGGGCCATCATGGGCGAGGTGGACCTCGCAGTTCCTGCGGGAAAGAAGCCGCGCCAGTGTGCGGGCGGCATCCACATGGTCATCGACAATCAGCACGCGGACGCGCCGGGGCAGGGAGGTGGATTCCGGACGCGGAGGGGGAGGGACCGCAGGCACCGGGGCGGAGGCGGTGAGCGGCAGCACCACGGTGAAGACCGATCCCCCGCCGTCCCCGCCGCTGGCGGCCACGGAGCCTCCATGCATATCCACAAGGGACTTCACCACCGTGAGCCCGATACCGAGACCTCCCTGGGCCCGGTCCAAGGAGGTGGTGGCCTGGGTGAAGAGGTCAAAGACATAAGGCAGCAGATCCGGCTCGATGCCCACGCCGTTGTCCGCCACCGAAACCACCGCTTCCTTGTTCTCCACCCGTGCGCTGAGGCGGATTTGGCCTCCCTCCGGAGTGTATTTCGCAGCGTTGGTCAGCAGATTGACAAACACCTGCTCCAGCCGGTCCGCATCCCCGTGAATGCTCAGGCCTGTGTCCGGGACCTCGGCGGTCAGCCGGTGCCTCCGCAACTCCATCAGCGGCGTCACGGCGGTCACGGCGGCGGAGAGCACGGACTCCAGGCGCACGAAGCCGAAACGCAGTTCGATCCGCCCGCGGTTGATGCGTTCCACATCCAGCAGGTCATCCACCATTCGGGTCAGCTGGGTGCTCTGGCGATCGATGACCTCGTTGGCCCAGACGCGGGTGGCCTCATCTCCCGGAGTGTCGGCATGGATGCGCACCGCATGCCGGATGGCGGCCAGGGGATTGCGCAGCTCATGGCCCAGCATCGCCAGAAACTCATCCTTCCGCCGGTCGGCCATGCGCAGCGCCTCCTCGGCCTTTCGCTGCTCATGAATATCCGTGCTGGTGCCCACCCAGCGGATGATGGCCCCCGCGGGATTGCGGGCCGGGGCCGCTTTCACGTGAAACCACCGGTATTCCCCGTCGCTGATCCGCCGCTGGCGGCAATAAAGATCACATTCCCTCTCCGATGCCAGCGCCTGGGCCCATGCGGCGGCGGTCCGCGGGGCATCCTCCGGATGCACGGAGTGGATCCAATGCTCCGCGGGGCCGTTGTAAGCCGCCGACCGTGAATTCTGATAGGTGGTGCGGCCCTCCGCGTCCATTTCCCAGACGAGGTGCGGCATTTCCTCGGCCAGGGCGCGGAAGCGGGCCTCGCTGACCGTGAGTTCGGCGGTGCGCGCGCTGACGCGGCGCTCCAACTGCTCGTTGAGCTCGCGCAGATCCTCCTGAGCGCGGCGGCGCTCGGCCACCTCGCGCATCAGGATGCGGTTGGCCTGCGCGCTTTCACGGGTGCGGCGGTGCAGTTCGGCGAAGACGGAGACCTTGGAGCGCAGGATGGCGGGGCTGATGGGCTTGTGAAGAAAGTCCACCGCGCCGGTGCTGTAGCCCTCCTGCATGTGCTGGTCCTCGCTGGAGTAGGCGGTCAGGAAGATGATGGGGATGGAGGCCGAGCGCTTCCGCTGCTTGATCATCAGCGCCAGCTCGAAGCCGTTCATGTCCGGCATCTGCACATCCAGGATCAGCAGGGCGAAGTCCTCGGCCACCAGCGCCAGCAGGGCCTCGCTGGCGGAGACCGCGCGCACCAGCCTGTAGCCCGGATCGTCCAGCACGGTCTCCAGCGCCGTGAGGTTCCGGGGCTCGTCATCCACGATCAGGATCCGGATGGCCTCATCCTCCGGCGCACGGGCGCCGGTAGGGGAATCCGGCCCGGAGCCTGCCGCCAAGGGCAGCTGTTTTTCGCCTGACTCAGGGAAATCGTGTTTCATGGGGAACAATGCGGGCGCAGGGAGGGGAATCATCGGAAAAGCCAGACACGCATTAATGAAAGCAGCTGATCCGTGTTCACGGGCTTGGCGATATAGTCGGAAGCGCCGGCGTCCAGGCATTTTTCACGGTCACCCTTCATGGCTTTGGCGGTCAGCGCCAGCATGGGCAGGGTGCGGAATTTGGGATCTTTGCGGATCTCCCGCATGGTCTCATAGCCGTCCATCTCCGGCATCATGATGTCCATGAGCACGATGCTCAGGTCCTCCGTGCGCTGGATAAGATCAATGGCCTGCCGGCCGTTGGTGGCGCTGATGACCTCCATGTCCTGGCTTTCCAGCAGGGAAGTCAGGGCAAAGATATTCCGGGCGTCGTCGTCCACCACCAGCACTTTCCGCCCACGCAGCACCGCCGGGGAGGCGTAGAGGCTGTTGAGCATTTTCTGCTTGGACTCCGGCAGGCGGGTGATCACCCGGTGCAGGAAGAGCGAGGTCTCGTCCAGCAGACGTTCCGGCGACTGCACATCCTTCAGCACAATGCTCTTGGCCATGGACTTCAGGGCTTTTTCCTCGTCGAACGATAGATCCTTGCCGGTGAAGACCACCACCGGCACCGTGAGCAGCACGGGCTCCCTCTGAATCTTCTCCAGCAGATCAAACCCTGACATGTCCGGCAGGCGGAGGTCCAGCACCACACAGTCGAAGGGCTCGTCCAGCATCGACCGCAGCGCCTCCTGCCCGGTGCCCACGGCTTTGATTTCGATATCCTCGTCACCCAGCAGAGCGATGATGGAGTCGCGCTCCAGATCATTGTCCTCCACCACCAGCAGGCGCTTGGTGCGCGGGTGGGTGAAGTCGCGGATACGGGTGAAGGCGGCCTCCAGCCCGTCCGTGGTGGGCGCTTTGACGATGTAGGAGAACGCCCCGTGCGCGAGGCCATGGTGGCGCTCCTCGTCCAGACTGACGATCTGCACGGGGATGTGGCGGGTGGTCGGATCCAGCTTCAGCTGGTTGAGCACCGTCCAGCCCAACATGTCCGGCAGGAAGATATCCAGCGAGATGGCCGCGGGCCGGAACCGACGCGCCAGGGAAAGCCCGGCGGTGCCCTTGGAAGCCACCAGTCCTTTGAATCCATGGTCCCGCGCCAGGCCCAGCAGAATGCGGGAGTAGTGCGTGTCATCCTCGATGATGAGCATCACCGTGTCGCCCTCCTCGATGCTGTCGCGGTCATCCGCCACCTCCTCCTCCTCAGCGGTGGGCAGCATCGCCAGACTGAAGCCCATAGAGGAAACCGGATGATGATGATAATGATGGTGGCTGATGGTTGCCAGGGATTTGCCAGTGGATGGGCCGGTGTAGTGCAGGGGCAGATACAGTGTGAAGGTGCTACCTTGGCCCGGCACGCTGGTAAGGCGGATTTCCCCGCCCAGCAAGGTCGCCAGCTCCCGGCTGATGGCCAGACCGAGACCGGTGCCTCCGTATTTCCGCGAGGTGCCCGCGTCCGCCTGCTGGAAGGCCTCGAAGATCAGCCGCTGCTTTTCCGGGGCCACACCGATGCCCGTGTCCTCCACGGCGAAGGCGATGACCTGCTGCGCTTTGCTCAGCACAGGGTGGTCCTGGCTCCAGCCGCCGGTGGCGAATCCCGCACGGAGGGCCACATGCCCCTGCGAGGTGAACTTCACGGCGTTGGACAGCAGGTTTTTCAGAATCTGCTGCAGCCGCTTGGGGTCGGTGGTCAGCACCCGCGGCAGTTCACCGGTGAAATCCACATTGAAGGGCAGATTTTTGTTCTCCGCCACATGGCGGAAGTTGCGGTCGATGTTCTCACGCAGGCCGGAGAAGGAAATCTCCTCGGCCTCCACGGACACGGTGCCGGACTCGATCTTCGAAAGGTCGAGAATATCGTTGATCAGGTTCAGCAGGTCCGAGCCGGCGGAGTGGATGTTCCGCGAGAAATCCACCTGCTTGGCCACCAGATTGCCGGCGGCGTTCTCCGCCAACTGCTGGCTGAGAATGAGGATGGAGTTCAGCGGCGTGCGCAGCTCATGCGACATGTTCGCCAGAAACTCCGATTTGTATTTGGAGGTCAGAGCCAGTTCGGCGGCCTTCTCCTCCAGTGCCCCGCGGGCCTGCTCCACCTCGCGGTTCTTGCGCTCCACCTCCTCGTTCTGCTCCGCCAGCAGGCGGGCCTTGGTGCCCAGCTGCTCGTTGGTCTCCTGCAGCTCCGTCTGCCGGGACTGGAGCTCGGCGGTCAGCTGCTGCGACTGCTTGAGCAGGCCCTCGGTGCGCATGGTGGCCTCGATGGTGTTCAGCACCACGCCGATATTGGCGGTGAGCTGGTCGAGGAAGATCAGGTTGGTGGAGTTGAAGGGACTGAGCGACGCCAGCTCGATGACGGCCTTGGTGTGGCCCTCAAACAGCAGTGGCAGCACCACGATGCTGGAGGGCGGGGCCGATCCCAGGCTGGAGCTGATGCGTGTGTAGTCCGGCGGCACATCCCTGATGAGGATGCGCTGCTTCTCCAGAGCGCACTCGCCCACGATGCCCTGGCCCAGCGGAATGCGCTGCGGCTGTGCCGCCGATTCCCGCGCATAGCCGGCCAGAAGCTCAAGAGTCTGCTCCCCCTCGTCCGTGAGGGACATCTGATAGATGGCGCCCTGCTGGGCCTGCACCAGCGGCACGAGGTCGGACAGAAGGGTTTTGGCCACCGTGTAAAGATCGCGCTGTCCCTGCATCATGCTGGTGAAACGGGCGATGTTGGTCTTCAGCCAGTCCTGCTCGCGGTTGCGCTCCGTGGTCTCGCGGAGGTTGGCGATCATGGTGTTCAGGTTGTCCTTCAGTTCCGACACCTCCCCCTTGGCATCCACTTGGATGGAGCGCGTCAGGTCGCCCTGCGTCACCGCCGTGGCCACCTCCGCGATGGCCCGGACCTGGGTGGTCAGATTGGCCGCCAGCAGGTTCACGTTTCCGGTAAGGTCCTTCCACATGCCCGCCGCGCCAGGCACATTTGCCTGGCCGCCGAGCCGACCTTCCACACCCACCTCCCGGGCCACGTTGGTCACTTGGTCGGCGAAGGTCGCCAGAGTGTCCGTCATGCTGTTGATGGTCTCCGCCAGCGCTGCCACCTCCCCCTTGGCCTGCACCGTCAGCTTCTGGCGCAGATTGCCGTCGGCCACGGCGGTCACCACCTTCACAATACCGCGCACCTGATCCGTCAGGTTGGAGGCCATGAAGTTCACGTTGTCGGTCAGGTCCTTCCAAGTGCCGGCCACGCCGGGCACCGCCGCCTGGCCTCCCAGTTTGCCCTCGGTGCCCACTTCACGGGCCACGCGGGTCACCTCCGACGCGAATGCGTTGAGCTGGTCCACCATGGTGTTGACGGTGTTCTTCAGCTCCAGAATCTCCCCCTTCACGTCCACGGTGATCTTGCGGCTGAGGTCGCCGCGGGCCACCGCCGTGGTCACCTCGGCAATGTTGCGCACCTGGGCGGTGAGATTGGCACCCATGGTGTTCACTGAATCCGTCAGGTCCTTCCATGTGCCGGCCACGCCGGGCACCACCGCCTGCACGCCCAGGCGGCCCTCGGTGCCGACCTCGCGGGCCACACGGGTCACTTCGGAGGCGAAGGAGCGGAGCTGCTCGACCATGGTGTTGATGGTCTCCTTCAGCTGCAGAATCTCGCCGCGCACGTCCACGGTGATCTTCTTGGAAAGGTCGCCGTTGGCCACGGCGATGGTCACCTCCGCGATGTTGCGCACCTGGCCGGTGAGATTGGAGGCCATGGAGTTCACGTTGTCGGTCAGGTCCTTCCAGGTGCCGGCCACGCCGGGCACCACCGCCTGGCCGCCGAGCTTGCCCTCGGTGCCGACCTCGCGGGCCACACGGGTCACCTCCGATGCGAAGGCTCCCAGTTGCTCAACCATAGTGTTCATGGTCTCCTTGAGCTGGAGGATTTCCCCCTTCACGTCCACGGTGATCTTGCGACTCAAATCCCCTCTCGCGATGGCCGTGGCCACGTCGGCGATGTTGCGCACCTGGCCGGTGAGGTTGGAGGCCATGGAGTTCACGTTGTCGGTGAGGTCCTTCCAGGTGCCGGCCACGCCGGGCACCGCCGCCTGGCCTCCCAGCTTGCCGTCCGTGCCGACTTCACGGGCCACGCGGGTCACCTCCGCCGCAAAGGACCGCAGCTGGTCCACCATGGTGTTGATGGTGTCCTTCAGCTCCAGAATTTCCCCGCGCACGTCCACGGTGATTTTCTTGGAAAGGTCGCCGTTGGCCACGGCGATGGTCACCTCCGCGATGTTGCGCACCTGACTTGTCAGGTTGGAGGCCATGGAGTTCACGTTGTCGGTGAGGTCCTTCCACGTGCCGGCCACGCCCTCCACCTCTGCCTGGCCGCCCAGCTTGCCTTCCGTGCCGACCTCGCGGGCCACGCGGCTGACCTCCGACGCGAAGCCGTTGAGCTGGTCCACCATGGTGTTGATGGTCTCTTTGAGCCGGAGAATTTCCCCCTTCACCTCCACGGTGATCTTGCGGCTGAGGTCGCCGCGGGCCACGGCGGTGGTCACATCGGCGATGTTGCGCACCTGGCTGGTCAGATTGTTGGCCATGGAGTTCACATTGTCGGTGAGGTCCTTCCACGTGCCGGCCACCCCGCGCACTTGTGCCTGGCCTCCGAGCTTGCCATCCGTTCCCACTTCGCGGGCCACCCGGCTGACTTCCCCGGCGAAGCCGTTGAGCTGGTCCACCATGGTGTTGATGGTGTTCTTCAGCTCCAGGATTTCCCCCCGCACATCCACTGTGATCTTCTTGGAAAGGTCGCCGTTGGCCACCGCCGTGGCCACGTTGGCGATGTTGCGCACCTGGCCGGTGAGATTGGAGGCCATGGAGTTCACGTTGTCGGTGAGATCCTTCCACGTGCCGGCCACCCCGGGCACCTCCGCCTGGCCGCCGAGCTTGCCATCCGTTCCCACTTCGCGGGCCACGCGGCTGACTTCCCCCGCAAAGCCGTTGAGCTGGTCCACCATGGTGTTGATGGTGTTCTTCAGCTCCAGAATTTCCCCGCGCACGTCCACGGTGATTTTTTTGGAAAGGTCGCCGTTGGCCACGGCGGTGGTCACCTCGGCGATGTTGCGGACCTGACCGGTCAGGTTGGTGGCCATGGCGTTCACGGAGTCCGTTAGGTCCTTCCAGGTGCCGGCCACTCCGCGCACGGTTGCCTGACCGCCCAGCTTGCCCTCGGTCCCCACCTCCCGGGCCACACGGGTCACCTCCGACGCGAAGCCATTGAGCTGGTCCACCATGGTGTTGATGGTGTTTTTCAGCTCCAGAATCTCGCCGCGCACATCCACCGTGATTTTCTTGGAAAGGTCACCATTGGCCACGGCGGTGGTCACCTCCGCGATGTTGCGCACCTGGCCGGTGAGGTTGTAGGCCATAAAGTTCACGTTGTCGGTGAGGTCCTTCCAGGTGCCGGCCACGCCGGGCACCGCCGCCTGGCCACCGAGCTTGCCCTCGGTGCCGACCTCGCGGGCCACACGGGTCACCTCCGACGCGAAGCCGTTGAGCTGGTCCACCATGGTGTTGATGGTGTTCTTCAGCTCCAGAATCTCCCCCTTCACGTCCACGGTGATCTTGCGGCTGAGGTCGCCGCGGGCCACCGCCGTGGTCACCTCGGCAATATTGCGGACCTGGGCGGTGAGGTTGGAGCCCATGGAATTCACGGACTCCGTGAGATCCTTCCACGTGCCGGCCACGCCGGGCACCGCCGCTTGGCCGCCCAGTTTTCCTTCGGTGCCCACTTCACGGGCCACACGGGTCACCTCCGACGAAAAACTGTTGAGCTGGTCCACCATGGTGTTGATGGTTTCCTTCAGCTCCAAAATTTCGCCTTTCACATCCACGGTGATCTTGCGGCTGAGGTCGCCGCGGGCCACCGCGGTGGTCACGGCGGCGATGTTGCGCACCTGGCCGGTGAGGTTGGAGGCCATGGCGTTCACGGAGTCCGTCAGGTCCTTCCACGTGCCGGCCACGCCGGGCACCACCGCCTGACCGCCCAGACGGCCCTCGGAGCCCACTTCGCGCGCCACACGGGTCACTTCGGATGCGAAGGAGCGGAGCTGGTCCACCATGGTGTTGGTGGCCTCCTTCAGCTGGAGAATCTCCCCGCGCACATCCACAGTGATTTTTTTGGAAAGGTCGCCATTGGCCACGGCGATGGTCACCTCGGCGATGTTGCGGACCTGGGCGGTGAGGTTGCCGGCCATCTGATTCACGGATTCCGTCAGATCCTTCCACACGCCGGACACGCCTTTCACCTGCGCTTGGCCGCCCAATTTACCCTCCACGCCGACCTCACGGGCCACACGGGTCACTTCGGAGGTGAATACAGAAAGCTGTTCGATCATGGTGTTCACCAACTTGGCGGAGCGGAGAAACTCCCCCTTCAGTGGCCGGCCATCCGCCTCCAGATCCATCGACTGCCCCAAATCGCCCTTGGCCACAGCGCCGATGGTGCGGGCGATGTCCGCCGTGGGCCGCACAAGGTCATCCATCAGGCCATTGATGACTTCAATTTTAATGGCCCATTCACCAACCGCGCCAGGCAGGGACATGCGATGTTTAAGCCGTCCCTCCTTGCCCACTGTGGTGCTGAGCCGTTTGATCTCTTTCGTGATCCGATCCTCATGGGAGATGATCTGATTAAAAGCCGAGGCGATACGACCGTCCGTGCCCGTCCAGTCACCAGGCAGCCTTATCGAAAAATCCCCCTCCCGGAAAGCGATCATCGCCGCCAGCAACTGAAGGGATCGGGCCTCCGATGAATCCGCCACCGGAAAAGTCCGGGCGGGGGCAGTGGAGCGGGGGGAGCGCTCCGTGACGGTTTTCCCATTTTTTGAGGGGCTGGGCAAGGCTTCCTTTTTGGACAGGCTGGGTTTGGTTTTCATGGGCACGGAGGTCAGGCACTAGACCACAGGGGTTTTCAGGTGACGAGAAAAATCAAGCCACAGTCCTGGAGAAAGGCCGTGACGTCCGATTATGAATTCAGGGCGCACATATTTCCCTGCAAATGCGTCGTATCCGGGAACCTCGTGAATGACCGATTTTTTAACCTAAAAATTCATAAAAACTCGCGAATTCCGCATGAATTTCCAGTTGCCCATGGATGACATTTCCAACGATTGCCTTGGCACTCAACCTTATTTCCCGCTACAATGCCGGCTGCGGGTAACTGATCAGCCTTCATGGATAGGAAAAGTGATCCGCGTGGCAGTTTCAGAAATCCGGTCGGCATCGGGATGGTGTTCCAGCCTGCCGCCAAGCCATCTTAGGAGAGTGGTCCATTCCCCAATTTGCTCCGGGGAGGGGAGGGACGCTTTGGCCGTCTCCCGCAGTTCAAAAATCAGTTGCCCTGCGGAGGCGCTGACCCGCATCCGGGGCAGGGGACCGCCTGAATGGCGGATGGCTGCCAGGGTCAGTTCGAAAAAAACGGAGGCCACCGCCGCCGGATCCAGCCTCAGGAGCGTGGCGGGAAGCTCCGGGGATGCCCACTCCACAGTGGGAATTCCGTTTCCGGTGGAGCCCAGCTCCGCCTGCCATCGGTCCAGCAGGGCTGAAGCGGGGATTTCCTCCAGCCGGCGATCCACGAACCGGAGAAGCAGGGACCGCATCGCGGCCTCCAGCCGGTTCAGATGACGCCGTATCTGACCTGCGGTGTCCACGATGTCCGCATCCTCCCCTGCCAGCTCCTCAAGCAGCGTGATGCTCAGTTCCAGACCGTTCAGGTCATTTCTGGCATCATGAGCATAACGCCGCACCACCCGTGCCGGATCAGCCACGCCGGGAGCGGTGCCGGTATCGGCAGGGGCTGGGGAGGGCAGGGGCGGAGAGGACATGGGAAGCGAAAAAACCGCAGGCACGGTTAAATGAAACAGACCGCATCATCCGCCGCCTTCAAGACATTTCCTTAAGGCGGCTGGTGTGGCGCTTTGAGGAGGTGGATTTCTGCGGAAAGCCATGGAAATCCAGTGTGGAGCGGACATTTTGGCGGTCCGGAGTATTGCTGGCCGAAATGGGATGAGTGGAACACTCTTGGCAAACCCGGAATGTCCGGGGTGCGGCCACCGCTTTTCCCCGGAATGAGGACTTCGCAAAGGTTGGAAAAAGGCGCGTGCCCGCTGGCATTGGCCTTTCTCCTGCGTAAAGAGGACGTCCATGATTGCGACAGCCGCCCCCACCACACATGCCGCCCTGCTGGACTGGGTCCAGGAAATCACCCACCTGTGCCAGCCGGCCAGTGTTCACTGGTGCGATGGATCGCAGTCTGAATACGATCGTCTGTGCGCCACGCTGGTGGAGCAGGGAACTTTCCGGAAGCTTCATGAGGAAAAGCATCCCGGCTGCTTCCTGGCGCTGTCCGACCCCTCCGATGTCGCCCGCGTGGAGGAGCGCACCTTCATCTGCAGCAAACGCCGGCAGGATGCGGGCCGCACGAACAACTGGCAGGACCCCAGCCAGATGAAGGCCACGCTGCGCGCGCTCTTCGCGGGCTGCATGGCGGGCCGGACGATGTATGTCATTCCTTTCTCCATGGGACCGCTGGGCTCGCCGAAATCCATTATCGGCGTGGAGATCACGGACTCCGCCTATGTGGTGGTGAACATGCGCATCATGGCGCGCATCGGCACGCCGGTGCTGGGCCAGCTGGGCACGGACGGAGCTTTTGTGCCCTGCCTGCACAGTGTCGGCAGACCGCTGGCGCCTGGCGCGGTGGACGTTTCCTGGCCGTGCAACCCGGACAAATACATCGTCCATTTTCCGGAGGAGCGCTCCATCTGGTCCTTCGGCAGCGGTTACGGCGGCAATGCCCTGCTGGGCAAAAAATGCCTTGCCCTGCGCATCGCCAGCGTCATGGCCCGCGACGAGGGCTGGATGGCGGAGCACATGCTGATTCTCGGTCTGGAGAATCCCAAGGGTGAGAAGCTCTACCTGACCGGTGCCTTCCCCAGCTCCTGCGGCAAGACGAATCTTTCCATGATCATTCCACCCGCCGGCTACGAGGGGTGGAAAGCCACGGTGGTGGGCGATGACATTGCCTGGATGTGGCCTGACGCGGAGGGCCGGCTGCGCGCGATCAATCCCGAGTCCGGCTATTTCGGGGTGGCTCCCGGCACCTCCGTGCAGTCGAATCCCAACGCCATGGCCGCGCTGTCGAAGAACACGATTTTCACCAACGTGGCCTGCACCGATAACGGCTGTGTCTGGTGGGAGGGCATGACGGAGATCCCGCCGCCGAATCTAACAGACTGGCATGGCCAGCCGTGGACTCCTGGCCAGGGAACCGCCGCCGCCCACCCCAACAGCCGTTTCACGGCCCCCGCCCATCAGTGCCCCAGCATCGACCCGCACTGGGACGATCCCGCCGGAGTGCCCATCAGCGCCATCATCTTCGGGGGCCGCCGCCCCACCACCATGCCGCTGGTCTATCAGGCGTTCAACTGGGTGCATGGCGTTTACATGGGGGCCACTATGGGCAGCGAGACCACCGCCGCCGCCGCCGGGACCGTGGGCCGGGTGCGGCGTGATCCCATGGCCATGCTGCCGTTCTGCGGCTACAACATGGGGCATTATTTCCGCCACTGGATCGAGATGCGCCGCCTGATCTCCCATCTGCCCCGCATCTTCCATGTGAACTGGTTCCGGAAGAGCCCGGAGGGCAAATTCCTCTGGCCGGGATTCGGGCAGAACATGCGGGTGCTGGAATGGGTCTTCAAACGCTGCGCCGGCAGCATTGCCGGTCATGAGAAACAGATCGGCTGGGTGCCGCATTTCGAGGAATTCAACATCACCGGAATGGACACTTTCACCCGCGCCGACTTCGATGCCGCCATGGCCTTCAACCCTGACGAGTGGCGCGAGGAGATCATCAGCCAGGGCGAACTGTATCTGAATCTCTACGATCATATTCCCAAGGAGCTTATCTTCCAGCGGGAACTGCTGGCCGGCCGGCTTTGAAATAACGACCCCCACTGCGCCCCATGGCCACAGGCCTGCCTTGCGGACTGCCGGCTCCCGTGATCCACTGCCGGCATGGCTCAGTTCTATCCAACCCTCATTCCCGGACTCCGCAGCCCTTTTGAGCAGGTTCTGGGTCTTGTCCACTTTGGCCGCATGCTGGACAAAATCCGGCTCGCGGCGGAGGGAAGGCTGCCCAAGGACTGGTTGGCATCCAAAGGCCCGAAGACGAACAGCTTCGATGACCGGTGCTGCCGGTTTTTGAAAATTGAATATGCGGCTCTTGAGGCGGAGGCCCTCAAGGGCGGCAAAAGCGACGAGGAGCTGCTGGAGTGGGCTTTCAGTCAAGGCCGCCGGCCCGACGATCAGGAGATCGAAGTATGGAACGGCTTTATGACCCGCCGCGGCTGGCGCGATACTGCAACCCAGCGTCTGAATGAGCGCTTGGCCGAAATCGGTCTTCCGCCGGGGACTGTCGAAACCATGTTCGAGTTCATTGATCTGGATGAGGGGCGGTTGAAGCCCGCCAACACCTGAAAGCCGGAGCCTGCAGCCGAGAATTGCTGCGGTGGAACCGGACGGGAAATCCATGCTCACCGTCTTGGACAGGCGCTCTCAGGAATCATGGGCGGGGGTGCCAGCGGCGTTTCGAAGGAAGGCATCCCGGACAGCTTTCCCGGAATCGTCGTTTCTTCTTCCCAACAGAGGCCCCGGCGTCGTAGCTTATGGGCCAATTTTAAGCTTCGCCCCCCGATTTGGCTTATGAGCACTCGAGCAACCCCCTCTTTCCTTGATTTCCTCCGGCTCCGCCACCGGCATCCCATGCTCAAATCCCTCGCGGTTTTGGCGAGTGGGGGTTTTTTGGGAGCAACGGTGGCCCAGGGTGCCAGCTACCCGGCAACCGGCTCCCAGAATTTCAGCTACGCCGATGGCGTGGTGACGGGCTCAGCTTCCTGGAATGACGGTTCGGCGGTGGCCAGCGCCACCCCGGACAATCCCACGGCGACGGTGGCCTCCATTCAGTCAGCGGCGCTGCGGCTGACGGCCGATGGCGTTTTCAACTCGGTCTCCTCCTTCAAGCTGCCGGAAATCGATCCGGGTCAGGACATCAGCGGACTGACGGTCTCCTTCACCCTGAAGCTGAAAGCCGCCGGCATTCCCGGGCAGGGCATGTCGGTTTCCTTTGGCGGCATTCCGGCGGACAACGGCGACGGGGAGTTTGGCTTCTCGCTGCCCGGCGGGCTGGAGATCGCGTGGGTGACCTATGTTGACACGGAGGAAGGAGCCACCCAGGGAGAGATCGTGGTTTACGCCAACCGCGTCAAAATCGCCAGTTATCCCGAAACCTTCGCCTACGGCGACACCTTTCGGGCGGTGAACATCCAGTGGACTGCGGCGGCGGGGCTGAATCTAACCTATGACGGAACGCCGGTGGTGACCGGGCTGGCGGTTCCCGGCTTTGCGCCGGGGGTGGGCGACCGGCTGGCCTTTTCCGCCCGGACGGGAGCGGCGGCCTCCCAGGAAATCGCCATCGACACCCTCCGGGTCTCAACCACGCCGGCCACCACAGTCTCCACGGGGGGACCGGTGATTTCCGAATTTGTGGCCGACAATGGAGGCTCCTATGAGGATGAGGATATTGAAGCCAACGACTGGATCGAAGTCTTCAATGGAAGCACCGCCCCCGCCGCCATGGCCGGCTGGTATCTGACGGACGATCCAGCGGTTCCCACCAAGTGGACGCTGCCGGCCTTCACCCTCAACGCCAATGCCTACCGCGTCATTTTCGCCTCCGGCAAGAACCGCACCGTGGCCACGGGAGTGCTGCACACCAATTTTTCCCTCTCCAAAACCAGCGGTTACCTGGCGTTGGTGCGGCCGGACAAAACCATCGCTTCCGAATACACCTACGGAGAGCAGAAAAAGGATATCTCCTATGGGGAAATTGGAGCCTCGCGGACCCGGGGATATTTGGAGACACCGACGCCCGGCACCAAGAATATCAGCCTCGTCGCCGGTGGCCTGCCGGCGGAGGAGGTGGTTTACTCCCAGGGAGGCGGCCTGCTGACCAACGCCGCGCCGGTTTCCCTGTCCATCACCACCCCTCTGGCACCGGGCGCGGTGGTGCGTTACACCACCACCCAGGCGCTGCCCACGGAGTTATCGCCGGTTTACACTGGTCCCTTCAACATCACGAACACGGCCACGGTCCGTGCCCGGGTTTTCGAGCCTGGCAAACTGCCTGGCCCGGTGAACAGCCGGACCTTTCTAAAGCTGGACTCCACCCTGACCAATTACAACGGCAGCGGCCAGATCTTCTCCTCGAATCTTCCGGTGATCATCTTTGACAGTTTCGGGGTCAATGTGGATGCCACCACTAATCCGGGGACGGCGCGCCCCTTCCGTCCCACCTATGCCGTGACGTTGGCTCCGGATCCGGTCACCAAGCGCACCAAACTGGATGGACCGGTGGATTACCGGGGCCGTTCGGGTACCCACGTCCGCGGCGAAAGCTCCTCCGGCTTTGATCAGAAGTCCTATGCCTGGGAAACCTGGAATGAGCCCGGCGAGGACAAGAATGAGTCCATCCTGGGCCTGCCGGCGGAGTCGGACTGGATTCTCCACGGCCCTTATTCCGACAAAACCATGATGCGGAATCACCTCATCTACTCGTCATTCCAGGATGCGCGGGAGGACTGGTTCTCGCCCCGCACCAAATTTGTGGAGGTCTTCTTCAATCAGCAGGCCAACCAGCCGGTCAGTTACAGCGACTACAAGGGTGTCTATTTGCTCGTCGAGAAGATCAAGCGGGACACCAACCGGGTGAATATTGCGAAGACCAATCCCTTGGTCACCAGCCAGCCGAATATCAGCGGAGGGTATATTTTCAAGAAGGACAAGGCCAGTCTCGGGACCACCAGCTGGACCTCCACCACCGGAGTGCCTTTTCAGAGTGTCACCCCCGACACTTTCCCCACGCCCCAGCTGAATGCCATCCGGACGTACATAAACTCTTTTGAGACGGCGCTCAACGGAGCCAATTATACCAATCCCACCACCGGCTACAAAGCTTGGATCGACGTGGACACCTTCATCGACTGGCAGCTGGCGGTGGAAATCTCCAAACAGATCGACGGTTACGTCTTCAGCACTTACTTCAACAAGGACCGGAATGGGAAATTCCGTGCCGGCCCCCTATGGGACTTCAATATCTCCCTGGGCAATGCCAACTACGCGGAGGGGGAGTACAGCACGGGCTGGAACTATGACAGCACCCGGACGGCAGCGCTGTCGGGGCAGCTGTGGTTCCCGCGCCTGCTATCGGACCCCAACTACCGCGTCGCCACTTTTGACCGCTACTGGGAATTGCGGCGCGGCATCTGGAGCACGGAGGCTATGATGGCCCGGATCGATGCCGTGTCCGAACTGCTGCGTGACGGCAATCCCACCAATGTGACCAATGCCACAGCCTTGGCTAACATTTCCCCGATCGCCCGGCACTTCCGTAAATACCCGATTCTGGGGCAGGCTCCATGGCCCAATCCATCCTCGGCCACCACCCGCACGACCTTTCAAGCCGAGGTCGCCTATATGAAAAACTGGCTGACGGAGCGGCTGAACTGGATCGACAATCAGTATGGAATTCTCAGCACCCCGGGCCGTCCGCCGGTAATGATGCGAAGCGACAGTGGCAGCACCGCGCAGATCAGTCTGACGCCCTTTGCCGGCACGGTGCGGGGCGTGAACTTTCCCAAAGGCCAGATTTACTACACCACGGACGGCAGCGATCCGCGCCCGGCAGATTATAAAATGCCAACCTCCACCAATGTCACCATCCTGCCGGAATTCAGCCAGGGCACGTGGCTGGTGCCGTCTACAGCCAATGGCGGCGCTACCCAGTCCATTGAATCGTGGACAGGTTTGGAGAATCCACCCAACGCCGCCTCCTGGACCACGGGCACCCTCGGCATCGGCTTTGAGACACAGACCACCTCCTCCTCCAATCCCTTCAAATATTACATGGCGGGGAACCATTCCGGGGACACCACTTGGAACGGCGGAACGTCGAATCTGCAGGACCAGATGTACAACCTCAGCTCCACAGCTTTTCTGCGGGTGCCGTTTAGCATCACGGCGGACCAGAAGGCGCGGCTGGTGCGGCTGCAGACGAAGCTGCGCTATGATGATGGATTCATCGTTTACGTGAACGGTCTGGAGGCCGCGCGGCAGTATGTGAAGCCTGAAACCATGACCGCTTGGAACACGGTGGCCGACGCGGTGCCCAACAACTTCACAGACACCATGGGGGCCACCACCGGTGTCACCGTGGATATCTCCAATGCCATCCAAAATCTCAAGGAGGGCGCCAATATGCTGGCCATCCTGGCAGTGAACAAATCCGTGTCCGACAATGACTTCCTGTGCTCGCCCAGCATTCTCGGTGCCTTGGGGGTAAAACCCACCGGCACCTTGCCGGCCATCACTGCCCCGGCTTACGCCGCCCCTTTTACCGTCTCCTCCACCACGACAGTCAAAGCCCGTCTGTTTGTTCCGGAAACCGGCCTGTGGTCGGCGTTGACGACGTCCACTTACATCGTCGGAGCCCAGCCGGCGTCCAAGGACAATCTGGTGATTTCGGAAATCAACTACGCGCCTCTGGCTCCCACGGCGGCGGAGGTTCTGACGCTCGGAGCCACCGCGCAGGCTCCGGATTTTGAGTTCATTGAGTTTCTCAACACCAGCGGCAGTCCCGTTGATCTCACCAATGTGAGATTGTCGGGAGCCGTGGATGAGCTCAACTTCACCCAAGGCACCACCCCCGCCCCGATTATTCCCCCGGGCGGACGGGTGCTGCTCTGCAACAGCATCCCGGCTTTCCGCGCCCGTTACGGCAATGACGCCTCCCTGGTGATTGCAGGAGAGTTCAGCGGCAATCTGAACAACAGCGGAGAGAATATCAGCCTTATCGACAAGGACGGAGCAGTGATCTGGAATTTCACCTACAGCAACAACGCTCCTTGGCCGCAGGTTACGGACGGACAGGGTTACAGCATAGTGCTCAACAACCCGGCCCGCCATCCCGCTCCGGATCCTGCAGTCGGGAGCAATTGGCGCACCAGCGGCTCCACAGGCGGCGCTCCCGGGGCGACGGACAGTGCGGCCTTCACTGGCATTCCCGGAACGGACACGGACAGTGATGGCATACCGGACCTGCTGGAATACATGTTCGGCTCCAATCCAGGCGACGCGGGCTCGGCGCTCGGACCGCGTGTGACCGCAGTGGCGGGAGCTGCGGCGGGATCACCGGCATCCATCCGGCTGGAGATTCCACGCAATGGGGCCGCGGAGGGTTTTGACTGGAAAGTGCAGGTCAGCCCTGACCTCACCAACTGGTCCAACTCCGAGCCCACCCTGACCGGCAGTCAGCGGGACTCCACCGGTCGCCTCTGGGAGCAATGGTCGGTGCCGGCCCCTGCCGGAGCCTCCGGCCAGCGCCTGTTCTACCGAGTCTCCGCGACCAAGCCGTAACCGGTCCTCCTTCTTATGGCATCAGGCATCATATTCCCTGATGCCGCCCGGTTTCCGCAGGCACTTCATGAATCTCAGGTTCAGTGAAGTGCCTGCGGAACCATTGTGTTATTGAAGGGGGCCGGCGATTGCATTCTCCCGCTCCGTGCGCGGTAAACCAATACGTTCTCTTTTCCCGATAGGATGACCCCTAATCCGCGCTGGATGCCTAGCTTTATATTTGCCGCGGCTGACAGGCTGATAAGCCAAACAAAGCCAGAAATTTCGGGCGCGCAGTGGGGCAACCGGGATCTCTTGGATGGACAGAGCTGCCCGGGTGTTTCGCAAAACCAACTACCTGAACACACAGCAACCCTGTCCTGAAATCAAGGTGAGCGGATTGCCTGCCTTTTGCGGAATTTACACAAAGGCCCTCTCTCCTCCTCCCGGCAGCGGACACCACCGCCAGGCGTGAAATGATAATGGACACTGCTTCCAGTGGCCAAAGCCGCCTTCGGCACTGCTGTTTAACTGGCGCTGCCGCTGGGGGTGTCGGCGAGCACCTCCACCTTCAGGCCGTGCAGGCCCAGAATGGTGAGAGCACCGGCCTTGCCCGTGCTCATCAGGAAGCGACGGCGGCCGGAACCGCTGTTCCAATCGTATCCCTGGCTGGCCGGGGTTTGTTCATTTTTTGGTGCGGATGGTGTTTCACTCATGATGTTTGCGTATTTTTGCGTGAAGACTATCGATTAGTTGGTGACACAGTCAAGATTCCTGTTTAGAAATCCGCCGCCCGCCGAATCCGTTTCCGGGTTTATGACAACCAATGCCGAATGAGCCCCCGCAATCTGGCCTATACCATCGCTTTTGATCCTCCGGGCTGCTCCGGCCACCGGGCTTTGGCCAAAATGCTGGTATCCTCCCTGCTGAAGACTTACTTTAACGGGGACATTGTGGTGTTCCGCAATTCGGAGGCCCCGCTGTTCCTCGTGGAGCGCAAGGGAGTGGAGGAGATTTATATCGAAACGCCGGAGCTGCGCGGATCAAAAGGGGCGGAGTACTCGTGGTGCTGGAAATACCGTGTGGCGGACATGATCGATGCGGAGAGATATGACAGGGTCCTTTTCCTCGACTGCGACTGTCTGGCGCTGCGCAATATTGACCATCTGCTGGAGGGAAACTGGGACATCGCCTACAAACCCGAGCCGGGGCTGGTGATCAGCCGCAGCCAGTTCAGCTGCTATCTCACGGATGAGGAGATGGAGTTGCTTTGGTGCGACGGGGTCAACAGCGGCACGCTGGCGGTGCGCGGTTCCCGCTACCGGGAGGTCATGCGCGAATGGGAGCGGGTCGACTCCTCGGAGACCACGCGTCCCAGAACCTGCAGTGATCAGGCCTCCTGGAACCGCCTGCTGCTGGACACCTCCCTTAAAATCCGGCCTTTCCCGGACGGTGAGGTGCAGTTTCCGATGTATCTGAACCCCCTTTTTCCTGTCTACAGCAAAGCCGCTCTGACCCACAATTTCGGCGGCAACATGGTGGAGAAGGTTCACTTCACCTTCGGACTCTACATGCAGAACTTCTACTGTGACCCCAGTGCCCTGTTTTTGCAGTTCCTGGAGGTTTGAACCCCCATAGCCTGCCACTGTTTTCCAGCTTTCCGGAACGAACCACGATCATGAGTTCCCGCAATCTCGCCTACACCATCGCCTTTGATCCGCCGGGAGACGCAAGGCACCGGGCTTTGGCCAAAATGCTGACCTCCTCCCTGCTGAAGACTTATTTTGATGGGGACATCCTGGTTTTCCGCAACACGGAGGCTCCGCTGTTTCTGGTGGAGCGCAAAGGATTGGAGGAGATTTATATAGAAACCCCAGAGGTCCCGGAGGCGGGATGGGCGGATCTGGCCATGCGCTGGAAATACCTGGCGGCGGACAGAATCGAAACCGGGCGGTATGATAAAATCCTTTTTCTCGACTGCGACTGCCTGGCGCTGCGCAATATCGACCACCTGCTGCAGGGGGAGTGGGATATCGCGTGCCAGCCGGAGAAGGGGATCTCCATCTCCTGCCCCCAGTTCAGCGCCTTTCTCACGGATGGGGAAATGGGCGAATGGCGGCGCGACGGTATCAACAGCGGCACCTGGGCGGTCAGGGGATCAAAATTCCATGAGGTGATGCGGCAGTGGGCGCGCATTGACAGCTCCCTCGCGCTGCGGGGCCGCCGCGCCAGCGATCAGCCGGCGTGGAACCGGCTGCTGCTGGACACGGATTTGAGGGTTGAATCCTTTCCCGATGGCGAAATCCAGTTTCCCATGTTCCAGCATCCGCGTTTTCCGGCTTATCACAAAGCGGCCCTGACGCACAATTTGGGGGGCACCCTCACGGAGAAAGTCCACTTCACCTTTGGCCTCTACATGCAGAGCTTCTACTGCGATCCCAGTGCCTTGTTTCTGCAGTTCCTTGACGTTTGACCTATATGGATCTTGACCGGGAAATCCCCTTTAAAGTCTGTTTTCACCAGCCCCGCCGTGAGGACCGCCGCCGGCAAGCCTCGGAGATGTTCCGCATGCATGGGCTGCGTGTGCGGCGCTGGCCCGGGGCGGATGCGGCCCGGATCCGTCACACCCGGGGCTTTGCGTCTACCCGCCAGCGGGCCTATTTTCTATCGGCGCTGCTGGCCATCCGGGAGGCCCGCCGCCGCGAGCAGGCGCTGCTGATTTTTGAGGACGATGTGGTGCTGCATGACGATTTCCGGGATCGGGTAAGCGAACTGCAGCCGCCGGATGACTGGGGAATCCTTTATTTTGGCTGCCTGCACGTCTCCCCGCCGGAGAAAATCGCGCCGAATCTCCTGCGTGTCACACGGGCGATGGACATGCATGCTGTCGCCATCCGCTCATGCTGGTTCCACACCCTGCTGCGCGGGCTGCGCCCGTCCGCCCTGAAGCGGACCAGCCCCTTCGATGTGCTGTTTTCCGACCTGCATGGCGTCATACCCACCTATGCCGCGTGGCCGAATCTCGCTTGGCAGCGGGAGAGCCACTCCGATATAGCTGGTCGGCAGTATTCCAATTACTCGACCGACGGAAGGCAGATTTACATGGCGGAGAAGGTGGCGGGCATTGTGTAAATGGGAGGCGGCTTGAGGCCTGTGCATCCGGTCCGTGGACACCGACACCGCTCACCCCAAAACCTCGCAAACAGTTTTGGAAATCGCCTTTGGCAACCCGTGCAAAATTGAATGGGCAGAATTCTATTCACGAGCGAACAATCCTCATGCAGACGGTCAATTACACCGAGGCGCGCAACCAGTTGGCAGACTGATGGACGCCGCCTCCAGGGATCGGGAACCGATCATCATCACCCGAAACGGCATTGGAAAAGTGGTGCTGCTGGCCATTGAGGAGTTTGAGTCCATGGAGACGACGCTGCATCTTCTCTCCACCAAGGCGAACGCATCCCAAATCCAGCAAAGTCTGTCGGATTATGCTGCAGGCAAAATCCAGCCTGGTGAACTATGCGACTGACATGGCTCCCCAGTGGCTGGAAAGATTATCTTTTTTGGCAGGAGAACGACCGCAAAATTCTTCAGCGGGTCAATGAATTGATACGGGATACCCAACGAAACCCATTTTCCGGAGTAGGCAAATCAGAGCCACTCAGAAACCGCCTCAAGGGTTGGTGGTCACGGTGCAATTACGCAGGAGCATCGGCTTATTTACCGGGTGGAGGATGGGAGCCTTCTGATCATGCAGTGCCGGTTTCATTATGATGACTGATTGATGGAATGCAGACTGCCTGCGACGTGGCGTAAACTGGCTGTGGTTTCATGGTTCCGGACAGGCCGGTGATGAAATGTTCAAAGCCTGTAACGCCGGTAAAATTTAAGGAGAAAAACTTGCGGCCAGCACCTGTGTAAAGACAGAGTGGGAAAATGAACCGACTGCTCCGCCACACTTTTGTCCTTCTGCTGGGTTTCATGGCCACTGTGTCCGCGGCGCCGCCGGATGCTCCGGCCAACCGGGAGCCAGACAAGGTGATCCACCTGTGGAGGGAAGGGGACTGGAAAGGGGAGCTTCCGGATGGATGGAAAATCGAGGGGACGGAAATCAGTGAGCCCACCGGTCACATGGGCGGCATCATCACCGTCAAAAACATTTCCGATCCTGTTCTATCCTATTTCGCCCCGGACAAAGCCAAGGTTGCGGAGGGCAAAGGAAAGGGCATCATCATTTGCCCGGGCGGCGGCTACAATATCCTCGCTTGGGATCTGGAAGGCACGGAGATCGCCACTTGGCTGAGCGGGCTGGGATATCACGCCTGGGTGCTGAAATACCGTCTGCCCCGTCCCGGCACCAAGGATGTGCGGCATCTCGCCGCCCTGCAGGACGCCCAGCGTGCCCTCAGCCTAGTCCGCAGCCAAGCGAAGGAGACCGGTCTGAATCCTGATCAGCTGGGCATCATGGGCTTCTCCGCCGGAGGACATCTGGCGGCCGTGGCGTCGCTGAAATACAACGAGCGATCCTACACGGCCAAGGATGGCATTGATGCCGTCTCCTGCCGTCCCTCATTCACAGTGCTCATCTACGCCGCCTACCTGGTGAAGGACAACGACAGCAAAATGGATCCCGAATACGTGATCAATGACAGCACGCCACCGGCCTTTCTCAGTCATGCCGCTGACGATCCCATCCCCTGCCGCACGCCCATCGAGTATTTTCTGGCTCTGAGAAAACACAATATTCCCGCCGAGCTCCACATTTGGCCGGACGGCGGCCATGGCTACGGCCTGAGATCCACTCTGTCCCCTAAGGCTTGGCCGGACCGCCTCGCCGACTGGCTGACCCGGCAGGGTGAGGCGAAGTAGCACCAGGACTCTCCGCTCTGGAATGGCCGAAGGCTGAGTGCCGGGGCTTGCCATGATTTTTCGATTCCTCCCATGCGCGCTCTTGTTCAACGCGTCTCCTCCGCCTCTGTCAGCATTGACGGCCAGATCCATGCCTCCATCGGCCCCGGACTGATGGTGCTGCTGGGCATTTCAGAAAGCGACACCGTGGCGGAGACCGCTTGGCTGGCTCCCAAGGTCGTACGGCTGCGGATTTTTGGGGACGAGGCAGGGGCGATGAACCGGTCGCTGGCGGACACCGGCGGAGAGATTCTGCTGGTTTCCCAGTTCACTCTGCTGGCCTCCACCCAAAAGGGAAACCGTCCCTCCTTCCTACGGGCCGCCAGGCCGGAGCAGGCCATTCCGCTTTATGAGTCCTTCCGCGATGCCTTGGCTGCGGAGTTGGGGAAACCGGTTCCCACCGGCGTTTTCGGTGCGGATATGCAGATTGCCCTGATCAACGCCGGGCCAGTGACGATCTGGATCGACTCCCAAGCCCGCGAGTGAGGGCTGGGCCCGCTTTGGTGCGTAAAGCACAATCGTGATGCCGCGCAGCATGGCAGGTGTGCCCGGATCTGCCTGCCAGCATGGCGGAACACGCGGGTTTCCCTTGCCATGCGCGCGTCCGGGGGCTCGTTGAGGATTCTGGTTTTATTTTCCTCCGCCTCCCCCGCCATGCCTGCCGATTATCATCTGCATACCCCGCTTTGCAAACACGCCACCGGCAGTCCGACGGAGTTTGCCGCGCAGGCGGTCCGGCTGGGGGTGCCGGAAATCGGATTCTCCGACCACAGTCCCATGCCGATGGAGTTCGATGACTGGCGCATGCTGGATGCCGAGGTGCCCCGGTATCTGGAGCTGGTTGATGAGGCCCGCGCCGCCCATCCCACCCTGCCGATCCGTCTGGGATTGGAGGTGGACTGGCTGGAGGGCGGTGAGGTTTGGATTGAATCCCTGAGCCGCCGCGCTCCCTGGGATTATCTCATCGGGAGCGTGCATTATCTGGGCGACTGGAACTTCGATCATCCGGATCTGGTGGCCCGGTTCAGCAGCTATGGCGTGGAGGAGTCATGGAACCGATACTGGCGGCTTTTTGGCAGTGCGGCGAAGTCGGGGCTGTTTGACATCATGGCCCATCCGGACTTGGTGAAAAAGTTCCGGCACCGTCCCGGAGGCGATCTGCGCCGCTATTATGAACCGGCGGTGCAGGCCTGTGCGGAGGCTGGCGTGGCCATCGAGATCAACACCGCCGGACTCTTCAAACCGGTGGCTGAAATGTATCCCGCACCAGAATTCCTGAAACTGGCGGCGGAGGCCGGCATCCCCCTGACCATCAATTCCGATGCCCACTCCCCACAGGAAGTTGGCCGGGCTTTTCCCCAGGCGCTCGAGCTCGCCAAAGAATGCGGTTTCACACACCTAGCCCGCTTTCAGGGGCGGCGGCGCACTGCCGCACCCTTGGAATAAACACCGGTGACAGACAACAAGCCGCCAGATTCCCCCCATCCATGGTTCTCCGCACCCGAAGCCGCACCCTGACCTTTCCCCGCCGGCCCTTGGTCATGGGGATTGTGAATGTGAATGACGACTCCTTCTGTGGGGATGGCACCTTGGACCCTGTCCTGGCCCTGACCCAAGCCCAGCGGATGGCGACGGAGGGGGCAGACATTATCGATGCCGGAGCCGAAAGCGCCCGCACCAACCGCGCGGCCATTTCCATTGAGGAGGAGATTGCCCGTTTCACCGCCTTTATCACCGCTTGGCAGGAATGGTGCGGAGCCGCTGCGGGCCAGTCTCCGCGGTTTGATGAAGAGCAGATCTGGCCACCGCTGCTATCTCTGAACACTTGGCGCCCGGAGGTGGTGCAGGCCATTCTGCCGCTGGGGGGTGACCTGCTGAATGACATCGGTGCCCTGCCGGATGACCGCAATGCCTGCCTCTGCGCACGGCATAGAGCCGCCCTGCTCATCATGCACAGTGTCGGTGAGCCGAAGCAGCCCCACACCGATGTCCACTATCCGGACATCATGGTGGAACTGGACCGGTTTTTCACCGAAAAGCTGGCACTCTGCGCGGAGGCGGGACTGCCGCCGGAATCAGTGATTCTGGATCCTGGCATCGATTTCGCCAAGCAGCGGCAGGACAATCTGGCTGTCTTCCGGAACCTGTCGGCGTTGGCAAAATTCCAGCGCCCAGTGCTGCTGCCGGTTTCCCGCAAAACCGTGATCGGCGAGGTGCTGGGGCTGCGGGATCCGCTCGACCGTGATGCCGGCACGCTGGCCTGCATTGCGCGGGGTGTAACCGGCGGCGCCCGGATTTTCCGCGTGCATCATGTTCAGGGCGCCGTCCAAGCGGTCAAAATGCTGTGGGCACTGGAGTCCGGAGCCGAAGTGGGGTAAAGCCTTCCGGCTTCTCCCGGATCAATCAAACATCAATGACCTCATTCTGTTCCGGCGGGCGGGGCGGCGCATCGCCGCTTTCCAGAAAACGGGCGGCTTTGGCAGTGCGGGGCAGGGCAATGCGCACGGTGGTGCCCCGGCCCTCCGCGCTTTCGATGGAAAGCTCACCGCCATGGCTGCGGACAATGCGGCGGACCACCATCATGCCGAGGCCGGTGCCGGTTTTTTTGGTGGTGAACCATGTCTGGTGCATGTTGGCCACCACCTCCGGGGACATGCCCTTGCCGGAGTCCTCCACGCTGATCACCACATCCGAATCTGTCAGTTCCGACCGCAGTGACAGCGTGCCTCCCGTGCCCATGGCCTGGGAGGCGTTTTTAATCAGATTGTAAAGCGCCTGCTTCATCTGGGCGGCATCGATCCGCAGCAGGGGCAGGCCGCCGTGCAGGTCCAGCCGGGTGCGGATGCGGCGGTCCTTGAGTTCCGGTGCCAGAAAGGTGACGGCGCTTTCCATCACCTGATTGATGTCCGTCAGCTCAAACACCGGCGGCACCGGTCTCATGGCACCCAGAAACTGCTCAATGATGAAATCCAGCCGTTGGATTTCGCCGCGCGCGATGTCGATCTGGGCGCTGACCTTGTCATACACCGCGCGGTCCGCCTTCTTCAGCTTCTTCTCCAAAAGCTGGAGGTGGATGTTGAGTGAGTTCAGCGGATTGCCAATCTCGTGCGCCACTCCGGCAGCCAGCACTATCAGAGCATTGACCCGCTCGCTCTCCATCTGCTCCTCGGTCATGCGGCGGGTCTGGGTGATGTCACGGATCAGCATCACGTAGCCCACCGGGTCCCCTCCTGATGCATCATCAATGGGGCGGAAATAAAAATTCAACCAGCGGTGCTCAGGATAATACACCTCCATGTCGCGGCTGACGACCTCGCGGCGTTTGGTCAGCAGCGTCCATTGCAGGCCGCGGATGACATCCTCCAGCCGCCGACCGGGGGAGGTTTCATGATCCAGCCCGAAAAACCCGCAGGCGGCCCGGTTCAGAAAAGTGACCATTCCCTGCGGATCACAGATGATGACCCCCTCCTCCAAGGCTTCGAACACCTGCTCGAAAAATCCCTTCCGGCGCAGCAGCTTGTGCAGCAGGTTTTGAACCTCGCCCGGACCTACGCGGTCCAGTCGTTCGATCAGTTTGTCCAGAAAGCCTGACTTCATGCCCGCACGCTGTCACCTCCGCAGCGGAGCGGCAAGCGTGCGGGACAGGTGGCATCTGTTCCTCAAAGGGGGGCGGTTTGCCGGTGAGGAGGAAGGCTGAAAAATCGAAGCCCGCCTACTCCTTCACAATGTCGCGCAGACGACCCAAGCCGCGCCGGATGCGGGCCTTGATGGTGCCCAGGGGCTCTCCAGTCTGCTTGGCGATCTCCAGTTGGGTCAGGCCGTCAAAAAACGCCAGCTGGATCGCATGCCGCTGATCCTCGGAAAGCTCCATCACGGCGGTGCGCACTTGATGGCTCATTTCCAGGATTCCCGTCTCTTTGGATGGATCACTGCGCAGGATATGGCTCTCCACCCGGGTTTCGCCCTCGAAGGAATCATTCAGCTTCGAACGCCGCTGCCGGGACCGCAGTTTGTCGATACTCCGGTTCCGGGCCAGTGCAGCCATCCAAGTGGACGGCTTGCCGCGGTCGTTCACGAACATCCCGGCTTTTTTCCACAGGGAGGCAAAAACCTCCTGGGAAGTGTCCTGGGCGTCCTCGTGGTTGTGCAGGATCTGGAGGGCGGTGGCGTACACCATTCCGGAGAAGCGGTGGTGGAACTCCGCAAATCCTGCGCGGTCACCGTTGGCTATGCCACGGAGAAGGTCCCGCACTTCGTCCTGATTGTCCACCGGCGGGGAGTCGGTGGCAGGGGTATCCGGGAACACCGGCTCATTTAATTTCATGGACAGGCAAGGGGTTATACCTGGAATCACTACGGTGAAAGGAGCGCTATAGGGTTCGATGTTTGTTTAACTTTCGAGCTTGCGCGGTACCCGCATTCCCTAATTTGTTACCGGATGCTCCAGGTCCTGATTTCCCGCACCGGTCCGCCCGCCGAGGTGGCGGAAATTGCCGAAATCCCCACGCCGGTGCCGGAGCCGGGTCCTGGGGAGGTGTCCATCCGCATGGTGGCCGCGCCGGTAAATCCGGCGGATCTGAATTTCCTCGAGGGCACCTATGGGAAAAAAGCGGTCCTGCCCTGCGTGCCGGGCATGGAGGGGGCCGGGGTGGTGGAGGCGGTGGGCCATGACGTGACGGATCTCAAACCCGGGATGCCGGTGATGCCCGTCGGGGTGGTGGGCAACTGGACGGCCCGGCGTGTGCTGTCGGGATCCGCCGTGCTGCCGCTGCCGGCAGGGATCGATATGCGGCAGGCAGCCATGCTTGCAGTGAACCCGGCGACCGCTTGGGGACTTCTGCATGCGGCCGGAGCCCCGGCTCCGGGTGCGTGGGTGGCGCAGAATGCCGCCAGCTCCGCCGCCGGGCACTGTGTGATCCAGATCGCCAAAGTGCTGGGCCTGCGCACCGTCAATTTTGTGCGCCGTCCGGAAAGCGCCGCCGCCTGCCGGCAGCTGGGCGCGGATATGGTGTTCCCCGATGACACCGACGGGCTGGCCGCTGCCAAAGCGGCCCTGGCTGAACAGCAAGTCCAGGTGCCCCTGCTGGCTTTGAATGCCGTCGGCGGGGACAGCGCGCTGCGTCTGCTGGATCTGCTGGGCATGGGGGGAACCCACGTCACCTATGGCGCGATGGGGCGGCAGGCGCTGAAGGTGCCGAACGGCATGCTCATTTTCAAAACTCTGACCCTGCGCGGATTCTGGCTCAGCCAGTGGCAGGCGTCGCTGCCCCGGAAGGAGGCGTCGGAACTTTACGCCAAGCTGGCGGACTGGGTGCTGTCAGGCCATCTGCGGCAGGAGATCGCCGCCGTGTATCCTTTGACGGAAATCAAGGCTGCCCTTGCGCACGCCGGACAGTCCGCGCGTGGCGGGAAGGTGCTGCTGGACATTTCCTGAACCCGCCGGTGGAGTTCAGCCTCGGCTTTTACTGCGTGCTGGCTTCAAAACCCTGCTCCCCTTCGAAAAAGGCCAGTGTTTCGCCGCAGAGGTAGAGGGATCCGCAGATGAGAAGCCGGCTGCCCGTATTTTCATCCGGGAGATGGGACAGAATCTCTGTCAGGGTTCCCAGCCGCCAGGGGATCCGGGGAGCGGCTTCCTGCCAGGCGGCGGCAAGTTCGGTGTCGGGGACGGCGCGAGGAGAATTGACCGTCAGAAAGGTGGCGTCCGCTGTGATTTCCGAAAGCAGGCGCAGTGACTGACGGCAGTCCTTCTCCGCCACCGCTCCGAAGGCAAGGTGCGCCTTTTCACCGCCGAAGCGGGCTTTCCAAGTGCGCACCAGCTCAGCGATGCCGTGGGGATTGTGCCCACCATCCAGAATGATGCTTCCCCCGGCCAACGACTGAAAGCGGCCGGGCCACTGGGTGCCGGCCAGCCCGTGACGCACGGCTTCGGGATTTTGGGGCAAAAGACCGGCGGCTTTCAGAGCCGCCAGAGCCAGCGCGGCGTTCCACTGCTGGTGTTCACCGGGAAGAGGCAGAGGGAAATCCGTGAAAGGTTCAGTCACGAAAGTCAGGCTGGTCCCAGCTTTGTCGGCGGCGGCCTGAAGCACGGCGGCGGCCTCCGGAGCCTGCGGGGCGCTGGCCGCGGGCACGCCAGGTTTGATAATGCCGGCTTTTTCGCCCGCGATCTCAGTCAGGGTGTTTCCCAGCCATTGCTGATGATCCAGCGCGATGGGGGTGATGACGCTGACCAGGGGTTGGATGGCATTGGTGGCGTCCAGTCTTCCGCCCATGCCGGTCTCCAGCACCACGGTTTCCGCTCCGGTGCGGTCAAACCAGTCCAGCGCCAGTGCCAAGGCAAGCTCGAAAAAGGTCGGGTGCGGATCCCATCCTGAAACCACACTGCGCAGGCAGGTGATGCCCTGCGCGATTTCGTCGGCGGGAATCTGTTTTCCGCCGACGGTCATGCGCTCCGAAAACCGGATCAAATGCGGGGACGTGAACAGCGCGGTGCGCTCCCCGCCCGCCCGCAGGATGCTTTCCATAAAGGCGCAGGTGCTGCCTTTGCCGTTCGTCCCCGCCACGTGCAAAAAACGCTGGCCCGTTCCCGGCAACTGCAACGCCCTCAGCAGCCGGCGGGTGTTGTCCAAACCCGGTTTGATGCCGAACTGCTGCATGCTGTAGAGCCACGTCAGGGCTTCGGAGGAGGTCATGGGGAGGAAAAGGCACAGGTGAACCGGAGTCTCCAGCGGAATGGAGACCAGCTCCGCGGCATCACGCAGCGCTGGACAATGCAGGGAGGATTTCCAGCGTCAATGCGCAGGGAGATTCCGCATCCATTTTAACGATGGTGCCTCCTCTCGATGGCTGAGCATGGGCCACAAACCGTGGGCTTGCCTTTTAAAGTGCTTGAGAATGTTTCTGGACAACAATGACCGCGTCCTCCATTGACTGCCCGCGCCGGGAACAAAAGCTTGATTTGTCAGAAGCGGTTCCCTATTGATCCGCGCAGGCACGGAAAATGCCGCCGGATGATGCCCGGCACGGCGGCGGGACTGTCTGACGCCTTGTATTTTTATGACCTCGCAACTCGAAGACATCAATCAGCAGATCGCGGCGATGCATCCCGTCATTGATGCCATCAAAGCGGAGGTCGGGAAAGCCATTGTGGGGCAGAACCACCTTGTGGAGCGCCTTCTCATCGGCCTGCTGGCCAACGGTCATGTGCTGTTGGAGGGCGTGCCGGGACTGGCTAAAACCGCGACCATCAGCGCTCTGGCGCAAACGATCCACACCAAATTTTCCCGTATCCAGTTCACGCCGGATCTGCTGCCCAGCGACCTCGTGGGGAACCTGATTTACAATCCCCGGGAGGGAACCTACACCACCAAAAAAGGCCCCGTTTTCGCCAACCTGATTCTGGCGGACGAAATCAACCGCGCCCCCGCCAAAGTGCAGAGCGCCCTGCTGGAGGCCATGCAGGAGCGGCAGGTCACAATCGGGGATGAAACGTTTCCCCTGCCGCGGCCTTTTCTGGTGCTGGCCACCCAGAATCCCATCGATCAGGAGGGCACCTATGCGCTGCCGGAGGCGCAGGTGGACCGCTTCATGCTGAAAGTGGTCATCGGCTATCCCAGCGAAACCGAGGAAAAACACATCATGCGGTTGATGGCCAGAACCGCGGTGCGCGAGCCGCTGCGGGCCGTGGTGCACCCTGAGAAAATTCTGGAAATGCGGGACATGGTGGACCTCGTCCACGTCGATGAGCAGATCGAGGATTATATTATCCGTCTGGTGTTCGCCACCCGCGAGCCAAAACGTTTTGCACCGAAACTGGAGGGCCTGATCCGCTACGGGGCCAGCCCGCGCGCAACCATCAATCTGGCCCTCGCCTCCAAAGCCCGCGCGTTTCTGGAGGGCCGCGGGTATGTGACGCCGCAGGATGTGAAAAGCATCGCCATGGATGTCCTCCGCCACCGCATCATCACCACCTTTGAGGCGGATGCCGATGACGTTACCAGCGGGCAGATCGTGGAACGCATCCTCGCGACTGTCACCGTGCCATGATTCCCAACGGGTGGCTGAAAAAGATCCGGCACATCGAGCTGCGCACCCTGCGGCTCGTGGAGGACCTCATGGCCGGACCCTATCATTCGGTCTTCAAAGGCCGGGGGATGGATTTTGACGAGGTGCGTGAATACCAGGCCGGAGACGAGGTGCGCCGCATTGACTGGAACGTGACCGCACGCACCGGCGTCACGCACATCAAAAAATACGTCGAGGAACGGGAGATGACGGTGATGCTGCTGGTGGATATCAGCGCCAGCGGGGGCACGGGCTCCGTGGACCACAGCAAGCGGGAGTTTGCCGCCGAAATCGCGGCGGTGCTGGCTTTCAGCGCCGTGCGGAACAATGACCGTGTTGGAGCCCTGCTCTTCACCGACCGGACGGAACGCTATGTCCGTCCGGGCAAAGGAAGGCGTCATGTCCTCCGCCTGATCAGTGAAATTCTCGCTTTGAAACCCGCCGGCCGCGGCACCGATCTGACCACCGCCCTGCACCACATCAACCGTGCCCTGGCCCGCCGCTCAGTGATTTTTGTGCTGTCGGATTTCATGGCCCCGGATTTCAGCCGCGCCCTGAAAGTCACCGCCCGGAAGCATGACCTCATCGCCGTGCCGGTGGTTGACCCCTCCGAGCGGCTTCTGCCGGATCTGGGCTGGGTCACTTTTGAGGACGCTGAGACCGGGGAGGTCATGGAATTCAACACCGGCGACCCTGAAGCACGGATGAGCTTCGCCAAGGCCGGGCACCAAAGGCTGGCGGACCTGCGCCGGCTCTTCCGCCGTTCCGGTCTCGACAGTGTCGAACTTCAAACGGACCAGCCCTATTTGCGCGGGCTGATGCAGTTTTTTGAAAAGCGCATCCGGAGGCGGCGCCTGTGAATTCTGACGGCCAGCTGATCGATGACCTCCAGTTGGCGGAGCCGCCGGAGCCGCTCCGTATCAACTGGCTTTATGCTATCGGAGCCATTGCGACCGCCTGGCTGCTTTGGCGGTTTATCCGTTGGCGCCGCCGGACCGCCGCCGTGCGCCGGCATAACAAGGACATGGAGAAGGCGTGGATGGACGCCCTCGCGGAACTGCAGCGCCTTTTTGCCCTCGTGGAGCGCGGCGAATCGCGGCCTTACGGCACGGAAAGCTCATCGGTCATCCGGCGCTATATCGAATTCCGCTTCGATCTCAGCGCGTCCCGGCGGTCCACGGAGGAATTTCTGGAGGAGGCCAGCCATTCCTCCAAACTGGAACGGAAGCACCAAGCGCTGCTGGCGGAGTTCCTGAAAATCTGCGACCTGCTGAAATTCGCCCGCACGCTGGCGGACCGTTCCGAATTGGAGAATCTGCACACCGCCGCCGTTGGATTTGTCAAGGAAACGCGTCACCAGCCCGAGCCTGTCCAATGACCCGCGATCTGCTGCCACCGCTGGACACCCTGCGCTTCGCCAATCCGGAGCTGCTGTGGCTGCTGGCCGTGCTGCCGCTGTGGATGTTTCTCCGCGGCCGCTTTGGCCGGGCCGCCGCCGTGCAGTTTTCCTCTTCCGCCCTGCTGGCGGACGGCGCGCGGCGGAAGCGCGCGGTGCCGGGACGGTTCTTGGCTGCGCTGCGCTACCCGGCGCTGGCCCTGCTCATCACGGCCCTCGCCCGCCCCCAGGTGGACAAGGGGCTGGCCGAGCGGGAAAAACGCGGCATCAATATCATGTTCGTGCTGGATTTCTCCAGCACCATGACCACCCGCGACTTTTTCCTGGATAAAAAACGTGTCAGCCGCGCCGAGGCCATGAAAAGCGTGGTCGCGGAATTCATCAAAAGCCGTCCGGACGACCGCATCGGCGCAGTTTACTTCGACCGCGGGGCGCATCTCATCAGCCCGCTCACGCTGGACCACGAATGGTTGCGGAACCAACTGGCGGCGGAGACCACCAGCCGCGGCACCGCGCCCGGCTCCGGAATGCTCATCGCCGCCGAGGCCCTGCTTCCCGCCAGGGAGCAGACCAAAGTGATCATCACCGTGACCGACGCCGACCGCGTGAATGAAGGCGCGGAGCCGGAGGAGGTTGCCCGGGTGATTGCCCCCATGGGCATCAAAAACCACATCATTCAGATGGTGGACCAGTCCCAGTCTTCCCTTTACACTGCCAGCGGTGAGCTTTTCCAGGAGGTCGCGCGCATCACCGGAGGGCAGTTTTTCAAAGTGTCCGACCACGGCGGGCTGCGCAAAGTCTATGGCCAGATCGACACCTTGGAAAAAGCGTCCTTCACGGAAAAGAAACAGCAGGCCTGGCGGGAACTGATGCCCTGGCTGGCCGTTCCGGCGCTGGTGCTGCTGCTGGCTGAATTTATCCTTGCCCGGACTGTATGGAGAAGGCTTCCCTGACATTTGCCTGGCCTCAATGGCTGCCCGCCGCCGCCGCTGCGGTGGCGGTGCTGCTGCTTCTGCACGCGTGGACGGCCAAACGCGGCCTGCACCGGCTCCAAGGCGTGGTTGCTCCGCGCCTGCGGGATCAGCTTTTGCGCTCCGTCAGCTTCGGCAGGCGCTGGATCAAAGCGGTGATCCTTGCCCTCGCCACAGCCCTGCTCATCGCGGCCATCGCCCGCCCTCAGGGAGGGTTTCAAAGGGTGACCGTGGACCGCTCGACGGTGGATTTTCTGATCGGCCTCGATCTTTCACGGTCCATGCTCGCCGAGGACATAAACGGGAAATCCCGGCTGGAGGCCGCCAAGGAAAGCATCGCCGCTTTTCTCGACCGCCTGGGGGCGGACCGTGCGGGCCTGCTGGCCTTTGCGGGCGAATCCTTCATTGCCGCGCCCATCACCCAGGATCACGAGGCCGTGAAGCGCAATCTGGCAGCACTGTCCACCAGCTCTGTCGCCCGGCAGGGCAGCGATCTGGCCAAGGCCATCCAATTGGCGCTGAAGACCTTCGAAACCGGCAAATATGAAACCAAAGCCTTGGTGCTGATCACCGATGGCGAGCAGTTGCAGGGTGACGCGCACATCGCCGCGCGGGATGCGGCCCGGAAGGGGCTGAGGATTTACACAGTGGGCGCCGGCAGCCTCAACGGAGCCCGCATTCCCCCGGAACCGGAGAAGGGGGACCTGGGGTTTGCGCACAATGAATTCAACCGGGAGGTGGTCACCCGGCTGAATCCCCGCATGCTTCAGCAATTAAGCGCGGCGGGGGATGGATTGTACGAAACTTTAGGCGATGAGGGCGGGGGTCTGCAGGCGGTGTTTGACAATGGAATCTCCACTTTGGCGAAAAAGGCCAGGGAGACCAAACCATCCACCGATTTACGGGAATTATTCCAATGGCCTCTGGCGGCGGCGCTGCTTTTTTTCCTCCTGGAGATGCTCATCAGCGACCACCGCAAAACCGTCCGACCCACGCGCGCATGAAATCCACCGCCACCCTTCTTCTCCTGCTGATGCCGGCCGCCATCCTTCCCGCTTCCGCCGCGCTGGATCACGAGCGCGCGCTTCTGAAAAGCGACCCTGCCAAAGCGGCGGCGGAATTCGGGAAAAAGGCGGAGGCCAATCCGGACGATCCCTGGATTCTTTACAACGCGGGAGTGGCCTCCTATGCAGCGGGGAATTTCGCCCAGGCTGACGGGTTCTGGCAGAAACTCGCGGGCCTCAAAATGCCGGAGGAGTTGAAGCACAAGGCTTGGTTTCAAATGGGGAATGTCTCCTACCGTCTGGTGCAGAATCAGATCGAATCCGCACCCGATGCCGCCGTTTCCCGCTTGGAGCAAAGCCGGGAGGCCTTCCGCGTCGCGCTGAATCATCAAAAAAACCACGAACCCACCATCAAAAACCTGAAATTGGTGGAGGGATTGCTGGAGCGCATTTACGCCAAACTCGCCAAGCGTCTGGCGGAGGAATCCAAAGAGGTGGACACCGATCCGGCCATTGAGAAACTGGAAGTCGCCATCTCCTACGCCCGCCAGGCGGAATCGATGAACCCCTACAGTCCCGTGCGGAAACAGGAACGGCAGGAAATGGAGAAACTGCTCGGGCAGCGCCTGGATGAGCGCGCCGCCCGCGAGGAGCGCATCGCTGACACCCGGGATCCCCAAGCCCTAAGAGAGGATTTTCCGCCCGAGTCCTTGAACCAGCCTTACGTGCAAAACACGCAAAAAAATCCGGATGAAAACCCGGAGATCGCGGACGCCCGCGAACGCTATAACAAAGCGCTCACCGATTTTCAGCAGGCACAAACCCTGAACGCGGCGGACCAAGGGGCAAAGGACGGTGAGAAACGGGTGCAGGAGAAACTCGCCAATTTTCTGACCAAAGCCGGTCATGCGGAACAACGCCAGGCCGGGGCGGAAGTGGCTCAGGAAAACATTGAATCAGCGGTGGAGGATTATCACCAGGCGCTCAATCACTTTGAGGAGGCGCAGAGCGTGGAGCCGGAGCATGAGCAGGCCAAAAAAGGAGAGAAGGAAGTGCGTGAAGCCTTGGAAAAACTCCATCTGAAGCAGGGCGACAGGATGGCGGAGAAAGGCGTCGAACAGCTGAAGGAGCAGCAACCGATGGAGGCCCTTCCGAATCTGGAGGGCGCTCTGGCCAATTTCGAGGAAACCCAGCAGGCCAATGGTGAAAACCAAGCTATTCAGCCGCGCATCGACAAAATGAAGGCGCTGCTCGATCCTCTTCTCACCAAACTCGGCCAAGAGGCGATGGAAATGGCCGAAGGAGCGGAGGCTCAAGGGGATCCCGGTCAGGCCATCGAAGGATTTGAGACAGCGGAAAGCGGATTTGAAAAAGCCGTGGAAATGAATCCTGGCAACACGCCCGCCCAGCAGGGCCTGCAAAATGCCCAGGCAGGCTTGGCGCGTCTTCGGTCGGAAATGGCCCGCAATGCCGAACAGCAGGCACAGCGCGACGGTAACGACTCCCGTAACCAACGCAGTTTCCAGTCCATGCTCAGCCGCGTGAAGGAGGAGGACCCATACCGTGAAATGACTGCCCGGCAGAGCCGCGCCCAACGCTACAATGAGGAGCGTGACCGCAGTTTAAGGAATTGGTGAACGTCTTTCAGACCCCGGTTGTCAGCACAGGCACCACCGGCGAAGTCCTTGACTCTTTCCTCCCCGCCTGCCTGCCCCAAGGGAGCAGGGCCGGGCAAAAGTGTTTATCACGTCACGCCGCCCCTTTGGCTTTGGAAGGCATCATGTAGTCGAGGAAGCGGCCCAAGCTGTCGCGCAGTTCGCGGCGGGGAACGATACGGTCGATGAGGCCGTGGGCGAGCATGAACTCGGCCGTCTGGAAGCCGGGGGGAAGTTTCTGACGGGTTGTCTCCTGGATGACAACCGGGCCGGCGAAGCCGATAACCGTACCGGGCTCGGCGAGGTTCAAATCCCCCAAGGTGGCGAAGCTGGCGGTGGTGCCGCCGAAGGTGGGGTGGGTGAGAACGGAGATGAAGGGCAGGCAGGCCTGATGATGCAGCGCGAGGGCACCGCTGGTTTTGGCCATCTGCATGAGGCTGAGGATGCCCTCATGCATGCGGGCTCCGCCGGAGGCGGCGACGATGATGAGTCCACGGCGCTCGCGGGTGGCAGTCTCGATGGCGCGGGTCAGTTTCTCACCCACTACGCTGCCCATGCTGGCTCCTTGGAAACGGAAATCCATCACCCCCAACGCCACCGGATGGCCGTGCAGCTTCCCCCGACCGGTGACCACGGCTTCAGAAAGACCGGTCTTTTTCATGCTGGCGGCAATTTTCTCCTCATAGGCTTTGAAGCCGAGGGGATTCACGCTGCGTAGATGCTCGTCCATCGGCTGCCAGGTGCCTCCGTCAATGATGGAGGCGATGCGGTTGGCGGACTCCATGGGATTGTGGTGCCCGCACTTCGGGCACACCCGCAGATTCTCCACGAGATCGATCTCGTGCAGCATGGCTTTGCAGGACGGGCATTTGTGCCATTGCCCCTCTGGCATGTCGGTCTTCTTCTCACTGAAGGCCCCGAGGGTGAGTTTTTTGAAAAAGGACATGGTGTTGGAGGTGCTGATTGACACAAGAAACGGATAAAAAGGGTCAAAAGCAAGGCGGAGATTCCCTCAGTGAGCGCCGCCGGCGTGCGGGTGCAAAGAAAAACGCAACCTGGATTTTCAACCGCCGGCTGCCAAGTGGAACAGTTTGAAGAGAAGGTAAAATGCCAGGTAGGCAAAACCCGCCAGCACCAACATAAAGACGATGAAGCCCACAGCGACCCACTTGCTCTGGGGATCGGTGGGAGGGCTGGGATTCCCGTCCATAAAAGCCTTCAGCAGGGCATAATTTTTGGCGTTGGAGTGGAACCACGCAGAGAACAGGTCGCCGACCACCGGAATAGCTCCGACCGCCGCATTGAGCAGCATATTGCCGCCCATGCGCAGCACCAGCCGGGCCGGCAGACCGCGCTTCAGGGCCTCTGCCAAGATGACGCTGCCCATGAGAGTGGAGATGGTGTCGCCCACGCCGGGGATAAGCCCGATGATAGGATCCAAGCCCACCCGTATGGAAGTGCCGGGAATCTTGATGAAAGTGTCCAGCAGCCGCGCCATCTGACGGGACAGGGAGGCGGTGTCCACGGATGGATTGGAGGGGGTCGGAATGCGCATGACTTTGGAGAGAACATTCATGACAGGGCGGGAGCAGGGACAGGGGTTGAAACCGGGGGCGCTTCCGCTTTCTGGCGGGCCCGCACCAGCTCCCGTGCCGCGCCCACCAGCAGCGGGCAGGCATCAGTGCAGATGAGCGGCCAAGGACTTCCATCCCGGGGTGGCGGCGGACAGATGGTTTTTTCAGGGGGGAGGAGACTCCATCCCTGGTTCTCATCCCAGGGCCAAATGATTTTCCTAAGGCATTTGGAGTCCTGACAGGTTTCCGCGACCAACTCTTGGGCCTCGCTTTCGCGGATCAGTCCAGTCACCCGGTACATACCGGTTTGGCGGCCCAGCATCTGTTTCAGCGTCAGACGGGGCACGGAGCCTTCCGCCAGCCGGACCACATTGGCCAAGGCGGCAGGATTGAGGTAATCCAGCGCCAGCCGGACCTCCGCCAGGGAGCTTAGGACAATTTCCCAGCCGCGCTTCAGCGTCGGGGCGGATTTGAGAGGCCGGAATTCCCCAGCCGCGTCATGCCGGGCAATTTCACGGGCAGAGGCGGCGTCCGTGTGGCGGACGAGCGCTCCGGTGCCCGCCAGGTCGGCGTCGGAATGGTGGGTCAGAATCCAGCCGGAGCCGCTGCCGGCGGATTGGCCGGTGGCATCGGCGGCGGCAATGGTCACGCGCCGGACAGCCACCTCACCCAGATGGCTCCCGCCCTGCTCCAGCCAAGCCTGAAGGCTTGCCAGGATACTGCGCGGGGGTTGGGATATTGAAAGCTTGCCGGGCAGGGCAGGAGTATCCGCAAGGCTGTTGGAGGTGACGTTTTCATCCGTTGCCGCCGCTGTTTGGCGGGCTTTATCAAACGCCTCCACCTGATCCAGAATGACATCCGCCAGCATGGGCTCGGTGCCGATGGCGCTGCTGTAGAACAGCCGGCGGCCCCGGATTTCGTGGGGATTGTGCCGGAAGACCTCCATCTGGCTGGCGGCGGCGGTGGGCTCGGACTCGATGCCCAGCAGCACCGGGATGTCCTGAAAACTGTGCAGCCCGTCGGCGATGAAGAACGGAACCACAATCACATTCGGCGCGGTGGTCAGCCGGTCCCACCCCGCCAGCAGGGGCTCCTGCTCCATGTAGCTGTCGATCACCTCCGCGAAGCCCGCGTTCCGCTGCCGGATGAGCGCCACCTGATCCTTGATCGCCTTGGTGGAGTTCTCATTCAGTCCGGTGCCATGACCGACAATGATCAGACTGCATTCCTCCGGAGGCACCCCCGGCGCGACCTCCGCCGCGCGGGCCAGCAGCAGCCGCGTCATCCCGGCATGGAGACCGACCGGGTCGCAGTAATGCACGGTCTTTCCTCCTATCTGCGTGGTTTCGCCGGTCAGGCCCAGTTCCCGTGGAATCACCTGCTGGGTGAAATAGCCCTCGCTGATGAAATTGGGCACCACATAAACCTCGCGGCTGTCCACCATGCGCAGCACCTCGCGCAGGGCCGGTTCCTCCTTCCAAAAGGCGCAGACCACCTCTTGGAACAGTCCGAGCCGCCGGATGGTCTCCGCATGGTCCATCGTGGGAGTGGATGAATCCGGGTTCAGTGTGGAGCCGTGGCCGATCAGAACCAGAGCGCTGTGGGGTTTTGCCTGCATCATTCTTCTAAGAACGCTCCTCGGAGCCTCTAGGCAACCGAAACCGCGCCTGCAACACCTCTTGCGCGAAAACCATCCGCAAGGTATTTAAGAAACATGAATCTTTTTCGCCTCCTTTTGGCTGGTGTTCTGGCCGGGCTGGTCTCCTGCGCCGCGCCGAAGAAAAAAAACTCCGCCGAGTATTACGATGGTCCTCCTCCGGTGATGGTGAATGGCAAGGCCTATGCTCCCAAAAAGGCCCCTATGGCGGTGCACCGCGCCATGGCCGCCGCCAACGCCATTCAGCATGCGCCCTATCAATACGGCGGAGGGCACGGGCGGGCGTCACACGGGTTGGACTGCTCCGGGAGCGTCTCCTATGTGCTGAGGAATGCGGGCCTGATGAACGGATCCACGACCAGCGGCGGTTTCCGGAAATTCGGCAAATCGGGAGCCGGCAAATGGATCACCGTTTTCGCCAATGACGGCCATGTCTTCATGACCATCTGCGGCCTGCGTCTGGACACCAGCAGCCGGGGCACAGGCATCGGGCCGCGCTACTCCACCAAGCCCAGGAAAACGGGGGACTTTAAAGTGCGGCATCCTGCCGGCTGCTGACCGGACCGCCGGTGGACTGCCCCCGGTCCCCAGTCCTGCGCTTGCAAACAAGTCCGGGCACCGCGCCTGATAGGGACAGGGGCGTTTTCCCATCCGCCCTCCTCCTATGCCAGATTCCGCTTTTTATCTCCCGCGCGTTGCCTATCTCTTTTCCCGCTTCCCGGTCGTGTCCCAGACTTTCTGTGACACGGAGATGCTGGGGCTGGAGGCTGCGGGGTTTCATCTTGCTGTCGCCAGTTTCAATCCTCCGCCCAACAGCTTCCGCCATGAAAGGCTGGGCCGGCTGCGGGCAGAGGTGATTTATCCCCCTCCCAAACCGGTGCTGGAGCAGGTCCTGAAGAGCCCGCCGGACGACCCGGTGTGGCGGGCCATGGAGACGCTGGCCGCTGACCACTCGGCGCGTTACGGACCACAATTCCATCCGTCCCAGAGAGCGCGCCTGGCTTGGTGGTTCGCCGGGGAGCTCCGCCGGCGCGGTATCCGGCATGTGCATATCCATTTCGCCAACCGCGCGACTCTCACCGCGCTTTACCTGAAGGAGGCCGGCATCACTTTCAGCTTCACAGCCCATGCCCAGGATTTCATGATCGATCTGGGCAGTGATGATCTGTTGAGGGAGATGATTCGCGGAGCCGCGTTCACGGTGGCGGTCAGCGACTTCAGCCGGAATCTACTGGTCCGGATCTGTCCGGATGCCGAGGACCGCATTCACCGGGTTTACAACGGGATCGATGCTCCGCAGTTTCCGCAGGCGTCGCCTAGCCCGGACGGGCGCTTTAAAATTGTCAGTGTGGGGCGCCTGATCGACTTCAAAGGCTTTCCCGTGTTGCTGGAGGCGGTGGCCGGCCTGAAGGCGCGGGGCATCGGCTTTGAACTGGTTATCGTCGGCGAGGGGCCTCAGCGGCCTTTGTTGGAGGAAAAAATCGGAGCGCTCGGCCTTGAGGACAGCGTGCGGCTGGCGGGAGTCCGCAGCCAAGAGGAGATCAAACGCGAACTGGCCACCGCCAGCGTCTTCGCTTTGGCCTGCCTGACAGACGGCAAGGGAGCCATGGACATTCTGCCTACAGTGATCCTGGAGGCCATGGCCTGCCGGTTGCCGGTCGTTTCCACCACCCTGGCGGGAGTTCCGGAGATGGTGGCGCATGGAGTCACCGGCCTGCTGGCGGTGCCGCAGGATGCCAGGGGCATGGAGGCGCACTTGGCGGCATTGGCGCTGGATCCCGCCCTGCGCGGACGCCTGGGCGCGGAGGGATACCGCCGGGTGCGGGAGATTTTTGCTCTGGACAGAACTGTCGGGCATCTGGGGCGGCTGATGCGGCCCTGGCTGAAGGAGGAGGAAGCCGTCCCTCTGCCGGAAGGGGATCTGCTTTGCCTGCTCGATACGGGCACGCCCGCCGATGCCCTGCTGGAAAAAGAACTGCGCCATCTGTCAGCACTGCCTTCCGTGACCGTCATGGCCACCCGCCAGGGCATGGCTCCCGCCGGCTGCGAATACCTGCCGGACGCCACGGTGATCGAATCCCATTGGCGCAGCCGTCCGGATTTGGTGGCCCGCGTCGAGGCTCTGCGGGCCGAGCTGGGATCTCTGGAGGGAGATGCTTTTTATGAGGCTGCGCGGCGGGCGGTGTATCTCGCCGTGCAGCTTTCCATCCGGGGCTGGCGGCGGATCCATGCGTTGCGCGCATCAGGCGCGGTCATCGCCTGGATGCTGCACCGTCTCACGCGGTTGCCGGTCGGGGTCGTCATCGAAGCAGGCCATTCGGAAAGCCGGACGGTGTTGAGGAATGTGGTTGGAGTGTTCACTTGGGGCAGCAATTCGGACGTCAGACTGGAGACGCCCCTCCTGCCTGACCTGTTGAAGCTCAGGAGCGGGCCTCTCCCGCCGCCTTGGCGCAGGCTGTGGAAGTTCCGTCAAAAGCCCCAGCCTCCGGTGTCCGCGGTGTCTGTCTGGGAATCATGGCTGCGCATGGCATCTGAAGCCCCGGCAGAGCCTTCAGGGGAAGGGACTTCCGCCGGAAGCGCCGGCTGAGCGTTCCTCCCTCCCGTTCTTTCTCTTCCTTTCAAACAGGGATCATGTCATCCTTTCCCTCCATGCGCCTCGCGGTCATCATTCCCAGCTATAACCATGCCCGTTATATTGGCACGGCTTTGGAGTCTGTGCTTTCCCAGACCCGGAGGCCGGACCGAATTCTGGTGATCGATGACGGATCGAAGGACAGCTCCGTGGATGTCATCCGCAGCTTTGCTGGCCGGGGGGTGGAATGCACTGCCTGGGAAAACCGCGGAGCCCACCTCACCCTGAACGAATTAGTGAACCGCGCCGCGGAGGAATGTGACGCCATCAGCATTTTGAACAGCGATGATCACTACCATCCGGAACGGTTTGAGAAATGCCTGCCGCTGTTGGAGGAGGACGCGGAGGCCCAGGTGGTGACCAGCGGCCTGCGGGTGATCGATGAGAACGATGCCAATCTGGATCCCGGCAGCCCGCGCGCCCGGTGGTTCCGCGCCGCCTGGTCCCTGTCGGCACCGGACCGCGATCTCTGCGAATGGCTGGGAGTGGCCAATTTTCCCGCCACCACCAGCAACGTCATCGCCCGCTCCTCCTGGCTGAAGCGGTTTCCCTTCCGGCCCTACCGCTTCAATCACGACTATTATTTCCTTGCGCAGTCCGCTCTGCGGGGCGGACTGCGGCTGCATCCCGAAGCGCTGGTGAATTACCGGGTGCACAGCACCAACACCATGAACACCGATCCCGCGCCGCTGCTGCGCGAGATGCTGCGGATGAATTTGGATCTCGCCCGCGACCTCGCGCCCGAATTGGCGTCCGATGCGCCCCTGCGCAGCCGTTACGCCCGCTATAGCCGGGCTCTGTGGGACAGTATTTCCAGCTTCCATCCGGAGCTTTACCAGATGCTGCTGGCCGGAGCCGCCGCCCGGCTGAGTCCCCAGGAAACCGAGCAGGCCGTGGCCAGTCTGGCCGTGGAGCAGTTTCCGGAGCTGGCCTCCTATCCCAACCGCTTTCTAACTAGGCACTGGGACGGTGTGACGCCCATCAACTCCACCGCCGGACTGGCGGATAAATACGAAATGCTTCGGAAATCGGAAAAGGACCTGAAAGTCCGGAACCGTGCCAGCGAGAAACTTGCGGCTTTGCGGGGCAGAATCATGGACTCCCGCTGGCTGGCCTGGGGACGGGCGCTGGGTTTATGGCGTCCGCCCATCCTTTCCCAAAAAGCCACGGCGGGCGGGGGCGCTGCCGTTCTGCAGCAGAGGATGGCGCGTCAGCGCTGGGTGCGCCTGGGCCGCAGGCTCGGCATGGCCAAGCTGGATGATTGACCCAAGGCCGCCTCCGGAACAGAACCGTTGAGGATCCTGTCGTGCCCGGAGGCCAGCCGGAAAATGCCTGGAGCCTGCATTCCCGGCGCAGTCTTCATGGAGACACCGCCGCCGGCTCCGCCAGCAGGCGGAAGTAACGTTTGGGAGCTTGTTCCGTTGAGGCCGGAAGCGCCACCCTGACGGCCACGATGCCGTTCTCCCCGGCCGTCTCGGTGGCCGTGGCATCGAGATCCGCCGTGGTGACGGCGTTGCCATTCTCACTGTGGGCGACGGCCGTCCAGATTTCCAGATCAGCGGAGCTTTGCAGGGTCAGAACCACCTGACCGCTGCCGCTGCGCCGGGGGAACCGCAGAGTCCACTGGCCGCCTTCGGATGTCATTTCCAGAAGCGGGGCGGTGGCGGCTTTGGGCTCGGTGCCTAAGGCATATTCCAGCAGGTTGGCCAAGCCGTCCTGGTCGGAATCCGCCAGATTGGCGGATTGCCCGCTGTCCTCCGTGGTGCCGAAGTGCGTTTGCCGCCAGACCTGCAGTGGGGACATGGAGACACTGACGGTGGCCGTGGTCTCGGCAAAGGTGGTGACCGCGCCGTCACTGGCGCTGAGCCGCAGCAGGTAGGTGCCGGAGGCCGGAAAATCCACGGTGGTGTCCACAGCCGTGGCGGCGCTGAAGGTGGCGGTTCCGGAACCGTTCATCTGCCGCCAGAGAGTCGCAAGTCCGGCGGGTGCCGGCAGTCCGTCATCAGTGACGGTGGCGTCCAAACTCCAAGGGCTGGCGCCGCCAGGCACCGTGCCGGTGCTTACAGCAGGCCCGATGTTGGTGGGCAGGCTTCCGGTGTAACCCTCGAACGAGGCCGTGGAGGGCATGGCTTCAGCGGCGCTGGTCACGGCAAAACCCAGCAGCGGCGAGTTGCCCATGCCGGCGATGGTCTGCGTGCTGCCGCGCTGGGTCCATGTGCTGCCGTCGGTGCTCTGGTAGGCGCTGAAGGTGTTGCCCGTCCGCACCAACCGCAGCCAGCCAGGCAGGGAGACCGGGGTGCCGCCTGTGGAATCGTAGGGATTGGTTCCTGCCGTGAGCCGGGCTTGGAAGGCGTGGTTGAGGTCCGACTTGAACAGGGACATGGCATACGGCGCATTGGCCGCGGTGGAGGCCCGCACCATGATGCCGGCGCGGCAGGAGCCGCTGTTTGCAGGATTGTCCAAGGCCGTCAGGCGGCACTGCACATCGAAGCTTCCGCTGACAGGGGCTGCCAGGAAATAAAAGCCATCGCTGGTGCCGGAGGCGCTGATGCCGGAGCCGGCTCCGGAGAGCGTGATTTTCCCGCCTTGGCCTGAGCCTTCGACGGCATCGATTTCTGTCCAGGAACCGGGAACTGTGGTGCTGCCCACATCCTGGGCGGTGCGGACCGCTCCCACCGTAACGGTCAGATCGGCGGACCCGCTGCGGGCACCGTCGCTGGCTGTGGCGCGCAGGATGTAGTCGCCGTTGGCGGTGAACTTCACAGCCGTGCGGCCACTGTCCAGTTCAAAGGCCGCCTCGCCGGGGCCGCTTACCAGACTCCAGACCGTGGGCACCGTGGTGATGCCCTGGGGGGTGGCGGCGGTGCCCTGGGCCCGCACCATCAGCCCGACGCCGGACGGAATAGCCGCCGATTTGGCCACCGGCTCCAGAATGGTCACACTGGGTGGCGCGTCATCATCCTGAATCGTGATTCCGCTTTGGAAATTCAATCCCAGAGCGTAGGCCGCGTCTGGGGCCACGGTGACCGTCAGCGTTTTGCTCCCGTCCTCCCGATCGTCATTCAACAGCGCGATGGAAAGCACGGCGGAATCCGCATCGGCCGGGATGATGAGGCTGCCGGGCGATGCCGGGGCGGTGAAATCGGTTCCCGCCACCGCGCTGCCGCCCAAGGTGTAATGCACCGTCAGCGGCAGGGTGCTGGCTGTGCCGCCGCGGGTGATGGTGAAATCCGCCGAGGCGGCGTTTTCAGACACGATGGCGGTGCCCGTGGTGATATTCAGAGCGGGGACGGTGCTTTCGCGGATCGTCAGGGTGAAGGTGGTGATGGCGCCCAGTTCCGCATTCACCGGGTCCGTCAGGGTGATGACCACGGTTTCCGGTGATTCCGCCTCGGAGTCCGGCAGAATGACCAGTGGAAGCACCTTGAACGACTGTCCCGCCGCAAAGGTGAGTGTGCCCGGGGGCAGGGTGAAGTCACTGCCCTGGGTGGCCGTGCCGCTCACGGTGCAGTTCACGCTGACGGCTGCGGAGTTGTCCGCCGCCCGGTCAAGCACAGCCATGAGCATGGGTTCGCTACCCTCCGTTTCCGAGCGGGTGCCGGAGGCGGTCAGGAAGCTGACGCGCCGCACGGGATTGTTGGCGTCCTTGATAGTCAGGGTGTGGGTTACAGTGCTGGAAGAGGTGCGGGCGAACCGGGCGTTCTGAAGCGTGAGAATGACCGTTTCATCACCCTCCGCCACACCGTCATTTTTCACCCGGATGCGGATATTTTGAGTGGTGGTGCCGGCAGGGAAAGTCAGAATCCCCCCGGGGATGACCGCATTTCCGGGACTCGCGTCCACAAAAGCCCAGTCCGTGTTGTCGCCGGCGGCGGTGCCACCCGCGCTGGTGTATTCCACAGTGACCTCGTTCGTCGAGGCGGCGGAAAGCTGCACGGGAACGTCCCGGTATTCCCCGGTTGCCGCATCCGGTGCCTCGGTGGTGGTGCCGGTGGTGGAGGCAAAGCGGACGCTGACCGGAGGAGACTCGTTGTCCTGCAGGTAAAGAGTGGCGCTGCCAGGCTGGTCCACATCGTAGTTGGTGTCGGGATCCACCGTGAGGGTGACGGTTTCGGTGCCCTCGACCAGAGTGTCGTTGATCGGCGTCACATTCACATCCACGCCGGTTTCGCCGCCGGGAATCGTTGCCGTGCCGGAGAGCAGCGTGTAGTCTGTGCCGTTCACCGCCGTGCCGCTCAGGCTGTATTTCACCGCCAAGGCGCCGGTGGAGGCGTTGGCACGGGACAGATAGAACTTTCCGGCCGCGCCGCCCTCCGCCGGCGTGGTGTTCCAAGTGGAGACCATGACTGGGGTGCCGCGCTCGTCATCCTTCAGCCGCGCAGTGGCGGTGCCGTCATTGTGGATTTCATAGGCGGCATCCGGGGTGATGGTTACGATGATGGTTTCCGTGGGTTCCGGCAAGGTGTCATTCCGAACCGGGATATTCACCGTCACATCGTTCGAGCCATTGGCCGGCAGGGAGACGGTGCCGCTAAGCCTGGTGTAGTCCGTTCCTGCTGTGGCCGTGCCGGTGACGGTGTAGCGCACCGTGATATTTCCGGTGGCGGAGCCGATGGCCCGGAAAATGAAAGCGCCCGCCGTGGAGGGCTCCGCGGGCGAACCGCCGGCGCGCACGGACACCACGGGCCGGTCATCATTGTCCCTGATGTTCACGGTGGCGGAATTGGCCGCGCCCACGCTGTAGGCATTGTTGAAGGTGGTCAGGTTCAGCACCACGGACTGCTCCTCCGGCTCGCCCAGATCATCGTCATAGGGGGTGACCATGACCGGCGCGCTGGCGGAGCCGGCGGGGACGGTAATTTCTCCCGGCAGGGCGATGTAGTCTGTCCCGTGCAGGGCGCTGCCGGACAGCCCGTAATACACTTTAAGCGGGGCGGCGGTGCCGCCGGTCCGCGTGATGAGGAAAACTCCCGGATCGCGGCCTTCCTCGGAGGCCAAGGCATCCAGGGCGGTGACCGTCACCACCGGGGTGTCATCGTCGGAGATCACCACTGTTGCGCTCTGCGCGGTGCTGTCGCGAAGATACCCCGCTCCGCTGCTGATGGCCACCGTGCAGTCCTCGGGAGTCTCGATGGCGGAGTCATTGACCGGGGCAACACTGACAGTGGTACTTTTCTGTCCCGCCGGAAAGGTGACTGTGGAGGGCAGGGGCGTGTAGTCCGTGCCATTCCCCGCCGGGCCCGACCAAGTCACCGAGAGCGTGAGGGCGTCATCCGCATCGCCACTGCGGTAAAAAGTGAATTCGCCCGCCTGGGGGGATGCCAACTCCATGGCATACGGGCCGGTGGGCAGCACACTCACTTTGGGCAGACGGCTGTCGTTGTCCTCAAGAGTCATGACCGCATAGTTCAGTCCGCTGGCGATATAACCGCCGTTGGCGGCCAGAGACAGGGTCACGGTCTCCGGGCCCTCCTGACTGGTATCGTTCACCGCCGCCACCGTGATGGGCAGGCTGGCCGCCCCTGCGGGGATGGTGAAGGTTTTGAACAGACCGTCGTTCGCATAGTTCGGTGAGAAAGTGTAATCCGTGGAGAAGGCCGCCGTGCCGTCCGCAGTGGCCACCCGCACCTTCAGCGCGGAGGAGGTGGAGCCGGTTCGCGTGAGAGTGAAAACGCCATTGGCCCCGCCCTCGGCGGCGTCCGAAGTTTTGGTCAGGGAGACAAGAACCGCGGGATTCGCCGTCCAGTTGCCAATGTTGGTGCCGCTGGTGGCATTGAAGGGATTATTGAAGCCGGGTGTGAAGGTGTGGCCGGCCAGGCTGGCGGTCAGGTTGTGGGACCCGGTGGTCAGGTCGGAGAGAATGTAGTTTCCGTCGCTGTCCGTGAAGCAGTATTTGGATCCGTTGGTGATCCGGACATCCGCCAGAGGCTGCCCTCCGGCCAGCACTCTGCCGGTGATAGTGCGGCGGCCATGCGACCCCACATTGACCAGCACATGGCGGCGGGTGGTGCCACCCTTCATATCGGAAACCGTGAGATGCACGGTCATCTGATCCGTAGACGGGAAAACACGGGTGAACACCGGAGTGCTGGTGACCGGCACGCCGTCATTGAAATCCCAGTGATAGGACAGGGTGTCGCCGTCAGGATCCGTGGCGGCGGCGGTGAAGGTGATGCTGCCGCCCGGGGCGATAGTAGTGGTGTTCGCGGTCAGCGCAGCCTCCGGAGGGCGGTTGCCGGGAAACGGACCGCGATTGTACATCAGGTCCAGGGAGGGGGGCTGGGTGCCGTTTTTGCCCAGAACCGTGAAGTGCATGTCCGCCTCCGGGTCAGTGTAAGTACGGCCGATCCGGATGCCGCCGTCATTTTTGCCGTCCGCGCTGCCGGGGGTGGTGTCCACCAGATGGCCGGCATTGCTCATGCCGCTCTAGGAATACAGCACCACGGCGGAATCCGTCAGATGGCTGTTGGCGGGATGATATTCCACATAATAGGTCCGGGCACTGTCCTTGGCCACGCGGAAGGCGTAGCGCTGCCCCTCTTGAAGCTGGGGCTGGTCGTATGCGTGAATCCGGTAAACGCCGTTGGCCGCCGGCTTATGGACATAGGGATCCGGCAGCCAGCCCAGGGCCCGCTTGCTGATGGAGTTGTAGTGAGCGCCAAAGCCGCTGCCGCCGCCCATGACGTCGAAGGAATTGCCATACTCCTCATTCGTCCCGTCGCCGTAGGGGGTGCCGTCCGTGGTTTTCCAGAAGTTCGCGTGGTTGCGTCCCAGCGAGTGACCGCACTCGTGGTTCAGCACGTCCATGCCGTCCCAGCTTACCCACACGCTGTCGCCTCCACCCCAGGAGATGCCGCTCAGGCGCGGTCCGCCATTCACCCGCACAATGGTGCAGTTGAACTGATGGGAGTCGTATCCCAGCTTCCGGGCCTCGGCTCGGGCATCGCCGTGCAGCAGGCCCAGCCCGTCCACCTCGTCATCCTTGGCGATGTACCAGGCCTGGGTGTGGGGCATGACGATCAGAGGGGTGACCGTGCTGGTGGAGGTCAGCTTACCATAGGAGCTCTCCAGATAGAACCGTGATACATTCCGCATGTCCCCGTAGGCGCTGTCTTCGGTGTTCGGCGCCCGGAGCTGGTCCGGATAGGTGATGCGGATGTAGAGGCAGCGGAAATTCCCCAGCGCCTCCGATGAATCCCCGGGGTAGCCTGAGAAAAAGTAGCCTGCCCCGCCGGGACCGCTGGCCTGAAGGAGGTTTTTATACTTCTCGTCCAGCACCGTCACATGGGAGCCATTGCAAAGGAGGATCACCCGCGAGCCGACCTCGACGGCAGGTGTTTCCTCAGTTATCGGCTCCTCGGGGGCCACGGTTTGTGTCTCCTCGCCGGAAACCGGGCACAGAGCTTCCACGCTGGCGTCGGCCGCGACACGCTCGCCGGTTTCCAGCCGGCGCACCGGGCTTTCCGCCACTGCCATTTCCCGGTCCACCGCCACCCCGCGCAGAGGCACGTCCTTTTTGGAGATGACCGCCTCCATCAGCCCGAAAACATGGGCTTTGTAGCTCTCCCCCGTGGCGGTTTCAAAGTAGCGGAGCGTGAGCTGGTCCGCCGTCGCCGCCTGGCCCTCCGCCGGACGGCCCTGATACATATTGTAATTCCCGGTGCCGGAGACGGGTTTCTCCAAAGCCGCCACGATATCGGCCGGCATGTCCTGACGCACCACACGCGGCACCGACTCCTCCAGCGCCCGCCGGGGATCGGCCATGATCAGCTTTTTGAATTCCGGGCGTCTGGCCTTTGCCAGCCGCACCCCCTCCGCCTGCATGGCTTTACGCCCTGCGGCATTGGCGGCCATCCAGCGTTGCGAGTATTCTTGGAAAGCGTAAATGGCCTCCATTTCGGGCATGGCCGTGTCCGTTTTTCCTGGCAGGGCTGGCGGGGAGACAACGAAGCCAGCCGGAATCTCCGCAACCCCTTTGGAAGGGGCGGCGGGCCAATCAGGAATGCCGGTGCCGGGAGGGGAAACAGCGGTGGTTGACCGGGATAGGGGGGACGCGGGTTCAGGCAATGCGCCGCCTGAAAACGCCAGCCACAGCGTAAGTCCCGTCACCCCAAAGCCGCAAAGCGCGGCGGAAATTTTTTTCATAGAAAGCTGCAAAAACCGAATGGAGCCGGAGATTGTGGCACGGTCCGTATCCGGGAAAAGACTATTGTGCAGCCGTCCTGTCAGTTAAGGGTTTCCCGTAGGCGCTTCCGGGTGGAGAGGATAGGCGTTTTAATCCTTTTATAAACCAACCGGATCGGTTTGGGCGGAAACCCGGTTCCTTTAACGTTTCAGGGAGAAAGGCCGGGAAAACCAGCCTCTCTGTGCAGGTTGCCCTCATGGCTCGGCTCCTGCCGCCGGTGAAGCTGGAGCAGGAGTGGGAGCCGCTGAAATGGACTGGTTCCGGACCCATTCGGCAATTTTCAGCGACATTTCGCCGACGATCTTTGTTCCCGGCACGGGCTTGGTCGCGGATCCGGCGGCCACAGCGGGTGCCAGCAGGTAAACCGGACCGCCCTGTTTGGAGTCATCCACGGCGGCAATCTCCAGCCCGTAGCCTTCGATGAGGCCGCATTTGTGGTAGAATCGCGATTGAGGAAAAACCTTCTCCGTGGCTTCGGTCCAAGCGTCGGGCCCGGATTCCTTGTCTTTATTCTCCAAACCGGTCAGACCATTGCCTCCTTCGCGGAGGAACTGCAGCATTTCCGGACTGAGGGCGTAACGCTCCTTCTCGGGCAGCTGCTCGTGGAACAAAATCCGGCGCAGGCATTCCACGAGGTCGCGGGTGGTGGTGACATTCCCGGTTTTGGAATCAATGATCGTGGCTCCGCGGTCGGCGGAGTAGGAATGCCCGGTCCATGTATGCTCCCAAGTTTCCACTTTGGAGCCATTGGCGGTGGCCAGACGGATGCGCTGAGGCTCCTCCCGTTTGTAAACCCAGGGCCGGCCAAGCACATAACCGCGCATCAGGGCGGATTTCTGAAAACCTTTATCGGGAATCAGAAAGCGGGTGTTGATCCGGTCAATGCCCGCCATCCGCAGCAGCAGGGTGTAATCCTCGTTGGAGGAGCGGCGGAAAACCTCGCTCAGCATTTCCCGCACAGTCCGGGAACTGTCGGTGGTCCATGGAGCATCCGCTTTCTCCTGATGGGAAAAGGTCACCACCGTGTCCAAGGGAAAGCCTTTCTCCGTCAGCAGCTCCAGTGCGGCCACCACGGTGTAGAGCTTGATGGTGCTGCAGGGCCAGAAATCCTGCTGCCCGCCGGTGTCCCGGTAATCCGTCCAGGCAAAGGATGGCCCTCCGGTGGCGTCCCGGGTGACCACACAGACCGTGGCCCATTTTTTGAAATCCGGAGCGACAGCATCAATTGCCTTGTCGAGCGCTTCGTCCGCCCGCAAGGGCAGCTGCAGGCCGGAGGTCACAAACGGGGAGAGCATCAAAACCGGAAGGAGGCGGAAATGCATGGTGATGGTTGTTCAGGCACCTGCCATGCCGTACGACCGCGAATTCCACCCGCAAAACGGGTTGCCGGACGGCCAGGCCGCTGCCGGCTCAGCGCTGCTGTCTGTTTCCGGTGAAGGCTGTCAGCTTTTCACTGCCCTCGCCAGCACCCGGCTGATGAAGGGGAAAAACTGCTTTTTCCGGCTGACCACCCCATCCATTTCAAAGAGGTCCGGAGCCAGATGCGGGAAGTCGATTTCCCGGATCACGGCCTCGCTGCCACTGGTCAGCAGCAGGCTGTAGTGTTTGGAGATATCGGTGACGATGAGACAGGCGAAATCGTGCTTGTGGGACTGTGCCATCCTGCCAAGGGCCTCCCGCAGCTCAGCGGCGCGGCTCTCAAAGTCGTCCAGCCCCAGTTCCTCGATCTGGCTGATGCTGATGTGCCAGCCATTTTCTTGGAATTCCTTACGGTCGGTATTGAGAATGAGGTCGGAAGGGGCGGAGCGCAGCAGGGATCCTGCGCCAAAGAATTCACGGGCGAAGTCATCCACCACGATCCCCGCCTGTCCGGCCAGCCATGACAGTATGTCGCGGTCGGTGGGCGTAGTGGTGGGGGACGTCAGCTTAAGGGTGTCGCTGATGATGCCGGCGCAGAGGCACATGGCCACACTGGGGGTGGGGCGCAGGCTGGAAAGCTGAAAAAGCCGGGCCACAATGGTGCAGGTGGAGCCCACCGGTTCATTGATGAAGCGGATGGGCTCGCGGGAGACCAGATTGCCGCTCAGCCGGTGGTGGTCCAGCACTTCCAGAATGTTCGCATCCGCCGCCCCCGGCACCGCTTGGCTGAGTTCATTGTGGTCCACCAGCACCAGTCTCTGACGGGGCGGGTCCAGCAGGTCGGTTTTGGAGAAAACCCCGATCAGCTTGCCGTTGTCCTCGCGGATCACGGGGAACAGGGCCTGCGGCAGGTGCTGGATTTCACTGCGGATGCTGGCGAGATGGACCTTGCTGCCGTAGGATTTGAAATCGCGCTCCACCGCGTCCGCGATCCGCCGGGAGCAGCGGATCAGCTGGGTGGTGCTGGCGGTGTCGTGATGGCAGGAAAGGATCGTGCATCCTTGGACACGGGCCAGCTCCAGCAGATCAGGGGCGAGATGGGCCCCGCCGGTCAGCACCATCACCCTTACCTGCACCTTCAGCGCCATTTTATGAACTTCCGGGCGGTCGCCCACCACCACCACCAGTTGTTCCCGCGGATACTCCGTCAGACGGGCCTCGACCGTATGCTCGCTGGAGGCGCTGACGGTGAGGATAAAATCGTGCTCCGTGTCCAGATCCGTGCCGCAGTCGATATAGCCCTCCAAGGTCCGGGCCATGTTCGCCACCGTAGTGCGCACCCGGCGGGCCTCCGTGGTGTCGCCCACATTGTGCAGCAGCAGTTTCAGCAGATCCTGACTGCTGGCCAGACCGATCATGCGCTCCTGGTCATCGATAATAGGGATGGTGCGCACCCCGGCCCGCTCCATGCGCTCATAAACGTCCAGAAAAGTCTCATGCGGCCGTGCCTTCACCACATCCGCCCGGCAGATCGTCTCCGTGGTCGGGCGCAGATCCATGATCAGATGCGGGGCCTTCATGCCGGCGCGCTCCAGCACCCAGCGGGTACGGGGATTCAGACCGCCGCAGCAGGCCGCCACGGCATCGGGATAACGCGTCATCCGCAGCAGCTCCGCGCAACCAATGGCGGAGCAGATGGCGTCGGTGTCCGGATTTTGATGACCGATCACATACACCGGCAGTTTGCCCGCGCCGGTTTTTTCAAAGGAAGCCTGAATCATGGAAAGCGCGCATGATAACCGTCCCTGGCCGTGCCGCAATGAGCTTGCGGATTTCCTTGGAAATTACCGGCGATTGTTCGATGAATTCCAAACAACGGTGTTTTTTGCAACGCTCTTTTCACCGATATCGTTGACACTGACGATCACTGGTTCTCCTGATAACCCACCGACAACCCCACTAAATGCAACGCCTCTTCTCCCCCGCTGGAAATGATCGCGATTTCACCTCAGCCGCCCCCGGCTATTGGGCCGGGGAGGAGGTTTCCCAAGAGGACTGGAACAACTGGGCCTGGCAGCTTCGCAACCGGGTCACCACCCTCGCCGGCTTGGAGCAGCGCTTGGTACTGACCGATGAGGAGCGCGCCGGGGTCATCCTCTCCGGCAATAAGCTGGCGCTGGCCATCACGCCGCACTTTTTCAATCTCATCCACCCCACCGATCCGGACTGTCCCATCCGCCGCCAGGTGGTGCCCCGCATTGAGGAAAGCTATGACAATGCCGAGGAGATGGCCGACCCCTGCGGCGAGGACAGCCACATGCCCGTGCCGGGGCTGGTGCACCGCTATCCGGACCGCGTCCTGTTTCTGGTCACCGACCGCTGCGCCTCCTACTGCCGCTACTGCACCCGCAGCCGGGTGGTGAGTGGCGTCGGCGAGCAGGAGCTGCATACGGAATGGGAGGCCGCCTTCCAGTATCTGGAGAAGCACACGGAGATCCGGGACGTTCTTCTCTCCGGAGGCGACGCGCTGCTGCTTTCGGATAATAAACTGGAGGCCCTGCTGAAGCGCCTGCGCTCCATTGAGCACATCGAGTTCCTCCGCATCGGCTCGAGGGTGCCCATTTTCCTCCCGCAGCGCATCACACCGAAGCTCTGTGAAATGCTCGCCAAATACCATCCTCTCTGGATGAGCGTGCATGTGAACCACCCTCGGGAGCTGACCACTGAGGTGAAAGAGGCTCTTGAGCGACTCGCCAACCACGGCATTCCGCTGGGCAACCAGAGTGTCCTTCTGCGCGGAGTGAACGACGATCCTGCTGTTTATAAAGTGCTGGTGCAGAAGCTCCTGCGCTGCCGTGTCCGGCCCTACTACCTCTACCAGTGCGATTTGATCAAGGGATCCTCCCATCTGCGCACCAGCGTCGCCAAGGGGCTGGAGATTATCGAGCAGCTCCGAGGCCACACCACCGGCTACGCTGTGCCCCAGTTTGTCATCGACGCCCCCGGAGGCGGCGGCAAGGTGCCCCTGAATCCGGATTACCTGATTCACCGCGATGACGGTATCACCCTCGTCCGCAATTATGAGAACAAGGTCTTCGCTTACCCCGAGCCCACGGCCAAGCCCCTCAACTTCGAAATCGCCGGTTTCCGGCGCGACTGACTGCCTCTATTATAGAGGCGAACTTCCCGCCTGATGGCTTCGGCAGCAGGGCAGGGGTACAAAAACCAGCCCGCCCGTGAGGGCGGGCTGGTTGTTTTTAAGGGTGGGAAGGAAGAAGGGGCCAAGTCCGAAGTGGGGTTTAATTGGGAAAAAGCGGGTTTGGCCCGGTTTGGGGAGATAAAGGCGGCCTGAAGGGGGAATCGAAGTTTGAAAATGAGTCGGGAAGCGCGTTTCCGAGCCGGTTCGGGAGCCATCCAAGGCACCAGGAAGGGGCGGAATGCCGTCTCCGGGCGGGCGGACGGCGGGTTTTGGGCGGCCAAAGGCCGGGTCCGGCCGGGATTTTGAAGGCTGAGCACCGGAAAAACGGGGAACCAGACCGGAAAAACCGGGAAAAAGCAAAAAAGAGCGAAAAACGATTTGCGTCATTCAGGATCCGGGTTATAAGGAGGGGTCGCACGAAACAATGCGATCAGCGGTCGGATAAGACAGTCGCGAGTGAAAAATT
>JAQGPJ010000095.1 GCA_028293125.1 Verrucomicrobiales bacterium | reverse complement strand
GCGGTCCCGGCCAGAATTTCTCCGTCAGCACCGCCACCGCCTCCGCGATCTCCGGCGGGATGGCGGCCACCTCCTCCAGACGTTTGCGGTGGGGCAGGTGAAGGATCAGGGGATCGAAGGAGGGCCGCCCCTTGGCTTCAAAAATCCGCGCCACCCCTGCCGGATTCATGGCGTCCGCCGCCAGTCCGTAAACGGTTTCCGCCGGCAGGGCCACGACCTCTCCATCCCCCACCCGCCCCGGTCTTCAATCGCGATGTGCCGTATAGAGGAGGAGGCTTCCTGAGCCTGGCTGCGCCCTTTGCCGGCACCGGCCTTCACCCATTGACGATCTCGCCCCCGTTGGGATGGAGCACCTGCCCAGTGATATAGCTGGAGGCTTCCCCCGCCAGAAACACATAGCACTCCGCGCACTCCCATGGCTGGCCGGCTCTTCCCATCGGACTGTCGGAGCCGAACACCGCCACTTTCTCCGCCGGAAAGGTGGCGGCGATCAGAGGGGTCCAGATGGGCCCGGGAGCCACGGCGTTGACGCGGATGTTTTTTTTCACCAGCCGGGTGGCCAGCGACCGGGTGAAGGCCACGATGGCCCCTTTGGTGGCGGAGTAATCGAGCAGTTCGGGACTTCCCCGGTAGGCGGTGACGGAAGTGGTGTTGATGATGGCCGCATGCTCCGATTTCTCCAAATGCGGCAGACAGGCCGCCGTGAGGAAGAAGAGCGGGAACACATTGGTGCGGAAAGTGGACATAAGCTGGTTTTCCGTGATGTCCTCCGGGCTTTTTTGGGGATGCTGCTCCGCCGCGTTGTTGACGAGGATATCCAAGCGGCCGAATTCGGCCACGATGGCGCCGACAGACTCGCGGCAATGGGATTCACTGCCAATATCCCCGGGAATCAAAAGACAGCGCCGGCCTTTGTCCCGCACCAGCCGGGCGGTTTCATCGGCATCCTCCTTTTCATCCAGATAGAGAACCCCCACGTCCGCGCCTTCCCGGGCGAAAGCCAGAGCCACGGCACGGCCAATTCCCGAATCCCCGCCGGTAATCAGCGCCACCCTTCCCGAGAGCCGGCCGCTGCCGGTGATCCGCGGGTTCTCCGCCATGGGCTGGGGCCGCATTTCCGCCTCTATTCCCGGCTGACGATCCTGCTCTTGGGCGGGCCGCTGAGGATCAGGCTCTTTTTCAGGTTTGGAATTATTGCTCATGGCGGAGGGAAGGGTTTAATGAGGAGTTTAGAGGATTGGAGAAACAAAAAGACGGAGTCTACAGTTCAGGGCTTTTCCATGCTCACTTTCAGCACTTGGAAAGGCCCCTCCAGCTTGCTGACGCCCCGGTTGTATTTAGGGGTCCGGTGAATCTGGGAGGTGGTGACATAGAGGTCCCCGTTTGGCCCCCAGCTCAGGGTGTCCGGCCACTGCAGGCGGTTGTCCTCCACCACCGTCGTGGACTCCCCGCTGTCCGGATCAAACCGGATGATGGCGTTCTTTTCAAAAGCCGCCAGGTAAACCCGGCCTTTCGCGTCCTCCAGCATTCCGTCGGGGGCTGCGGTTTTGGCCACTTTCTCCACCGCCTTCCCCACTTTCTCCATGGTGGCTTTGGGATCGGTCAGCACGGAGGTCCGGATTCGGTAAAGCTGGTAGCCTGTCAGGGCGTGGAAATAAAGCCATCCGTTTTTGGCATCCAAGGCGATGCCGTCGGCATGGAACTGGGGAGTGCCCGCCGTTTCCGGATCGATGGGCCGGATGCTGTCCACCACCAGCTCGGTGCCAATCTCGGCCTTGGTGGAGGGATGGTTGGCCAGCAGGCGGCGCTGCTCGCCGGATTCAAGATTGATCACGATGAGGGAGCCGATTCCCGATTCCGTGATGAAGGCATGACCCGTGGCGGTGTCCACCCGGATGTCGTTCAGGTAGGATTTTTTAGGCGCCACGGTGTCCTCCATGGGATAAACCTTCACCACCTGGTTGCTGGCCAGATCCACTTTCACCAGTTTGGCGGCTCCGGGCACCACGCCCTGCTGCTTCGGGGAGCCGGCATCCAGAATCCACAGCGTGTCCCTATCATCCACCACCACACTCTGGATACAGACAAAGCGCTTGTCCGGGCTTCCTTCGTCCTTGCGGTTCCATTCAGCATCCGGAAAGGGGGTCAGGTTTCCATCCTTTCCCACCTCGGCCACGGAAATGGTGTGGTCATCCGACCAGAAGGGAAAGTTCACAAAGATGCGGCCACTGGCCTTGGAGACCCCGATTCCGGTGACCTGCTGTTTGGGAAAGCTGGCCACCACCTCCAGCTCCGCGGTGCTGCCATGGGATACCGGAAAACTGGCCAGCGCGGCGGCGAGGAGGAAAGGAGAAAGTGCTGTTCTCATAAGCCGGGAGTGTTGGACATAATGTGGGGGTGGAAAGAATGCCGGCGGCTCCGGCCATGCCGGAGCCGCCGTATGAATTATTAACTCAGCAGCTGCCGGACATGCTCCGTCAGCTTTTCCCGGCTTTCGGAAGGGGCAATCTCCTTGGCGGCGGTCCGGACCGCGGATTCAATCTCCGCGTCGGATTTGCCGGGGAACTCCTTTTTCAACACAGAGTGAAAGTAGGACCGTTCATGGGCGTCATTGAGATCAACCGTGAACCGGTCCTTGTATTTTTTCCTGGGATCATCGGACATGGGAATGAAGGGTTAAGGTTATTCCTGCAACGGCTCCGGCATTCCCTGGGATGCGGGTTCTTTTCCCGTGTGGAGAAGTCTCCCTGTTCGCCGCGGATCCGAGTGGGAAAGATCATGACCGGTGCCTGATCCATCAATTGTTGGACATGCCGGGCCGGTAAACATCCGGCCCTGCGGGTTCGCCCTTCACGGAATGAATAGCCCGTTCCGCCATGGAGGCCGCCGGATGCCCGGCGTTGTCCTCCTCAATGCTCTCCTCCACGGATGGAGCCTCCCACTGGGGACTGAAGTCGCGGGACGCACCTGGGACGCTGTATTCGTAGGGCCCGCGGTGCACGACGGGCGGCGTGAGGAAGTTCCCATGCGGTGGCGGCGTCGGAGTGCTCCATTCAAGGGTTGTGGCATGCCATGGATTGTCCGGAACTTTTCTGCCCGCGAACATACTCCAGACAAAATTGACAATGAACGGGATCTGCGCCAATCCCAGTGCCCAGGCACCCCATGAAATAACCTCGTTGAGGTAAAAATATTGGTGGGTCACCATTTCGAACACCCGGCCGCCGTCAAACCACCGCCGGTGGAATCCCGCCATCCCCTGGACAAACATGGGGGCGAAAATGACGTTCATCGCCACCAGCGACGGCCAGAAATGCAGATGTCCCAGCACGGTCCCCATCATTCTTCCCGTGACTTTCGGGAACCAGTGGTAAATCCCGGCGAAGATTCCAAAAATGACTCCCGGCGCCACGATGTAATGGAAATGCGCGATCACATAGTAGGTGTCGTGCAGATAAAGATCAATGAAGCTGAAGGCCAGCGGCAGGCCGGTCAGCCCTCCAATGCCGAACATGGGAAGGAAAGCGGTCGCGAACAGCATCGGGACCGTGAAACGGATGGAGCCGCCCCAAAGGGAAAGCATCAGACAAGTCAGAAGAATCACGGAAGGGATGGAAATGAGCACCGTGGTGAACTGGAAAAAAGTGGCCACCACCGTTCCCATCCCGGTCAGATACATGTGGTGCGCCCACACCAGAAAGGAGAGAAAGCTGAGCCCGAGCACGGCGTAAACCATGGACTTGTACCCCCAGAGCGGTTTGCGCGTGTTGCAGGTGATGACCTCCGCCGTGATGGCGAGTCCCGGCAGAAGGAGGACGTAGACCTCCGGATGGCCCAGAAACCAGAACAGATGCTGAAACAGAACCGGATGCCCCCCGCCGCTGACATCCAGCAGGGTTCCTCCCGAACGGAGTCCAGTGGGCAGAAAGAAGCTGGAGCCTAGCACATTGTCGCTCAGCTGCATCAGCGCCGCCACCTCCAAAGGTGGGAACGCCAGCAGCAGCAGAAAAGCGATGGCGAACATGGCCCATGAGAAGAAGGGAAGCCGCATCCATGTCATCCCCTGCGCCCGCAGGTTGATCACCGTGGTCAGCACATTGACCGCGCCCAACAGGGAGGCGCTGATGTTGAAAACCATGGCGAAAAGCCACTGGCTTTGCCCGGTCCAGAAATGCGAATCGGTGTTGCGGTGAATCTGGGTGGCAAGGGGGGAATAATTGGTCCACCCGGACTGCGCGGGGCCGGAAGGAAGAAAGAAGCTCGCCAGCATGATGACGCCGCTGATGAAAAAAAGCCAGAAACTCCACATGTTAAGCTTTGGAAACGCCATGTCGGGGGCACCGATCTGAAGGGGCATGACAAAATTGGCGAAAGCGGCGAAGCCCAGCGGCACCACTCCGAAAAACACCATGATGGTGCCGTGCATGGAGCCGAGCATATTGTACAGCGCTCCTGAGACGCGCGCCTCAGGCGCCCAGCGGGACATAAATTCACTGCCGAACAGTTTGAGGATCCAGTCCAGTCCGGCGGGCAGTGGCATTCCGGGGTAGGCAATGCTCCACCGCATGACAAGCATCAATAGAAAACCAACGGCCAGAAAGGTGAGACCGCTGATGCCATACTGCACACCGATCATTTTGTGATCAGTGGAGAAAACCCATCTCTGCAGGAAACCGGGATGGTGATGACTATGGTGCCCGGAGTCGTCCGCAGCGGCATGATACGGTGCGGAGGATGCGGTGGAAGTGTCCATAAGTTGGCTCGGTGCCGGGTTGGAAGCGATGCCCGTCGGGCATCCATCAGAGCGCCGTCGGCTGGCTGATGTCTTCTGAAAGACGACCATCGAAGGTGGAGGGGGTGCACGAAAATCCGAAAAAATCCTTTCGATTCCGTGTGCCGGCCAGCTTTGGGACTGCAGCCATTTTATGTCTGAAATGGGGGCGTCCCGCCGATGCAGGCATCAGTTATGAATACAACCCGGCATGGGAACTGATTAACGCTGATTGATTTCTCCAGCCGGCCCGCATCGGGGCTTTTTTAACCCCCCGGATTTGTCAGGTTGCCTGGCTCAGGCGGAATCCTTTTCTGAAATCCATTTCAAAGCCACCGTCATGACCACTCTTTTCAAAACATATCCGTCCCTGCAAGTGGTATGCACAGCCGGGTTTCCCGGAGATCCACCGGATACGCCAAAAGCTTTTCCACACTCCGGAACGGCCCGCGCACCGGAGGGGGACATGATGGCCTGTACCCTCCTGGGTATATTATCACTTCCTCTCGTGCTGATTGGAGCCTGTATATGGCGGATCCACCGGCATCAACAGCGCTTTGGGCGGGAGTTGGAACTGATGGAGGACCTTATAAACACCAGCATCTCCGAACCCCGCCATGCTTTCCCTGAAGTGTCCCACCGGCCCGGTAGTCCGGACTGGAGAAAGCGTGCGGATTGGTGGAAGCAGACAGCCTCTGAGGGCTGATTACCCCGTATAAAGCTCCAGGGAAAGTGTCTTGATGCCCTATGGCATTGGAAACCCCAAAGCACCGTTTGTGGCAAAATGCCGTATCCAAATGCGGATTTCACCCTCAAAATCATCGAAAAAGGGCAAAATGCGGCAATAAAAATGAAAAATAGTGCGATTTGCCGGACTCCGGCACCGGTTTAGCCCTTCCTGTCGGGTAAAAATGTGCGGCATGGATTTGGCATAGGAACAGGCCACTGCGGCAGGGAAACCTATGACACGGAGTCAGCTGCTGAAAGCACTGATTTAATGGCATTTTGCAACCAGATATAGATTTGACTATGGATCATTGTATCAAAAACACAATGCGTATGGTGTCTGCACGCACCGCTGACCCGCATTTGGGCCATAGACTGGTTTCAATGGTGACTCCGGTGGGAATAAGGCATGCTATAGTGATTTCTGGAGGTCCGTGTCGCAGCAACGCGCGATTTGGTTGGTCCTGACCCGGCAAAATAGAAGCCCTCAGAAAATTCCCGACACGCTTTTTCCGGCCGCCATGAGAGCTCCAACCCTCGTGGAACTCCTTTTTAATCAGATCAGTGACCTCCACCGTATGGAGACCCTGTTGTCAGACACACTGCCGGGTCTCGCGGCCCGCGCCCGTCATTCGTCATTGTATGCCCTCATAGCTGCTCATGCGATGCAGACTCCGCGACAGCTGGAGTTGCTGGACATGATCCTCCGGAGGCATGGTTCAGTACCGGGAAATGGTAAATGCAAAGCTATGCGGGGGCTGACCTCCGGCATGGATGCCCGCTTGGGTGGGGTCCGTGCCCCGCAGGCCCGGGATTTGGTGATTATGGCGCACTGCGTCCGCATTGAGCGCTATGAAATCACGGTTTACAGTCTGGCCCTCCGGCTCGCCCGGAAGCTGGACATGGGGCATGAATCCGTTGTCCTTGACTGGATCCTTGCCCAGGAAATGGCCGCCGCCCGCGGGCTGGAGGCTTTGGAGCCCGTCCTGTTTCAGCTTGCGGAAAAAGGAGGGCGGAAGAAATGAAGCTCTTTTTCCGCAACCACAGCCTCCGGCACGGGTGCCAGAGGCGCTGTATCCCGCATTCACAGCCGCGTGGAGCAGGCCACGGCTGGAATGCGCATCATGGAAAACACGCCCTGCACCGCGGCGGAGCCGGACTTTCGGCATGGATCCGCCGTCGGCCGCAGCTCCGCCCCGCACGCGTGAATGGCTGCCATAACGCGGCGGCCGGCAAAATTTTCACCCCTGAGAAAAATGCATTATCTTAATTCCATCATTGGGAAACCCGCTTTTGGAGTCACCCTTTCCGGGCGCGGCTGTGCGGCCATGCTTACGGACAAAGGATTTGTAGTCTGCGAGCCGGAGTCCATCGATACAGGATGTCTGATCTGCAATATGGACGACCTCTCAGAACGCTGTGAGCTCAGAAGAGGATATATTCATATCCGGGTCAGGCTTCCGGCAGTTCCCGGAACTCCGGAGCCATGTTGGAATCTGAACCTGATATCCGGCTGGATCGTCATTCTGCCTTTTCAAGACCTTCCACCGGAATCACGCAAAATCATTTCCGACGCGCTGCCTGCGGGGTTTGTCATACCTTCCCCTTCAGTGAAACCGCTGCAACGCGTTCTGGAGGCCTACAAGGCGGATTACAGGCGCAGACTGAGACTGCGTGATGCCTTGGCCGACGCCGGTCTGCCTAGTCCGGTGACCCTCCACCCTACAGGGCTTCACAGTGCTCCGCTGCGGATTTACTCCAACCGGCAGCTCAAACCCCTGCCGCTGCCCTACGGTCACAGACTTTCCGCTATTCTTAGTAATTGGAGCGGGCAGAAAGAGACCGTGGAGTTTGAAAACTGGCCAGTTCCGGTCCAGGATTAGAGTCACCCGAAGGCCCGATGCGGCCACCGTACGGCGGTGATGGCGGCCATGGCTGAAGACTGTGTCCAGGACAGTCCCACGAGTTTGCCTGTCCTTGCTTCAGCTTTTTTCAATCGATCCACTTCCGTGAAAGAAACGTTCAACTAAAAGGGAAAAGCCTTCGGGGCTTTGTTCTCCGGACACGAAAACCTGCGGACGGCGGTCAATCTTCCCGGGCAGTCCGCTTCCTGATTTATGAAAGGCCAACCCCTGCTCACAGCACAGCATCAAAACGCCCTTCCGGCTTCCCAATGGAGCGCCGGTTTGGGAAAATCCCTCCGGACTGCGGAGATTCTTCACCGGTCGGTGGGAGCCCCGGTGAACTGGGAAATCCGGAGCACGCCCTCCTGTGTGTGGGTCATCCTCACCATGTCGAAGTCCTTCAGACTTGGCATCCGGGCAGTCTTCTGCCCCACCGGCCTGGAAAGCGCCCGCCTTGTGAAAGCCACGGAGAAGGAGATGGAGTTCACAGCCGCGGGGGGGCTGGGTAAATACCGCGTCCGGGGAACCTTCATTGAAGGGTCGCCGCCCATGCTCCGGCTGACCACCGTCCTGACTCCGGACGAGAATATCCGCATCACCGCTGCGCCGCGGGATCTGTGTGTTTTTGACAGCCGGCTCAATCCCTACCATGGGGAGGGGCGGCTTTTCACCAGCCAGACTGGCAACACCGCCGCGCAGGCCTTCTTCAGCCCTTTGGAGAAGGAGGGTGGCACCGTTTTCTATTTTCAGAACCTCAGTGGGCTTGCGGACTACTTCAACCATACAGCCGCCAAACCTGGTGGATGCGTGGGCGGGGAATGGCCGGAGGCCGGTTTTACACTTCCCCTTGGGGAAAAACCGCTGAAGGCGGCGGTTCCGATGACCATAGCCGATCTCTTTGTGGCGGTGGATTCCGGCCTCCGGGAACACGAGGCGGATGCCGCCCTGATGTTTGTGGACTCGCTGGCCCGCCTCTATCCCCTGCTCCCGCAGCCGGACTGGAAATTTCAGGACTGGCCGGAGTTCGCCAAATCCACCATGCGCAGCCTCGCGGGCAGCGCCGCCTGCACCCGCGTGGTCAACGGAAAAACGTATGTGGAGGCTTATGTGGGGTCCACCTACAAACCGCCCGAAAGCATGGTGCAGGGAGCCCTGATTGTTCCTCTGCTGGAGTATGCGGAGTGGCGCGGGCAGGAGGTCCCGCTGTTGGAGGAACTGCGGCATGTGCCCGACAGCTTCTATGACTCCAGACTGAAAACCCCGGTGCGGTGGCTGGCGGATGCGGAGTTCACCAGGGAGGAGCGCAGCGAGGAGGAGCATCGCTACCGCATGGATTCCTGGTATCTGCTGCACACTCTCATGAATCTGGGCCGGATGGCGGAACTGGGCATGGATAATGCCCGGAAGGTGTTTTTCGACTCTTTGCCCACTCTGATGAAGGTGGCCCGGCATTTCAAATACGACTGGCCGGTTTTTTATGATCAGAGGACTCTGAAAGTCTTCAAGGCGGAGACTGGCGAGGGCAGGGGCGGGGAGCAGGACGCCTGCGGCCTGTATGTGCACATCATGCTTGAAGCCTGGACTCTCACCCATGATCAGGAATACCTTGATGAGGCCGAAACCGCCGCTCTCAAACTTCAGGATCTCGCCTTTGGCGTGCTTTACCAGACCAACAACACGGTTTTCGGGGCTGCGGCACTGGCCCGGCTGTGGCGGGTCACCGGAAAAACCATTTACAAGGATCTCAGCATGGTCTCCGCCGCCAGCGCTTTCAGCCATCTTTGGCTGTGGTGGCTGGGGAGAGAGACACGCACCTTCATGGGGTTGCCGCCCCTTCATGACGCCCCCTACGTGGCGTTTTATGAGGAGGCGGAAATTCTGGCCGGCCTTCTGGCATGGCAGGATGAGATGCGGGAGGCTCTGCCGGACAGCTTCGCTCTCTTGATCGCGGAATATCAGAAGCACCTGCTGACGCGCGGGCAGTTTTATTTCCCTTCCGAGCTTCCGGAGGATCTGGTGGTGAAGGAGCCGAAGGAGGGGGTGCTGAAGCCCAAACTTTATATTCCCTTGGAGGGACTGGGCGGGCCGGAGGACAAGGCGGGAACAGTGGGGCAGGCGGTTTATGCGGCGGCGGCCCCCTTTATTCTGGCCTCCTATTGCTGGCACCGCATTGAGGATGTGCCCTTTGTGTTTTTCAGCAGCTATCCTGTTTTTGATGTGGAGCACGCCGGGGACCGCCGCTCCGGAGCTCTGACATTCAGAACGGGAGGGACTGCACAGCTGTCCTGCGTGATCAGAATTTTCCCGGACGGAGCCGGAGAGCCTTCATTCAAACTGAAGGTGGATGGAAAGGCTGCCCGCCGGTCCGGCAAATCCAGGGAAAGTCCGGATGCGGTGAGCATGGACGTTCCCGGGGGAGCCACGGTGTCCATCACCTGGGAATAGAAAAGTTCTCGCAAACCCGGCCTGCCTCCGGCCTGTCTCACTTCCGGACGGTATCCCTCATTTATCCTCCGGCACTGTGCTGCCGGAGGATTCCTTTTCAGAGGATTTCAGAAATTTCCGCGCCTCCTCCAGCACCATGTTCAGCTCATGAATATTGAAAGGTTTTCCCAGATGGTGGTGGAAACCGGCGGCCTTGCTCTGGGCGATATCGACCGCCCGGTTGAAGCCGCTCATGGCGATGGCATACAAGGGACTCCGGAGCTGCAGGCGCGGCAGCAGATCCCAGCCAAAACCGTCGGGCAGCCCGACATCGGAAATCAGCACATCGCAGTCCGCTCCGGGCAGGGCCTCCAACGCCTCCTCTATACTGCTTGCCGGAAGCACGGTGTGCCCCAGCTGCTCCAAATACATGATCATGTAAGCGAGAGTGTCGGAGTGATCCTCCAACAGGAAAATGCGCAGCGGTGCAGGATTGGTTGTCATGGGTTCATGCGGTTGTTGAAATGAATGCGATGCCGCCGGCAGGGCTGAGGTCCATCCGGCGGTCTCTTTATTTTATTAACCCACGGGAAGCTCTATCCGGAACATGGCCCCGGTTCCCGGTCCGGCGCTCCATGCCCGTATAGTGCCGCCATGAGCTTCGACAGTGGCTTTGGCAATGGAAAGGCCGAGGCCCAGTCCGCCGTGCCGGCGGGTGATGGACCGGCTCTCCTGCTCAAAGGGCGTAAAAATGCGCTCCCGCGCGTCAGGTTCAAAGCCGATGCCGTTGTCCCTGACATCCACCACGATGCGGCCTGGCTCATTGCGGGAGGAAATTTCAATCTCCCCCCCCCTCGGAGTGAATTTGGAGGCATTCTTAAGCAGATTCCAGACCACCTGCTGCAGGCGCCGGAAATCGCCCTGGATTTGATATTCCCCGGCTTCCAGCTCCACTGAGAACTGCTGGTCTTTAGCCTCAAAATCCGGGCTCGAGATTTCAATGGCCTGCTGGATCGCGTCATGCAGATCCATGGGCTCCCGGACCACCTCCATTCTGCCGTTGGCGATGCTGGTCACATCCAGCAGGTCGTTGACCAGCTGGATTTCCACCAGGACGCTGCGCTCGATCATGGCCAGAGTGCTGCGCACTTTCGGCGGCAGGTTTTCACCGGCCGCCAACACCTGGGTGGCCATCAGAATCGGAGTCAGCGGCGTGCGCAGTTCATGGGAAAGCACCGCCAGGAACTGGTCCTTGGCCCGGCTGGCGGCAATCGCCTGCGCCCGGGCATGCTCGGCGCTTTTCAGCGCCTCCGCGAGCTGCAGACGATTCTGCTCCAGTGTTTCCCGGGCCTCTCTCTCCTTGGTTCGGTCCCGGAATATTTTGACAAAGCCAACCGGCTCACCCTGGGGGTCATGCATGGAGGTCATGAACCCGCTTCCCCAGAAGCGGCTGCCGTCCTGGCGGATGTGCCAGCGCTCGTCAGCGGCGCTGCCGTTGACGAGAGCGGTGACCGCCTCCTTTACGGGAACGCCGGCTTCACGGTCCTCGGGGGTGAAGATGCAGTCAGCGGACTGTCCGATGGCCTCCTCCGTGGTATAGCCCAGAATGGCTTGGGCACCAGTGTTCCAACTGGTGATGGTCCGGTCCGGATCCAAGGAGAAAATGGCGTATTCCCGGGCATTCTCCAGGATCAGCCGCAGCCGCTGCTGACTTTCACGCAACGCCTTTTCCGCCCGTATGCGCTCTGTGATGTCCAAGGCCATGGCCACCACAAAGCGCCGCCCATCCCCCAGGGTGCCCGGGGCCGAGGCGGACAAGGCCCAGCGGCGGATTTCACCGGAGGCGGTGGTCACATTCAGCTCCTCATGCAGCACTGGCACGACACCTTCGAAAATGCCCTGCATGCGGGAGCGCACATTGTCCATTCCGGAGCTGTAGGTACGGCTCAGCCAGGCATCGAAGGTAGGAATGTCCTCCGGCATGTAGCCTGTCAGTTCCGTCCAGGTTCTGGAGATCTGCAGAACCTGTCCGTCCTCCGCATGCATGATCACCGGGATCGGCGCATCCTCGATCGCGCGGCGGAACTGCTCCTCACTCTGCAGCAGGGCCGAGGCGGCATTTTTCAAATCATGGATATCCGTGGCCGTGCCAAACCAGCCGGTCACCCTGCCTTCGGAATTCTTCATCGGCACATTGCGGGCAATGAACCATCGGTAGTTGCCCTGCTGGTTCCTCAGTCGGTATTCACAGTCAAAAATCCTGCCTTCCAAAAGTGCTTTTTCCCAGAGGGCAACAGAGTGCGGGGTGTCATCAGGGTGCACGATCAGCTGCCAGCCAAGCCCGGCGGATTCCGCAAAGGAGCAACCTGAATACTCATACCAGCGTTGGTTGAAATAGTCCGCTTTGCCCTCGGCGGAGTTGGTCCAGATGATCTGGGGGACGGCATCCGCAAGGGTGCGCAGGCGGTTCTCGCTCTCACGCAGTCTCTCGGTGGCCATGCGCAGATCATGGATGTCCGTGCCTGCGCCGTACATTTTGATGAGGCTCCCATCCTTCCGCGTCAGCGGTTCAGCCCGCATCAGATGCCAACGGTATTCACCATCCGCACGGCGGATGCGCTGCACGTGCTGGAGCTTCCGGGCCTCCTGCACGGCCTCGAGATAGCGTGCCGTGAATTTTTCAAGATCATCCGGGTGGATGGCCTCAACCCAGCCCTGGCCCCCCGCCCCGCCGGGGGGCTGGCCGGTGTATTCCGTCCAGCGGTCATTACACCAGACCATTTCACCGTCAGGCCCGCTGCTCCAAAGCAGTTCGGGCACGATGTTGGCCACCGCCCTCAGCTCCTCCGCATGGGTGTGGACAGCTGACTCCAGCCGTTTCTGCTCCGACAGATCATAGAAATAGCAGACCACGCCGTGACTGCCGTCCGGCAGAGCCACGCGGTGGATCTGCCAGTCGTAGGACTGCGTCTCATCCACATTGGCGCGCGCCTCCGTGGTGGGGGGGGAAATATAGGCTTCCCCGGTTTCCAGCGTGTGGCGGAACCGGGCCAGGGCTTTACTGGCAAAGGGCTCCGCCCAGACAATGCGCAGGATTTCACTGAAATCACGTCCGATAAGCGGCTCGATGCCTTGGAACATGGCGCGGGAGCCGGCATTGACGGTGCACAGATGGAATCGGGAATCCACGAGGTAAACTCCGAACGGGGCATTTTCGATCAGGGCGGAGAACATCTCCTCACTGCGCCGCAATGCCATCTCCGCATTCCGCCGCGCGGTGATGTCCACAAAGCTCAGCACCACGCCGGCAATACGGTCCTCCACCGTGCGGTAGGGCATCACCCGCGCCAGCAGCCAGCGCTCTCCGTCCTGGATTTCCCGCTCCACCGGCTCCAGCGTGCGCAGCACCTGCCCGGCATCACTGGGCATTTCCGGATAGTGCGGCCGTCGCCTAAGGTGGGTGATTGGACGGCCCACATCGCCGGAAATGAAATTGAAAAGAGGGGCCGCGGAGGGGGTATAGCGCATCACCTGCAGTCCTCGGTCCAGAAACACCGTGGGGATCCGGGTGGCATTCATCAGATTCAGCAGATCGGAGTTGGCACTTGCCAGCTCCTCGGCACGGTTGCGGAACTCCTCATTAAGGGTCGTGAGCTCTTCATTGATGCTCTGCAGCTCCTCCCGGCTGGTCTCCAGCTCCTCCCCCACGCTGCGCAACTCCTCGTTGGCGGCTTGCAACTCCTCATTGCTGGCTTTCAACTCCTCATTGGTGCATTCATACTGTTCCACGGTGGCCCGCAGGTCGGCATTGAGCCGGACAACCTCCCGCTCCAGCTGATGCACCACCGCTTCCGGTCCAAGCGTTTCCTGCGGCGGCCCGGAGCCGGCTGTGGCTGTCCGGGTGGCGGGATCAGCGGTGTGCGCCTCAAAAAGAATCAGCAGATGGCCGGGGGCTGTCCGGCCGCCTGGAAAGAGGCGTATGCTGACCATCCCCGGACCGCCGGGCAGGTCCAAGGGACACTGCGGAATTTCCACAGGCTCTCCCGTCTCCGCAGCCCGCAGCAGACCCGCCCGCAAATGGAGACGGAGCATGGGATGGACCAGGGCCATCAGGCTCCGGGTCGGTTCCCCTTCCGGAATCTGGAGAAAAGGGTGCACATTCTCCGAAAGATGCACCACATCGTGGTCCGCATTCACCAGCAGTGAGGGGGGCCCAAAGCGGGCCAAAAGCCTGAAGTGCAGATCCAGCCGGTCCATGCCGTCACCGCCCGCGCGCATTCCGCCCTCAACTGCCGGCGGGCAGGCGGTGAAGGAGCGGCCGGGCAGGGTGGCCGAAAATTTTTTCAGGCGCTCATGCTCATGGAACACCCGCTGGATGGTGTTCTCGCTCAGGCCTGTGGGCAGGGGAGCCCTGTACCGCTCGGCCGGGCGCTGCTGATAAAGCCGGTGCCTGCTGTTCAATGGCTGAAACAGCGTGCTCCGCTCCTCAGGCGTTTCGGCAGGACCCAGAAACAGAAGTCCGCCTGGCCTGAAAGCGAAATGGAAAATCTCCAGCGCTTTGGCCTGGGCATCATGGTTGAAATAAATGAACAGATTGCGGCAGGAGATAAGATCCATGCGCGAGAAAGGGGCATCCTTCAAAAGATCATGCGCGGCAAAGAGGATCATTTCCCGCAGTTCGGGAAGAGCCCGGTAACCGTTGTCCTCCTTTCTGAAAAAGCGGTGGAGCCGCTCCTCATTGATGTCCGTCGCTATCGTTTCGGGGTAAAACCCGGCCCGCGCGGTTTGAATGGCCTCCTTGTTCAGATCGCATCCGAACACCTGCAGGATGGGCGGCGCCTCAAGCTTCCCTGCATGCTCCAGCAGAAGGATGGCCATGGAGTAAGCCTCCTCCCCGGTGGCGCAGGCCGGGCACCAGACCCGCACCGTGTCACCCGGCTTTTTATCCCGGAAAAGCTCCGGGATATGGGATTCCAGTACTTGGAATGACTCCCGGTCACGGAAAAAATTGGTGGCGGGGACCAGCAGATCCTGGACCAGAACACCGGCCTCTCCGGGAAAGGTCCGCAGATAATTCAGATAGTCCGCCAGATGCTCCATGCCGCTGATCTGCATGCGGTGTGAAACACGATGTAGAAAAACCGTGCGCTTGTAATGACTGAAGTCCTTCCCGGTCCGCATCCGCAGGAAAACCAGCACCTCATGCAGCAGCGTCTCGGGATGGTCAGGAGCCGGTCCAGCGGATTTTCCCGGCTGAGGGCCCTCCTCCGGCGGAAGCTGGACCCTCGTCCCCCGCTCGCGGTAGCTGTGAATGCGGGCCGGCATGATGGCCACAGGCAGAATCCAGTCCACCATGCCGGTGGCGATGGCGGAGTTCGGCATGCTGCTGAACTCCGCCTCCTGGGGATCCTGCACGATGGTCAGCCCCCCGCGCTCCTTGATCCGCTTGATGCCGATGGCTCCGTCGCTGTCAATGCCGCTGAGCACCACCGCTGTGGCGCGGGGCCCGTGGGAATCGGCCAGTGAGCGGAAAAACAGATCCACCACCACACGCTTGCCATACTCCGGCTCAAGTTCGGTGAGGCGGAGACGGCTGCCGCTCACCATCAGGAAACTGCCAGGCGGAATCAGATACACTGTGTCGGGCTGCAACTCCGTGGAATCCTCCGCAGTCTGCACCTTCATTGCCGTCTGTCCCTGAAGCAGCTCGGGCATTATGCTCACATGTCCCGGTGCCAAATGCATAATGACCACATAGGCGGAGCCGGTGACGGCGGGTGTGCGTGCGAAAAACTCCCTTAGTGCCTGGATGCTGCCCGCCGACCCTCCAAGGGCCACCACCGGCAGCGTTTGATAGCTGAGCAGGTCCCCATTGTATGCGGTCATCTGCTCCCCGGCATCCGGGGAAGCCGGAGGAGGAGAATCAATTTTTCCGGAGGACTCTGGCTTTTTGCCACGGTTGGACTTTCTCCGGGGAGGACGGGCAGCATCGCTCATAAATTTTTCAAACGAACTTTGTGGCGGTAAAGCCGCCTGTAAGTAAAAAGTGTTTCCAGAGTGGAAAAAATTTCCGTCATGCATCCTGACACCCGGCCCGGCATCCCCTCCGATCTTCAGATTCAGTGCCTGACACCTCAAAGGGCAGGACACGGAAACCTTTTCCGTGAAGGCTCGAAGCATGGAACATTGAAGAGGATTGGCCTCATGATGAGTTGCGCAGTGCGGAAGGTTCTGAAAATCCTGACTGTCCGACGTCGGTGTGGCAAGGTAAAAAAGGCGGCGTAACGGGAATGAGTGGAGCTCTGAATCAAGGTGATGGGAGTGAAGGTCAGCAGGGAATCGCCTGAAAGGCCCTTCAAAAGGGCATTTCACCCCGTGAAATCCGATAATGACGTCCCATCAGGCTCAGAACGGAGGGCCAGGGAAAATCGGATTAAGTGCCGGAGGCGAGCGAAGCGGGTTATGCTGGATTTTCCTTGGCCTGGAGCGGCGAGCCTGATACTCAGGGACTTGCAGGAGGCTTCAGGTCCCCTCAGCAGTTCCTGCATCGCCAAAAAGGCATTCCGCATGATCGGGAGGGTGGAATCTGGCATTCCGCACGGCAGGGATGGCTGCGGACAGGCACTTCCCCCGTGGACTTTTGAGGCGCGGCTCGTGCATGGCATGAGTCGTCCGCCGGGCACTGCGGACCTAACTTCAAATTCCAACATTATGGCAAACAATCTGGATACTCTGATCGACTGGCTGCGCGACGCCTACGCCATGGAGCGCGGGCTTGAGATCGCACTCCGCAAACAGGCGGACAACGACACCCTGCACGCCTCCGTGCGGGAGAAAGCCGCGGTGCACCTGGAGGAGACCCGCCAGCATGCCGAGTCGGTCAAAGCCTGCCTGGAGTCACTGGGGACGGACACCTCCATGATCAAAACCGGCATTGCCGAGGCCGCTGAGACCGTCAAAGGGCTGGGCACTAAATTCGCCCAGGACGAGCGGGTCAAGGATCTGCTGGCCGCCTATGCCAGCGAGCATTTTGAAATCGCCTGCTATCAGGCGCTGAAAGCGGCTGCGCTGGAACTGGGACAGCATCAGATCGCGGCGGTGTGCAGCCGCATCATCCCCGACGAGGAGCGGATGGCCGCGTGGCTGAAGGACAATCTGCCCACTGTGGTTGCCAGTTACATCCATTCCATGCCGGCGGAGGTCTGAAACCGTGCGGCCGGCCGCTCTGTTTCCCCCCCGATACTCCGTCTGTGGATTCCGAAGCCTCAATTCCCCTGAGTCTCTGAAGCGTTTATGCAAAAGAGGACTTTGAATTCATGGTCGTGTGCCGGATTCGCATGGATGTGGTTCTGGCGTCCTCCATAGCTGGGAATGTCTGCAGCCGCTGCGGAGCACCAGATTTTCTGGTGCAGGCGGGCTGTGGGTACCCTTGGTCGTAAACCGGGGTGCCTGCATGCCGGGAAGAGGTCCTTGGCAAGCCAGGCAGGATATGCGCCGGAATGCGGGATCACGCCGCCGGGAAGCCCGACTGCTTCTCTTTTCGGACCTCAGCCCGGCAGTTGCCAATCATTCAATTCCGGCAGCCTGAAAAGTGACCACCCCCATACTCCGGCAAAGGCTTTCTTATGCGGGGATAGGCACCCTGCCGGCTGCGAGCATCTTTTTGCGCAGGCAGGGCGGGTCGGGCAGCCGGGCGGGCAGCCCGTCCATCAGAACCGAATTTCCGTCCCTCCAAATTTCATGGATCCGGGAACCGCCTTGGAACTCCGTACGGAACTGCACCGCATCCAGCTGCCGCACAAAGGGCCCATGGTAGCAGGGATCTCCGTGGTCCTTTTCCTCGGACACAAGCCACAACCGGGGAAGGCAGCTGCTGATGATGCAGAAATTGTCCGCCAAGGACCGCTCTCCGCTGTAAAGACTGCATCGGTGCCGGGCTTCCTGAATGGACAGAAAAGGTCCAAACACGCACCGCCTGCGGTTCATATCAAAACTGACAAAGTGCAGAGGAGCGGTCTCCGCGGCGGAAAGTTCCTGGCGAGTCGGTACGAAGGTTTCCATAAGGTGAATTTTTTATTAAGAGCCATGGATTGCATAGCGGAAACCTTGCCGGAAGGTGTTTAGCTGAAACTATGGGGGAAAAACTCGATTCAGGGACACCATATCATGCAATCTGCCATGGCTTTGTTGCAATCTGCCATGGCTTTGTTGCAATTTGCAATTGAAGTGGATTTTCAAATATTAACGAAAGCCTGCGGAGGCTGAAGAAGGCACCCGGGCCAATTCAGGGTTCGTCAACCGGAAGCACTGGCAGGGTGACGGTGAAAACCGCGCCTTTTCCAGTCCCGCTATTATCTGCGCGCAGGGTGCCTTTGTGAGCTTCCGTGATGGCTTTGCAGATGGCCAGTCCCAGCCCGAGCCCGCCAAACCTCCTGCCCACCTGGCTGTCCGCCTGGGTGAACGGTTCGAAGATACGCTCCAGCGCCTCCGGTTTTATCCCCATGCCGGTGTCTGTGACCGTTATTTCGATCACTCCCGGCCGGGGATTGCGTGAGGCAAGGCTGACAGTGCCGCCCGGCGGTGTGAACTTGCAGGCGTTTTTGATCAGATTCCAGAACAGCTGCAGCAGGCGTGTGGCATCGCCCTCCAGCCAATGGGCAGGCGCTGCGGTGTCCACTTCCGGATGGTGTCTTTTAGCCAGCAGATCGGGCTGGCAGATTTCCAGCGTCTTCTCCAAAACTTTGTGCACATCCGTCCGGCAGCGCGCAATTTCCAGCTTTCCCTGGGTGATGCGGGTCATGTCCAGCAGGTCATCAATCAGCTGCACCTGCAGCCCGACATTGCGCAGGGCCATCTCCAGCGATCCGCGCATGAACGGCGTCAAAGAGGAATCCCCGTGCAGAATATGATCCAGAGCCAGCAGCACCGGAGTGAGCGGCGTGCGCAGTTCATGGCTCAGGACTGCCAGAAAGTGGTCCTTGGCCCGGCCTGCGCTCTCCACCTCCTGATGCGCGGCCTGGATCTCCGTGAAGGCCTGGCGCTGCTCAATGACATCCGCCGCCTGCCGCGCCAGCAGATCCAGATGACGGCTCTCCCGGTCCGTCAGACGGCGGCGGGTGCGCCAGTGGGTGGAGATCATGCCGATGGGCCTGCCGGACCGGGTCAGCAGGGGTGTGGACTGCGCGGAGAGATACCCGGCCTCCACGTGCCAGCGCAGGTTTCCTTCAGGATCCTCCAGGTTTGAATCGTCAAAATCAATGACAGTCCTCTGCTCCGATGCCAACGCCATCCCGCAGAGAGTGATGCCGGTGGCATTCATACGGCTGAAACGCTCCTGGTGGCCGGGTGGGAAACCGTGGCTGGCCAGCATGACCAGTTCACCGGTGTGGGGATCGGAAATCTGCACTGTTCCCGCGTCCGCGCCGGTGAATTGGATGGCTGCCGCATTCACCTCCGCGTAAAAGGATGGAATCTCCGTTTCCGGAATCAGCCGCATGCCGAGTTCGCGCAGCACCTGCATGGCGAGCAAATCCGCCGCCATCGCCTCCTCCGTTTCCTTGCGGGCGTGGATATCGATGCTCATACCGCTCCATTTCAGGACCGTCCCCTCCGGGGAAAGTATGGGCGAGGCACGTGTGTTAATCCAGCGCCAGCCGCCGCTTTCCGCATGCCGCAGACGGAACTCCGTATTGACATTCCGCTGCGCTTCCACCGCCTTCCGCCATTGATGGCCGGCATATTCCCGGTCATCAGGGTGCACCGCATTCAACCAGCCGCTGCCGGTCCATTCCTCGAAACTCTGCCCGGTGCAAGCCCGCCAGGAGGGGCAGTCTTTCACCATCAGCCCCGCAGGGTCGGTTTCCCAGACCGCCTGCGCATGCGATTCCACCAGGCTGCGGAGGCACTGCTCGTTCAGCCTTAGTCTCTCCTCCGCCGCCCGGCGCTCGGTGATGTCCACAAAGGTGAGCACCACGCCCCCGATGCCGTCCTCCACGGTGCGGCAAGGCTGAAGTCTGGCCAGATACCAGCGATCCCCCGCCTGCACCTCCCGCTCCGCGGGGGCGAGGGTCTCCAGCACCTGGTGCGCGTCGGCGTCGATACTTGGATAATCCAGCCGGTGGGTCAGATCAAGGAGCGGACGGCCCAAATCGCCGGGGATGAAATTAAAAAGGGTGGCCGCGCTGGGCGTGTAGTGCTTGATGCGCAGGTCGCGGTCAAGAAACACGGTGGCGATATCCGTGGCCGCCATAAGGTTCCGCAGGTCAGTGTTGCTCTGGCTGAGTTCATCCACGTGGCTTTTGAGCTCCTGGTTGACAGTCTGCAGCTCCTCGCTGCCGGCCTTCATCTCCTCGATGGAGGCCCGGTGCTGCTCCTCGGTGTCGCGCAGCCCCTGGCGGGTCTGCTCCAGCTCCTCCTGCAGTGCCCCCGCCGAGCCTCCCAAGCCCACCACCGGCTGCCGGTGGTGTCCATGGGGCGGCACAAAATTGTCCATCTCCTTCCCTGGCATTTCCGCAGTGTGATCCGGGGAGGATGGCGGCGGGGCTGGCAGCAGCGGAACGTTCTCGGAGGTTTCAGAGCCGGGCATGTTGTTTTTAAGGAAAATTCCGGACCGGGAAAAGCCTGGGGTGGGCGTGCGCGCGGAACTTCCTCCTTATAAATCCCGGTCGGAGTCCGCTATAGCGGAAAAAATGATTTTCCAGTAAAAAAAATATTAAAAGCTCCTTATTTTAAAATATACTTTACAGTTTTGAGAATCTGTTCAATGTTACTCATAATTATTTTTAGCAGCTGCTAGGCAGGCTTGAGAGACCTGCCTGCCGCAGAGGCGAACTGATGCCGGCCTGCCCGTGGCAATCGTGAAAATGGCATGGCTTCAAATAAAGGAAACCGGTCAGCCCTGTGTAAGCAATGCCAAAAGTCCGGTTTGGGGAGAGCGGTTCTGAAGGCCTTGAATCCGTGTTTTCAACATTACAGGCAGCCTCGGATAGCTTGGCAGGGCTCATTGGTAAGTTGCCCTGATTTCATATTTTAAATAAGAAATTGTTGCAGTTTTGACCCTGAAAGGCCGCCCCAGGAAAGGTTCGAAACCAAAAATTTGAGAGCTGAAAGAATCCGTATGGCCACGCTTCCTTCCTCCAGTATTGTTTTGGCGACGCTGGGTGTTGCCGCTGAAAGGGAGCTCGAAATATTCCTCTGCAAAAATTTTCAAAAATCCCTTGCCGGTCCGCAAAGGGGCGCTTATAGCAACCGCCCGACCGCAGGACAGTGTTTCACCGGAAACCACCGCTCCGCAGGACGGTTACTCAGGCCCGATAGCTCAGTTGGTAGAGCAGTGGATTGAAAATCCACGTGTCGGCGGTTCAAATCCGTCTCGGGCCACCTCCCTTTTTCCAGTCAGCAGGTCCAAGGAGATGGTTTTCCCCGGAAGCGGCGGGAGTGGGAATCAAAACAGCTTTTTGCAAAGACGGAAGAGCCGTGCCGGGCTCCTCAGGATGGAAAACGGAGTCAGTTCCCCATCCGGCCGCTGGTGCGCCGCGTATCATCCTGCGGTTCGAAATTGCACTGCCCGGCGGAAAAGGATGTGCGGAGGCTGGTTTCATCCTCTTGCATTCGCGGGGGGCAATTTTAGATAAGCCTCAGCCATGTCTCCCATCGTCCAGTCCCTGTGCCGTTTCTACCATTCCTCCATCGGGAAAAAAATCATAGTCGCCGTCACCGGCCTTGGACTGATGGGATTCATCCTTGGCCACCTGCTGGGAAACCTTCAGATTTTCCTGGGACCGGACACGATCAACACCTACGCGAAAAAACTGCATGACCTGGGCCTGCTGCTCTGGGTGGTGCGTCTGGGCCTGCTGGCCATGGTGGCGGCGCACATCGTGTTCACCATCCAGCTGACCCGCGAAAACCGGACGGCGCGCAAACAGAAATACGCCTTGGACGGGACACGGAAGGCCACCAAAGCTTCGGTGATCATGATCTGGAGCGGGGTGACGATTCTGGTGTTCATCATTTACCACCTGATGCACTTCACCATCACCCGGACCAACGGCTACTACGACCCCGCCGTGAGCCGCTACTGGCTGCCGGACGGATCGCACAATGTTTACAACATGATGATCGACGGCTTCCGCGTGTGGTATGTCTCAGCCTTCTACATCCTGGGCATGTTCCTTCTGTGCAGTCATCTCAGCCATGGCTTCGCCAGTGTGTTCCAAACCCTTGGCCTGGCCACTCCGCGGCTGCGCCGGCCCATCCACGTGGCGTCCCTGATTTTCGCCTGGGGGGTTTTTGCAGGAAATGTCTCCATTCCGCTGGCCATCCTCTCCGGCCTCAAGTCCTGACTGACACCATTTGACCTGTCCCAAGCCGAGTCCGAGTCCGAACCCGAATCTTTTCCCCATTCTCCGAGCCATGATCAGTGAAGTCCACGATTCTCCCACCCATCCCGGCCGTGTCAGCGACACCCCGCCCGATGGCTCGCCCACCCATGTCCCGCTGGCGCAGAAGTGGACGACGCACAAAGCGGAGTCCAAACTCATCAACCCCGCCAACCGCCGCAAGTACACCGTGATCGTGGTCGGCAGCGGCCTGGCGGGCGCGGCGGCGGCGGCCACCCTGTCCGAGCAGGGCTACAATGTGAAGTGTTTCTGTTATCAGGACAGCCCGCGGCGCGCCCACAGCATCGCCGCCCAGGGCGGCATCAACGCCGCCAAGAACTATCAGAACGACGGCGACAGCGTCCACCGGCTCTTTTACGACACCATCAAGGGCGGCGACTTCCGGGCGCGGGAGTCGAATGTGCACCGCCTGGCCGAGGTGAGCGTGCAGATCATTGACCAGTGCGTGGCCCAGGGCGTGCCCTTCGCGCGGGAATACGGCGGCCTGTTGGCCAACCGCTCCTTCGGCGGCACTCAGGTCTCCCGCACTTTCTACGCCGCCGGCCAGACCGGCCAGCAGCTGCTGCTGGGCGCCTACGCGGCCCTGAACAAGGAGATCCATCAGGGATTGGTAAAGATGTACTCCCGCACGGAGATGCTGGACCTGGTGGTCGTTGACGGCCACGCCAAGGGCATCGTGGTGCGCGATATGGTGACCGGAAAGATCTCCACCCATGCCGGGGACGCCGTGCTCCTGTGCACCGGCGGCTACGGCAATGTCTTCTATCTGTCCACCAACGCCAAGGGCTGCAACGTCACTGCGACCTGGCGCGCCCACAAACGCGGCGCCTGGTTCGCCAATCCCTGCTACACGCAGATCCATCCCACCTGCATCCCGGTCAGCGGCGACTACCAGAGCAAGCTGACGCTGATGTCCGAAAGTCTGCGCAATGACGGGCGCTGCTGGGTGCCCAAGCGGAAGGAGGACTGCGGCAAGCCCCCGGCGTCCATCCCGGAGGAGGACCGTGATTACTATTTGGAACGAAAGTACCCCAGCTTCGGCAATCTCGCCCCCCGCGACATCGCCAGCCGCGCCGCCAAGGAGCAGTGCGACGACGGCCGCGGCGTGGGTCCGGGCGGGCTGGGGGTTTACCTTGACTTCGCGGACGCCATCAAGCGCCTCAGCGAGGGGAAAATCCGCGAGCGCTACGGCAACCTGTTCGAGATGTACGAGCAGATCACCGGCGAGAACGCCTACAAACAGCCCATGCGCATCTATCCCGCCGTGCATTACACCATGGGCGGCCTGTGGGTGGACTACAATCTGATGAGCAACATCCCCGGCCTGCATGTGCTGGGCGAGGCGAATTTCTCGGACCATGGCGCCAACCGGCTGGGAGCCAGCGCGCTGATGCAGGGTCTGGCGGACGGGTATTTCATCATCCCCGCCACCCTGCCGAACTACCTCGCCGGCCAGAAGCCTGGCCAGTTCACCAGCGAGGGGCCGGAATTCCGCGCCGCTGAGGAGTCCGCCCGTGAGCGCACCCGCAGGCTGCTCTCCATCAACGGCAACCGCAGCGTGGCCAGCTTCCACCGGGAGCTGGGACTGCTGATCTGGGACAAGTGCGGCATGGCCCGCACCCGGGAGGGCCTGGCGGAGGCGCTGAAAAAGATCCCGGACCTCCGGGAGCAGTTCTGGAAAAATGTGCGCGTGCCCGGCAGCGGCGACAGCTTCAACCAGGAGCTCGAAATGGCGGGCCGCGTGGCCGACTTTCTGGAGTTCGGCGAGCTGCTCTGTCTGGATGCCCACACCCGCGATGAGTCCTGCGGCGGCCACTTCCGCATGGAGCATCAGGTGGAGGGGGAGGCCGACCGCGATGACGCCAATTTCTCCTATGTCAGCGCCTGGGAATACACCGGCGATCCTGGAAAATCCAAACTCCGCAAGGAGTGGCTGGATTACGAGGTCGTCCACTTCTCCACCCGCAGCTATAAATAAAAACCTCTTTCCGATTTCACCTCCCACGACCATGGCCGTTTCCCAATCCTCCCTCAATCTCACGCTCAAAATCTGGCGTCAGGCGGGTCCCGACCAGCCGGGGCGCTTTGACACGCACGAGGCCAAAGGCATTCCGGACTCCGCCTCCTTTCTGGAGATGCTGGATATTGTGAATGAGGGCATCATCACCAAGGGCGGTGATCCGGTGGTCTTTGACCACGACTGCCGGGAGGGCATCTGCGGCACGTGCTCCATGGTCATCAACGGCATGCCCCACGGACCCAAGCGCGGGGTCACCACCTGCCAGCTGCACATGCGCAGCTTCCGCAACGGGGACACTATCTGGATTGAGCCGTGGCGCGCCAAGGCTTTCCCCGTGATCCGTGACCTCGCGGTGGACCGCAACGCCTTCGAGCGCATCCAGCAGGCCGGTGGCTACATCACGGTGCGCACCGGCTCCGCGCCGGAGGCCAACAGCGTGCCCGTGCCCAAGGACGACGCCGACGCCTCCTTCGCCGCTGCCGCCTGCATCGGGTGCGGTGCCTGTGTGGCCGCTTGTCCCAATGCCAGCGCCATGCTTTTCACGGCTGCCAAGCTCTCCCACTTCAACCTGCTGCCCCAAGGCAAACCGGAGGCCGACAAGCGCACGCTGGCCATGGTGCGCACCATGGATGAGCAGGGATTCGGCAACTGCACCAACCACTACGAGTGCGAGGCCTACTGCCCGAAGCTGATCAGCGTGGAGACGATCCGCCAGATGAACCGCGACTACCGGAATGCCTCCGCCCGCGAGACGGCGGGGGTGTGAATCCGCTTCGGGGCGTATTCAAGTTTTCAGTTTTCATTTTCAGCGGGTGCCGACAGGGCCGGTCAAGTTGCGTCCGGGTCGGTATTTGGATGATCCTGATCCCGGTTACCAGCTGACGCGGCACGGTACTCCGGAGGCAGTGCGAAATTTTCCGTCGCTATGGACGCCGGTAATTTAAATTAAGAAATCCTGAATATCCGGCGACGCATTTCCGTTCCCGCAGTAACAATCAACGCTTCCCGGATTTTTTGCGCAGCCCGTTTAGACCGATGGCCATGGAGATGGCTCCCGAGACCAGCATGGCCGTCAGAATCCATCCGCCCAAGCAAAAGTGCAGCAAAAGCCCCCAGCCACAGAGCATCAGGCCGACGGCGATACCTGCCTCCGCCCAAAAATCGGAACCCGAAGCTGACTTTCCGTGGGAGGGCAGGCTGGAAATCCTGCCACGGTGCAGGGGCTCATGAGTGTCGGAAAATGCCTCGTGATGGGGAGGCAGGCCCCAGTCATCAACGCTCCATGGCTCCTGCAGTTTCCCCGGATTGAACCGGGTGCTGGTCTGGAAACTTCCCGGTCCGGAACTGCGCCGGAAAAATTCAGAAGGGGGAGGAGTGGAAATGGTCATGCATTTGATTACGCCAATGGGGTTTTGCGGTTACAGGGAATTCCCGACCGCGAAAACGCCAAAACAGAAAAACCGTTGAAAATGAACCACTTGCCAGCGCTGATGACGAATAGAATTAAACAGATGCCGGTTTGGGCGCGGATGGCGGCCAAGATTTTGAGTCGGCTTTTTTATTTCAAAAAGCTGGAAACCCAAATGCCGGATTAAAGTCATATGCCCGAATGGACATCATCGGTGGCGGTGGACTCCAAAGGAGAGCGAGGTCACCGGGGAGTTCCGCACCTCCATGGGGGCTGGGGAACTGGCGCTTTTGATAAGGGCCCCGATCTGGCTGATCACGCTGGAAGCCCAGTCGGCGGGCACGGCCAAAATGGAGCCGTCCGTGAGTGTGATGCTGAGGTCATCCGGAGACTGCCCTGATCCGATTTTTCTGATCGAATTCACAGGCACATAAGTGTGGGAGTCGGTCTGAAGGAACATAGCAAAAACTGTTACGTTCCAATGTCACCGGATGTTGTCGGAATTTTAGGCCATTTTCCCTTTCATGCCCGGGACGGGAAGACACCGGAACCGGTTTTTGATGCTTCGGATGGCTATTTTACGAATTTATTTAATTTTTAATTAATGAGTTAAATTTATTTATTTATTCAATGCATCTGAAAACGCTGGAATGCCTGTAATATTAAGAATTCCGGTTTCATTCCATGGTCCAAAGCTCCGATCCGCGCCGCCGGGAGGGACGGGCTCCGATTTCACGCAGCAGCTGGACGGTCTCCCGTTTGCCGGCACCGGTGGCCCGTATCAGGGATTCCAGTCTGCGATGAGTCACGGGGCGTCCATCCACCTGAGTTTGGCTCAGTTCGGCAGTCAGCACCGCTTTCAGCCTGGCCGCACGGGTGGCACGGTCCTCCTGTGGCTCCGCCGGACGTGGAGAGCTGCCTTTCACCAAATTTTTCAAAAAAGTCAGCATAATTGGATCAATGAATGATATTTTTCATCAGGCGAAGTTTTGCGGTCAAATATTGAGGGGCAAAAGCTATGCCGGGATCCATGGGAAAGAGAAATAATTTTTGATAATTCGGCGGGAGAAACCGGCATCATCAATAGTGACGGAAACGGCAGGGACGAGTTCCAGTCCATGGACTCCCTGTCCGCCGCTTCAGGAATGGCCAGCCGGATCCGGTGGACAGGACTGCTGCGGAGATGATCCACGGCCACAGGCAGCGTCATGTAAACATCCTCCTTGGACATCACGCCTGTTTTTCCCTTTTCAAAACCTCCATTGGGTCACTGCCTCCCTGCATGTCTCCAAAGCCGGGCGGAATCAGGCGCTCATAACCTTCTCCCATCCGCGCCATGGTGAAATGCCGGACCGCATGCCTCCGCGCTCCCTCCGCACAGCGGCGGCGCAAATCCGGATCCGAGGCCATGCGGATCAGGGCTGAGGCCAGGGCGGCGGGATCACGGTGGGGAACTAGCAGCCCGGTTTGTCCATCAATGACCTGCTCGGAGACGCCCCCATAATCGGTGGCAATGACCGGCAGGCCGGCGGCAAGGGCCTCCAGCGAGGCATTCGGACAGCCGGCGGGCTCGGAAATCATCACAAAAACGTCCAGCGCCGCGTGGAAACGGGAAACCGGCAGGGTTTCCCCCGGCCAGTGGACCGGCAAATCCAGTGACCCGGCCTGCAGAGCCCCGGCATAGTCGCTTTCCCCGCCGTCCACCCCGCCGGCGATGTGCAACTCACAGGGGGGAAGGGAGGGCAGGGCCAAGCGGAAGGCTTCCAGCAAATCCTCCAGCCGCTTCTGCGGGTGCAGCCGGGCCGCGGTGCCAAAAATGAGCGGGGACGGGTGGGGGCGGAAGGGCACCGGTGCCTCCGGCAGCGGCACACCGTTGGGAATCACGCTCACCATGCATCCCAGCGCAGCCTCCGCCTGTGCCTGCTCGCGGGTGTATTTGACCACCGCACCGGCCAGCTGGGCTCCGTAGGCTGCGGGCGTCAGGGCGGGCAGATCGGGCCGCAGGCGGGCGAAGGAGGGATGCAGCGCCTCAAAGAACATTCCGCCGGGGCTGATGTCGAAAACCGCTGTGTGCGGCAGGGCGTCGGCGATCATCCGCTTGCAGGAGGTGACGGCATTCCACAGCAGCACCGCCCTGGGCGGATCCGCGGCGAGTTCCGCCCAGAGGGGCTCCAGCGTTTCGGCGGCTTCGCGGGGACCGATCGCCGGCAGCACCAGCACGGGAATGCCGGCCTCCTCCAAAGCGGTCCGTCCGGGAGTGGGCTCTCCGGACTCCTCCTGCAGCACCGCCGCGCGGACAGGAAAGCCGCGTGTCCCATGCCACCAGGCCAGCAGCCGCCGGGCGCTGGACTGGGCTCCGCCAGTGGAGAAGTTGTTGGTGATCAGCCAAATGGTTTTCCCAGTCCGGGCCGGAGCCATCAAGGCGGTCCGGTAAAGCCTCTGATACCGCCGCGCCATGGTTTCCAAGGAAAAGCAGCGGCGGACCGCTTCCCGCCCGGAGACACGCGTGGCGGAGGCGGTCAGCACGGCGGCGGCCAGTTCATCAGGACCGGCCTGCTGCGGCAGCCGGGTGAAGGCGCCGGACTTCACGGCGGCGGCCACCTCGCCGGTGCCGCCGGCCTCCAGCGCCACCACCGGCACCCCCATGGCCAAGGCCTCCAGGTGCGCCAGGCTCAGACCTTCGTGGGCCGCGGTGGAAATCAGGACATCCGCCGCCGCCAGCAGGGTGGCGGGGTCCGCCGAGGGGCCGTGAAAAATGATCTCCCCCTCCACTCCGTGCTCCCCGGCCGCCTGCCGCACCGCCGCCACGCAGGCGGCGGCTTCCGCATTGAAGGCCGCCGGCTCTCCGGCCAGCAGCAGCCTGACGGGGCGGTCCGGGCAGCGCCGTTTCAAGGCCGCCAGCACCGCCGGCAGGCGGTCCAGCCGTTTTTGAGGCCGCGGATTGGCAAGGGTGAGCAGCAGCAGCCCGTTTTCCGGCAACCCGCAGACGGCGGAGCGGAAGGCCACCGCCGCCGCTGCCCGCTGTGGGGTGGGCTGGAACTGCCGGAGGTCAATCCCGTTCCATGCAGTGCGGACGGGCAGGGCGGGCAGCAGGCGGCGGGCCTCCTCCTCCACTCCCAGGGAGCAGGCGGCCAGCAGGGCCACGTCGTTTTTCCCCAGGGAGGCCAAGCCCGCCGGCCATCCGCCGCAGGTGTTGTGCAGGGTCAGCACCACGGGAGGGGTGTCGGGCCGCAGGGCTTTGATTTCGGCGGGGCCCAGCAGATGGGCGTGCAACACATCGGCTCCGAACTGGACGGTGGCCGCGTTCACCGCCACGGCGCGGTTGCCGGGATACGCGGGGGTTTCCGACAGATCCAGGCAGTCCTCCGGCCATGGAAAGGCGCTGCGTCCCGGTCTGCCCAGGACCAGCAGCCGGGCGGCGGTGCCGGTGCGCCGCAGTTCCCGGTGAAGGTCCAGCGCCAAGCGCTCCGCTCCGCCATACTGCAGACTGGTGACCGCTTGGCAGACGCGCAGTCCGTCGTCCTCCAGCACATCCAGGGTGGAAAGATGCACGATCCGGGCCTCCCGCAGCAGCCAGTCCCAGGCCATGCCGGCGCGCAGGGCTTCACAGGCCCTCCGGTCCAGCGCCAACACCGGCGGGAAGTCCAAGGCCGGCAGCCTGGTGGCATGGCCGGACAGATCTCCGCCGGACCGCCGCCGGAGTGTCCGCCATGGCGAATCCTGACCGCACTGGCTCAGTCCGAAGGCCACCACCGGCCGTCCGGTGGCGCTGGGCTCCGGCCCGGCGGCGCTCCGGGGCTGTGGAAACCACGCCCCTGCCCGGATCACTGTCAGGCTGTCCGGGCATGCCCCGGACGACACCGCCCACGGGATCCAGTCCGTCTCCGGCCCGGCGCCGATGGCCTTCGCGGACAGGCCCACGGCCCGCAGGCTGCGTTCCGTGCGGCTGGCCAGCCACGGATGCGCGCGGAGGGAGGAAGAGGTGGCGATGAAGCCTCCCCCATGCATGAAGCCGGTCACCGGAGCCAATCTGGGGTTGTGATTCCATCAGGCTAATAGGCGGACGGCAAGCGCCCGCGACCGCCTCCGCCGGGCTGCTGCCACGAGGGATCGGAGCCCGGATCCAAAGGGGGCGGGCCGATTGGCGGCGGGGAGGACAAAGGCAGCGGCGGAATGCCTCCCTCGGCACCCCCATCGTCCGGGCGGATCTGAATCCGGTCCGCCGGGGCTCCGGTATAGACGAAATGCCCGTCGTCTCCCGGTTCATAGCACACCCGGCGCTCGCGGGGCTGTCCCCGCTCATCCTGCCAGGCGAGGTTCAGCCAGGTGCCGGCGGCGTAGCCGGCATTCAGCCAGAAGCCATCATCCACGGGACGGGCCAGAAAAGCGCCGGGGGTTAGATCGAGCGGACCGTTCAGCGGGGGCGGGGGCGGGGGCCGGCGTTCATTGCGGGGCAGACGGGGAGGGAGTGGATCTGCGGGTCCCCGGGCCATCCGGCGCAGCAGCCACAGCACCGCCAGAGCCCCGACCCCCCATGGCAGGACCCTCACCCAGAAGGCGGAGCCGCTGGAGGTGGTTTTGGACTGGCCGGAGTGCGGGTTCTCCGCCGCCGGATCCGGCTGGAGATCACCCGGATCCACCGTCTCCGCAGTCGGGGCGGTCCCGTTTCCCAGCGGCTCAATGGGGGGCGGACCGCTGCCGCCGGCGGTGGCGGCGGCGGCCGGGCCATAGGACATCACACGAAAGCCATTGTCCGCATTCCGGCTGCGGGGGTCATTGCGGTAGCGGGCAGCGGAGCGTGTGTCCTTGAGGGGCCGCAGCCACGAACCTCCCCGCAGCACCCGGCGGGGTTTGTCCGACGAGGGAGGAGTTTTCTGCAGGGGATCCATCTCCGGCAGCCCGTCATAGGGGCCATACCAGTCGGCGCACCATTCCCACACATGGCCGGAGATATGCAGCCGCCAGGGATTGGCCGGCAGGGTGGCCGCAGGATGGGTCTGGTTTTCTGACGACTCTTTGGACCACAGGGAGGGGCCGGCGGCGGTGGCATCCTCCCCGGCCCACCAGGCGGTGGCAGTGCCCGCGCGGCAGGCATACTCCCACTGCGCCTCGCTGGGAAAATCGAAGGTCCAGCCTGTCTTTCCGCCCAGCCATTTCATGAACTGCCGCGCGTCCTCCCAGGTCACCATCACCACCGGATGGTCCGGACTCTGGGCAAATCCCGGATTTTTCCACGTGAAGCCGGCACGCTGCTCCAAAGCGGTGCCGTTCCATCCGTATCCGCCGCTGACGCCGTGTTCAGCCTCGCTGCGGTGGCCGGTCTCCGTGGCGAACCACTGCCACTGCGCCACCGTCACCGGTGTGCGGCCCAGATAAAAATCCCGGCTCAGGGTTACCGGATGCGCTTTCTCATCAGGATTCCGGCCCGTTTCGGATTCCGGTGATCCCATGGTGAACTGTCCTTGGGCAATGCGCTCCACCTCCAGCCGCACACCGCCGCCAAGATCAAATGGCTGCGTGTCCGCCCGGACAGCCGTTGATAATGGCGCGGAGGCGGTCAGGAGCGCCAATACCCAGGCGGGGCGGGGCAAACGGGTGTTCATGCCACGAGTGTGCCCGTCGTCCGCCTGTGGTCAAGCCTCCAAGCCATCCGCATTGGTATAACCGTAAAAGCGTATCGGAGAAAAAGACAGATCCCCCGCCCCTGCAAAGCCTTGCTGTGGACACATCAGGGCCGCCGGCCCTCGTCGAGATCGTAGTAGTCGAAAAAGGTCACGATGTCGTCCCGGTGGCCGAAGCCGGACCGCTCCATAAAACCCTTCAGCCGCCCGGTGGCGCCGGTGTCCTCATCCCGCCACCCGAATTTCACGGCGTATTTGTTCCAGACCAGAATCTCCTCCTCCGTGGGGCGGCGGCCATGGGCAAAGCACCACTCCAGGATTTCCTCATCCGTGCCGTCCTCAGCTTCACGCTGGCGGACGGCTTCATAATCGACATAAAGGAACCGGCAGATGCGTCCATCAAAGCCCTGGGCAATCATCTCCAGATAGTCCGCCGGCAGTTCGCCGCGCTTCAGCAGCCGGATTTTGTCCAGCATGCGGGCGAAATAGACCAGACCAAGGGTGATGTCGTGGGCCGAACGGGGAAAAGTCATGGGATTAAAGAGGAATTTGGAAAGATTTCACAGTGGGTTTCAGATATGGTTTACCGCGATGCGACGGCTTTTTCCATTTTTGATTTTGCTGGGGGCCACGGCGGCGGAGATCCGCGCCGGGGAACTGAGCTATAACTTCAGCATCCGGCCTATCCTGTCCGACCGCTGCTTTTTCTGCCACGGCCCCGACGTTGCCAAGCAAAAGGGCTCGTTGCGGCTGGACCAGCGGGATGCCGCCCTGCTCGGCGGCAAAAGCGGCATGGCCGCCATCAAGCCGGGCGATCCGCCGGCATCGGAGATGATCCGCCGTCTGGAGACTGCGGATACCGATGAGAAAATGCCGCCGGCGGACAGCCATCTGACGGTGAGCTCTGCTGAACTGGCACTTTTGAGGCAATGGGTGCAGGAGGGCGCAAAGTATGAGCCGCACTGGTCCTTCGTGCCGCCGGTGAAGGCCATGTTGCCGGAGGTGCCGGGGGCCTGGCGCGCCGGGGCGGTGAATGAAATCGATGCCTTTGTGGCCAGCCGCGCGGATGCCGCAGGACTGGCCCCCGCGCCGGACGCCGGTGAGGCGGAGCAGTTGCGGCGTGTCAGCCTGGGCCTGACCGGCCTGCCGCCCTCGCCGGAGGAGTTGGAAGCCTTTCTGCGGAGTTCCAACCCGGCTGATGCTTATGCCCAAACCGTGGACCGGCTGCTGGAGTCGCCGGCCTTTGCCGAGCGGCTGGCGCTGGACTGGCTGGACGCGGCCCGCTTCGCGGACACTTACGGCTATCAGGCCGACCGCACCAACCATCTCTGGCCGTGGCGCGACTGGGTGCTGCGGGCCTTCCGGTCCAACATGCCCTATGACCGGTTCATTACCGCCCAGTTGGCGGGCGATCTGCTGCCAGGCAGCACCCAGGATGACAGGCTGGCCACCGCCTTCAACCGCCTGCACCGTCTGACCAACGAGGGCGGCAGTGTGCCTGAGGAAATGCGGCTGGAAGGGGTGGCGGACCGAGTGAACACTTTCGGCACCGCCATGCTGGGGCTGACGCTGGAGTGCTGCCGCTGCCACGACCACAAATACGATCCGGTCTCCATCCGGGAATACTACCGGATCGGGGCCTTCTTCGACAACATCGACGAGTTCGGACTTTATGCGCATTTCAACGATGCCGAGCCGACGCCCGCCGCCACCCTTTACCAAGGGGACAATGAGGCCAGGCACCGGAAACTGCAGGAGAGCATCGCAGCGGCGGAGCATGTTCTACGGGCCGCACAGGAGGCGGCGGCGGAGCGGTTCGCCAACGTGACGGCCTCGGCGGCAGCCGCGGCGGCCGGGGAACTGCCGAAGCCGCTGGCGGTGTTTGATTTTGATGACCGCTCCGCGGGCAAATATGTGTCCTCGGTCAAGCCGGAGGATGCCCTGAGTCTGGGCGACGCCACCGCCGCCGTGGAGGGCAGGCGGGGGCAGGCGGTGAAGTTCGACGGTGACAACAGCCTGTCCTGCGGAGGGCAGGCGGGGGCATTCGAGCGCACGGATGCCTTCACGCTGTCCGTCTGGCTGAAGCCGGCGGCCTTGGCCCCGCATCAGGTGATCGTGCACCGCTGCGCCGCCGAGCAGGATGCCGCCAGCCAAGGCTGGGAACTGCTCTTGGACCACGGCTTCCCGGTTTTCTCGCTCATCCATTTCTGGCCTGGCGACGCCATCCGGGTCAAAGCCCGGAAGGCTCTGGCCCCCGGTGACTGGTCACAGGTGGCGGTCACCTACGATGGCGGCAGCCGCGCGGCGGGCGTGTCCCTTTATCTCAATGGGGAAAAAGTGGAGGCGGAGATCATCCGCGACCATCTGACCCGCACCCTGGGCAGCGCCAATATGGCCATCGGGGGACGGTTCCGCGACACCGGATTCCGGGACGGGGCGGTGGATGACCTGATGCTGTTCGGTCAGGTGCTGACCCCGTCTGAAGTCTGGGAACTGGCTGGGCATAAACCCGCCGCCGCGCCGGAGACGGACGCGCTGGCCGCTTGGATCCGGGATGCCGATACCGCCAGCCGGGAGGCTGCTGCCGCGCTGGCCGCTCTGCGTCGGGAGGAGAACGCCCTGATCAACAGCCAGCCCCAGATCATGTCCATGGCGGAGATGAAACCCCGCCGTCCCTCGGTGGTGCGGGTGCGCGGAGCTTACGACAGCCCCGGCGATCCGGTGAGTCCCGGCATTCCCGCCAGTCTGCTGCCCCTGCCGGCGGCCCCGGCCGGAGAGGCGGGGGCCGGGGAGAAACCCGCCCCGGCCAACCGTCTGGACCTGGCGCATTGGATGACCAGCCCCCGGCAGCCGCTGACGGCCCGCGTGTATGTGAACCGCCTGTGGCAGATGCTCTTTGGCCAGGGACTGGTGGCCAGTACCAATGACTTCGGCATGCAGGGCCGGCTGCCCACGCATCCGGAGCTGCTGGACTGGCTGGCGAAGGACTTTGAGGAGCATGGATGGGACATCCGCCGGCTGTGCCGCCTGATGGTCATGAGCGGTGCCTACCGCCGGTCCTCCACCGCCACCGCGGACCAGCGGGAGCGGGATCCCGGCAATGCGCTGCTGGCCCGCTTTCCCCGCCACCGGCTGCCTGCGGAACTGGTGCGTGACCGCGCTCTCGCGGCCAGCGGCCTGCTGGTGGCCACCTTCGGCGGTCCCAGCGTGAAGCCTTATCAGCCGGCGGGACTGTGGGAGGAGAGCGGCACCGGCGCCAGTTATGATCAGGGCACCGGCGACGCGCTTTACCGCCGCAGCCTTTACACCTTCATCAAGCGCACGGTGCCGCCGGCGAACATGCTGACCTTCGATTCCCAGTCCCGCGAGGTCTGCGCCGTGAAGCGGGAAATCACCAACACCCCCCTGCAGGCCCTGGTGCTGCTGAACGACATCCAGTTCATTGAGGCCGCGCGGGTGCTGGCGCAGCGCGGGCTGGCATCCGGCCGGCCGCTGAAGGAGCGGATGGAGCGGGTTTTCACCAGCCTGATCTCCCGCCGTCCGGAGCCGGAGGAGATGGCTCTGATGCTGCGCCTCCGTGCCCGGCAGGTGGACTGGTACGCGGCCCGTCCGGATGCCGCCAAAGCCTTCACTGCGACCGGAGCCACTCCAGTGCCGGGGAGCGTGGACCCGGTGCTGCTGGCTGCGGAGACCAGTGTCGCCCAGATGCTGATGAGCTATGATGAGTTTGTCACCGTGAGGTAAGGCCGGTGAGCCGCATACGCATACAACGGAACAGAACAGAGATAGAAAATTAAAAGCCGTGAACATGAAACCATCACTCCCTCTCTGCACCGGCCCGCTGCCCGCCGGCCACCTCAGCCGCCGCCAGTTGCTGGGCCGTGTCGGCATGGGACTGGGCGGCGCTGCGCTGGGCCAGCTGCTGATGCGGGAGCAGGCGGCCGGGGCAGAAACCATGCACGGCGTGCTGGACGGCCTGCATTTTCCGGCGCGGGCCAAGCGGGTGATCTATCTCTTCCAAAGTGGCGGCCCCTCCCAGACAGAGACCTGGGATTACAAACCGGAGCTGATCCGCCGGCATGGGGAGGATCTGCCCGATTCCGTGCGCAAGGGCCAGCGGCTCACCGGCATGTCCGGCAATCAGGCCCGGCTGCCGCTGGCCGCTCCCTTCTGCGGGTTCAAACAGCATGGCCGGTCCGGCACTTGGGTCAGCGACCTGCTGCCCCGGACGGCGGAGGTGGTGGACCGCCTGTGCGTGATCAACAGTGTCTTCACGGAGGCGATCAACCACGATCCCGCGATCACTTTCCTCCAGACCGGGTCCCAGATTTCCGGTCGTCCCTGCATCGGGTCATGGGTTTCCTACGGTCTTGGAACCGACAACGCCAATCTGCCCAACTTTGTGGTGCTCATCACCCGCAAGCCGCCGGACCAGCCGCTGTATTCCCGGCTCTGGGGCAGCGGGTTCCTGCCTTCGCGGCATCAGGGGGTGCAGTTCCGTGGCGGCAAGGATCCGGTGCTGTATCTGGGCAATCCCGCCGGCGTTGATGCTGAAGCCCGGCGGCAGGTGCTGGACGGGCTGCGGGAGATGCACGAGGCCCAGGTCTCCGCCACGGCGGATGATGAGATCAACACCCGCATCGCCCAGTACGAAATGGCGGCCCGCATGCAGCTGTCCGTCCCGGAGGCGACGGATACGAAGACGGAGCCGGAATCCGTCAAAGCCCTCTACGGCCCGGATGTGGACAAGCCGGGCAGCTTTGCCGCCAACTGCCTGCTGGCGCGCCGGCTGGCGGAGCGCGGCGTGAAGTTCATCCAGCTCTATCACCAAGGCTGGGACCAGCACGGCTCCCTGAAAAGCGGCATCAGCGGCCAGTGCCGGGAAACCGACCACGCCAGCGCGGGCCTGCTGCGGGATCTGGAGCAGCGGGGCATGCTGGAGGACACACTGGTGGTCTGGGGTGGGGAATTCGGCCGCACCGCTTACTCCCAGGGAAAACTGACGCCGGACGGTTATGGCCGCGACCACCACCCGCGGTGCTTCACCGTCTGGATGGCCGGCGGCGGAGCCAAAGGCGGCACGGTGGTCGGGGAGACGGATGAGTTCAGCTACAACGTGGCCCGGGACGGGGTGCATGTGCATGACCTCCACGCCACCATGCTGCACCTGATGGGCATCGACCATGAGCGCCTGACGTATTTTTTCCAAGGCCGCCGCTTCCGCCTGACGGATGTGCACGGCCACGTGGTGCCGTCTGTGCTGGCCTGATTCCGGTTCCGGTGTCAGCCCTCAGGCCGCCGGCGCCGCTGATGAATAACAAAAAATGGAAGGCGGCGGGAACAGGCCGGGCACCACAACCGGTCATACAGATATGTCCCGCCGCCTTCCGTATTCTCCTCACGAATACAATTTTTTAAATCCGCATCCGGCGGTGTTCACACCGGGGCATTTGTGTCCCTGTGGAAAATTTGAATGGTGCCGCCCGTGGCTGGAGCCAGCGCCAAGGTGGATTCAGACGCTCAGCGGGCTGAGAAGATCACCCTCCCGCAGGATCTGGATCTCCCAGTCGTTGGCGGAATCCGGAAGGAAATCGCCGATGGCCACCCGGGAGCTGGGCAGAATGTGCCGGAAAATACGGTCCTCCCGGGAAATCCGCTGCCCTCCGGAGCGTCGGGCGGGAGGAGCGGCATCAGCGGAAATGTTTTTGTATCCAAGGGGCTGATTTTGGGATGTGCGCATGGCGTTTGGATTCCGGTTTTGGTTTTCAGGTGGACTGATCAAGCCGTGTCCCTGCACGGCAGCATTGGTGGGGTACGCGGATGGAGTTCCTCCGGGCGCACCGCTTTCCGTGAAAAAGCCCGGTCAATCGAAGGATGGGTGGACAGGAAAAGCGATCAGGTCCAATGCCGCTGATCCGGGCGCTCCGATCCGCCGGGGTGCATTCCGGCGCGGTGTTCCGGTCATGCTGCCTGAGGCTGGGAAGAAAATGCCTCATGTCCGGCGGATGGCAACTAAATTCTACAAATTAAGTATGATTTAATTTAGGGAATTTGATTCGATGCTGATGCCTCCCGTCAGCATGGGAAAAATCCCCCCCCCACTTATTTTTTCAGCTTGGAGCCCGGCACCGCGGACTCCGTGCGGTCGGGGGCGATGCGGGTCTTCTCATTGGATTCAACCTGCGTGACGCGGCCGTCGTGAACGGTGATCTGTACCGAGCCGAACCGCATGGAGGAGACTTTTTCGCGGACAACAACCAGCCAGTCGGAGGCGGCCTGTTCTTCGGGGGTGGTGCTCATGGCGTTGATGGGAGGTGGAGTGGTGGACGAGGAGAGGCCGGAAGGGGAGCGGAAAGCCGAGCATTGAAGTGCGGCTTGGAGAAGCCCCGCCACGCCATGCATGCCAATGGACAATTAATTCATACTCGTCAAATGTGAATTTGATCAGGAGGAATTGAATTCAGCGTTTTATCTGGTAGAGCCTGGAGATTTTGATGACCATCCGCAGGCCCGGATTGACCCTGACTCACTGAATCGTGACTTGGGTTGCCTTTGCCGATCAGGGTGTGAAGCGTGGCCGCATCCCAGTTTGCCAGCCGGATGCAGCCATGACTTCCAGCGCGACCGATGGTTTCCGGGGAACTGGTTCCATGAATCCCTACGCCGGGGCGGTTCAAGCCCGCCCACAAAATCCCAACCGGGCTGTTTAGACCCGGTGGCAAATGGTAAAACACATCCGTGCGCTCCCCTCGCTTCAGCACGCCTTCATCATATCGATACCAAGGCGATAGAACCGCCCCACCACTCTCCAAGAGTCAAGGGGTGCAGGATGCTCCGTCGAACCGGAAGTGATGGGAAAAGCCGCGATGAGCCTGTCCGCGTCCAGCACCCTGAGCATGCGTAATGCTGTGTCCACCACGACTCTCCGCTCTCCGCCGCTGGATTCCAAGGCGGCGGGATAGCCGGAGGGAAATTGCTTGAAGCTGAAGGACCGCCGGACATTCGGGACACGCAGGACTGTTCCTGCCAGGATGCGGTTCAGGGCCACTCCCGGATTCAGTTCCTGCAAAAACACCTCCGTCGTGTGGAAGCGCTCCCCGATGAACTCGCTGAGCCTGATGTAAGGCAGTTTCTCCTGTTTGGCGAGCTCCTGCGGTGATTCAGCCATGGCCCCCAGCGCGCCCGCATCACTGTCCGTGACGGTGTAAACGGTATAAGGACGGATGTAGCGGGTGTCCGGTTCGAAGGATGGCGGCAGACCGCGGGATTGCCTGTAGAGATAGAGGGCTTTCCTAGTGAACTCCCCATTCCGGCCATCGGCAACACCCGGTCCCAATCCTTTCCCATCCAGAAAAATCTGAAGTCGGATGCCGCTGTCCCCGGCTTCCGGAATGAGGGTATTGCTTTTGCGGACCGTTGAGCAGGCACTGGGTATAAGCGCCACGATCAGGCTGAAATCGGCGGTCAGGCATTGCCGAGGGATGCCCGGGGGTAAATGCTGCTCACCTCCCAACCTCATTACCCCGATTGAAAACACAAATGGCTTGATGTCATTCGAACAATGATGAGCCCTCATGGAGGAAAATTCCCGATCCCGGCCTCAGTCCCGTTCGCTGTTTTCTGACTGTGGCCGAAAGCGGGAGCTTCACCTTGGCCGCGCGGCGGTTGAATCGCAGTCAGTCTGCGGTCATCCTAAAGACACAGCGGCTGGATTTGGTTCTGGGGCGGGAGTGCTTACAAGGAAGCTGTCAGGGCTCCGCCCGGCGGCTGGCGCGCTGACGGTGGAAGGCGGCGCGGTGGTGGATGACCCAATCCATCAGGGCGGCCTCAAGCCCCACATCGTGACCGGCCTTCTCGCTCATCAGCCATTTGTGGCGCATCAACTCCTCGTGGTCCTCAAGAAACTCGCGGTAATAGCTGCCGGCGCTGGAGCGCGCGAAGGCCTCCTCTTCCGGATAGGATTCAGGGGACATGGAGCAGGTTTTTTCAGGAGTGGGAAAAGGCGGACGGAAACCGGGCCGGGCCTTGTTATGGCGGAAGGAACCGCAGAGAGAAGGGGTGGAATCAGCAGCCTGAAGGACCGGCCTGCATGGCGGTGAGCATTTCCCGGACGGCGTCCCGCAGTCCCAGCCGCATGGCACGGCTGATGATGTGGTGGCCGATGTTCAGTTCCGCCAAGCCGGGGATGTCCAGCAGCGGCGGCAGGTTGGCGGTGGTGATGCCGTGGCCGGCATTGACCTGAAGCCCCAGGCCGCGGGCCTGCCGGCCGGCGGCGATGAGGCGGCGCAGTTCGGCCTCACGCTCCGCGCCCTGGGTGTTGGCGTAGGCACCGGTATGCAGCTCGATCATGTCCGCCTTCACACGGGCGGAGGCCTCCACCTGCGCGGGATCGGGATCGATGAAAAGACTGACGCGGATGCCATGCTCCTGCAGCCGGGCCGTGGTGGCGGCGACCGCAGCCTCGTGGCCCGCCACATCCAAGCCACCCTCCGTGGTGATCTCCTGACGGTTCTCCGGCACCAGGCAGACGCTGTCCGGGCGGACCTGGCAGGCGATCTCCACGATCTCCGGCGCGTTGCCGATCTCCAAGTTCAAATGGATTTTGACCGCTTGGCGGATCTGATACACATCCGCATCCTGAATATGCCGCCGGTCCTCCCGCAGGTGGATGGTGATGCCGTGGGCACCCGCCTCTTCACAGGCCGCCACTGCCTCCAGCAGCAAGGGTTCAGCATTGTGCGCCTCTGGCATCAGCGCATAACGCGCCTGCCGCAGCGTCGCCACGTGATCGATGTTCACTCCAAGTGCCAGCATAACATTAAATAATTTTGGGAAAAGGGAGATGGGCCGGGACAGGGAGGGGCCTCCCTATCTTTTTTCATCAGGCGTTCGGGTGAGCGCGAAATAAATGACATAGATCCACGAGAAAATCCCCGCCAGAATGGCCCACAGAATGGAGCGGTTCCGCTGCCACGAGCAGACAATGGCCAAGGCGGCTCCCAGAGTCACCCCGCTCTGGGCAACGGGATAACTCTCAGCAAGAAACAATGCAGAACTCAGCATGGCGGATCGGATGGGAATGGTGTGGAAAAGCTGGAAGGGCAGGCCAGACTTGGGTTTTGGAGAAATAAAACGGAGTTTGTTTTCCTCAATCAATACGCATCCACTGGAGTGACTCCAACACCGAAATCAAAACTGAAAACCGGAAAGCGCCGGCGGTTTCAAGTTCCAAGCCGAACGGGGATGACATGAGAGTGTCCGCAGGTGAAGGGAGTGGTGACCAAACCTATCCCCCCTTTGAAAACCTACGGACACCTCACAAGCGAAGAGAGAGCACA
>JAQGPJ010000086.1 GCA_028293125.1 Verrucomicrobiales bacterium | reverse complement strand
GCGCTCAGAAATTTGAACGGTTTCCGGAGGGAACCAGCGGGAAATCCGCCGGTCCTCCTTGGTTGAAACCATAGCACCAATTAAAAAATCCACACGAACATTTTGATTGCTTTTCAATGTCCCGTGGGAAGTTTATGGCGCTTGGAGAGTGGTCTCACGGATAGGAGAAGCATGTGGGCATGGACCTATTTTATGAATTTCTTAACCTGAAACCTGAAACTGAGGCGCGGTAGATTTCTGGACCAGGAATCTCCAGAATAAACCATGAAGCAGAACCAACATTACAGCCCCGAATTCAAAGCCCGAGCCGCGGAACTGCTGGCCACGGGAATGCCCGTTCAGGAGCTCGCCGAGGAGCTCCGCATCAGCGCCGGTCTTCTTTACAGCTGGCGGGCCAGTATGCAGAAGCAACTGCGGCCGGTTGTCATCGAAAAGATGATCCAGGAGGGTTGGGTTCAACCTTAGTATCAAATCTCCGCCGTATCGACGCGCCAGTCGTGTCCTGCAGGAAGGGCGTGGCCAAAGACAGTGGCCGGAGCCAAAGTGATTTCCGGATCGTTCAACTCCGTCAACAAAGCGCCCGCCTCAACGCGCGGCATGGAAACAAAAAGCGCCGGCAGTCCCGCCTCCAAGGCCACGGCCAGTGCCTGGCGCAGGAGAGCGGCTCCCCGTGCGGGCGAAGTGCTGACAAAACCGGAGAGATGGGCGGACAGAATTTCACCGCTATCCTCGGTGAGGAGGCGCTTTGCTTTCCGTGTGTCCTCCACGGTGCCGCTGGCCAGACCCTCCGCGTCCGCGAGAGGGCGGGGCGGCATGATCGAGCGTAGGGAGCTGTCGCCGCCCGTGAGCAGAAATCCCGACGGAGCCAAGCGTCGTTGAATGTCCCTGACATCAGCGTTGCTGACATCGCGGATGGTCCCGCCTGACGGGTGCGTCTCCGGGCGCGGATGCAGAGCGGGAAGACGCAGGATCATGATCTCTCCCAGTTTCTGGAACTGCGGAACACCCAGCCGCCCGGTGTAGGCCAGTGGCGGACGCTCCGTCCCGTCCATGACGATGGCGTGGCAGGCGTGCAGCGGGCCGGGTTCGATCTCCGCCTTCGCCGCCGCAATCAGACCGGCCAACGCGGGTACGCCGCGGGCTTCCGGGCGCACTTTCAAATCGCAGAAATAGTGTGACTCCAAGGCCTGTGCCGCGCTGTCGGCTCCCTGCGTTCGGAACAGGAGATGCCGCCGGACATAGGCCAAGGTGCCCAGAATGGAAACAACCTCCTCAGGATCCCCAGCCTCGTTGGTTTGCTTAGCCACTTTAGTCCCCAGCTGGTTCACGGACTGACCGCCGCGCCTGACGGCCATCAGCACCCGCGCCTCCCCCATGGCTTGGAAAAACGCCCGGTAATCCGCCCCGTGGGCGATGCGAAAGCGCTGCCTTTCCCCCAGTGGATATAGAAACCGGCGCTCGAACTCCGCCAGCGCGGCGGTCAGACAGGCATCAGGGGCGGAGAGGAGGGGCTCGATTTTCACAAGGTTAGAAAGTCAGAGAGTCAAAACCTCACAATCCCACAACCTCACCGCCGCCGGCCCGTGAAAATGCCTGGATAGAAAAAGCTGCGGTCCGCCTGCTCAAAGCGTGCGCCCTCCTCCAAGTCCCAGGCAATGCCCGAATCCAGCGCGGCGATGTCCAAGGTGGAGTTCAGCTGGCGCAGAATGATCCGCCCGCCCGGTCGCAGGACGCGGCAGGCCGCTGCCAGCACGCCCTCCGCCTCCGCCGGCGACAGCCAGTCGAGGATGTTTGACAAATGCGCGAAGTCCATGCTTTCCGCCGGCATAGACTCCAGCGCGGCGGTCATGGCGCCCAAGTGGAAAACCGGTTCCGCTCCGGGCGGTCCGCCGGGGCTTCCGGCTTCGGACAGCCAGTCATATCCTCCGCTTATGGGGAAGGTGCCTGTCAGCAGCTGATGCAGAAACGGGTTCTCTCTGGCAGGGAAGCGCTCCAGCCCCAGCCGCAGCCGCTCCAGGAAGTGACAGGAAAACGGTTGGCGGGGATTCCGGGTCGCGCCTTCGCCGAACAGACACACGAGATTGGCCAGGGACATCACCCGCGTGAACGCCGTGTCCAAAGCCTGCCCCAGTGGCGTGTCCGGGGCTACCGCCGCCGCAGCCGCCGGCGGATCGGCCGAACCCAGCACCGTGATCAATGCCTCCCGCCAAGGGGACAAAGCCGTCTGAAGCTCCGCGAAGCAGCGCTCGTACCGCCCCGCATGATCCGGTCCCAAGGACGCCAATGTCTCCAGCGGGCCCAGCGCCTCCGCCGGCAGCCCAAGCGAATCCAGACGGTGCGCAATGCGCTCCGCCCGGATTTCCACCGGCAGCGGCGCATGCCCTAGCCAAGCCGCCGCCTCTTCGGGTGATACCGTCGCCGCCAAGTCCAATTTACAGCGGGCCAAGGCCAGCTGCGCCGGATTGATATCCACCAGGTGCAGCCGGGAAAGCGGCAGCCGCGCCAGACAGGCGGCGCTATCCCCGCCCGAGGCGATCATCACTACCGCCGCACCCGGCGGCAGCCTCCGCGCCAGCGCCAGATCCAGCCGGGGATCCTCCCGCACCTGCGCAAAGGCCAAAGGCAGCTTTGCCGCCTCCTCCGCCCAGAACTCCGCGGATGCCGGAGGCGTTGGGCTGGAGGGCGGTGGCGGGGAGGAAAAAGCAGGATCAGGCACAAAGTTTGTCATGGCAGAAAATCAGAGCGGAGAAGCGAAAGGCGCGTTCCTCCCGCCGGCGCACGCTCAGGCCTTTCCGCCGGCTCTGCTTCGCCGCCATCCCCAAGGGCTGCGCCGGATGCTGTGACGCATGAACTCCCGCACAAAAGCTGAATACGATCCGATATAAGGCGCGCCGCGCGCCGTCAGCTCCGGCCGCAGAGCCGCATGCACCGCCGGCAGATGATGCCACGGCACACCGGGATAGAGGTGGTGCTCCAGATGGTAGTTCTCATTGCACATGAAAAACCGTACCGGGGCGCTGGTCAGGATGGTGCGCGTGCCTTGGATTTCATCGCTGGCCTGCTCCAGCAGCGTGTGCTGGCTCATGCCCCGGATGTTCACCATGGTGTTGATCAGCAGCATGGGGATCAGCCAGCCATGGATCACCCAGGCAGCCGGGATGGGCGACAGCCAAACGACCCCCGCCACGGCCAGGACGGCCGCCACCTCCGCCAGAATCACCATCCGCGCGCCGCGGGTGCCATGTTTGAGCCCCAGCACCGGAATGGCGAGGATATAAACCGGATAACCGATCAGCAGCCGCAGCCAGTTCATGCTGAACACCAGCCATGACCAGCGGGTGTAGTTGGCGTAATGATCCGGATCCCCCTCTTCTCCCAGATGCCGGTGGTGCCGCAGATGCAGCACCCGGTAGGCGGCGTGGTTCTGCAGCACCGGCAGCGCGCACAGGGCTCCCACCAGATCATTCCACACCCGGTTCCGCGACAGCGTGCCGTGCACTGCCTCATGGGCGAAAAGGCTGATCCCGTGCAGGGCCGCCGCCGACACCAAATAGAACGGACAAACTAGCGCCCATTGCCACCAGGCGTCCACCTTTCCGCCCAGCGCCACCGCGGCCCAGGCAGCGGCCAGCCACAGCGCCGCAAAACACAGCAGCCGCAGGCCATGCCGCCAGCCTTCGGCATGGTGACACTGTTTCACCAGTTCCGGCGCCAGACGCGGGGCCGGGGAAACGGGCAGGGCATTCATGGCGTGGCAGTGGCGGGAACAGGATCGGGATCGGGTTTCGCGAGATCCTCATAAAGGCGGTTGAACAGATACAGTCCCAGCCTCAGCCCCTCCTCCACGGCCTCCGCCGGTCCGCCTCCCTCCCGCCAGGCACCCTCCACCACGCGGAAAAAGTCCACCGCATGGCGTTTGTCGATCTCCGCATGCAGATGATAATGCACCAGCCGGTCCTGCGGGATCCATCCCCGCGCCACCACCTGCCGCCCGATCAGGGCTGAAATATCGGCAAAGGCGTATTCGATCACCCCCAAGCAGGCGAACGCCAGTTCCGTGCGCTCCATCAGGCAGGTCCCCATCAGGGCCGTGTTGAAGGCCCGCACGGCGGCCTCCTCCCGCTGCCGCTGCATCTCCGCCGCCGGAATCCCCAGCGTGCCCAGAAACGCGAGAAATGTCAGATCATGCGCTGCGCGGAAATCAAACCTCCCCCCATGGCCATGGCCGTGCCCGTGATCATCGCCGTGCTCCCCACCGTCCCCCTCCACAAACCCGTGCTCCTCGGAGAGGTTGTGCATCAGACCCTGCCGCCCGGCGGACACCGGCATACGGGCCATCAAGGCCGCCATGGGCCGTGGGAAATACCGCACCGCGAAATAAAACCGCCGCTGCGATCTCACAAAATCCTCCCGGCTCAGGGAATCATCGCGCAGCCCTTGGAAATAGCCGTTATCCAAAATCGGCAACCGCCGCATCAAGTCATCCACCACGGTCATCAGGGACGGCGATTGTTCCGGAGTCACGGTCGGAAGCACGGTGAGAGACATGCGGAAAGAAAAGCGGAGCCGTTCCGGCCTGACAAACGGAAAATCATCCGGCCGCTCCGCCGACTTTCGCTTTTATTACCAAAGGAATGGGTTGATTCCTGACGAGGCTGGCGCAGTGAAATCCGCCCCCCCTTGGACCATTCCGGGAGTGTGTGGATCCCAAGCGGTGCAATAATTGAAAAAATCCGCCCCTTGTTCAAAATTTTTACAAAAAAGGCAGTCTGGTAAAGAAATTGAATTGAAAAGTCATACCTGAGGCCCTTTTCTGGCGTTTGAACGTTGTTTGGCCATGAGCGATTACCTTGAGGATTCAAAGGCGGACTGGACTCCGGCCAATCTGGCGGTGCTCCGGGAGATCCTGATTCAGGCTTACCGGGAGTCCCGGCGGACGGTCGGGACCAGCGGCACCCCGCTGGAGATGAATCCCAACCGGATGTACGCCCAGGGAAACCTGCGCTGGGTGATGATCGATGCCCTGCTTTACCATGCCTGCTGCGAGGGCCGGCTGGAGGGCATCCAAGCGAAGTTCCAGCCTAATAAAAGCGGCCCCTTTTCCTTGGAGCTGCTGGGCCGCAGCACCCGCACGCTGGTGGTGCATCTGTCCCATCCCGAGGACTGCCCGCCGGACAGCGATCTGCGCCGTCAGGCGCGGGACTGCAATCAGTTCACCTTCTCCTTCATGCACGACACGCAGGCCAGCGACACCGTGCAGCTGCTGCTGGTGCATGCAGGCGAGAAATTCGCGGCCCTGCGGGCTTATTATGACAACGAGCAGCCGTGGGTGTATGAGCAGCTGACGGGCAACATCATGGAGGAGAGAAGGCCGGTGCCGGTGTTTGAGACCGAGCCCGTGAGTGAATCCGAGCCGCAGCTCGCACTGGCCCCGCTGTTCCAGGAAACCGGGGCCACCGGCCATGCCGGGGAAAAGAGGAAAGAGGATCATGGAAAAGGGGTCGCTGTCTGACCATGGGGGCATCCGGAGACAATATCAGACCGCTGCAGCAGGAACTCTTTCCGTGGCGGGAGAAGGGGGTGATCCCGGAAAGGATCACTCAGGTGCGGGAACTGCGCGGTCTGACCAAGAGCGCGCTGGCGGACCATCTGGGGGTCAGCCCCGGAGCCATCACCCAGTGGGAGAACGGCAGCAAACGCCCGGACATGTCCCACACCGTGCGCATGGCCCGGCTGCTGGCGGTGCCGGCGGCTTATTTTCAATCCCCGATCCCGCCGGAGGTGGGCCGGATCCCCCTGATCACCTTCCGCTCCACGGCGGCGGCCCGGCTGCGGCGGCTGAACCTGCAGGCCAGTCGGCTGGCCGAGCTGGCGGGCGAGGCCATGGCGTGGGTGTGCCGGGCAATCGCGCTGCCGGAATGCCGGATTCCCAATCTGGAGGCGCTGGGCAGTTCTGCGGTTTTTGACGCCGGGGCGGCGGCCATGACCTGCCGCCGGGAGCTGGGCCTGGGGGATAGGCCCATCCACCAGCTGGCGGAGCTGATGGAATCCAAGGGTGTGCTGGTGGTGCCCGCCAAGATCGGCGGCACAGGATTCGACGCCTTCTCCTGCGTGGTGAATGCCCGACCCTTCATTTTCCTGGGCACGCACCGGAATTCCCGGTCGCGGACACGGTTCGACACCGCCCATGAGCTGGCGCATCTGGTCCTGCATCAGCACCTCTCCACGGATGACCTGCTGGACCGGGCTACCCTGCGCCGGATGGAGCAGCAGGCGGATGCCTTTGCCGGGGCGTTTCTGATGCCCTGCGAAGCTTTCCGGCAGGATCTGCAGGATCTGAGGGAGGTGACCCTGCCGGCGCTGCTGCGGCTCAAGCCGAAATGGGGCACCTCCCTGTCGGCCATGGTGCGCCGCGCCTATGATCTGGACCGGATTGACACCGGACGCTATACGGTCCTGAATGCGGAAATCTCCTCCAAAGGCTGGAAGGGCAAACGGCCCGAGCCCTGCGAGGAGGAGGTGCCCCTCACCGTGGGCCGTCTGGCCGCCAAATGCCTGCGGCTGGTCCACAGCCGGCTGCCCGCCCAGGCGGCGGCCATGTCGGCGGAGCTGCCGCTGCCCACCGAGATTCTGTGCGACCTGTTTGCCATGCCGGCGGACCAGCTGCACGGGATGCTGCCGGAGCCGAGGATCATCCCCATGCCGGGGATCGGCCCGCAGCCGTAGCGTCAGCTTTACGCGTTGAAAGCCGGGATGCAGGGAAACAGGGACATCCGGCCATGAGGCGGGCGGGGGACAGGAATTGTCTTGCAAGCGGGCTGAAGGGGATATTCTAAAGGCCCTTCCGGATTTTTGCCTCCGTCACCCCTCTTTTCATGAACTTGAAGCGTTTGCTTCTCCACACTTCACCGGCCTGTCCAATGGCACTTTCCGTGGCACCCCCGGCGCGGGGGCGTCTGTGGACCGTGTCCGCACGCGGTGAATGGGTGAAATCCGCCTCCGGCCGGGCCATCCCCATGCTTTGCTCCCCGGCCGCGGATTGAATGGCCGCTTTCGCCCGCCGCCAAGGGGGTTGTTCCGCTATGTCGCTTTTCAGACTGTTTAAAATACTGCGAAAGCTTTCCCGATGGCAGGAGGACGACCTTCGGCGGCTTGAAAAGCTGATCCGCGCCAAAAAAGAAGGAAAACCAGCGCCCGCCCCTTCGCCGGCGGAGCCTGTGCCCGTGCCTTCCGCCCCGCCGATGGAGGTGAAGGAGGAGCGTGTGCTTCTGTGCATAGGCCCGGAAGCGGTATTCCACTCCGAGGCGCGGGTGGAGAATTTACGGGGAGACCGCGGAGCCATCACGGTCGGCCCTCATACCCATGTGCGCGGTGAGCTGCTGCTCTTCCCCTACGGCGGGACGCTACGGATGGGCAGCCACGGCTACGTGGGCGTGAACTCCCGGATCTGGTCCGGCGACCAGGTGGTGATCGGGGACAATGTGCTGATCTCCCATGATGTGTTCATCACCTCCACCAATGGCCACGAACTGGATGCGCGGGAGAGGGCGCTCGGCTACCGGCGGATGCTGCGGGAAGGGCATTCCGCGGACAAAGGCTCCATCCTCACCGCTCCGGTGACCATTGGCGATGACGTGTGGATCAATCCCCAGTCCGTCATCCTGCCGGGGGTCTCCATCGGCCGCGGCTCGGTCATCGGCTGCGGCTCCGTGGTGACGCGGTCCATCCCTGCCGGGGTACTGGCGGCGGGCAATCCGGCGCGGGTGATCCGGGAATTGACACCTCTTCCCGGCGGCTGAACCCACCCTTCCCGGACATGATTTTTCTAATTACCGGAGGCTCCGGATTCGCCGCCCAGTGCATAGCTGAGGAGGCCTCGGCGCGCGGGCATGCGGTCAGGCTGATGAGCCGCGCCGCGGCCGGGAAACCGGACATGCTCCCTTGGACCAGCGACCCCGCCGCTTTGGCGGAAACCCTCGTTTCCCTCCGGCCGGATGTGATTTTCCATGGGGCCGGCTCGGCATCGGTGGCGGATTCCCTCCGCGATCCCGCCGGGGACCGCATGGCCTCGGTGGGCACGTGGGGAACCCTGCTGGAGGCCGTCCGGCTGGCGGCGCTGCGTCCGGCTCTTCTATTTCCCTCCAGCGCCGCCGTTTATGGAAATCCGGCCAGCCTGCCGGTGGGGGAGGATGCGCCGCGCCACCCGATTTCTCCTTATGGACGGCATAAGATGGAATGCGAAATCCTGGCGGAGCGGGCACGGGTGGAAGCGGGGCTGCCGGTTTTTGTCTTCCGTCTTTTCTCACTTTTCGGACCCGCGCAAAAGCGGCTGCTGGTGCGGGAGCTGTATGAACGGGTCCTCGCGCCCGGCGGGGAGGTCGTGTTGGAGGGCACCGGACAGGAGAGTCGGGATTATCTCAGTGCCTGGGACATGCGGCATGCAGTGCTGGACTTTGTGGAACACTGGAAAGCGGAGCCGCCTCAGGGGTGGATTTACAATCTCGCTTCCGGAACCGAGACCGGTGTGAAAGGATTGACAGCCATGATCATTGAAATTATGAACAGTCATAAGACCATCCGCTGCCGGAACGCTTCCCGGCCCGGTGACCCGCAGAGGTGGGTGGCCGGCATCTCCGCTTTCAAGTCGGCATGCCCCTCATGGGCACCGGCCCCGCTGCGGGATTCCTTGGTCAAAACCATCGCCGCGTGGCGGAAGGAGGACGCCACGGCATGAATCTGTTCGCCAATCTGCTCAAAAGGCAGCGGGGGTGCACGGCCCTGCTCAGCCCGATGATCGAGACCCCCGGCGGGGCGGAACCGTCCCCGCCGCGGGTGGGCGTCGTTTACAAAAACTATCCGGGCTGGGGCGCGGGCATCGGTTTCTACCGGATGTTCATCCGCAGTCTGGAAATGGCGGCGGGGGAATGCGGCATTGAATTCGGAATGCTGGCGGACCGCACGGATGAAAAAACAATGCGGTCCTTGAAACAACTGCCCGGTGCCTGCTGGGGACAGTGCGTGCGTCATGGCCAGCCCGACTGGGCCGAAACGGCGGCCGCGCACCGCTTGGATGTCATCATTGATCTTTACAACAGCAGTCCTTGGGCGGCGGGCGTGCCGGTGATCTCGTGGATCCCGGACTTCCAGCACATTCATCTTCCGGAGTATTTCACTCCGGAGGACATCGCCCACCGCGAAAAATCCTTCGCGCAGCAGGCGGAGCATTCCCATGCCGTTTTGTTCTCCAGTGAATCCGCGGCCTCGGATTACCGCCGTCTTTATCCCGCTTTTGCCGACAAAGCCGTGGTCGCGCGCTTTCCGTCGAATCTGGTTTTTGAAACGCTGCCCTCCGGCAATCCGGCGGAAACCGCCGCCGCCTACCATTTGCCCCCAAAATTCGCGATGGTGGCCAATCAATTCTGGACGCACAAAAATCATCAATTGGTTATCCAGGCAGCGGCTCTGGCCAAATCCGCGGGAGTGACGGTTCCGGTTGTATTCACCGGCCTGCCCTCGGATTACCGAGATCCGGCAAACGGTCCCACTTCCCGCATTCTGCAGGAAATTGCCCGGAATGGCCTTTCCGGACAGGTGGTCCCGCTCGGTCAAATACCGTATGCGGACCTGATTCAGCTGATGCGCGCCTGCAGTCTGATCATTCAGCCCTCGCGGTTTGAGGGCTGGAGCACCGTCGTGCAGGATGCCAAGACGCTGGGACGTCCGCTCATGTGCTCGGATCTGGACGTGCACCGGGAACAGGCCCCGCAGGCGTTGGGATTTTTCGGATGCGCCGCGCCGCGGGAACTGGCGGATTTGCTGGGCAGGTTCTGGCCGGATCTTTCCGAAGGTCAGGGCGATGACACCCCTGAGCGCTTGCGCGGCCACTTGAAATCGGCCAGGGAATACGGTATGGTGACCGCTCTAACAGCGCGTTCCGCAGCCAACAACCGCCCGCCTGCCGCCGCCTCCACCCGCCGATGAACTTTTTTAAAAATTTCCGCCACGGCACGCGTCTCGCCGCCGAGTGCGTTCCCAAGCTCAAACGGCTGGAGGAGAATGTCAAAAAACTAAGCGCTAAACAAAAGGAGCAAAGCACCAGACAAAAAGAGGGCGGTGCCAGCCTCAAAGTGCTGCAATCCCGCCTGGATGGGGTGGAAAGTTCCACGGCCCTTTCACTGGAAGCGCTGGAGCGGAGCGCGGAAAAGCTGCAGCTGCTCAGCGGCAAACTGGCGGTCGAGCGGTTTGCCCGGCGTCCTGCGGGGACCCCCTTTTCCGAAGTCGAGTTCCAAGTCTTCTCGCAATGGGGCGAGGACGGCATCATCCAGCACCTTATCCACCATCTCCAGCCGGAGGAGAAAAGTTTCATTGAGTTCGGCGTGGAGACCTACACGGAGGCCAACACGCGGTTCCTGCTGATCAACGACAATTGGCGCGGGCTGATTCTGGACGGCTCGGAGGACAACATGCAAAAGGTGAAGCAAAGCGAGCTTTATTGGCGCCATGGTCTCACCGCCAAGGCGGCATTCCTCACTCCGGGCAATGTGAACGGAATCATCGCCGGCCAAGGCTTCGGGCCAAGGGCGGGACTGCTCAGCATCGACATTGACGGCATGGACTACTGGGTGCTTGAGGCCATCGGCATTCAGGCGGATATCCTCATCTGTGAATACAACAGTGTGTTCGGGCCCTCGGCTTTGGTGACCGTTCCGCCTGACGATGAATTCCACCGCACCGCCGCTCATCCCTCCAATTTGTTTTACGGCATGTCCCTGGCCGCCGCCGCCGCCGCCGCGGACCGCAAAGGCTATGATCTTGTCGGGGTGAACAGCGCGGGGAACAACGCTTTCTTCATCCACCGCAGTGTGAAACCGGTATTCAAAACCGTGACTCCGGCGGAATGCTTCACAGAGGCGCGCTTCCGGGAATCACGCTCGGCGGAGGGTGAGCTCACCCACTTGGACATGGAAGGAAGACGCCGGGAGATCGGGGAGGTGCCGGCGTTTGATTTAACCCGGAACACCGTGAGACCGCTGAAGGAGATTTGGAAGGAGGCGGGTCTATGAGCGTGAACGCTTTTCCGGCCGCCGATGCCCTGCTTCAAAAAGTATCCGTGGTGGTGCCCGTGCTGAACTGCCTGAAGCTGGTGACGGACGGCATGGCGGACATGCGCCGGTGGGCTCCGCTGGTTAAAGAGGTCGTGGTGGTGGACAGCCACTCCACGGACGGCACTCTGGAATTTCTGCGGGAAAATCTCCCATGGCCCCATGTGCAGTTCCACCAGCGCCCGCGCGGACTTTACGCCGCCTGGAATCACGGGATCAGACACTGCACCGGTGACTGGATCCACATTTCCACCGCGGGTGACACCATTTCACTGGAGGACCTGCATTACCTTGCCGGAATGGCGGAGAGGCATCAGCCCGATGTGATCACCGCGCCTCCGCGGTTTGTGTGCGGCGAAACGGAGCATCCGGCGCATCTGCGGTGGCCCATTCATCAGCTTCTGGAGCGTCATCCCGAAGGCGAGGTTATCCTTTTGGAGGGGCTCTCGCTGATGGCTTTCGCCATGGAGTTCTGCCGGCTCTGCACCGTGATCCAGTCCTGGCTCGGCAGCTCCGCCAGCAATCTTTACCGCCGCGGCATTTTTGAAACCATGCCGTTCCCCGAAGACGGCGCGCAGACCGGTGATGTCATGCACGGTCTCCGTTATGCCCATCAGCTGCGGGCGGCTTTTGTGCGCCGGGAATGCGGACGCTTTATTTTCCACGATTCCGTCATCCCCCGTCTGAATGTCCTGGAGCATTTCGGGGAAATGTATGCCGCGGAATATTCCATCCAGCAGGCCAGGCTGCGGGAGCTCCTCTTCGGGTTCCTGCGCAGCGGGCCGTTGCGTCACCGCCTGCACCCGGTGGCGGAAACCAGCCTGATCACGGCACTGGCGCACTCTCCCTTGGAAAGTCTGACCGGTGTGAGAAAACTGACAGCCGAGCTGGAGAAGCAGGCACTCAAGCGCGGCGTGCTCCAGCAGAAAGTGAATACCCTGCGCGGGGAGCGCGATGAATGGAAATCGCGGGCGCGGCTGGCGGAGACGGCGCTGAAACGCTACCGCGGACGCATTCCCTCCTTCCTCCGCTCCGTGCTGGGACTGGAATCGCCCGCGGCTTCGCGGCAGCAGCCTGCAAAGCCCTGATGCCTTCGGGCCGCCGACACCCGTGGCGGCCTCCTTCCGTCAGTCACCCCATGCCTTCCTCCCATCCGGAGGAGCCTGCGGGAGGATAATGCTTGCGTGGCCGGGAACCCGGCGTTTGATAACCGCCCGCTCCCATGCCCCAGCCCGAAATTGATGTTAAAAAAGATCGAATTTTACTCTCTGCGCGAGGATCCTGACCTCTGGGAAAAGCTGATCCTGGAGGAGAACAGTGCCGCCGCCGCGGGTGATGCCGACGCCAAATACCGGGTGGAATCCATGTTCTGGGAGGCGGACCGCGAGCTCGCCTTCCGGCGTTATGTGGAAAGCCTGGACTTCCGGCAGATTCTCGACCTCCTGCATGTCTTCCGCATCTCACGGAAAAATCCCCTCTGTGAAATCGGAGGCGGCAGCGGCCAATTGGCCTGGAGCCTCGCCACCTCCGGATTTCAGCAGGTCGAACTGCTGGAGCCCAATCCGCGGTGGATCACCGGTACCGGCTGGCTGGAGACCCGGCTGGAGGACCTCGGCGGGCGGCTGACCATCCGCAACGACCTCACCCAATGGTATGCGGATGAAAAGCTCTACCACAACGTGATCACTCGGAACTGTGTGCATCATTTTCCCAACATCCCCATGGCGGCGGCCGCCATCCGGCAAAAGCTGAAAAAGGGCGGGCACTGGGTCATGATCCGGGAGTGGTTCGCTGACACCCCGCAGGAAATGCGCCGGCAAATGACCAACCATCCTTACTGCCAGAAATACGGTGTTTACGAATTTCCGTTCCCCTCCCGTCATTATGTTGACAGCTTGGAATACGCCGGCTTCAAACTGCGCGCCGCCGTGCCCTTGGGCTGGGGCAATAATGCTCTCTCCTCCTATTCCCCTGAGGAGGGCTCCCGGCGGAATCAAAAAAGCTCCCGCCTGTGGCGCTCTATTTTGAAAAGGTGGCCACGGCTGACCTCCGGTCTGTTCCGGCTGGAGAATTTTTCAAACCGCACCGCCGGAACCGGATTCCGCAAATTTTCCCGGCCTCAAATGCTGGTTTTCCAGCGCGTTGAGGACTGACCGCGGGAGAACCACTGACCCATGAGCCTCCTTCAGTCCTTTCTCAGACGGTTCCGCCGCCCTCCGGTCATCTCTCTGCTGCACGCCACCCGGGGCCGTCCCGACCGCGCCCGGTCCTGCCGCCAAAAATGGCTGGACACCGCCGCCGAACCCGCGCGCATTGAGCACATTTTCGCCATTGATGCGGATGATGCGGAGTCGGCCGCCGCCCTGGGCGGACATACGGTGCATGTGGTGAAGGAGCCCGGACTGGGCTGCATCGGAGCTTGGAATCTCGCCGCAGCCCACTGCACCGGCGACATTCTGGTGCAGCTTTCGGATGACTGGCTGCCGGTTCCGGAGTGGGACCGGATTTTTTCCGAGCGTCTGATTCCGGTCCGCAAACCCCAAGTGCTCCGCATCAGCGACGGTCACCGCGGCGACGACCTGCTCTGCATGGCCATTCTCACCCGCGCCCGCATGAAACAGCAGGGCTGGTTTCTGCCTCCGGCCTACACCGGCGTCTATTCGGACGATGAATTCAGCTTCCGGGCGTATGAGGACGGAGTGGTCGTGGACGCGCGGGACATCGCCCTCGTGCATGAGCATCCCAATTACGACCCTTCCGTAAGCATGGACGAAACGTACCGTCAGCAGAATGACGAGTCAAAGTACGCCGGGGCCAAACGCATCTTCCTGGAGCGCAATCCCGCAGCCAAAAAGCGCTGGTTCATCAAGGACAACTGGTCGGAGCGCCGGTGGCTCCCGCCCGGAGCCTTGCCCGTTTCCTCCAAATCATCCACCTGAATGGCGGAGCGGGAACCCGCAGCCGGAGGACCCCAAAGCGGTCCCGGGTTTCTGATCCATCCGTAATATCCGTGATCCGTCAGTCTTTTTTAAAGCATGAAGCGCACCGGCATCATCACCCGCACGCTTGACCGCCCCGTGCTGCTGGAGCGGACTCTGCGGAGCATCCTTGCGCAGACCTGCCAGGATTGGGAATGGCTCATTGTCACCCCGGACCCGGCCCTGTCCGTCAGCGCTCTTCTGGAAAAACACTCCCCGGCCCTGGCCGGACGTGCGCGGGTGCTGCCCTTCCGTCCTTCCGAGCCGGGGAAAAGGGGCCAGCCGCTCAATCATGCCCTGGCGCATTCAGACACGGAGTTCGTCACGGTTCTGGATGACGATGACACCTGGCATCCGGACTACCTGGCCTCCATGCTCCGTCTGCTGGAGTCCCCGTGCGGTCAAAGTGCCGGTGGAGCCGTTTGCCAAACCCAGGTCATTGAGGAGTCCACCGTCGCCGAAGGGCTCCAGCCCATCCGCGGGTATGTGATGAACCCGCATCTCCGCTCCGTGACGCTTCCTCAGTTGTCCATCGTGAACCAGTTCTGCATTCACGCCTTCCTCTACCGCCGCAGTGCGCTCGCTTTGTCCGGTCTCTACCCGGAGGACTATCCGGTCCTCGAGGACTGGATATTCAATCTCAATTTTCTGCGGCATTATGACATCGCGGTTCTGCCCGATGTGCTGACGTTTTACCATCAGCGTCCCGGCGTCCTCACAGGGCCGGACGCCAATTCCCTCTTTGCGGAGCTGGATCTGCACAAGTTTTACGAATCCAAATTCATCAACGGGCAGATCCGCGGTGAATGGCGGGCCGGTGGCAGCGGTCCCGGGTCCTTGGCCGCCGCGGGTGCCCACATCCGCCTGCTTCAGGAGCGCATCCACCAAATGGAGAGCAAAATCAAAACCATCAGTGAAAAAACCGGGAAGATCGACGCCCGAACCAGGGAACTGAAAAGCGCGTTGCTGAAAGGAAAGTGATGCCCAGCGTATCCTGCCGGGGCGCGGCAGTCCCGCAGTCGGGTTCCGCCGGACCCATGAGCCAGTTTTCAGCACGCCGGCATGATTCAAAACCCGCGAACGCCGCCTCCAAGCCGCTGAAAACTGAAAACTCCCCAATTCACTGGGGTTACCAAACGCGCGCCCAAAGCGCTTTGAGATAGCGGCCTTCAGGGCTGTTGGACATGACGGGGTGGTCGGCTCCCGGACCTGAGGCGTCGAGGAACTGGAGCCGGCGCTTGGCGCGGTGGGCAGCTTTGGTGACGATCTGCTCGAACTCCCAAGGGGTGACCAGACCGGAGCAGGAGCAGGTGAGAAACAGTCCGCCGGGGGCGGTGAGCTCGATGGCGAGGCGGTTGAGATCCTCGTATTTCTGGCGACCGTTGTCCTCCACCTCGTCGCGGCTGTGGACCAGCTTGGGCGGATCGAGGATCACCACCTCCCATTTCGGGGATTCACTGCGGATTTTGGTGCGCACGTAGGAGAAGGCGTCGGTGTGGACCCAGTCGATGCCGCGCACTTGGTTCAGATTTGCGTTCCGCTGGGCCTGAGCGATGGCTTTTTCATCCAGATCCACGGCGGTGACCTCCGCCGCGCCGCCGAGCAGTTTGGCCGCCAGGGAAAAACCGCCGGTGTAGCAGCAGAGATCGAGCACGCTTTTGCCGGTGACCATGCGGGACAGCTGCAGCCGGTTCTCGCGCTGGTCGCAGAAAAAGCCGGTCTTGTGGCCCTCCTCAAAGTCCACTTCGTAACGCACGCCGTTCTCCTTGAACTTGACCAGCCGCGGCGCTCCCTGGACGACGGGGCCGGAGTGAATGCCCTCGATGCGGGCAATATCCTCATCCACGCGGAGCAGATGGCGCTTGGTGCCCAGCATCTCATGCAGATGCGGCATCCAGTCGGGCAGCCGCTGCCAGACGCCCAGACTGTGGACCTCGGCCAGCAGCACGTCGGCGTAGCGGTCAATGATGAGGCCGCTGAGACCATCGCCGTCGGAGTTCACCACCCGGTAGGCCTCGGTGGCCGCGTCCAGTTTTAGAATATCCCGCCGCAGCTCCACGGCGCGCTCCAGGGCTTTGAGGAAAAAAGAGTCATCCGCCGGCTCCGTCGCGCTGTGGTGGATCATGCGCAGCGGCACGCGGGCGCGGGCGTTGTAGAATCCCGCGCCGAAGCGGTCCCCGTTCTTGTCATAGACGGTGACGATCTCCCCCGGGGTGATCTTCGGCGAGTTGCCGGCCAGCATGCGGGGATAGACGGTGGGCTGATAGGTGAAGTACTTCAGCTGCACCCACGGCGCGCTCCAGTTCTCACTGCCGGGCGGCGGCGTGTATTCAGGGGCCGGGGGAGCCTGGCGGCGCATGGGCTGGCGGTAGGGATTCATGGGAGGGAGGCGGGCAGGGGGGAAGAAGGCACGGGCATTCCGCCCGGTGGCGTTTGTCCCTCCCACCAAGCACACCGGCCCGGAACTGTCGAGCGGCCCCTTGATCCTGTTTCCACGTTTGACACCGGCGGGCCACTGCGGAATGCACCGGGTTCCGGCGGTGCCCGCACATCGAGGGGCCGACCGGCCGGCTTCCCCGTTCCGTTCCTTTTTTCCTTTCCTCCTATGAGCACCACCCGCACCGAATCCGACACCATGGGGCCCATTGAAGTGGCCAATGACGCCTATTGGGGCGCGCAGACCCAGCGCTCCCTGAAGTATTTCGCCATCGGGCGGGATGTCATGCCCCGTTCCCTGGTCCGCGCACTCGGCATTCTCAAAAAAGCCTGCGCCTTGGTGAACACTGATCTGGGCAAGCTGCCGGCGGACAAATGCGGGCTGATCGCCCAGGCGGCGGATGAAGTCATTGAAGGCAAACTGGATTCCCATTTCCCCCTGCGCATCTGGCAGACGGGATCGGGCACGCAGACCAACATGAACTCCAACGAGGTCATCTCCAACCGCGCCATCGAAATCGCGGGCGGTGAGCTGGGCAGCAAGACCCCGGTGCATCCCAATGACCACGTGAATATGTCGCAGTCGTCCAACGACACCTTCCCCACCGCCATGCACATCGCGGCGGCGGAGGAGGTGGTGCACCGGCTGCTGCCGGCGCTGGCGCACTTCAAAACCGCGCTGGAGGCCAAACGGGATGAGTTCCAGGATATTGTGAAGATCGGCCGCACCCATCTCCAAGACGCCACCCCCGTCACCCTGGGCCAGGAATTCGGAGGGTATGTCAGCCTCATCGCGCGCGACATTCAGCGGATCGGGCAGAGCCTTGATGGTCTGTTCGATCTGGCCATCGGCGGCACGGCGGTGGGCACGGGTCTGAATTCCCATCCGGAATTCGCGGACCGCGCGGCGGCCAAAATCGCGGAGCTGACCGGACTGGGCTTCCGCAGCCATCCCAACAAATTCGCGGCCCTCAGCGCCCATGATGAGATCGTTTACGCCTCCGGCGCCCTGAAGACCCTGGCGGGCACGCTGATGAAAATCGCCAATGACATCCGCTGGCTCGGCAGCGGCCCGCGCTGCGGCCTGGGCGAGCTGTCCCTGCCGGAGAACGAGCCTGGCTCCTCCATCATGCCCGGCAAGGTGAACCCCACCCAGAGCGAGGCCATGACCATGGTGGCCGTGCAGGTGATGGGCAACGACGCCGCCATCAGCTTCGCGGGCAGCCAGGGGAACTTTGAGTTGAATGTCTTCAACCCGGTGATGATCCACAATTTCCTGCACAGCGTGGAGCTGCTGACCGGCACCATGCACAGCTTTGCGGACTACTGCCTGGCGGACCTGAAGGTGAACCGGCAGGTGATCGACGGCTACGTGGCCAACAGTCTCATGCTGGTCACGGCGCTGAATCCCCACATCGGTTATGACAAGGCGGCGGCCATCGCCAAGAAAGCCCACAAGGAGGGCACCGGGCTGAAGGAGGCCGCGCTGGCGCTGGATTACCTGACCGCGGATCAGTTCGACGCCTGGGTGGTCGCGGAGCGCATGACGCGTCCCTGACCTGAGGCTGTGGGCCGGGGCAGGGCGGATGATGGGGTCCGCCCGGCGCTGGTCACCGCCACTGACTGAACCCATCCATCCATTTCATCCCCTCAATCATTCATTCACGGATTCCGGCGGCAGGACCCGCATCGGCTTCGTATAAGCCCTTCCGGTCCTGTCTTTTGTTTTTCCAAATCCCGCCATGTCCAAATCCCATTTCCGCGTGATCCACTGGTTCCGCCGCGACCTGCGGCTGACGGACAATCCGGCGCTTCATGCGGCGTCGCAGGCGGCGGATGAAGTGGTGCCGGTGTATGTCATCAGCCCATGGCGGAAGAATCATCACTGGACCGGAGCGCCGCGTCAGGAATGGCTGGCCGGCTGTCTGGATTCGCTGGAGAAAAACGTGGCCGCAGTGGGTGGCCGGCTGATTTTCCGCCGCGGGGAGGCTCTGAAGGAGTTGGAGAAACTGATCAGCAAAACCAAAGCCGAAGCGGTTTTTTACAACCGTGACCCCGATCCCCACGGCATCAAAACCGAAGCCGGACTGGAAAAACTGGCCCAGCGGCTGGGCATCAGGGCGCATGGTTTTCAAAATGCCACCCTGCATGAACGGAACGAGATCCTGACCGCCGCCGGGAAACCCTACCGCGTCTTCACGCCCTACCGGAACAATTGGAGCAACCTTGAAAAACCGGCCATGGTTCCCACGGTCACCGCACTGGTGACTCCGCCGGGGATGGCTTCGGAAGGGGCGCCGTCGCTGAGGGACTGGGATCTGAAGCCGTCCGGCATTTCCATGCCGGAGCCGGGCGAACGGGCGGCCCGCCAGCGCATGAAAAAGGCGCTGGAGGAGGTGCTGCCGCACTACGCCGAAACCCGCGATACTCCCTTGGGACCCACCACCTCACGGCTCTCCCAGGACCTGCGCATGGGCACCCTCTCCATCCGGGAGCTGTATCACCGCGCCTCGGAGGCGGGCCGGGAATCGGACAGTTCCGCCGTGAAAAAAAGTGTCAGCACCTTCATCAGTGAACTGGCGTGGCGGGATTTTTACATGCAGATCCTGTGGCACTGGCCGGAGGTGCTGGAGCATGAGTTCGATCCCCAGTGGCGCGGTCTGGCGTGGAGTTATGACGAAGGGGATTTCGGGCGCTGGAAGGAGGGCCTGACCGGCTTTCCCCTTGTGGACGCGGGCATGAGGGAACTGAAGGCCACCGGGCTGATGCACAACCGTCTGCGCATGGTCACGGCCATGTTTCTGACCAAGGACCTGCGGATCGACTGGCGGCTGGGCGAGCGCTGGTTTTCGCAGGCCTTGATTGATGCCGAGATCGCCAGCAACAACGGCGGCTGGCAGTGGAGCGCCGGCACCGGAGCCGATGCCGCCCCGTATTTCCGCATCCAGAATCCCTGGTCGCAGACCAGGACCCACGACCCCGCCGGCGCTTACATCCGCCACTGGGTGCCGGAATTGAAAAACGCTCCGCTGGCCGCCCTGCTGAATCCGCCGGCGGAGGGTAAATCCGCCGCCCCCGGAACGGATTATCCCCCGCCCATGGTGGATCACAAAGAAGCCCGCGAAGCCACACTGGAGATGTTCAAAAAGCACCGCGCCCGCCAGCAGGGGCATCATTGAAGCGGGCTTTCTCCGGTGCGGTGGGCGGCCATTGACAGCGGAGGCGGATTCCGGGTGTAATGGGAGGCGATGCGCGCGTTCCAGCTTCTCGTACTCATGGTTCCCCTTCAAGTCATGGCGGATGCCGGCCCCGAGGTCTCCACCCTGCCGCGGATGCCCGCGCTGTCCCCGGAGGAGGCGCTGAAATCACTGCATCCGGCACCGGGATTAGCCGTTTCCCTGGCCGCCGCGGAGCCGCAGGTGATGGATCCGGTGTCCATGAGCTTTGACGCACGCGGGGCGCTGTATGTGGTGGAGATGCGGGATTACTCCGAACGGCGGGCCGAGCAATTGTCACGGGTGCGCCGGCTGATGGACAACAACGGTGACGGGGTATTTGAAACCTCGGAGACGGTCATGGAGGGGCTGGCCTGGGCGACCTCCGTGCTCTGCTGGCAGGAGGCGGTGTATGTGGCGGCAACTCCGGATATCTGGCGGCTGAGGGATGCGGATGGCGATGGTCTCATGGAGGAGCGGGAGGTCATTTTCACAGGATTCGGCGACGGCATGGGCCGGCTGAATGTGCAGGCGCTGGTCAACAGCCTGGCATCGGGACCCGATGGCCGGATTTACGGCGCCACCGCCCCCAATGGCGGCCTTATCCGGCGTCCCGGCACGCCTGAGGGGCAGGGGATTTCCGTGCGGGGCCGCGACTTTTCCTTCGATCCCAAAACACTGAATTTCCGCGCGGAACCGGGCGGGGGGCAGTTCGGGCTGACGTTTGACCGGTGGGGGCGGCGCTTTGTGTGCAGCAACAGCCACCACCTGCAATGGATCGCCCCGGTGCGGGAGGGCGGCTGGCTGCCGGTGCCGGAGACGCTGGTCGATATTGCGCTGGACGGTCCGGCGGCCCCGGTGTTCCGGATCAGCCCCGACGAGCCCTGGCGGGTGATGCGCACCAACTGGCGGGCGTCCGGTCTGGTGCCGGGGCTGGTGGAGGGGAATGGCAGGGCGTCGGGGTATTTCACCTCGGCCTCCGGAGTCCACATCTGGCGGAACGACGCCATCATCGCCGACTGCGGCAGCAATCTGGTGCACCGCAAGCAGTTCCGGGAGACGCTGGACGGCCCCGTGGCGGAACGCCCGGCATCGGAGCGGGACCGGGAGTTTCTGGCCAGCACGGACACCTGGTTCCGGCCGGTGGGCTTCACCACCGGGCCGGACGGCGCGCTCTACATCGCCGACATGTGCCGGGAATACATCGAACACCCGGATTCCCTGCCGCTGAATCTGAAGGCGAAAATGGACCTGAACAGCGGCAACGACCGTGGCCGCATCTGGCGGGTGAGGCCGGAACCGGCCTCCGGAAGTCCTGCCGGCGCCGTGGCCGCATTATCCGCCGCTGCTGGCCCCCTGCCGCTGCTGCGGGAAATCGTGGACACTCCGGACTCCGAACGCCCGGCCCGCTGGAAAGGCTGGTGGGAGGCGGTGCGGGATTCCCCGTCGGGCCGCACCGCCCGGACTCTGCTGGCAAGCCTCAGGAATGAGGAGGAGGCGACGGCTTTTTATAAGCGGTGCTCCATTGATCTACCGATGCCGCAGGCGCTGGATCTGGCGGCGCGTTTGAAAATCCGGACTCCCGCCGGCCTGAAGGAGCCTGTTTCCCGTCTGGCGGAGGAAACCGGCGGCGCGTCCGCGGACCGCCTGAAGGCGCTGGAGCTGCTGGCGCGTTCGGAGCCGGAAAAGCTCCTGGTCCTGGCAACGGATAAAAAGGAGTGTGATGCCGTGAGGCTGCTGGCGGTCAGTCAGGTGCCGCAGGCGGCTGAGGCGCTGCTGCCGCACTGGGAGGCGCTGCCCGCCGGTCTGCGGTCCGCCGTGGTGACGGCACTGGGTTCCCGCAGCGGGGGGCCGGCGCTGCTGCTGGGAAAAATCCAGGCAGGATTGCTGACGGCGGGGGATATTCCCCCGGCCATGGCCGCCGCCTGGCGGTCGGGCAGCGGGGCGGAGGTGAAAAAGCTGGCGGCGGAGCTGCTGCCGGCTTCGCCCCCGGACCGCACAGCGGTGATTGCGTTGCGTCAGGCGGCGCTGACCCTGCCCGGCGATGCCGCCAAAGGAGCTGCCGTGTTTGAGCAGCGGTGCTCGGTCTGCCACCGCGACGGGGAAGCCGGCCACGCCGTGGGGCCGGACCGCGCCAGCTTCAGCAACAAGGGCAAACCTCTGCTGCTGCTGGCCATTCTCGATCCCGACCGCGAGGTGGCCCCGCAGTACGCCCGCACCACCCTCACGCTGAAGGACGGCTCCGTGGCCGCCGGCATCACGCTGGAGGAGAGCCCGGAAATCGTGCGCCTCATGCAGCCCGGCGGTCAGGCCATGCAGGCGCCGCGGGACGGAATCGCCCGCATCAGCCGCGATGCCGGTTCGCTCATGCCCATGGGCGTGGAGGAGGGGCTGACCGATCAGGAGTTGGCGGATCTGCTGGCGTGGCTGGTGCGTTAGCGCCGGCGCACGCGGGCGGATGGCGTGCCGCTGGATGGAAATCATCCACCTCCCCCTTGCCGCCGGCATCAGGGCCGGTCATGGGAACCGGTGTGATTCTCCCCCCCAGCAAGAAAATCTTCATCGGCTCCAGCTCCGTTCTCACCGGGGTGGTGCTGCAGGTGGTCCTGTCCTGGCTTTATGGCCTGAGTCTGGAGGCCGTGCAGTCCGGCCGCGCGGCCAATGGCGCCAACCCCGCTGAGATTGACCGGAAGCTGGAGCAGCTGCACCAGCAGATGACCATCGGGGTCAATGGACTGACAGCCAGCTGGATCTTTCTGATCGTTGGCATCATCATCCTGCTCACCGGTCTGTATCAGAATGCCCGCGCGACCGAGGCTCTGGAGCACCGCCTGAATGATGTCCTGCCAGTGGCTGCGGACAATGCCGGCAACCCGTCGAAACGGCGGTGAGCGGGTCCTTGACCCGCGCGGAAGCGGGCGGCAGACTGCCGGTATGACGCTGGACATCGATGTTGAGGACTTCCGCTGCACGGGCAATGAAAAGCTGAGCCTGAAAAAGCGGCCCACAGCCCTTAAAAAGCCTCTCCACGACAGCAAGGAGGAGCTGGTGGCCAAGCTGAGGAAGTATCAGGAGGAGATCGACGAGCGGCAGCAGCAGATGTTCGCCCAGGACCAGTACGCCATGCTGCTGGTGTTCCAGGCCATGGACGCCGCCGGCAAGGATGGCACCATCAAGCACGTGATGAGCGGCATCAATCCGCACGGCGTGGAGGTCCACGCCTTCAAGCAGCCCAGCCTGGATGAACTGGATCACGATTTCCTGTGGCGCAGCAACAAAGTGCTTCCGGGCCGGGGTAAAATAGGCATCTTCAACCGGTCCTATTACGAGGAGGTGCTGGTGGTGCGCGTGCATCCCAAAATCCTGCAAGGCCAGCGGCTTCCTCCCTCCACGCTGAAATCCCTGCCCAAGCTCTGGGAGCAGCGTTACCAGGCCATCCGGAACTTTGAAAAGCACCAGACCGAGAACGGCATGCGGATTGTGAAGTTCTTCCTGCACGTTTCGAAGGACGAGCAGAAAAAGCGCTTTCTGGAGCGCATCGACGATCCCTCCAAAAACTGGAAATTCAATGATGCGGACCTTACGGAACGCGCCTGCTGGGACGATTATCAGGAGGCTTATCACGACGCCATCGCCGCCACCGCCACCAAACACAGCCCGTGGTACATCATCCCGGCGGACGACAAGGGCGACATGCGGCTGCTCGTCAGCGCCGCCATCCTGACAGAGATGAAGCAGCTGAACCTTGAATGGCCGGTCCTGTCAGAGGACCAGCAGCAGGGACTGGCCGCCTGCCGGGAGGCCCTGATCAAGGAATGAGAGGAGAAAGTTTTCAGTTTTCAGTTTTCAGAATCGCGGAACCAGCACCTTCAGGCTGCGGCTCAGTTTTCAGATCCAAAAGCCTGAAAACTGAAGACTGAAGACTGAAAACTTTTTTACGGACTCAACCGGTCCAACCGCCACGCCACCCTATCCTGCTGATCACGGCTGTAACAGAGCCGGTCATGAAGCCGGCTGGGGCGGCCCTGCCAGAATTCGATAGCCTCCGGGATCAAGCGGTAGCCGCCCCAGGTGCAGGGCAGGGGGATTTCCGTGCCTTCGGGGTATTTGCGGTTCAGGATTTCAAAGCGCTCCTCCAGCCATTCGCGGCCGGCAATGACACTGCTCTGGGTGGAGGCATGGGCGCCCAGCTGGCTGTCGCGGGGGCGGCTGTGGAAATAGGCTTCGCTCTCCTCCGGGGTCACCAGCTCCACGGCTCCGCGGATGTTCACTTGGCGCTCCAGCTCCTTCCAGAAAAAACCCAGCGCGGCGCGCGGCTGCGCGGCCAGTTCGCGGCCCTTGCGGCTTTGATAGTTGGTGAAAAACAGGAACCCCCGGTCATCCAGTCCCTTCAGCAGCACCACGCGGGAGGAGGGCTGGCCGGAGGCCGGATCCACCGTGGACAGCGTCATGGCGTTGGGCTCCACAATGCCGGACCGGCGGGCCTCCCCGAACCACCGGTGAAACTGCGCGAACGGATCCGCCGCCGCCTCCCCCCGCCGCAGGCTGGCATGACGGTAGTCCTGCCGCAGACCGGCCAGGCCGTGGCTTTCTTTCTCATTGCGGGGGGTGGGGTTTTCCGTACTCATGACGCCTCATAGCACACCGTCCCGCCGCCCGCCATGCATAACGATATCGACCACGTCCTGCTCGACGAGGGCACCATTCTCCGGCGCCTTGACGGGATGGCGCGGGACATTACCCGGGACTATGAGGGACGGATGCCAACCATCGTCTGCATCCTGCATGGTGGCATCATCCTCATGGCGGACCTGCTGCGGCGGGTGGAGCTGCCGCTGCTGATCGAGACCATCTCCGTCTCCTCCTATCATGGCGGGGTGGAGAGCAGCGGCGTCATCACCTTTCACCAGAAGGGGCTGCCCGATCTGAAGGGAAAGCACGTCATTCTACTGGACGACATCCTCGACACCGGGCGCACGCTGGCCGCCATCAGCCGGCGTTTTACGGAGGAGGCCGGCGCCGCCAGTGTGAAGCTCTGCGTGCTGCTGCGGAAGGTGAAGGACCGCGCCTGCGCGGTGGAGGCGGATTATGTGGGATTTGATATCGGGGATGAGTTTGTGGTGGGCTACGGTCTCGACTATCAGGGACAGTACCGGAACCTGCCCTACATCGGGGTCCTGAAACCCGAAGCCATCTCCCGCCTCGCCTGACATGACATGACATGAATGCCACCGACCCCGCACCGGGCCATCCTTTGAAACTGCTCTTCTTCGGCCACCTCCCCGATCTGACCGGCACCGGCGGAATGGACTGGCCAGCCGGTGATGATGGAAACCTGACGGGGGGAGCGCTGCTGGAGCAGCTTTACATCCGGTGGCCGGCTCTCCGGACTCACGACGCCAGTCTGCGGGTGGCCGTGAATCTGGAGTATGTGGACCGGGAGGCGGTGATTCCGCCCGGCGCGGAGGTGGCGGTCATGCCTCCGGTGCAGGGGGGGTGAGAGGCAGGGAGCCATTCCATGAAGAAAAATGAAGAGGAACTGTTTTCGTTTTGACAAAGTGTAAAAAAAACACTAATTATCCCCATGCCCCGGACTTACGAATATCCCAGACCTGCTCTGACCGTGGACGCCGTGGTGTTTGGTCTTGATGGCGGGGAGCTGAAAGTCCTGCTCATCGAGCGCGGGCTGGAGCCCTTCAAAGGCCAATGGGCTCTGCCGGGCGGATTTGTGCAGGAGGGCGAAACCTTGGACCGGGCGGTGTCCCGCGAACTGGCGGAGGAGGCGGGCGTGCAGGGGGTGTTTATGGAGCAGCTCTACACCTTCGGAGCCGTGGACCGCGATCCGCGTGAGCGGGTGGTCAGCGTGGCCTACTACGCACTCGTGAATCTGGCCGACCACACCACCCGCGCCTCCACGGACGCGGTGGATGCCCGCTGGTTCCCCGCCGCCACCCCGCCTCCGCTGGCCTTCGACCATGCGGACATTCTCCAAATGGCCTTGGACCGCCTGCGGGGCAAGGTGCGCTGGCAGCCGGTGGGGTTTGAGCTGCTGCCGGAGAAATTCACCCTGACCCAGCTGCAGCAGCTTTACGAGTCGGTGCTCGGCACCTCTTTGGACAAGCGCAACTTCCGTAAAAAGGTCCTCGGCTTCGACTTTCTGGTCCCGCTGGATGAAACCCGCCGTGATGGCCCCCACCGCCCCGCCCAGCTCTTCCGCTTCGACCACGGCCGCTACACCTCGCTGCAGCGGAAGGGTTTTCACTTTGAGCTGTGAAACCCTGTTCCAAACCTTCTTTGTTATCATCATCCGCCACTTATGAACTGCAATTCCCCTCTCCTCACCGACCTTTACCAGCTCTCGATGGCCGCAGGATATTTCCACGCCGGACGCGCGGACCGGGAGGCGGTGTTCCACCTGTTTTTCCGCCGGCTGCCATTCGGTGGCGGGTATGCGGTGGCGGCGGGGCTGGGGGATGTGGTGGAATGGCTGCGCGCGTTCCGGTTTGAGGCGGATGATCTGGAGTGGCTGGCCTCGGTGCCCGGGCGGGATGGCAAACCACTGTTTAAGCCGGAGTTTCTGAAATACCTCGGCGGGATGCGCTGGGAATGCGATGTGGACGCGGTGCCGGAGGGCACGGTCGTCTTTCCCCACCAGCCGCTGCTCCGGGTGCGGGGACCGATGGTGCAGGCGCAGCTGGCGGAGACAGCGCTGCTGAACATTGTGAACTTCCAGACCCTGATCGCGACCAAATCGGCGCGGGTCTGCGGAGCGGCCAAGAGTGAGCCGGTGCTGGAATTCGGCCTGCGCCGGGCTCAGGGTCCGTATGGAGCGGTGATGGCCAGCCGGGCGGCGTTCATTGGCGGCGCGGCGGCCACCTCCAATGTGCTGGCGGCGCGGCGGCTGGGCATTCCGGTGCGCGGCACCCATGCCCACTCGTGGGTGATGTCGTTCGACTCCGAGCCGGAGGCCTTCGCGGCCTATGCCGACGCCATGCCGAACAACTGCGTTTTTCTGGTGGACACTTACGATACGCTGCAAGGGGTGCGGCACGCGGTGGAGGCGGGCCGCCGTCTCCGTGAGGCCGGCCATGAAATGGCGGGCATCCGATTGGATTCCGGTGACTTGGCTTGGCTGAGCGTGGAGGCCCGGCGCATTCTGGACGAGGGTGGTTTTCCGAACGCTGTCATCGTGGCCAGCAATGATCTGGACGAGCATCTGATCGAAAGCCTGAAACAACAGGGCGCCGCCATCGGCGTGTGGGGCGTGGGCACCCAGCTGGTGACCGGGGGATCGGAACCAGCTTTGGGCGGAGTTTACAAGCTGGGGGCCATCCGCGGTGACGATGGACTCTGGCAGCCCAAAGTGAAGCTGAGCGAGCAGAGTGTGAAGGTGAGCAATCCCGGCATCCAGCAGGTGCGGCGCTATCAGGTGGATGGCGTGTTCCGCGCCGATGTGATCTTCGACGAGGAGGTCGGCTGTCCGGAACACCCGGAAATCGTGCATCCCGCCGATCCCCTGCGCCGCTTCGCGATTCCTCCGGATGCCACCGGCAAGGATCTGCTGGTGCCCGTCTGCCGGGGCGGGGAATGGACAAGTCCCCTGCCGTCTCTGCCGGAAATCCAAGCGCACTGCCGGGCGCAGCTCGCCGCCCTGCATCCAACCATGAAGCGCCTGCTCAATCCCCACGCCTATCCTGCGGGACTGGAGCGGGGCCTGTGGGACCGGAAGATGGCGCTGATTGAGGAATTCAAAGCCAGACAGCAAAGCGTGTGAAACCGGAAACGGCCATGCTGGCGGGCTGCCTGCTGGATTATCCTCAACTCTGATCCTTTTCTTTCTAATATGACCACCCTCACCACCTTTCAGGGCGATATCACCCAGCTGGATGTGGATGCCATTGTCAATGCCGCCAACTCCTCCCTGCTGGGCGGCGGCGGGGTGGACGGCGCGATCCACCGCGCCGCGGGCCGGGAGCTCCTGGAGGAATGCCTGGCGCTGCGCGGATGCCCGACAGGGCAGGCCAAAATGACCAAAGGATACCAGCTGACGGCCCGCCACGTCATACACACCGTGGGGCCGGTCTGGCATGGAGGGGGCCGCGGAGAGGAGCAACTGCTGGAGTCCTGCTACCGGAACTCCTTGAAACTGGCGGCGGATGCCGGTCTGACCAGCATCGCCTTTCCCTGCATTTCGACCGGGGTCTATCAATTTCCTCCGCAGCGCGCGGCGGAGATCGCGGTGGCGGCAGTGCGCCGGTTTTTGGAAACCCCGTCCACGGTAAACCGGATCCTCTTCTGCTGTTTTTCCGCCGCCGACCTCCAGCGTTACGAAAATCTGCTGAGGTCTGAATCCAACACCCCTCAAAACAATCCATGAAAACTCTCGTCCTGATCGATATCCAGAATGACTTTCTGCCCGGCGGGGCTCTGGCGGTGCCGGAGGGCGATCTGATTGTGCCCGTGGTGAACCGGCTGCTGCCGGAGTTTGACCTCATTGTGGCCACCCAGGACTGGCATCCGGCGGACCATGGCAGCTTTGCGGCCAGTCATCCAGGACAGGCGGTTTACAGCCAGGGAGAGCTGAACGGCCTGCCCCAGACTTTCTGGCCCGTGCACTGTGTGCGGAACACCGGCGGCGCGCTGTTTGCCCCGGGGCTGGAGACCCGGCGGATCGCCCGTGTTTTCCCGAAAGGGATGGACGCCGGCATCGACAGCTACAGCGGCCTCTTCGACAACGGCCACCGGGTCTCCACCGGCATGGGGGAATGGCTGAAGACCGCCGGGGCCCTTGAACTGTGGGTGGCCGGACTGGCGACGGATTACTGTGTGAAATTCACGGTGCTGGACGCCCTGCGGGAGGGATTTGGCGTGAATGTCCTGTCTCAGGCCTGCCGGGGCGTGGATCTGACCGCAGGCGACTGCGCGCGGGCGCTGGAGGAGATGCGGGCGGCGGGGGCCAAGGTAATTGGCTGAGGCGCGGAGACGATCCCTCCAGCGCAAAAGCGCCTGCCGGCGTCCACGGGCCGGGCCTGTGACCTTCCTCCCAAAACGCTTTTCTCCTTGCAACCCCCGACGCGGGCCGGCAGGGGGAAAGGGTTGTCATGTTTGAACTGCTGAGCACCGATCCCGATTCCCAAGCCCGCCGCGGCCGTCTGACCCTGCCGCACGGCGTGGTGGAGACGCCCGCCTTCATGCCGGTGGGCACTCAGGGCACGGTGAAAGCCTGCTCGCCGGGGGAACTGGAGGCGGTGGGGGCGCAAATGATTCTGGGGAATACCTATCACCTGAATCTGCGGCCCGGCTTGGATGTGATCCGCTCATTCGGCAGCCTGCACCGGTTCAGCCGGTGGCAGCGTCCCATCCTCACGGACAGCGGGGGCTTTCAGGTTTTCTCCCTCGCCAAACTGCGGAAGGTGAAGGAGGAGGGCGTGCATTTCCAGAGCCACCTGGACGGATCGAAATGCTTCATCGGACCGGAGACCTCCATGGAGATCCAGTCGGTCCTGGGGTCGGACATCGCCATGCTGTTTGACGAGTGCCCGCCGTGGCCCTGCGGGGAGGCGGAGGCGGAAAAAAGTCTGGATCTGACCATGCGTTGGGCGCTGCGGTGCAAGGAATGGATCGCCAAACATGACCCCAAAACCGACACCGGGGCGCGGCAGCATCATTTTGGCATCGTGCAGGGCAGCGGCTACGCCCGGCTGCGGGAGCGGGCCGCGAAGGAGCTGGCGGCCATGGACTTTGACGGCTACGCCGTGGGCGGCGTCAGCGTTGGGGAGCCGGAGGAGGAGATGATGCGGGCCATTGAGCACAGCATCCCCCATCTGCCAGCCCATAAACCGCGCTACGCCATGGGGCTGGGCACCCCGCCGCAGATTCTGGAAATGATCGCGCGGGGCATCGATATGTTTGACTGCGTGCTGCCGACCCGGCTGGCCCGGCACGGCACCGCCTACACCAGCGACGGGCCGATCCATATCAAATCCAAGCGGTTTGAGTTCGACCACAGCCCGCTGGACCCCGACTGCATCCATCCGCTGACGGCGGATTTCAGCCGGTCCTATATCCGCCATCTTCACCGCGCGGGGGAAATCCTGGGATTAAGGTTGATTTGTCTGCATAATCTGCATTTCTACCAGTCCCTTGTCCGCAATGCCCGTGAGGCGCTGGAGGCGGGGGTGTTCGCCGCGTACCGCGCGGCTTTTTTGTCCCGATACACTGCCAGTAAAATCACCCCCCCTTCCTGATTTTTGACGACCATGAATCTGTCCGCGCTCTCCTTCCTCGCTCAGGACGCCGCTCCCGCTCAGCCGGGTGGCCTGCTTTCCAGCCCGCTGCCCATGATGTTGCTGTTGTTTGTCATGATGTATTTCATGCTCATCCGCCCCCAGCGCCGTCAGCAGAAGGAGCATCAGGCCCGTCTGGCGGCTCTGAAGACCGGGGATGAAGTCATCGCCGCAGGCGGGATTCACGGCCTGGTGACCAATGTGAGCGACCGCGTGGTCACTTTGAAAATTGCGGACGGTGTGAAGATCAAAATCGAAAAAATCAGTGTCACCACCATCACCAAAAAATCCGACGAGCCTGAGGCGGCTCCGCCCGCTCCGGCTGTTTCGCTTGCCAAGTCCTGAGTTGGACTAGACGAGTCCGCCACCTCGCACCGCTCCCCAGCACATCCGCCGCCCGGGCGCACCTGTTGTGGCCGGGGCCTCCGCGCTTCCCTTCCGTTTCCATTCTCCATGAATTTCAAAGACCAACTTAAGCCTTTTGAGCCCTATCTGCCCTACATGGTCATGGTCGTGGGCATTGCGGCGGCCCTGCTTTTCATTTGGTATTTTGCGGCTGAGACAGACGACAAAAAACGGAAGGTGGGCACGGCGCTGGCCATCATTCTGAGCGCCTTCAGCCTGTTCTGCATCGGTCTGGGACTGAAGCTGGGCATCGACCTCCAAGGTGGCGCCTCCTTTCTGGTCAGGGTGCAGCCGGCCGAGGGCCGGTCATTGAATCCCGAGGCTCTCCGGAGTGCGCAGGAGATCATCGAAAAACGCCTCAATCCCTTGGGGACCAAGGATGTGACCATCACCCCCCAGGGAGCGGATGGTCTTTATGTCGAGGTGCCGGGACTGAGCGATGAGGACATCCGCGAGAGCCGGGGCATCATTGAGCGGGTCGCCAAGCTGGAGCTCCGCCTGCTGAGCCCTGACAATCAGGCCCCCCGCGGCGACAAGACTGAAAGCGGGAAGACGGCCTATTATGCCGTGCCAAATCCTTCAGCGGTGGAAACGGTCATCAAGCCCGGCTACACCCTGATGCCCTATAAGGACCGCGATGATGGCAAGGACAGCGCCGGCAAGGACGCGGCAGCCAAAGTCACGAATACGGTTTATGTGAAAAACCGGGCAGAAATGTCCGGCAAAAGCGTCAAATCCGCCAGTCCCGCCCTGCAGCCGGGGCATCTGAATTATGAAATCATGGTGACGCTGACCAGCGAGGGAGCGTCCCAGATGAAGAAGCTTTCCACCGAGAATGAGGGCCGCCCCATGGCCATCGTGCTGGACAACGTGGTGCTTTCCGCGCCCACCATCAACAGCGTGCTGGGGGACCGCTTCTCTATCACCGGCAATTTTACGGAGAAAGGCGCCAAGGATCTCGCCAGCGCCATGGAGAACCCCTTGGAGAACCCGCTCAAAGTCGAGCAGGCCAGCACTACCTCCCCCACCTATGGCAAGGAGGTCATCCAGCAGGGTCTGAATTCGGTTTACTGGGGCCTTGCCGCCACCCTGCTATTCATGCTGATCTACTACCGTCTGTCCGGCATCATCGCCGTGATCGGACTGGTGGTGAACCTGCTGCTGCTGCTGGGGCTGATGCAGATTTTCGGCTTTACGCTCACTCTGCCCGGCATCGCGGGGATCATCCTCACGCTGGGGATGGCGATTGACGCCAACGTGCTGATTTACGAGCGCATGCGTGAGGAGTTCGCGCACGGCAAATCCCTCAGCGCAGCCATCAACGCCGCCTATGACCGGGCCTTCAGCGCGATTTTCGACGGTCACGTCACCACGCTGCTCACCGCGGCCCTGATGATGATGATCGCCACCGGCGCCATCTACGGATTCGGCCTCTCGCTGACCATCGGTCTGCTGGCCTCCCTTTTCTCGTCCCTGCTCATCACCCGCATCTGTTTTCTGTGGCTGGTAAAGCTCGGTCTGAACAAGCTGACCTTTCTGCACCTGATCAATAACAAGCTTTACGACTTCATGGGCAAGCGGAAGATCTGCTTCGCCGTTTCCGGAATCGTCACCCTGCTGTGCATCGGGGCGGTGGTGATGAAGGGCAGCCGTTCCCTCGGTTATGAACTGCGCGGTGGCGACGCCATCAATCTGCCGGTGATCAAGGGACTGACCGAGGACAAAATCAATCAGAGCCTGGCTGACTTCGCCACGGTCAACAAGGAGGGGGAAGCCTTTGATGCCGCCACTGTCAATGTGCAGTCCCGGCAGCCTTTGGGGGCTGACCTCTTCTTCACCATCCGCAGCGGCCCCGGCACCTCCGAGGCCGTGATGGCGGAACTGCGCAAGGACCTGTCCGGCGAATATCCCGACATCGCCAAAGCCATGGATGTCCAGACCATGGGATCCGCTGTGGGCCGGAAAATGCTGATCAATTCGGTGCTCGCCGTCATCGCCGGTCTGGTGGGCATTTTCATCTACCTCAGCTTCCGCTTCGAATTCGCCTTCGCGGTGGGTGCCATTGTCGCCCTGATCCACGACGTCACCGTGGCCGTCGGAGTCTGCGTCATCAGCGGTCGGGAAATCGGGATGATTCTGATCGGGGCCTTCCTGACAATTGCGGGTTACTCCGTGAACGACACCATTGTTATTTTTGACCGTGTGCGTGAAAACCTGCGCACCCAAAAGGGCGATCTGGCGGATATCCTCAACCACTCCATCAGCGCCACCCTGAGCCGCACGCTCATCACCACCCTGGTGACCTCCCTGGCAGTGGTGTCCATGTTTGTGTTCGGCGGCAAATCCATGTCGGACTTCTCCTTCACCATGCTGGTGGGGATGCTCACGGGGATTTACTCCACCATCTTCATCGCCTCCCCCACGGTGCTGTGGTGGGCCACGAGGCGCAAACTGAACCTGCGCAAGCAGATTCTGGATGCGGACGCCCTCCGCCTTGAGGCGCTGAGCACCATGGAGCGTGAAGCCCCGGAAAAGCAGGCCAAGCCGGTGAAGGGCGTCAATCCCGGCACGGCTCCCTCCTGAGAAATCAGCTAGAGAGCCTCATCCCGGTTCACAAAAGAGCCCGGCCTGATTCAGGCCGGGCTCTTACTTTTGGGTGCGGCAGTGAAAACCTGGGAAGCTGGCACGGCTGCGGCAATGGCAATAGCCCACCGGTCATCGCCGGCACCGGCGGTCATTACACTGGGCAGGACTTCAATCCGGACTGACCACCCGGAAGAACTTTGATTTTTCAGTGGTGGGTATGACAACCGAGGTTTCCTGGGTGACGGAGTCCGCATTCCGCCATGGCCCTTTGACGGTCTCAGCCTCCTGCACCTGCCATGGCCCTTTGCCCCCCACCCAGCTGAGCATCATGGATCCAGGGGATTCCCGACGCAGGGTGGCCGCCGGCGGCACCGGGGGAGCGGTGGCCAGCGTGGAGGTTTCACCCTCGGCGAGCACACTGGCATTGCCAAGATGGACCTGCCAAAACCGGGTGCCGGGGAATTCCCCGCCGGAGTAGGTGATGACGTATTTGCCGGTTCCGAACACGGGGATGGAGAATCCCCCGGCAACACCGGTCACGGCATAATACCGGCCACGGTCCAGCTGCACGCGGACGCCGTTCAGTCCCTCGCCCGGATCATACCTGCCATTTCCATTCCGGTCAGTCCAAGCGGTGCCCACGATGAACCGGTTGTAATTGTCGGGCACGTAACCCACATAGGCTGAGGCATAGACTCCGCTGAACACATAGGGGCCCAACTGGGTGAATGGATTGTTTTCCGCAACCAAAGCCAGTCCGACACTGCTGAGGTCCACATTCGGCAGCATGGACATGATGGCCACCCGGTGTCCGCGTCCCTCCTGCATCCCCCCCTCGGAAGGAGGGCCCCCAAAGTCGATGTTCAGTGCCGCGTGGGTCATGAGCGCGTTTGATCCATAGGCGTAAATGCTCAGCCGGGCATCCTGCCAGTCGAATCCGCAGTCATTCAGGAACTCATTCTGCCGGTCATGTGTCTGATCATTCCTCTGGATCATGTATTCGGCGTGCTGTCGGGAGGCATCATACAGCCGGCGGTCAAAAGTTGCCGGCGGAGCCGGTTTGATCGTTTTGAACTCAGACTTCATTCTGTTCAAATTAACAAGAAACTGCAGAATTCCAATGTCAATTTCGCGATCGCCTGTGTCCGCGAGAAAATTTCCCTCCTCTGCCGGATTGGCCCGTGCGTGGTTCATGAGCCAAACCATTTGCTGCTCAAGGGCACTGGGATGCTGGCCGTCAGCGGTTTTGTGGTATACCCATTCCGTCTGCTGGGCAGACACATAACCTGTATTTGCCATTAAAATGCAGAAAGACCAACGGGAGAAAGAACCCCAGATGCGCGAAAAAGGGAATTTCATATACTTTTTGCAGTGTCTCAAAGAAACTTCCAGAATGTAGAATTCCTTAAGACACTGGATGTTACGCATTTATGTAAACAACATTACTCAATTTATTGCAAATTTTTTTGTACCTGTTCAGGCATTTACGCTTTTTATTTCTCCAAGGTCCTTTTTCATCAAAGCAGCCCATCCGTCCCAACCTTCCCGCAAGTCCGAGAACTTTCCTTGTCAATCCCGGCGGGGGCAGTTAAAGAACGGACCCGCCCGGACTGCGGCGGGTGCCGGACCCCGGCTTTTCCTTTCTTTTCCCTCCAGCTTCCCGCATGATTGACGTTAAAAATCTGACCAAGCGCTTTGTGGGCCGCACCGCCGTGGATGCGATCACCTTCGCAGTGGGGAAGGGTGAGATCGTGGGATTTCTGGGCCCCAACGGCGCAGGAAAATCCACCACCATGCGCATGCTCACCGGCTACCTGCCGCCCACCAGCGGGGAGGCCAGCATTGGAGGCCACGATGTTTTCACGGACTCTCTGAAGGCCCGCCGGGAGATCGGCTACATGCCGGAGAATGTTCCGCTCTACGAGGACATGCGGGTGATTGAGTACCTGAGCTTCCGCGCCGGCCTGAAGGGTGTGCCCATCCGCGGGGTGAAAAGCAGCGTGGAGCGGGCCATGGAATACTGCGGGCTGGGCGAAGTCCGTAAAAAAATGATCTCCAACCTTTCCAAAGGCTTCCGGCAGCGTGTGGGACTGGCGGATGCTTTGGTCCACAAACCGCGCCTGCTGATTCTGGATGAGCCCACCAACGGTCTGGACCCGAATCAGATCCGCCAAGTGCGCCACCTCATCACCCAACTGGCCGGGGAGCATACGGTCCTTTTGTCCACTCACATTCTCAGTGAGGTCCAGATGAGCTGCCGCCGCGTGATCATCATCAACAAAGGGCGCATCCGCGCGGATGACACCCCGGATGCCTTGGCGGCCAATCTCCAGTCCAGCGGAGTGGTGACCCTGGAGGTGAAGGCCGATGCCGCCGCCGCCCAGGACAAAATCCAGGCTTTGCCCCATGTGCGCCGGCTCACCTCCTCGGATGCCGGGGAGGGGTGGCAGCGGTTTGAACTGCGGGTGGAGCCGGGACCTGATGACATCCGCGAAACCCTGCACTTGCTCGCGCAGGCCGAACACTGGCCCCTGCGCGAACTGACCCGCCATACGGCCACCTTGGAGGATGTTTTTGTGGAGCTGACCCAGCGCGACTGATTTTTCCTCCCCCTGCGGGCCGGAGGAGTCTACCCGCCGGTTTTCCCTTTTCCGAAGTCCATTTCATTCATGCGAACCTTTCTCATTCTGCTCGGCAAGGAACTCCGGGCGTTTTTCCAATCCCCTGTCGCCTGGGTGGTGCTGGCGCTGTTCATGGCCATCACCGGGGTGTCCTTCAGCGCCTCCATCAGCTTTCTCCGGGAGAAGCCCTCGGAGTTCAGCATCGTCCGGTGGACGTTTTTCCCCCAGTGGTTCTGGTATTACTACTTTTTCCTCTTCCCCCTGATCACCATGCGGCTGTTCGCCGAGGAGCAGCGGCAGGGCACTCTGGAGAGCCTGCTCACCGCCCCGGTGCGCACCTGGCAGGTGCTGATGGCCAAATTCACCTCGGCGCTGATTTTCTACATCGTGCTCTGGCTGCCGGGCCTGCTGTATTTCGGCCTGCTGAACTGGATCATGAAAGGTCAGGTCGAAATTCCCCCGGGAGCTCTCATCGGCAGCTATACCATCATCCTGTTCAGCGGCATTTTCCACCTCGCCATGGGTTGTCTGGCCTCGGCGTTCACCAAAAATCAGATCATCGCGGCCATTCTGGCTTTCGCTCTGATGCTACTGCACTTCCTGGCGGGTTACTTCCTGATGTATATCTCACAGAACAACCCCGATCAGTTGCGTCCCTTCATCGACCAGGCGGTGACCGTGCGGCACATGGATTACTTCACCATGGGCCTCATTGACTCCCGCGCCCTGGTTTATTACCTCAGCGGCACCGCCTTCCTGCTGACCGCCACCCATCAGGTGCTGGAATACCGCCGCTGGAAGGCCTGAAGCCGAAGCCCGGCGTGGCCCAATCCGATTCCCCTTTTCCCCCTATTTGCCCAAAATGACGAAGGATTCCCCTCCTGACACCTCACCGGAGCCGCTGCCCTCCACCCCTCCTGCCGGGGATGCCCCGCCGTCCAGTGATACGGTGGAGACCCTGGCTCCCTCCGCGTCTCCGGGCCCGCCGGAGGTGCCGCACATCCAACGCCTGCGCATCGCCTTCAATGTGGCCACCCAGCTCTTTCTGGGACTGGTGCTCTACGGTCTGGTGAATTACTTGGCCTCCCGGCATTTCAAGCAGTGGGACAACACCTACGAGAAGCGCTTCACTCTGGCGCCGACGACCGTGGAGTTTCTGAAAAAGGTCACCGTTCCGGTCCGCATCACCGTGCTGGCGGTGCGGGGCAATGAAACGGAAAAGGACCTCAATGCGCTCCTCCAGCAGTACAAGGAGACCATGAAGGGAAAGCTGGAGGTCAAAGTGATCGACACTCTCCGGGACACCTCCGCATGGGAGACGTTCAAGGTGCAGCAGGGACTGCGGACCAAAACCAATTTTGACCGGAACGGCGTGCTGGTGCAGGCGGAGATGCCGGGGGCCTCCGCGGCCACCGCCGCCACGGGCGGCGCCCAGCGCTGGATCACGGAGGCGGCCCTCTACGATATCGATCCCAAAACGTTGACTGCCCAAGCCTTCAAAGGGGAAAGTCTGCTCAATTCCGCCATCCTGGGGGTGACCACCACGGAGAAGCCCAAACTGGGCATCGTGGCCGGTCTGGGCGTGCCCCGCCGTCTACCCGACGGCACCTCGGCCTTTGACCGTGTCCGTGACATCTGCCTGCTGCAGAATATCGAGTTCGAGCCCTACTCCATCATGCTCAAGGACGAGAAGCTGGACGCCGAGGCTTTGATTTGGATTGCCCCCGAGGAGGGGACCGAGCGGGAGATCGCCATCCTGAAAAATTATCTGGAAACCCCGGGGCACTCTCTCTGTGTGATGCTCAATCCCGAGCACGACACCCCGCTGCTGGACAAGTTTCTCAGTGAGTATGGCATCGTGCCGCAGGCCGACCGGATCATGAACTCCACCAAAGGCACGGGCGGGGTGATCAAAAACTTCCTGGTCGAGAATGCGAGATTCCTGGATGGCACACCGCTGAGCTCCGGCATTGTCAGCTCCAGCGTGACCCTGACCGGTCAAACCAAATCCCTTAAAATTCAAACGGGGACCGAGAAACAGCGGGCGGAGAACATCGATGTGAAGCCCGTCCTGTCCGCCTCGTCCGATTTTTGGGGGGAAAAGGATTTCGGAGCCTATGATCCCACTCCTGACGGTGACGACAACAAGGGGCCGCTTTATGTCATTGCTGCCGCCGAGCGCGGAGCCGCCAGGGATCCACGGGTGCAGATGAAGAGCTCCCGGCTCATCGTTTTCAGCAACAGCAGTTTTGCGGACCCGGACGCGATGTCCAAAACCAAGTACGATTTCCTCATCCGCTCCATCAACTGGATGATGCACCGGGATGTGGTGGCACCCAATGACAGCACCACGGACAAGGCCAAACACAAGTTCGCCATCCAGATCCAGCCAGGGCAGTGGCAGCGGATTTTCTGGACCACCGCCATCATTCTGCCGCTCACGGCGCTTATGACCGGGCTGATGGTGTGGAGCTCCCGCCGGAGCTGACCGCCGGCCCCGGTTCCTGTCCGTAAAATTCACAAAAGCCCTCTGAACTGTGAAGATCCGCACCACGATTCTGCTGTTCCTGCTCACCGCGGGACTGCTTTGCTATATTTTCCTACATGAGCGCCGGCAGCCGCCCCGCAATCTTGCCGGGTATCTGGTGTTTGATCTGGAGGGGGATGTGCTGGTGGAGGGCAAAGCGGCCCCGGAGGTGACGCCGGAGGAGGTGGCGGGCATCGACCTGAAAAGCGGAGCCGGCAATTTCGCCTTTCGCAAACAGGATGACGGAACCTGGGACATTGCCCGGGGACTGAAGGACCGTGCCGATCCCAAAGCTATCACCACCATGCTGGATTTTGTGGCCAAAGCCAAAATTCTGGAGACTATCGATGAGAACGAAGTGACCTCGGGCAGGGTCAGGGAATCCGAACTGGGACTGGACGAGAGCAGTGAGATCGAACTCACCTACCGCAAGCCCGGCGGCGGCAAATTGGTCAGTCTGCGGCTGGGCCGCACCGCCCCTCTGGGCAATGCCATGTATCTCCGCTTCGACGGAGTCAAAAGCCGCCGGGACATCTACCTGGTCCACCCCGATCTCCACGAGTTCGCCGCCCAGCCGGCGGATGCCTACCGAGATCCCAGTCTCCTGAAATACAAGCCGGAGAACCTGCGCAGGGTCTCCGTGAAACGCGGCGAGGGCGTCATCGAGATGAGCCGTCCCATCACCGCGCCGGATGACAGTTCCCTGTGGGTGATCACCCGCCCGCTGGCCAATGCGCGGGCCGATCAGGACTTGGTGGGCAAATTTCTGAAGGAACTGGCCAGCACCCGGATCCAGTCCTTCACCCCCGCCGGATCCAACACCGCCGCGCCAACCGACCCCAGCATCGTGGAAATCACGCTCTGGGGAGTCAGGGACCCGGATAAAAAGGGATCCACGCTTAGCTTTTATCCCGATCCCGCCGCCGGCTCCAAATCCGCCCTGTGCCGCGACAGCGAGCGGCGCGCGGAGTTCAAAGTGGACAAAGCCCTCGTGGATGATCTCGCCCAGATCGACAGTCCCAACATTTTCCGCGATCAGCACCTGGGGAATATCGATCCCGTCAAAGTCACCTTTCTGGAGGTGCAGCTACCGGAGGGAGCGGATTCCGTCCAGCTGTACCGTGTGGGCAACAACTGGTATGTCCGGAAAACCGGCACCGAGGATTTCATCAAGGCCGACGGCGGCCGGGTGGTCTCGCTGATCAACACCCTGAACGAGTCCGAGGTCGATTTTGTCAGCGACACTCTGACCGACAAGGCTGTCTTCGGTTTTGACAAGCCCGTCGCCACCCTCATTTTCGCCAGCAGCCCGCATCTGAGTCTTAAGCAGCTCGGACCCGTGACCACAGACAACAGCCGGGTCCTGCGCTTCGGTCTGCTGCCCGGCAAGCCCGGCTACGCCAACTTCGCCGGCGAGCCCTATGTTTACAAAGTGGGGCCGGAGGCGCTCCAGATCATCCCCAGGCAGATCATCCGCTGGCGCACGCTGGAGCTGCCGTCGTTTGACCCCCAGCAGCTCCAGACCCTGCATCAGGCGGTGGGCGCGGTCCCCCCGGTGGATCTGACCTACAAGCCGCTGAAATTCGAGTGGACCGCCACCCGCGGTGGGGAAGATGTGACCCCTCTGCTCAATATCCAGGCCGCGGAGCGCCTGGTGCCGGTGCTGGCCAATCTGGAGGTTGCCTCCTGGCAGAGCGAATCCGAAAAAAGCCTTGAGGCGCTGGCCCAGGCCCCTATTGTGATCGAGGCCACTTATGAGGTTCTAAGTGTCAAAAGCTCCACTCCGAAAGTGGAGAAAATCCGTCTGGAGTTCGCGCCCATGGGCAGTGTCGAAGGCGGTCGTATCCTGTATTATGGCCGCCACAGCTTGGTTCCCGGCGTTTTCCTGATCAAAGGCACCACGGTGCAGGAGCTGATCCAGCCGCTTCTCAAAACCCCGGCCTGACGGTTATCCCATTCCGGGAAAACCGCAGGCGGGGCGGGCCGCACCAGGCCGCACCGGATATCCTAACCGCTTTCCGGAAGAAAAGTGGGGATGACCACCGCGTCCGGGCTGAGCGGGAATGCGGCGGCACCGGAGGAGGAGTTGGGCAGTGCCCGTGTCTGGGCCAGATGCAGCTCTACATTGCGGGCTCCCGCCGCATACAGCCGGGCCACAAGGTCTGCGCATTTCACAGGGACGAGAAAAACCGGCCGGGTATCCGGATGGAGGTGCAGCTGGGCGGTGATCAGATTCCAGGCTGCTTCTCCGCCAGCGGTCACTCCGGGACCGATCATGCGGGTGCCGCCGCTCCGGACACCGCAGAGAAAGCCGCGCAGTGCGCCCTCCGGGGATTCGGACACCAGAGTGTTCCAGCCGTTTTCCGGATCACGCAGAAAAAAGGCGTAATCCTTCTCCCGGCGGATCCCTGTAAGGGAAAACTCAAGGTCGGCCATGGCCGTGACGTCCGCAGAAGTGGCCGGGCGCACGCTCGAACTGTCGGAGAGCGGAGGAAGCCTGTCTGGCGGAAACTGCATGTCCTGAAACACCTGACCGGGCACAAATCCCAGCCGGGTGTAGAGGGAGAATGAATCCAGATTCAGCGCGCTGGACACCAGCCGCGCTGGCAGGCCGCCCCCGTCCGCCAGCCGCAGCGCCTCCGCCACCATGGCCCGCGCCACTCCCCGGCCTCCGCTCAGAGGATCCGTGGCCACGATGCCCAGGGAGACATGGGTTTCCCGGGGATGGTAAAAGCAGACCCCCAGCAGCCGGTCGTCCACACCGCAGGCGGTGATGGCGCAGCCCGGATCCAAGGCTTCGTACAGTTCCGGCATGATCATGAATGGACGCCAGTCGTCCCCGAACCGACCGCTTTGGTTGAGATTCCGTCCGTAATACTCCACCAGTGACCGATGAATGACGGCGGCGGCCTCCTCATGCTGATCCAGCCTCAGGCGGCCAAGCGTAAACGCGGGAGCCGCCGGAAGCCCGGAAGCGGGAACAGAAGGGGAGGAGAAATCGGAGGCGGTGGACATACGGAATTGCCCGCCATGCTGCCGTAATACACCCGTCGGCGCAAGGATTCACGCCGCCGTGCCCACACCGGAGGAATGATGGGGATGGGCCGCGTCCGTCTCCTGGAATCCCGCCGCATCCAGCCGGGTGAGATGAAACAGGGGCACAGGCTCCGGAAACCCCTTCAAAAGCAGGGGCTTCAGCTGATGTCCAACCGCCCGGTCACTTAGAAGCGAAACGGTGTGCGGGTCCAGGATGACCTCGCGTGGACCGGCGGCGGAACAGAGCCGGGAGGCGAGATTCACCGGCTCTCCCAGCACCGTGTAGTTGAGCCGGTGCTCCGATCCCATGCAGCCCGCCACGGCGGTGCCGCTGGCGATGCCGATGCCCATGAGTAAAGGCGGGTGGGCCGTGGTTTCGTTCAGCTCCTCACGGCGGGCCACCATCTCCAGCGCACAGGCGGCGGCATTGCCGGCGTCGTCACCGTAGGATTTGGGGGCACCGAAGATGGCCATGATGAGATCCCCCACAAACTTGTCCACCACCCCATGATGCTTGTGTACGATCGCGGTCAGCGCGGTCATATGCTCGTTGAGCATGTCGATGATGCCCTCCGGCGCCATGCCGTTGGTGGTGGCGGTGAAGCTGCGGATATCGCAGAACAGCACGGAAATCTCCCGCCGCTCTCCGCCGAGACAAGCGGTTTCGATCAGTTTCCGGGCAATATCGTCGTCGGACACCTGGAACAGAATATCCCGGTAGCGCTCCCGCTGCCGCAGGCCCTCGGCCATCTCGTTGAAGGAGGACGCCAGATCCGCCAGCTCGTCGCGGGTGGTGACCTCCACGCGGGTGTCATACTGGCCGTTTTTGATTTTTCGCGTGCCCTCCACCAGCGCCTGCACCGGATTCACCAACCGGCGGGCCAGCAGCCAGCTCAGCAGCATGGCCGCCACGAAGGCGAGGGCGGAGTAGCCGACCACCTGGAGGCGGACCTCCTTTTTCTGCGCCTCCAGCCCCGCCAGGGAAAAAAGAGTAATCTGATAGGCCGGCGGCGTGGACTGTGAGGTGTTCAGGCTGCGGAGGAGGATCTGATAGGGCCTGCCGTCGATGTTGATCCTGCTCCCGTCTCCACTCCCGCCCCCATCCTGGTCCTGCCCGGCCCCGGCGAGATTTTGCCGCACCATCCGGCTGACGGGTTCCCTCGCCGCTTCAGGAATCGTCCAGCTGAACAGCTGGTCATCGATCCACTGGCCGGTGAAAAGATCGCCGGATTGATGGCCCTGCCGTTTCAGGTCATACAGCGCGGACTCGCCGTAATTGGATACCGGCAGTCCCACGATCAGCGCCCCCAAAGGGGCATCGCTGCCCGGCTTTTTGATGGGCGTGATGATCACCTCGCGCAGCGGCATTCCAAACACCGCCGGGCGGGTTTCCGATCCTGCCTTGTTGCTGTTGCCGGCATTGCCCGATGGGGCGGAATCCGGGGCCTTGCTGCGGTCACCAGGCGGCGGTTGGAAACGGCCATCCGGTTTGATGACCATATAGGCCACCTCCTGGGCGGCGGGCACGCGGCTGACTTTGTTCCTCACCAGCCAGTCTTTCTCATGATCCGGACCGCCGCCGGAGCGCACTGTGCGGATCCGGCCATCCACGTCCATCAGGGCCAGATTCAGAAAATCCGGACGCCCGAAATCCGGACGCCCGAAACGGCGGCGGCGGAAGTCCGCGCCGTTCCCGGAACGCGGGCCCGCATTGCCGCTGTTGCGGATTCCAGGGTTTTTACCATCAGGGGAAAGGGAGGGAGGCCCGGGAGGAGAAGGCTGGGGCTGGCCGGAGGCACTGGCGTTCTCCGGAACCGAAGCCAAAGCCGGAGCCGCACCCGGCCTGCCGACCGGAAAGCGGGGTGGAGCCTCCGCCGGTGGAGCCTGAAACAAACCGCTTTGGAATTGGCCCCTGAAAAAATCATCCCACTTTGCCAATGCGGGATCCGGGCTCTGGAATCTGCCGGGTCCTGGTCCCAGGCCCCGTGCGGTCTGCCGGCCAGGCTCATCGAATGAATTTGCAGAGGCCTGCACCACCCATGCCTTGGCCAGCAGTTCCCGGTAGATTTCCTCCGGCAATTCCCCGCTCCCGGACTCCAGCGCCCTGATCACCGTCCCGGAGGCCGCCAGTTCCCGGCAGCGTTCCTGGATGCTGCTCAGCCGCGCCCTCTGCATGGTCACCAGGCTTTCGGTCTGGGAATAAAAACGGGTTTCGATGATGTCACTCCAAGCGGTCTCCAGCTTGCCGCGCGTCACCGCGAAAATACTGCCGGCGACCAGGGTGACGATGAGCATCATCGCCAGCATCAGCCGGGGGGCAAAGTTCAGGCGGAGCATGGCGGGCGGACGTGAAAACCGTTAAACAGACAAACGGACGTGCAGGAAGCCAGGAGACTGCCTGCGGCACGTTCTCCTGAATAAGACATTGCATCGGGGAAATCTGTTTGAAAATCATGAAGAAAACCGCTCTTCCCTCGTATGACGACAAACGGAACTGGGTATCTTTGCTCAGTCTTGCAGATTGCGGAAAGGGGACGCCAATCCCGCAAAAAGTCAGCAAAAGGAAAGGGTCTTCATGAGGATTTCCCCGTAAAACCGGCTTTGGCCGGGTTTTTGCAGTGAAGGTTTTAACCGGTGCTGTGCAGCCAGGGACTGATTGTCCCGGCTGCCAACTCCAACCCAACCCTTCCATGAAAACCCCATCCGTCACCCACATCCGTCCCTCCTTCAGTCTGACTGCCTTCGCGCTGCTGGCCTCCGGCGGCCTGTTGTCCGCGCAGAACACGCAGATCAAGGAGAAAACGGAAACCCGCACCAATGCCGCCGGAACGGTGGAGACCTCGGAAACCCGCACCACTGAGTCGGTGCTGCCGCGTCCGGGCCTGACCAGTGTGGAGGGAACCATCACCACAATTGGCGGTGAGCAAAACAGAATCATGATCCGCACCAAAAAAGCTACGGAGCCTATTGGATTCACCGTCAATTCCGCCACCAAATTCACCGATCTTGACGGCAAGCCGGTGGCCTCGTCGCTGCTGGTGAATGGAGTGCCGGTGAAGCTCTTTTATGCCGAGGACGGCAATACTTTGGTGGCTGCGGATCTTCAGGTGCAACGGGTTCAGGTTCCTCTCCCTGATGGCACCACCACCCTGACCATGCGCGAAACCCTCAAGCCGGGCGGCAAAACCGTGGCGGAGACCACCACCGTCCGCACCACCACGGTGAATGGCGTGCTGACTGCTACGGAAAAAGGAAGAATCACGGTGACCGTGCCCGGCCAGTCTGATCCGGTGGTTTACGCTGCGGAGCCCAGCACGGTGGTCCTCAACGCCTCCGGTCAGCCTGTGGTGGTCAGTGACCTGCCTCTCGGCACACCCCTGAGTGTGGCATATGTGAAGGATGGAAACCGTTTGGTTGCCCGTGAGGTGACGGTGGTGAAAACCGCCACTGCTCCTGAAACCAGCGACCTGAAGCGCTGATTATCCGCCGCTTCCAGCGGCTTGCCCCACTGTTTTCAAAGCGTTCTCCGCTGGTGGATTGTTTGCCTTGGCAAATGTCCATCGGCGGATTTTTATTCGGGATGACATCGGGAAGAGCGGATTTTTGTTATTTTAGGGGTTAGGGAGACAGCCGGCGGATTGAAAAAGGGAGAGATGATTTTCAGGACCCGTGCCCAAACAGCTGGAAAATCCACTTTTCCAGAAAATGCAGCACAAAGATCATGGCCAAAGCGCACGTGAAGGGAGTCACTTTGGTTGGGCTGCCGCTGCCGGCGGGCGAGCCGGTATCATCATTTTGAGGGGGACCATCCGCAGGGGCGGCGGACTGGCTGCGACCGATCCTGAGGCCCACCTGCATAACCACCAGAGCGATCAAGCCCATTCCGATTCCCGTGCTGATGCTGAAGGTCACGGGCATGATCATCAGGGTCAGGACGGCGGGGACGGCGTTCCCGAACCGGCGGACATCGATTTCGGCCACGCTTTCAAACATCAGGATGCCCACCACCACCAGCGCCGGGGCCACAGCCACTGCGGGAATCATCAGGATCACCGGCGTCAGAAACAGGGCCAGTAGAAAACAGACCGCCACCGTCACGCCGGTCAGGCCCGTGCGCCCGCCGGCCTGCACACCGGTGGCGCTTTCAATATAGCTGACCACCGTGGAGGTGCCCAGCAGCGCGCTGGCGATCGCCGCCAGGGAATCCGCCGCCAGCGCCTGCGGCAGCTTTGGGATGTTGCCGTCCTGGTCCATAAGGCCGGCGCGTTTGGTGACTCCGATGAGGGTGCCGATGTTGTCGAACATGTCCACCAGCAGCAGGGTCAGAATCACCGGCAGAGCTTTGAACGGATCGTTGATGAGAAAGTGGAAACGGAGCTTCAGAAACGTGTCGTTCAAGGAGGCCGGCAGGGAAAAGGCATTGTGGGGCAGGGTGGTGAGAACTCCCCCTTTGCCATCCGGCACCCACAATCCTGCCAGGGTGATGACCGCCATGGAGATGAGAATGGCCGCCGGAGTTCCCCGCGCCACCAGCACGCAGGTGAGCAGCAGCCCTCCGGCAAAAAGAGCCACCGGAGGTGAGCTCAGGTCACCCAGGGTGACCAAAGTGACGGGATGGGTCACCACCAGCCCGCCGTTTTTAAGTCCGATGAAGGCAATAAAAAGCCCGATCCCGGCGCACACTGCGGCCTTCAGGGAATGGGGCAGAGCGGCCACGATTTTGGCCCGCACCCCGGTCACGGAAAGGAGCAGGAAAAGCACCCCGTTCACCAGCACCAGACCCAGGGCATCCTGCCACGGAACCCCCATTCCAAGACACACTGTATAGGCGAAAAACGCGTTGATGCCCATGCCGGGAGCCAAGGCCAAGGGCAGATTGGCCATGAAGGCCATCAACAGGGTCGCCACCGCCGCCCCCACCGCTGTGGCGGTGACCAGCGCCCCCTGCGGCATTCCGCCACTCTGCAGAATGGAGGGATTCACCACCAGAATGTAGGCCATGGCGGCGAAGGTGGTCAGACCGGCCATGATCTCCCGACTGACTGTGGTGCCGTTCCGCCCCAGCTGGAACCGGCGTTCCAGAAACCCTGGCTTTGCAGTCTGTCCGGGAGTGGGTTCGGATGGGCTCATAGGGGGAAAGGATCGGGATGGCCTGAATGGAGGGAGGAGGAATTCCAAACCGCATCCCGCCAGTTCCGGATGGAAGCATGGAAAGCCGCCCGACGGGAAGTCTTTTGGAGGCATTTCCAAAGCTCCCTCCGGCGGATTTTCAGTCCTCAGCAAGTGTGCATACAGAAGCTGCACCGCTTTGCTTGATTCAGCCGTGAAGACCTGATATAATCGTGGGATGCTGGTTTCTGTCGAAGTCCCTGACCAAATTGCCCACTCACTGTGCCTTGATGGCCCGCATTCCAGCCGTCGTGTGTTGGAGATGCTGGCTTTGGAAGGATACAAGGACGGGAAGCTTTCGAGAGGGCAGGTGAGCCGCATGCTCGATTTGGAATTCAACGAGACGGAGAAATTTCTGAAGGACCATGGCGCTATGCTGGAGCTCACGTCCGAGGACTATGAGCGCAACAGCGCTGCTTTGAGCCATTTTCTCAAGCGATGATGACAGTCATTTCCGATATTTGCCAATCAATTACTTGGTTTTGATCGGAGAAATTGAGCTCCTGCCCAAGCTTTTCCAAAAAGTGCTCATCCCTCCGGCAGTATGGCGCGAGCTGCAGCATCCCAAAACTCCGCCTGCGGTTTTTACATGGGCAGCAAAATTGCCGGAATGGGTGGAGGTTGTGAGTCCGCTGCGGATTGATGCATCACTGGCGCTGGATGCGGGTGAGACAGAGGCCATTTCACTGGCGTTGGAGCGGAATATACCGGTGATTCTGATGGATGACCGCCAAGCCTGGAGGGCGGCGGAAGCCCGCTCCATCGTGCCGGCAGGAACTATCAACCTGCTGGAGACCGCTGATATTCACGGGCTGCTGGATTTGGAGCAGGCAATTGCAAAGCTGTGTGCGACCAACTTTCGTATCCATAAAGCCAAGTTGAGTATGTGCTGGAACGCGCACGGATGCGGCGGATGCAGTCCTAGATCAGCCGGATCAGCCGCCGGCGCAGGAGGTCCAACGCAATCTGCGAGGCCAGCTGCTTGAAGGTTTCGCGCTCCACATTGAAGATATGGTGCTCCACCACCGGCTGGCCGTGGCCCCGGGAGGCCAGACCGATGAAGACGGTGCCCACGGGTTTGACGTCCGATCCCCCGCCGGGCCCGGCGATGCCGGTGAGGGCCAGGGCATGGTCCGTGTCCGCCGCCGCGCGGCAGCCTTCGGCCATGGCGGCGCAGACCTCCGCGCTCACGGCTCCGTGGTTGGCCAGCAACTCCATGGGCACACCCAGAATATCGGTTTTGGCGTCGTTGGCATAGGTGACATAACCCCTTGGAAACACCGCCGAGGCGCCGGGAACATTGGTCAGACGGTGCGCCACCAAGCCACCCGTGCAGGATTCCGCGGTGCTGACGGTCTGTCCCATGCGGGTCAGGAGATCCACCACGGTGTGCTCCAGCGGGAATTCCTGGGCGGAGTAGTAGTTTTCGGGGAAAGCGGCGCTCACGATGGTCTCCGCCGCCGCCAAGTGCTCGGGCGTGCCCAGCACCCGCACGATGACCTCGCCCGCACGGGCGCAGTAGCCCAGCTCCACATCGCCCAAGGAAGTGATGGGCTCCTCCACCGTGGCGGCGACCTGGCTTTCACCGAGATTGGCGATGCGGAAGTTTCTCATGCCGCGGGGAACCGTGCGGCCTTCACAGATGGACCCCAGCAGCGGCAGCACCACCTCCCGCACCATGGGGCGCAGCTCCCGTGGCGGGCCGGGCAGCAGAATGAGATGCGGGGAAAGCTCCCCGCCGGCGGCGGCCACGGGATGCGGCGGCAGATACAGGCCAGGAGCAGTCCCCCAGGCGTTGGCCAGCACGGTGGCCCCGCGCGGCACCATGGCCTGGCGGCGGGTCTGCTCATTGAGCTCACGGTTCCGGCGGCTCAGGATGAGGCGGATGACCCGCATCACGCCCTCGTTCTCCTCCAGAGGCAAATTGAGGAGTTCCGCGATCAGCTCCCGCGTGATGTCGTCGCTGGTCGGCCCCAGCCCCCCGGTGACGATGACAATGTCCGCGCGGCCCACGCTTTCCAGTACCGCATCCCGGATGATCTCTCCATCCGGAATGGTCACCTGCCGGCCCACCCGCAGGCCCAGTGGCAGCAGGGTTTCCCCCAGAAAGCCAAGGTGGGTGTTCAGCGTGCTGCCCAGGAGGAGTTCGGTGCCGGTGTTGATGACTTCAAGACGCATGACAAGGCCCATCACACACTCCGGGACGTTTGCCAAGAAAAGAGAAATCCGCCCCGAGCCTCCATATCGGGGCGGAAGGAACAGCGGGGACCTCTCTTGACTGACTGACTGAGCCGCCGGTTCAGGAGGCGGTGTCCAGAATGGCCTGCGCGGCCCGGTGGTAGGCACCGTCCGCGGCCAGGGTGTCCACGATCTTTTTCAGATCCCCCACCAGCCGCTCCCGGGTCTCCGGACTGCGGTGCAGGCGCAGCAGCTCATCGCAAAGGCGCTCCGGCGAGCAGTCCTTCTGAAGAAACTCGCGGACCAGCAGCCGTTTGGCGATGAGATTGACAATGCCCAAATAATTTACCCGCATGACGGCCCGCGCAAAAAGATAGGTGCCGGTGGAAACTTTGTAGATGAGGCAGTGGGGCAGGCCGTGGATGGCCGCCTCCAAGGTGGCGGTGCCACTGGCCACGGCTCCGCACTCCGCCCGGCGCATGAGGGTGTGCATGGTGCCCGTCTCAATGGTCAGGTCCGGCACCGGAGCCGCCTCCAGCATGGTCCGCATCAGGGCCGCCAGTTTTTCAGAGGCGGCGGAGGCGGCAAATTGCAGTGAGCCGTCAGCGGCCTTCATCCGGCGCGCGGTCTCCAGCAGGATGGGAAACAGCTTGGTGATCTCCCGCCGCCGGCTCCCAGGGAAAAGGCCGATAAGATTGGTCTCCCTTGGAATATCAGGACTGCTGTTCCGCCGGTGGTACTCCACCAGCGGATGGCCGCCAAAGACCGTGGGCAGGCCATACCCTTCATAGAGGTCCTTCTCGAAGGGAAAAATGCAGATCATGAGGTCAAGGGTGGCCGCCATTTTAGGGATACGGCCCCGGTGCCAGGCCCAGACCTGGGGACTGATGTAATAAATGATGCGCCCGGTGAATCCGCCTTCCCTCAGGGCATGGGCAAGGCGGAGATTGAAGCCAGGATAGTCGATCAGCACCACCGCGTCCGGTTTCAGTTCCCGGATCCGTGCCAGGGTTTCGCTGAATTTCTGTTTGAACCAGCCGTATTTTTTAAGGACCTCCACGATGCCCACCACCCCGGCCTCCTCCACCCAATCGGTCACCTGCGGACTCAGGGCGTGCATCTCCCCGCCGCCGAGGCCGTGGATTTTCAGATTCGGGGACAGCCGGTGCAGTTCCTCCATCACGCCGGCCCCATGCCGGTCGCCGCTGCGCTCGCCCGCAAGGATAAACAGGTAATTCATGGTGCCAGGCATACGATCTCCAATTATCATCAGACCGGAAAGGGCATGGTGGCATCCAAGGCATGGCCGCCCTCCCGGATCAGCCGGGTGATGCGCATGGCCAGTTCCAGCGCCGCCGCCCCCTCCTGGCCCCCCACGCGGGGACGCAGACCGTGGCGGGCGCATTCGGCAAAGGCCGCCAACTCCAGCTTCAGGGGCTCGTCGCGCTCCAGTTTCACATCCTCGCAGACGATGGACATGCCTTCGCTGTGATAGATTTTGCCCTCCTGGGCCTGATAGTCAAGGGAGAGGTAGGCATCGCTTTGGAAGACGCGCAGTTTGCGCAGGCGCTCCGGGCTGATGCGGCTGGCGGTGATGTTGGCCACACAGCCGTTGGCGAAGCGCAGCCGGGCATTGGCGATGTCCTCCCGGCGGGTCAGCACCGGCACGCCCACGGCGTCCACGCTCTCCACAGGACTCTTCACGAGGTGCAGGATGATCTCCAGATCATGGATCATCAGGTCCAGCACTACGCCGATGTCCGTGCTGCGGTTGGGGAAGGGGGAGAGCCGATGGGCCTCAATGAAGCGCGGGCTGGTGAGCCGCTCCTCCAGCAACCCCATCACGGGATTGAAGCGCTCGATGTGCCCCACCTGCAGCACCAGTCCGCGGGACTGTGCCAGGGCGGACAGCTCCAGCGCCTGCTCGGTGTTGTCCGTGAT
>JAQGPJ010000085.1 GCA_028293125.1 Verrucomicrobiales bacterium | reverse complement strand
CCGCTCCCCCCAGGAGGCGGACATGCTGATGCCCTCCGCCTATGGATCCACAGCCATCCATGTGGAGTCCGGCAAAGAGCCTGCACATCCAGCGCCGGCCTTGGCCTACAATAACCGCTGACGGATTTCTGATGAGGCCTGCTTCATGCTCTCTTCCCTTTTCATTTTTTTCCATTTCAACCGCTGAAACTCCGATTTCGATCCATGACCCTGTTCTCCCGCCTTGACCGCCAGTCCTTCCGCTCCAGCTTTAAAATGAGCGTCGCCAATATTCTTGGTGCCCTGCTCACTCCCTCCAGTCGGGCATTTGTGCCAGCCAAGGTAGGCAGAGCGCGCGGGCATCACTGAAATAGAGTGCTGCGGAGGTATGAAGCTGCCGGGATAGAGCAGGACCATGTCCCAGCTGTCCCTGAAACAAGCGGATCGTACTTTCCTCCTTCTTGAAAGCGTAACTGCAGGACCTGTCTGCAGGCTTCTCAGGAAGCCAAGGCTTCCCGGATCTGAGTTGCATAACCCGCTGCGGCTCCAGCCGGAGTCTGTCCGGACGGCGGATACAGGATGCCCCGGGAAACATTGATCAACGGAGGGGACTGACGCTGTGAGGATTTCAGGGCTGCGAGATCGCCACCTTGGGTGCCCAAGCCAGGAATCAGCAGCGGGACATCATCCATGCGGGACAGCACAGTGTCCGCGGCGTTGGTCAGTCCGAGCACGTAACCGACATCAGCAGCGCGCCCGCAGGCGCGGCGGGCCAGATCCTGCACCAGTTCGAAAACCTGCCGGCCGTCGGCGAGCTTTTGAAGCTCAATGTCCGCCGCCCCGGCGTTGGAGGTCACCGCCAGCAGGTAAAGTCCGCGCCCCTCATAATCCAGAAAGGGCTCGATCGAGTCAAATCCCAGAAAGGGATTCAGGGTGACGGCATCCACATTCCACTGGTCAAAGAAAGCTTTGGCATAGTATTTCTGGGTCTCCCCGATATCGCTGCGCTTGGCATCCAGCAGTACTGGGATTTCACTGGGGATGGCGGCGCGGACCTCCTCAAAAAGAACAATGCCGGCGGAGCCGAAGGCTTCAAAGTAGGCAATGTTCGGTTTGAAGCAGGCGGCATGGGCAGCGGTTTCGTCGACAGTGCGCAGTAGAAAATCCCGCACACTCCCTTGGATGAGGTCCGGCCGGGGATCGAGACCGATGCAGAGATGGCTGCCGGTCTGAGCGATGCGGCGAGCGAGTTTTTCAGTGTAGCGCATGGAGGAAAACGGGGAAGGGAGGGGAGGGAAAGAAACGGGAAGCCAGCCCGCACGGAACACTTGTGAAAAGTCACTCAGGGCCCACCGTCGGCGAATTCCCCGGTCAGCGCCTGGGTTCCCAAGGCGGCTCCAACCACAGCGCCGGTAAGGGTCCTGTTAAGAAAAGGCGTGTTCAGCGAGGGGGACTTCAGAAGGGCAGGGGTAAAGGTGATGGTTTTCCGGGGATCAAAAAGGATGGCATTCACCACCGTGCCGGGAACGATCCCCGGTGCTTCCAGCCCGAGCAGCCGGCGGGGAGCATTGGAGAAGCGTGCCACCAACACCTCCCAAGTGAGCAGGTCCTTTGAAATAAGCTGATCGTGCAGCGCGGACAGAGCGGTGGCCAGACCGGTCATGCCGAAAGGGGCGGACCCGAAATCGCGGGTCTTTTCAAACCAGGTGCAGGGAGTGTGATCCGTGGCCAGCAGGTCGATCACCCCGTCACGCACCGCTTGGAGCAGCGCCAGGCGGTCAGCCTCGGGACGCAGGGGGGGCTTGACCTTGTAACGGGTGTCGTAATTGCCCACGTCCTCATCCGTGAAAAGGAGATGGTGCGGCGCGGCTTCGGCGGTGACGGCGGCCCCTTCACTCTTATAGCGGCGGATGGTCTCCACACTGCGGGCGGTGCTGACACCGCGGATGTGAATGCGCGCTCCGCAGCTCTGGGCCAAGCGGATATCGCGGGCGATGCCAATTTCCTCCGCGCAGGGATGCAGGCCGGGCAGACCCAGCCGGTAGGAGAGGCTTCCCTCGTGCATGGCTCCCTGGCCGGAAAGCTCCCGCACATCGCACGTGGTGGCCACCAGCACGCCCAGATCGCGGGAATACTGGAGCGCCCGGCGAAGCACCTGCGGATTGGCCACGGGATCGGGGTCATCCGTGATCATCACCGCCCCGCGGGAGCGCATCTCGCCGATCTCCGCCAGTTCCTTCCCCTCACGCACCCTGGTGATGCAGCCAGCCACCTGCACGGGGAAGAGAGCCGTGCGGCCCGCGATTTCCAGCAGGCTCTGCACCATGCCGCCATTGTCCACCGGGGGAATGGTGTCCGGCATCAGGGTCAGGCCGGTGAAGCCTCCCGCCAGTGCGGCGGCGGTCCCGGTGGCGATGGTTTCGCTGTCCTCGCGGCCGGGCTCGCGCAAGTGCGCATGGAGATCGTAGAGACCGGGCAGCAGAATTTTCCCCGTGCCGTCGATTACACGGGCGTCCCCGGGCGGCGTCTCCGGGAATTCCCAGCGTCCGTCGGCCATGAGCACATCCCTGACAGCGGTTTCCTGGCCAGGACTCACCACTGTCACCTCCCGGATTAAAATTCTTGCCTCCATGCGGTCAACTATGAGAGCCGAGTAAACCGGAGGCGTCCCGGCTCTGCAACTCGGAAAAGGTTAAAGCGTTCAGGTTTCAGGGTTCATAAGGAAGTGGAGTGGGAAGCTATAGGAGGCCTTTTTCAAAAATATCTCTTCCGCCCCCTCCTGAACCCTTGGGCCTGAATCCTTTAACCTACCTGATCCCTATCGCGATCCCCTCCGCGATCGCCAAGGCAACACGCTGCTGATAGGCAGGACTGCACAGCAGCCGGCGTTCGGATTTGGAGGAGAGAAACCCGCACTCCACCAAAGCAGCGGGGCAGTCCGTCCGGCGCAGCACACTGAAGCGGCAGGGTTTGAGGCCGCGGTTGGGGGTGGAGGTGCGGGAATCCAGCCGGCGGTGAATTTGGCGGGCCAGCCGTTTCCCGCTGGAACCGGCATAGTAGGTTTCGATACCGCGCCCGCGCTGGCGTCCGTCGGAGTTGCAATGGATGCTGACCAGTACCGAGCGGCGGAACTGATTGGCTACCCGGGCCCGGTAGTCCAAGGAAATGAACACATCCTTCCGGCGTGTCATCACGGTGGTGTAGCCCCGCGACCGCAGGATGCTCTCCACCCGCCGGGCGATGTTGAGATTCAGATGTTTTTCCCGCACACCGCCCCAGACGGCTCCCGATTCATGGCCGCCATGGCCGGGATCAAGCACGATCACCGTTTCCGCTGCCGCCCGGTGCTGTGGAACCAAGCTCCCAGCCATCAGAATCAGCCCCAGAAACAAGCGCTTCAGCGGAGGTCCGGAAGAGGAAAAAAACATAGTGCCGCTTCATTAAAGAAAACCCGGTCCGCAGGAAAGCCAAAAGCTTCCGGGCAGGGAATCGGTGTTTCGAGTCCCTGCTCTCCGGCTCCTGTCCTCCCTCCTGCGCTCTTTCCTTTTGAAACGCTTGCGGGGCGGAACCGTTTAAGCAAGTTGGGCAGGAATGCAGCCTCCCGGAAGCGGGGAGCCGGTTATTGATTTCCCTGCGCCGGCTGATCCTTCCGGATTTCCCAAGCAGCATTGTTCCACACCTCCGCAACCTTCAGACTTGATTATGGACCTTACACGCACTGTTTACGGCACTTGGAGCGGCGGACGATTCATGCACTTCGGCGAGGTGCTGGAGGAGACACGGTTTATCCAAGCCATCCAGCTCGCCTACGAATCGGGCATCCGCACCTTCATCACTGCTGACGTTTACGGCGGCGGGCGGGCGGATGAGCTGCTGGGCCAGGCCCTGACAGGCATCGACCGGTCCAGCTACTGCTTGGTCGGCAGCGTGGGACATGACTTTTATGACGGCGTCCGGGACGGCTCGAAAGGCTATCCCCGCTTCACCGATCCCGCCCTGCGCGGCCCGGAGGAGTATGCGGACTTCCTGAAAACCGCGACGGAGAAATCCCTTGCCCGCTGCCGCACCAGTCATTTTGACCTGCTGATGCTGCACAATCCCGACGAGCGCGGCTACACCAGCGAGGCGGTGTGGGAGGGGATGCACAGCCTGAAAACGCAAGGTCTGGCCTGTCAGCTGGGCATTGCCCCCGGCCCGGCGAACGGTTTTACTTATGATCTCATCCAGTGTTTCGAATCCTACTGCGAGCTGATCGACTGGGCCATGATCATCCTTAATCCCCTGGAGCCGTGGCCGGGATCGCTGGCGCTGCCGGCGGCGGATGAGTTCGGCGTCAAGCTGCTCACCCGCGTGGTGGACTACGGGGGTCTGTTCCACGGGGATATAAAGCCCGGGCACACCTTCCGTCCGGGGGACCACCGCAGCTTCCGCCCGGCAGGCTGGGTGGAGCGCGGTCTGGAGAAAGTCGCCAAAATGAGGCCCATCGCCGACAAGCACGGCCTGAGCCTGCTTCAGTTCGCCTGCTTGTGGAATCTGGCGCACCCCGCGGTTGAGAGCGTGGTGCCCACCTTCATCCAGGAGGCCGGAGAAAACTCCCGCACCATTGAGGACCAGATCCGCGACATGGCTGCCCTTCCCGGCGGAAATCCGCTGACCGCCGAGGAGGTGGCTGAGGTGGCCCGGATCGGCGACAACACGGGCTGTATGATCCTCAAAGGTGCCAGCCGCCGCCACACCTCCAGCGACCGCCCAGACGAATGGGCCATGCGTCAGGATCTGGAACCCTTGGGCAAACGCTGGGGACTGGAGTCCATCCAGTGACCCGAAGCATTACTTTCAAGGGCTGGAGGAAGAGTTTTTAAAATTTTTCCTTCCTTAACCAGGCGTGCTTGACGGCGCAAAAGGGCGGCTCCACGGTGGAAAAGCTTTCAGGCAAAGGCACCGGGCTGTTCGCGGTGGTTGGAGCCTGCATTTTATTTTTTATGAATTTGAGGGACCAGCTGAATGAAATTTTACCGGAAATCCTGCCTTCGAATCCGGCGGAGGCCATCAAAGGGACCGAGCTGATCCGGCTGGTGAAGTTCCGGCTGCAGCAGGAATACAGCGACGCCACCCTGCGCTACCACTTCTCCATCATGTGCTGCGATCCCGGCAGCCCCATCGCCAAGGTGGAGCAGGGGCAGGGATATTACCTGCGCCGCATGCCTGTGGGCAATGCCGCCGCGGTGCCTTCCGGCGGGTCCGCCACTTTGGCCCAGGCGCGGCTGGGACTGCTTTTCGAGACCACTCCGGAGCGGATGGACCGCGCGGTGGCGCGGGCCATGAAGTTCCGCGCCATTTATGCCCGCGACATGGAGGTGTCGGGGCGGTTCCCGTTTGTGTTCGAGTCCTCCTTCGCTCCCGGCGCGCCTTATGAGAATGTCTGGAAGTGCCCGGACGCCGCCGTGATCGACTGGGAAACCGGCGAGGTGACGGAGCAGGGCCTGGTGCTCAGCCCGCAGTTGCTGGAATGGAAGCGCTCCATGGGCGTGGCCCCGTTCACGGTGTCCAGTGTCAAGCTGTCGGTGTCGATGACCTTTGACCATTTCCGGGAGGATTTCTTCCAGGCACTGAGCCATTCCCGGTGGGGGCATGCCGGGGAGCTGGTGGTCTGCGCACCGATCCGCGACGAGCAGCTCGCCGAGGGCCTGCGGCAGCTGGGCACGGAGTACGGCGTGGGCATCACGGTTTACAATCTGACCGTGGAGGATCTCGACGATCTGCCGCACGCCGACCGCATCCCGGAAATGACTGCCCGCGAATTTGAGGCTCTGCAGGGCCGGCTGGTGCGCCAGCGGCTGACCTCCGCACGCCAGCGTCCGCTGGAGTGGCGGAAGATCGAGCAGATCCGCCAAGGAAATCCCGAGTTTCAGGCTCTCTTCTCATGGGTGCACCAGTGCCTCCACGATGGGCGTGCCTATCCGTGGCGGGAATTCACCGCCAAACCCCGGTTGGCGCTGGTGGTCTGAGGAAATAGATGGCGCAGGCAACCTGAAAACCCGAACGCGCGGGCCATCCGCGGTGCCCGGTCAGAAGCATGGATTTTTTCCAAAACCAGGAGGATGCCCGCCGCCGGACCCGCCGGCTGCTGGTGCTGTTTTTCCTGTCGGTCGCCGCCATCACCGTCATCATTTACATTGCCGCGGGGTTCGCCACCGGCTGGCGGGGCGGGCTGCTGGACTGGGGGCTGCTCGGAATGGTGGCGGCGGGAACCGGCTTGGTGATCGGAGCGGGCAGCGGATTCAAAACTCTCCAGCTTTCCGCCGGTGGATCCGTGGTGGCACGGGATCTGGGCGGCAGGCCGGTGCCGCCGGACTCCACCCAGCGGGATGAGCGGCGGCTGCTGAATGTGGTGGAGGAAATGGCTCTGGCCGCCGGCACGCCGGTGCCCGCGGTCTGGATTCTGGATCAGGAGGAGGGCATCAACGCCTTCGCCGCCGGCCACACACCGTCGGATGCAGTGATCGGCGTGACCCGTGGCTGTCTGCGTTCCCTGACCCGTGACGAGCTTCAGGGAGTCATCGCCCATGAGTTCAGCCATATCCTCAACGGCGACATGCGGCTGAATCTGCGGCTCATCGGTGTGGTGTACGGACTGCTGGTATTGGCGATTCTGGGACGGATCGTCCTGCGGGTCGCGGCGGAGACGCGCGGCGGCCGCAGCCGCAGTGACAGTAAAAGCATCGATCCCCGCATGGTGCTGCTGCTGGCGGGAGCCGGGATGTTGGTGGCCGGGTATCTGGGCGTGTTTTTTGGAAATCTGATAAAGGCCGCCATCTCCCGGCAGCGGGAATTCCTGGCGGACGCCGCCGCCGTGCAGTTCACCCGGAATCCTGACAGCATCGGCGGGGCCCTGCTTAAAATCGGCGGCTACACCTACGGATCGGAACTGAAAACACCACGTGCGGAGGAGGCCAGCCATCTCATGTTCAGCCATCCGCTGAGCAGTGGCCTGCTGGGCGCCATGGCCTCGCATCCGCCGCTGGAAAAACGCATCCGGGCCATTCTGCCCCACTGGGACGGCACCTGGCCCAAGGTCAGTCTCCCGGATATCAGTGCGCAGTCCGGGCTGGTGGAGGATGATGAGGTGCCGCCTTTGCGGAGGACCGGCCATCCGTCCGCCCCGGTCTCCGGCCTTCAGCTTTTTCCGCAATCCGGGGTGGTCGCCGCCACCACCGTCCGCGCCGCCTTGGACCGCATCGGCCAGCCCACGGAGCAGGATGTGGCCTCCGCGCGGATCATGGGCGGTTCCATTCCCTCCGCCATCCGACAGCTGATCCGCGATCCCGCAGGAGCTCAGGCGGTGATCATCGCCATGCTGCTGGCCAAAAATCCGGATGCCCGCCAACAGGCGGAGCCCGTGCTGGCGGACCTGACGGATGAAAACACTGCCGCCACCGTCCGTGAGGCCGCGGGCATCCTCGGCGGCTGGCACTCCTCGCAGTTGATTGCAGTTCTGGACTTGGCCCTGCCCTCTCTGCGCCGGCTGACCCCGGCAGAGTACGGGCGTTTTTCCCACATTCTTCAGAAGCTCATCGCCGCCGATGGGCGGATGGACCTGTTTGAGTTCATGCTTCAGAAAATGGTGCGGCGGCACCTGGATCATTTCTTCCACCGTCCACCGCCTCCCGCCATCAGTCTGCGGAATCTGGCGGATGCCGCCGCCGAAACCTCCACGCTGCTGTCCGCCTTCGCGTCCCTCGGCGGCCCGCCCCCGTCACCGGCCCACAGCCAAGCGATGCAGGCGGCGGCGGCCAGCCTGCGCGCCTCCGGTGTGCAACTGGCGCTGACGTCCGGCCCACCCACTCTGGACCGCATCGACGCCGCGCTGAACCGGTTTGACCGCGCGTTGCCCGAAGTCAAAAGGCAGCTGCTGGACGCCTGTGCGGCCGCGGCGCTGGCGGATGGCCGCCTTTCCAGCGGCGAGGCCGAACTCCTCCGCGCCGCCGCCGACACCATCGGCTGTCCGATACCGCCTTTTGTCTCCGGCCCGCCGGTGGCCGGCGTTGTCTGAACGGGATCAAAACGCCCGGATTCCCGCGCCGGGTTGTCCGGCGGTCACAATCGCCGCTCGACAAGACGCGGGGCTCTGCCTAGTGGTCCCGCTTCAGTTTCCCCGGGTTTTTTCCCACCACCAAATCCATCCCTGTCACAATTTCCTCACACATGAAAGCCTACCTCATGTTCCAAAGCATGCCCGCCGAATCCAGTCTGGCCATCGCCGATTGGCTGCGGGATTCGGAAAAGGAGGTTTTCAAGGCCGCCCTCGCCTCCATGGCCGCCCAGCGCCGCCTCCGACCGATCTTTGTGGCCCGCAAAACCAAGGCCGAGCAGTGCGCCTGGCTGGTGGAGCAACTGAAATCCAAGCTCAACGAGGCCGCCGGTGAGAACATCCTTCAAATCTGGCTGATGAAGGGCCGCAGCGCCATGCTGGCCACCTTCCTCGACCACCTTGGCATTCCCCACGACGGCAAGGGGGGCATCGAGGGCGACACCCCCGTCCATCTGGATCCGGAGAAAGTGAAGGCCGGTGTGCAGGCCCTGCTGGCCGCCCATCCCTCCACGGAGGTCGCGGTCTACCTGAATCTCTTTCAGCTCCAGCAGCCCGGCGGCTGGCCGGAGCTGCAGGCTGTCATCGACGCTGATCCGGCCCTCCAATTCCCTGCCAAAACCGCCTGACACGCAGCGGACCGGCCGTGCCGGCGGGCTTGTCAGGATTTCCCGCAACCTCTCCGCACTCCCTGAAGTGTGGCTCCGTTGGAGCAAGCAGGCCAGCCTATGAACCGCATTCCCATGCCGTCAGCGTCCGGGCTCCCCGGCCCTCGTTTTCTCCGCCGGACCGCCCTGCGCTGGCTGCTGGCTCCAGCCTTCGCCAAGCCGGGATTGTCCTTGGCGCAAGGTCCCGACAAAGCCGGGAAGCCGGCTGACACACCGGCACAGACATCCTCCACGCCTTCGCCGGCGTCCGGAAGTCCGGAGCTGGACATGCGGCTGCGGCTGCGGCTGGAGAACGGCATCGACCTGCTGGACAGGCTGTACTGGTGCCCGGATCTGAATATCTGGCTGGACCAAAGCGGGGACCAGCTGCGCGCCTTTTATGAGGGCCGCCGCAACCCGCCATGGTGGTCCTGCGCCAACGCGGTGGAGATGCTCATCGACTTCATGAACATCACCGGCGGCACCTCCCACGATGCCGCCCTCGCCGCGCTCCACGCCACGCACCGCACCAATGCCGACCATATGCCCGCCGTGGTGGCGGGTCTGAAAAAGCGCGGTCAGTGGTCTGAAAAGGACGATGCCCGGCTGCACGCCAAACCCCGCGCCCGCCGCAGCACCCGCGAAGGCTATTCGGAGTTCTGCAACGAATACCTCGATGACTCCGGTTGGTGGGGAATCGCTTGGATGAAGATGCACCTCCGCACCCAAGCCCCGCCGTATCTGGCCACCGCCAAGGCCATCCACCGCCACATGGCGGACCACCGGCTGCCGGAACCCGACGGCGGGGTGATATGGAATCTGGAGCACAAACCGCCCGTGGCCAACGCGGTCTCGAATCTCCTTTTCCTGAATCTTTCCGTGCAGCTTTACGGGGCCACCGGCGAAAAATCCTATCTGGAGTCGGCGCGGCAGGCGCAGTCCTGGGTGCGGAAACACAGGCTGTACGACGGCACCGGCATCGTGGACGCTCCCGGCCACAGCGGTGACCACTGGACCTACAACCAGGGACTGTGGGCCGGCGGCCTCGCCGCGCTCTCCGAGGCCACAGGGGAGGCCGCTCTGTTGGAGGAGTGCGCCGCTTTTCTCAACGGCTTGCTCGACCGCGGCGATGCCCTCACGACCGATGGCGTCATCCGGGAAAAGCTCAGCACCAAGGGCTGGGACACCGCCCTCTTCAAAGGCGTTTTCGCCAGCCGCCTGGGGCAGGTGCTTCAATGCGTGGCCCGCCGGAAGTCCCAGCCGGAACTGGCGGACCGACTGCGGAATGTCCTGCGCGCCAGCGCCGACTCCATGCTGAAAAACAGCACCGGCCCCGACGGCCAGTTCGCCATGCAGTGGGAGGCCGGTGCCAGGGATCAGGAATATAACTACAACACCCACCTTTCCGGTCTCATGCTTCTGACCGCCCAAGTGCGGTAGCCGGCAGAAAGAAAATGACCTTGCAGACAAAAGATAAAGTCCGCGCTCTCTTCAGCATCAGTCCAGAAACAAGGGGCGGAAGTAGCCAAGGATGCAGCGGGGATTTCGGATGCAGATCTGCACATGGTCCAAGATTCGGAATCCTGCGTTTTCATATGCCGGCTCCCCTTCCGTGAAAAATGCCCTGATGCTGTCAAAGGGAGACCGGTCGTCCTTTTCATAAAGCGTGTGCAGATGCTGCATGACTGCGCAGTCCAAATAGCGGGCTCCCAAGTGGACACCTTTATTTTGTGGCAACTTCACTTTGTCTTTGGCGCAGAGGATCATGAAATCCGTGTGAGCGAGCTGAACCAAGCCAATACTCTCTGGGTCTGTCAGATTCAGACAGGATTTCAAATCCAGAACTGCTCCCAGGACAGCGGGGGTTTTGACACGGGAATTCTCCCGACGAGCGGCATCCTGTGCCCATCTCATCGCGCGTGCTGGGCTGTCCTCCCAAAAATACACGCCGTGTCCAAGCCAGTCATATGCATTGGTGCTTCCTCGCAGTAGCCCGCCCTCAAGAGCCAGTCGCGCCTCCTTCTCATCACATCCGTGATACCCGATCACCACCCGGGGGGTGATCATCATCAGCGGAACTTCGCTTTTAGCTTGTCGCCCTTGGTATACATTCCGGTGGCTTGCCGGGCCTGACGCCGCAATTCCGGATCGCCGGCTATTTTCGCCGCCGCCCGCTTCATGGCTTTGCTAATCTCCTTTATCTCCGACGCCCGTGCATGATGTAAAAGCGGCACACTGTCCTGCATCCCGCCATCCTACCGCCAAGAGAAGCAAGCTGCAAACCCAATTGCTGGATCGGGCGGTACAGGCCCAATGCACCTGTGCTTTCCCGATAGAATCGACAGACCACCCAGACACCTTCCGCAAATTCCGCTGTTTCCCTTGAGCGGTTTGCGCTTACGGAATGTTTCGTCATGCTGACGGACCCCGCCTTCATCCGCAAACTGGAATCCCTCTATCTGCTCGCCCGCAAGGTGTTGGGCGGCTCCCTGCAGGCGGACCGCAAGAGCACCAAAAAGGGGGCGGGGATTACCTTTGCGGATTATGCGGAGTACCATTACGGAGACGATTTCCGGTCCATCGACTGGCGGGTTTACGCCCGGTTCGAGCACCTTGTGGTGAAGCTGTTTGAAATCGACGAGGACGCCACGATTTACATCCTTCTGGACGGCAGTCACTCCATGCGCGGCAAGTTCCTCTTTGCCCGGCAGTTGGCTGCCGCCCTGGGATACATCGGCCTGCACACCTTGGACCAAGTGTGCGTCTACGGGCTTGCCGACAAGCTCCAGCCCATTCTGGAGAAATGCCGGGGCCGGGGCAATGTCATGCCGTTTCTGAAATCCCTGGACGACACCCAAACCTTTGGGGCGGACACCAATTTCACGGCATGCGCCAAGGAGTTTCAAGTGCGCCACCGCCGGAGGGGCATCGTCATCGTCCTGTCCGATTTCCTTTTCCCCGGCGGATTCGACGACGGGCTGAAGTTCCTTCAGTGGCACCGGCATGATGTCTTCTGCATTCAGGTGCAGGACGACACGGACCTCAAATGCGACTGGAAGGGAGACATCGACCTCACCTGCATCGAGACCGGCCGGCACCAGCGTCTGACCGTCACCCCGCGCGAGGCCCGGCTTTACGAGGCCGCCGTTGCCGCTTGGAACGAGGAGCTCAAAAAATCCTGCGCCCGCCGCGGTATCGGCCTCGCTGGCACCAGCCCTGACCAGCCTTTCGAAAATGTCATCCAGGATATCCTCCGCCGCGGAGGTTTGGTGGCCTGACAGGTGGAGAGGAGAAGCGGGAAGCAGCGGAAATGCAGGGGATTTCAGGGAACCGATCAAAGTCCCTTGAAACCAGCCTTTTTGCCCTGAACCCTGAGCCCTTTACCCTTCCCCCTTTTCCATGTTTTCCTCCCTTGCTGTTTACTGCGGCTCCAGTCCCGGAAACGACCCGCCATACGCTGCCCTTGCCCGCGAAATGGGCCGTCTGCTGGCCAGCCGGAACATCCGTCTGGTGTATGGCGGCGGCGGTGTGGGCATGATGGGGGCTGTGGCGGATGGAGTGCTGGCGGCGGGCGGAGAGGTCACCGGCGTGATTCCCACTTTTCTCAACACCCGCGAACTCAAACACCCCGGCGTGGCCGACATGCGGGTGGTGGAGACCATGCACCAGCGGAAGCAGATCATGGTGATGGAGTCGGAGGGGTTCATCGCCCTGCCAGGGGGATTCGGAACGCTCGACGAGCTTTTTGAAGTCCTCACCTGGAGCCAGTTGGCGATCCACGCCTGTCCGGTCGGTGTGCTGAACTTCAACGGGTTCTTTGACGGTGTGCTCGCCACCTTGGACCACATGGTGGCCAGTGGATTTCTGCGTGCCGAGGACCGCAGCCGCGTGGTGGTGGCCTCCACCCCGCAGGCCCTGCTGCAGGCCATGCAGGCATGGCAGCCGCCCTCCACGCTCAAGTTCACTCTCGCCCGCCCCGCTTTGGCGGAATCCTGAGCGGGATTGCCTGTCCCCCACGCTCCGCCACCTCCAGGAATCCGAGTCAGTCCGCCGGGTCAAAAAAACAGGCCAGCGCGATGCTTGCGGCACCGCGCTGGCCGGACACGGAAGAGTGTCTTTTCCGGCAGGATCAGGATCAGAGACTGCTGAAGCCCGCGTGTTTTGATTTCGACAGGCTTTGCCGGGCCCAAGGATCAGTCCAGAACAGGCGTGAGCTCCACCGAGGCAAGGCCGCGCCCCTGGGTCAGGCCGATCTCGGCGGCGGCGGCGGGCGTGAGGTCGATGATGCGGCCTTTCTGGAACGGCCCGCGGTCATTGATGCGGACGATGGTGCTGCGGCCTGTCCCCGTGCAGGTGACTTTCACCCGGCTCCCGAAGGGGAGAGTGCGGTGGGCCGCGCACAGTGAGGCGGCTTTGAACCGCTCCCCGCTGGCGGTGCGGTGGTCGTGGTAGATGGACGCTATGCCCCTCTGGCTGTTGGTTCCTTTTCCCGGAGCGGGAGTTTTGGAGGGAACAGCGGTTTTGGCTTTGGCCAGGGATTTCGTTTTCCCTGTGTTTGCGCAGGAGGCCATGGGCACGCTGCATGCGAGGATCGCGGCAACGCGGAGCACCCTACTGGGCATTAATATCATCATTATGGAATATGCGGTTCATCCAGGGAAGCTCACCGGGTTTGTCGGTGTGAATAATGATGGTCTGGCCAGGCACCAGCCTGAACACACCACCCTTCTGCGCGGGAAGCGCAGCCCGGGGATACTCAACGACAACATCCCGGCCATACAAGCGCCGATTTGGCAGGGGGCTGGTGGCGTCCGCCAAGCTGTTGATGCGGGGTGAGATGGCCTGGACTTTGGTCTCGAAAATCTGATGCCGGTCCTGGGCAGGCGTGATCCAGACAGCGTCGCCGACTTTCAGGTCGTTGCTGTGCTCCTGGGGCAGGAAGCCCACGATCTGTTCGGGATCCGCCACCACGCGGAGAACGCTTTCACCGGCTTTGGCGTATTCTCCCGCCTCCTTCTCCAGCTTGTCCACGGTGCCGCCCTTGGTGGTGCGCAGCTCGCAGAGATCGATGAAGTTCTTCAGCTCCGTGACATCGCGGCGCTCATTGTCATTGAGACCGGCGAGGACTTCGGCGGGAATGGCGCTGTAGTCGCCTTTGGTGGCCAGACCGGTGGCCAGTTCCGCCGCCTTGTGCATATTGCCAATCTCGGCCGTGAGATTATCCAAGGTCTTTTTAACCTGCTCCAATCCGATCTCCGTGGCGGGCTGGCGGCCGGTGATCTCCCCGATGTCGGCATTGATGCTGTCCAGCTTCTCCTGCACGGTCGCCGGCAGGTTGGCACCCAGCAGGGCGGTGGCGGCGGCGTTCCGGTTGCTGCCATACTGTTTGGCGTAGCGGTCGCGGATGTCCTTCAGGGCGGCCAGCTTGCCGATGTCGGCCGCCTGGGTGGTCAGGTAGTCGCGCTGCTCCTTCTCCAGGGAAATCACCTGGCGCTGGAGACGCAGGATCTCATCCTTGCGGTTGGCGGCGACTCCCAGAAGGATGCCGGAAAGCCGGGTTTTGTAACCGCTGGAATCCATCTCCGCGAGGAGGGTGTTCGGCTCGACGTAGTCGCCGCGCTTCACGAGGATTTTGGCCAGCCGCCCGTCCTCAAGGGGGGTGATATTCTCCTGATAGACATCCACCGCGCCGTTCATGCGGCTGAAGACAGTGCCCCGGGTGTAGCCCCACAGGCCGATCAGCGCGACACCGGCCCACACGAGGAAGGGCCAGGCTTCGAAAATGCGGGCCCGGGTCAGGCCAAGCCGGGTCTTGATTTTGGGCTGCCGGTTGGGATGGGTTTCGCTCATGGCGGAAGGGACGGAAAGCGGGCTCTGAAAAAGGAGGGTTTAAATTTCCACGGTGGTGCGCTGCATGACCAGGGAGACCTCGCTGGCGTCGGGCAGTTTGGCGATGGCGTCCACCAGATCGACTTTGTAGGAGGGGTCGATGAGGCGCACTTGGTAAGCATATTCCAGCACCTCGCCCTGGATGGCCTCGCGGCTGGCGATGAGTTCCGTGGTGGTGCAGTACTGGCCGAAGATCTGCTGCAGGGCGGAGGTGGCGCGGGATTCGGAGGGGAGCATGAAACGCAGCAGGCCTTCGAATTCCCGGCGGCTGGCGAACGGCGACCAGGCGAGGAACACCGCCACCGCCGAAAAGAACAGGGTGCCCAGGATGGCCACCATGAAGACCTGCGCGCCGCAGGAGACACCAACCGCGAGGGAGGCGAAGATGAAGATGATGTCCCGCGGATCCCGGATGGGGGTTCGGAAGCGGACGAAGGCCATGGCCCCCAAAATGCCCAGACCACGCGCCATATTGTTGCCGATGGCCATGATCATGATGCTGATGACCAGACAGGCGAGGACGACGGTGTGGATGAAGGAGCGCTGATAGCTGAAGCCCTGGTGGGTCCACCGGTAAACATTGGCAATCATCATCGACAGCACGAAAGCAATGCACAGGGCATTGAAAATCTCCATGGCCATCAGGCTGCGCGTGGCGCCCAGGGCGTCGAATAGGGGGGTTGACTGCTGTTGGACTTCTAGCTGGAGCATGGCTGGCGGTGAAAGAAGAAAGAATACAAGGGATGAACCGGGGGAGGGGATGCCGCGTCAGTCCGGGCGCGCATTTTGCCCGAACGGCTCCCCGTTGCAATGGAAATACCGCCAGGAAGGATTAGGGAATTCCCGGATAGGGATGGGGACGCCGCGGCCATGTCAGATCCAGTTGGGCGTGAGGGTGGTGTTCTCACTGCCGTCGGCATAGGTGAATCCGCGGAAGAGGGTCTCCATGCGCCAGGCGAGGGCATATTTGCAGAAGCCGGTGCTGGCGAGATTGAAGCGCCGCACGAGATCCATCATCCAGGTCGGGGTGTCCCGCATGGCTTTCAGTTCGAAAATGTAGCCGGCATAGGGACGCCGCAGGCCGGTCTGGGTGTCCATGGGGCGCCAGTATTTGAAGCTGGCCACCTCCTCGCCCGGCAGGTCCCACAGGCGGGTGGGGCGGTAGCTGATGCGGCGGTCGAAGGTGATGCGCGCATAGTCGTCGTTGGCCCCGAAATAACTCTCCCGGATATAGCGGATCAGCATTTTCGGCGTGGCCCCGATGGAGTTGGCGATGCGGCAGAACTCAAGAAGATTGTTGTTCTCCTTCGGGGACTTCAGCATGGGGGCCAGCTCCGGCGTGGGCACCACATGGGGACCGTACTTGGCGCGCGACATGCGGGCCCGGCTTTTGACGATCACTTGGTTGATTTTGCGCTTCAGTTCAAAAAAGACCGGATTTTTCGGATTGCTGTCCGTTCCATAAGTGCGGATGCGGAGCTTGAAGCGGGCGAAGGATTTCCGCTCCTTGGCCAGCGCCAAATCCATGGTTAGCCGGTCGAGCTGCAGGGTGGTGGTGATGTATTCCGGGATGTCGCCCTTGCCGTTCGGGTCCGGCACCACAAAGGGCTCCATGGCGTAGCGCAGCTGCGGCACCAGACGGGGATGGATGATGAATTTCTGCTCGAAGCGCTCGATCACCACGTCCTTGGCCCCCTTCCGGCTGGGGCCCAACGGCTGGCGCGTGGAGCCGGCGGGCACCGGGACAGTCCCTCCCGGGGCGGCTCCGCTGGAATCCGCCGGAACAGAGCCGGCGGCGGAGGCACTGGGATCAGGGTCCTGAGTCATGAACTGGGGCAGCGGAAAAGGAGAAAGGGAAATAATCTGACGAAATTGTCACCAACAGGCTGTCACCAACGGACACGACGAAGCGTGAATCCGGGTGGAAGGCAATTTGTTTCGCCCGGCGCGCCTGAAGGCAAGATTAAACGGATGAAAAATCCGGCATTTCATTCCGTCATGAATCATCTCTCATTGAAAAAGGGCATCCTTTTTATTCCAGAGTCTGAAATTCACCAGAATCCGTCATTTATGAAGGCGGAATTTCCTTTTAGATATTCTTCATTGCTTCCGCAAACCGGGAGATCAGCTCCTCCGGGGGCTCCAGCCCCACGGAGACCCGCAGCAGGTGGGCGGGAACTCCGCATTCAGCCGCCCATTCCAACTCTGTGTAATGTGCCAGCAGCGTGTAAGGGCAGCACAGGGAGAAATTGGTCCCCAGGCTGGGGCCCTTGCAAATATGCAGCCGGTCATAAACCCCCGCCGCCACCGCCGCATCCTTTAAGATAAAGGAGAACAGGCAGCCCCGCCCCCCGCCGGGCCGGGCCATGGCGCCAAAAACCGACTGATCCCGCGGGTAGTGGACGCGCTCCACCGCCGGGTGGCGGGACAGCCAGTCCGTCAGCGCCTCCGCCCCGGCGTTCATGCGGTGCGCGCGGTCCGTGAAGTCCCTTGAGTTCTCCTCCAGCACCACAGCGTCCTCCGCCCACAGGGGATCATGTTCCGCCAGTTCCGCTTCCAGAAAACGGCGCAGGATGGCGTGATGGGGCGAGGCCGGATTCACAGTCACGGCTCCGGCCATGACATTGCCCACGCCGGAAAAAGCCTTGGTCAGGCTGGTGGTCACCAGGTCGGCGTGGACCAGCGCGTTCAGATTCACGGATGTGGCCACGGTGTCGTCGATCACCAGCGGAATGCCCGCCGCCCGCAGTGCCGGAGCCAAGTCATCGACCGGCACCGCGCTGAGCAGCGGATTGCTGGGGGTTTCGCAGAATACCCCGGCAATGGCCCCCTGCGAGGCCAGCTCCCGCACCCGCGCCAGCGACGCCCCGTCCGCCACCGGAAAAAACTCCACCCCGCTCCCGAATTCCTGCTGCACCCGCAGCACATCCACATAGGGAAAATCCAGCTGCACCGTCGGCAACCCCGGACGCAGCGCCATCACCGCGCGGTGGGAAGCCGCCACCGCCGTCATGCCGGAGGAAAACAAAAACACGTCCCCCGCCGCCACCCCGCTCACCGCCGCCAGCCGCTCCTTGATCAGCCGCTTGGCCTCCGCTCCCGCCGCCAGCACGTCTGCGATGTCTTTTAAAGTTCCGGTGCCGGTGACGGCATCGGCATGAGCATTGGTCTTTTCCAAGCTGCGGTATTCCGCCAGCACCCGCTCCGCCAGGCGGCTGCTCAGGGTTTCCCCGCAATAGCGCCAACACTCCCTCACCAGCTTGCGGAATTCCTCCGGAAAGCAGACCGCCGTCAATGCCGGTCCTCCTCCTGACGCTGCAGCTAGGGCTGCTGCGGTCCCGTTTTCCGGAACAGTCCCCGCGTTCGGCGTCTCCGCACCCCCATCCGGCTTCCGCCCGCCAAATCCAAACGGCTCCAGCCGCAGCCGCTCCGCCCCGCGCTTTTCCGCATAGGCCGCCGCCCTCCGCGCCGCCGCCCGCGAGGGAAACACCAGACAGCCTTCCCCCTCCCGGGCCAACGTTTTTTCCGCCAGTCCGAACAGCTCCTCCACCAGCGGATGGATAAAAAACCGCGGATACCCCGCCCGCATGGCGGAGGTCACCCGCGCGGATCCCTCCTCATAATCCACCACATCCCGCCAGCACGGCAGCGACACCGACACCGCATGCGTCTCCACCGGCAGCGGCCACCCCAGGCTGTCCGCCTCCCACACGGGATCGGTCAGCAGGTTCCGGCCCAGAGGCAGGTGTTCGGGTGCATGACCGGCTTTGATTGCGGCTGCGGTTTCAGTTTCAGTTTGGGATCCAGGATCCACTTCGGCGTCATTGTTCAGCATCTGCATTCCCAGGGTTCTATCCTCCGCTTTCCAACCATCTCCCCCATCCCACAACCGGGAACCGGCGGCATTGACGGGGCCGGACTTCAAAGAGGGCGGAGGGTCCGGACGGCATGGGCGCCACTCCCCCGGTGACGCCGGCGTCACCCCCCGGTGACCTCCGCGCCATCCCTCCGGTGACATGGGCGTCACCCCTGCGGCGGAATCCCCGAAAAAAGTTCGGATGTCACCGGTGACGCCGGCGTCACCGGTGGAAGCATCCGGATTCGGATCCAGCCTGTATCCGGTCGATTTCAAGCCCACGCCGCCGGACCGCGTCCGGATCAGCCCGCCACCGGTCGTCAGTCCGACCGGAATTCGTTTGCAATGCCGTGCCGTGACCCTCGTTCTCCCGGCCAGGGCAGCCACGGAGGGGAGACGGCAACCGGCGGGATCCGCCGGTGCCGGTGCCGGCAGCCCCGGCGGATGGCCCCGCAGCCGCCGGGAGCACCTCCGGACGCGGGCGGAAATCCTGCCGTTCATGGATGAAACCGTTCCGAATCCACTTTCCGGCGCTGAACGGAGAGGAAAGACGCCGCAGACGGAAAAAACAGGCATAAATAACATAAAATAAGTCACGCCGAGAACCGCTGATCCAGTGATTTCCCTTAGTTTCAAATTCCAAGCCGAACGGGGATGCCGAAAGCTGGCATTGAAAGGGATGTGACAGGTTTTTCTGAACGTCCAACACCTGCATACATGGTATTTCGACCAATGCAAGCACTTGTCATAT
>JAQGPJ010000109.1 GCA_028293125.1 Verrucomicrobiales bacterium | reverse complement strand
AGAGTGGCAAGAACCCGAACCGGCCTGAACTGGTCAAGGCGCTGCATCTGGCCAAGGTCACCGGGGCGACGCTGGTGATCGCCAAGCTGGACCGGCTCAGCCGCAACGCCGCGTTTCTGCTGACGCTGCGCGACAGCGGCGCGCGGTTCCTCGCGTTAGACATGCCCGAGGCGAATGATTTGACGGTGGGCATCATGGCGCTCGTGGCGCAGGCCGAGCGCGAGGCGATCTCCCGGCGCACCAACGAGGCGCTTGCGGTGGCTAGGGCGCGCGGTGTGAAGCTAGGCAACCTCAATGGGGCAGCAGCCTTCAGACGCGTAGGGAAGGGCGGTGTCGCGCTCAGGACGGCGGTTGCGACCAATGACGAAGCCCACGCGCAAGATCTGGTGCAAGTGGTGGCGGACATTCGGACCGGCGGTGCGACCAGCCTGCGTCAGATAGCCGACGCGTTGACGGCGCGTGGAATGCTCACGCGACGGGGCGGGAGGTGGTAGGTGTCGAACATGAGGAACTTGTTGCGGAGGTTGAGTTGACTGCGGGAACGTCAAGGGTGGAGCGCGGCCGACACCAGATGCGTATGGAAGCGATCCCCGGAGCGTCGTAGCTGTGGTTTTCGATCTGCGGTTCGTCTGAATGCATCTGTTCAATTAAGGGTGTTCTCGCCTGCCCGCAGATGCATCCCGTTATCAACGGGGGGAATGCGCTCCGGTCTGAAATCAATCTTCTGAAACCTGGGGATTATAAGATAAGCTGCACTGGTCCAAATCGTCGCGGCTGGAGGCGCGGTAGCAGATGACTGACAGCACAAAGCCCCGTCGAAAGCTGCGCGACAGTCTGGAAGATGCAATCAGCGCGCCTGTCTACACCGGCGATCCTTTGCCTCCCTACATTTCGATCATCAAAGACCTAATCTACATCAGCTATCGCGTCGACAAGGAAGCGGCGCAAGCTTTGTTACCTGAAGGCATGACATGCGCTGAGGGTGCTACAATTGCTTTGGTGCTTTTGTATATCGGCGCCGGTTGGGGCATCGCCGACGCTTGCATGGGGTTCTTCGCGATCACAGTTGAGGAATTTAGCCCGCCAGACACCAGCGAGGCTGCCTTTTTCGTCGCGCCGGTGATGTCTGATCCCTCCTGCCGGCTTGCGAGCGAACACTATGGTCCATTTCAGTCGGGCGGCGTCGAAATTTCGGTTGATAACGACGACATAATAGTTGCCCGAATGTGGAGCAAACAGGGCGGAGAAATTGTACGGGCCACCATGCGGGCAAACGGGCCGCTGCAGCCATCAGCCGCCAATGACCGCTATATCGGTCGTGCAGCAGGGGGTACGGTAACAAGTTGCCCTAACATCACAACGTTCGTCGCAATGCTTTACGTTCTCTCACCTCGATTTTGCCAGAGTAGGAGGTGGCATTACGCTGCCTGTCACAGTCTCCCCAAACTGTTCCATGGGCGCCGAATACGACATCGGTCCGTAATGCGGCAGCGAGAAATGTCCGTGACGCTTAGCTTGGCCCAATTGCGATGCCAAGGGTCAAGGCAACCTCTGTCCCCAACGTTGCTCCAAGCACGCTGGTAGGGGCAAGTGCGGCAAAGGCCGGGTCCCTGACCTCCAGCGTTGGCATATCTGCATCCGCCAAGTTCGCAGACCAAGGGACAACCAGGCTGTTGGAACCATCAAAGTCTGGGGTTAAATAAGTGGTGGTTCCGGCGGCTGCATAGTCATCGCACCAACCCCGCACAGTCGCATGGACGATGCTGCGTTCCTGTATTGACAGGTCCACCGACATCCCAAGCTCATCTTCGCAAAATCGGGTTTGAGCTATGATCACCTCCGACTGATCACCAATGGTGCTGGATGCGAACCGGGCTACAGCATACCTCGACGCGACGTGATCGCCGCAGGAGGTTTCCAGATCAAACCAGATCGTAGCCGCGCTGAAGGGCGCAGACATAGGGCCGCGCCGAGCCAACAAAAACTCAAAGCCTCCGGTTGCTTCATCATTGGATCGGAGCCCGTCCGGGAGCATCCTAGAGATGACCTCGGGTAGGAACGTGACGGAAAACGTGAGCATCGTAACATGCCGCAGCAACAAGGGACCTTCCTTCCACTTGGGCCAGAAGGACGACTTGACCGGTCTCGGTAGATGAATGACTTCGCTACTTTGTTGAATGCCCTTCATTTAGATCTGCCCCTCTTGCATTGGATCTATCTGGGTATCTCAGGGGCCGGACAATCTCGCAGCCCCCAAATGAGGGGATGCTGTTCGATAAGGGCGTCTCTTAGGGCAACCTTGATTATTATCGGCGCGCTTTCAGGACTTGGTCAACCTTGCCATCATCCCAGCCACCGCCCAACTGGACACCGTCAGGGTCCAAAGTTACTTTCCGATTCGCCAATTCTGTCGCCAATTTCCACCTGCACTGCGACCGTCTTTCCCATTGCCGGTTTGCCGTTTTGTCCACCTGCGGCGGCACAACATCGATAGAGGCCCCGACAATGTCCCGCTCATGAAATCGCGCGTTGGCGCCGGCGGGCAAAACTTGTACAATTAGTTGGACTGCTGGATCCGGATGGATGACATGGAAGACGACGGCGGCAACCGGCAGAAGAAGCGGCGGGATTCGCTTAAGGACGCGCAAAGCGCGGTCATCTGCACCGATGAGCCTTCTCCGCCTTTCATCACCATGCTCGAGGATTTCATCTGGTGCTGTTTTCGGGTGGACCCGGACAAGGCGGCTGAGCTGCTCCCACCGGGTTTGCGCTTGACTGATCCAGCGACCGCCCACCTCGCGATCTATCGCCATGGGCTCGGTTGGGGACTGTCCCATACTTCGGGTGGGTTCCTGTGTCTCGTTGTCGACGGACATGACTCGCCCGACACTTCCGAGGCGGCCTTTAACTTGGGCGGCTTCATGGGTGAGCCGGACCGAGGGCGGATGAACCGCCACTATGCACCCTTTGCAGCGGGGCATACGGTGTTTCGTCAGGTCGGGAAGGATCTGCATCACGAGCTTTGGTCGGAGGATGGTCTGGTAGCGCGCGTTCATAGCAGGCTTTTGGATGAACCCCCTTCCGATGCGGCGTCGCTCGACCGCTACCTGGGATTTGACCAGACCGGCACCTTGCAATCGCACATTATCTCATGCACGTCGCGCAACCATGCCTGCCAATTGCTGGCGCTGGAGTTCGGCCCGGCAGCATCAGATATTTACCGCGCCCTTGCGCCCACTGAATTGTGCTGGTCTCAGTTCCACCACTTTATGCTGACCAATTTTAGCGCTCCCGAGCCTTTGATGCGCGAAGACGTGCCCCGTGTGGTGTCGTTGAGGGCTTTGCTTTCAGCGCTGGGTGGGCTGGACCGGGCTGCCCTGATCCTGTCGCCGGAAGGCTGCATCCTGCAGCGGAACGAGGCGGCGGTGGCACTGCTGGGAGGCACGATGGCGGGGGCGCTGGGCCGGGTTGATCTGGCAGGGGCAGGCAGCGCCCTCGCGCCTGTGCTGGTCGGGCGCGGCGGCGGACTTGCACCGTTGATCCTGCAACTCGTGCCGCTGGACTCCGCTCTGGCCGGACCAGGCGAGCGGCTGGCGCTTCTGAGCGATCCCCTGGCCAACAGCCGGGCTTCACCCCAGGTCGAACTTTTGCAACTTCTGAACCTGACCCCTGCCGAGGCGCGGGTGGCTTCGGCAGTTGGCTCGGGTCTGGCCCCGCGCGAGGCGGCGTTGCGGCTGGGCTTGAAAGAGGCGACGGTGCGATCAACGCTCAAGGTCGTGTTCAGCAAACTCGGGGTCGGGCGCCAAGCCGAACTGGTGCGGCTGCTGGGAAGGCTCGATGCGGGATAGGTCACCAATGCAACTGCATCTCACCGGGGGCGAAGACCACCTTCATGCCGTCCGGGGCGATCAGGTTCGTCAACATGGTAAAACTGCTGCTACCCGATATTCCCGCAAAGCGGCCGGTGCCCGCAAGTACGGTCGACCTACCGCTGCAAGCCGAGATCACACCCTGAGGTGGCAGGACCGCGGTGTCGCAGACATAAGCCTCGACCCAGAGGGCGCCGTCGGGCGCGGTTGTCACGCAATAGCCCTTTCCAAGCCCCTTTTCATTCGCCGACCCGTAGCATTCGGTCCTCAGATCC
>JAQGPJ010000062.1 GCA_028293125.1 Verrucomicrobiales bacterium | reverse complement strand
TCCATGCCCGCCGCTGGCTGCCGGTGCCCAAAGTCCAGCATCCCTATCCCGGGGAGCGCTTTTTCGCCGCCATAACTCAAGGTAAGAGCCCGGTGCGGTAATACCGCCCGCCGGGATCTGTGCGGGGGGCGCGGGGTAACCCGCGTCCCTACCGCGACCTTTGGACTTCATCTGGACAGTGATGGACTCCACTTATACGGCTGACAACCTCTGGTGATCAATGTCGACACGCCTTGGGTCTGGCAGCGGACCACAGGATTCCTCCAGCACGTCAGACTCTCCCTCGATCCCAGACCTCCAGGCTCAGCCACGCGGGGCGGAAGACGGCGAATCGGAAGTTGAGGCTGCTGCCATGATTTCCACACCGTCCACTATGCCGTCGTTCTCAACGATGACGATGCCTGCTTTGGCGCTCCGAAGCCCTGCATCCACCCTTCAGAAGCTGAATGCCGTTTGTGCAAGTTCAGCCTCGATTTCAACGAGCTCACGTCCGAGAAGCTGAATGCCTTCAAGTTCAACCTCCCCGGGTCTGAAAACAGTAGCTGATTTGATTGTCCGCTCCTCATCGACAGTCAGATGGATGAGCTTATCATCGTAGGCGACGACCAGATTCGGATCCTCTGGCGTCCGCCGAAAAACGTCTTCAGAGAGACCCAAAATCACTTCGTATTGCTCCCGGTGCATTCCGATCGTGATATGGCCCACTGATTTTCCGGGTTCTATTTTCATAGTCATCTGACAGCTGTTGGCAGTGCTGAACGAGCCAACAATGGCCTCATCCTACTTCATTCCAAACTTTGAACGGACAGCATTTGCGTCCATTTCGAAAGATAGAGAAACAGGGCAAGTTAGAGCTTGGAAGCGGAGTCCAAGGTGATGCAGAGGCGTCCGTGGAGGCATAACTTTTTTCAGGGCTTGGGCGCTGACGGCAGTTCCACCAGCCTCAGGGGCGGATTGTGAGTGCCAATCTTGGCGCTTTCGATATCGAGGAGGATTTTGCCACGCCCAAAAAGCTCCCGGTAAAATTTGCGGCGCTGATTGAAGACCGCCTCCTTGCCCTCCTTGGCTTTGGCTCCCTCCTCCACATATCTTCCATATTCATCCTCCGCGATGACCACATGGGTCACGCCCTGTTCCCTCAAAGCCTCCAGGCTGCCCGCGTTGGAGATCCACTCCACGTCGATGAGTTTCTGCGGAAACGGAGGGAAATTCGCGGCATCCAGGCGGCGGCCGCCACGCGGGTCGGGCAGTTCGACGCGACGGCCCTGCATGACCACAGCGGAAGGCGGGAGTTTTTCGCGGATAAAGGTGCTTAGCCAGCTCCGGGCATCGCTGGCAAAACCTTGGTCGGCGCCGAAGGCGCGCCAGCCACTTCCCACGATGGCGATTCCCAGCACGGCCGCCGCCAGAGCGCGGCCGCAGGTCTGACTCTGGGTTCCGGTCCTGTCCTTCCCCGTCAAGGTCAGGCAGCGTTGGAGAATATCCATCAGCCCCAGCCCCGCCGTATAACATATGCCAAGCAGCGCCGGATGAAAATACCGCCCGGAGGTTTTGGCCGAAAACGACAGCAACACCGTGAAGGCAAGGGGGAAGAAAACCATCACCGTCTCCACTGCGCGCTCCAGTTCATGGCCTTTCATGCCCTCCCGACCGCGCCGCCACACCACCAGACCCCAAAAGTAAAACAGCCCGGAAGGCGGGACCAGACGCAGCAGGTAGCGCTTCAGCATGGCGGCGTTGGGGATGGATTTTTCCACCTCCTTCTGACCATAGGTGATGAGGCTGGTTTCCTTCCCCAGGGAACTGGCCGCCAATGACCATTGGCCGAACATTTTGTGATTGATCAGCGCCGCAACCAGCACAAACCCTCCCAGACAAATCAACGCCCCGCGCCACTGGCTCCTCCGCCATGCGAAAAACAGCGTCAGAGGCAGCATCACGATCCCCACGTATTTGGCCGAAAATGCCACCGCCGCCGCTGCGCCCAGCATCAGCGCCATTCCCCAGCCGCCCTTCGAGCGCGCCCAAAGAATCAGGACCAGAAATGTGAGAGCCACCCCGCTAAGCAGCGCCGGATCCTCTTTGAAATAGTGCGCCAGCTCCAGCACGTCCTGATGCAGAAATAGAAAAAGGCCGGCGCACCACGCCGCCGCCAGCCCGCGGCTTTGCCCTGCAAAAACCACCAGGAACGCCACCGCCAGAGCCGAAAACACCACCGAAGCCCAGCGCCCGACCATCACCACCGGCTGTGGCCGGAGCGGCACCCCCAGCATCCGTGTCACCGTCCCCACCGTGTCCACCAGCAGCAACGGATGATGGAAATTCCGCACGTCCTCGATCACCTGCTTGGTCTTCAGAGGCTCATCCGCGTGGTAATAATAAGGAAAATCAAGGTGCCGCGAGTACAGCCAGAGACTGGCCAGAAAAAAGGCCAGGGAGGCGGCAAGGATTTGGAGGAGTGTCTTTTTCAAAGAACCGTCAATTCAACTGTGAAATGAAAATTGGGGTGATGCGGGATTTGCCGGGGGAAACTTTGGGCTTGTCGTTGGCCCCCGAAATTCCGGGAGTATCAGTCCCGTCGCTCCAAGCCAAGGAAAATCCGGCATAACCCGCTCTGTCCGGCCTTCGGCATTTCCCGGCGGGGATGTGCTGCATTACTGGGATCAAAGTCAAGCCGTCACCGTTGCAGAAGGCATCATTCCTGGCGGCTGTCAGGGCATCCTTCAAAGCGACGGCGGCGCGGAGTTGCTCTTCTTTTTGAAGGGCGGCAAACGCCGCTTCAAACCGCCTCCCGGCATCGCCCGCGCCGCCTGCCGGGCGCATGTGCGGCGGAGGTTTTTGAGACCGCCAAGGCCGGCCCGGCAAGGAGCACAGCGTGCGGCTCATCATTCGATTGAGCTTGGAATCCCACCTTCCGAAGCTGCGCAGGAAGCGGTCATCCTGAAACCGATGTTGCCGTTCACGTTGCCCCCTGACTGCCTTCAGGCTGGAAGCTTTTGGCAACCTGCTGATTTTCAACGATGCAAACCAATGGCGGACAGGGAGGGATTCGAACCCTCGTTACATTGCTGTAAACACGCTTTCCAGGCGTGCGCGTTCGACCACTCTGCCACCTGTCCTTTCACGCCGTCCTGCGGCGAGAAGAGTTCCTTAGCCTCATTGCGGCGCGGCGCAAGAAGGAAAAGCGTTTTTTCGAACGGATGGAGATAGGGGGCGGGTGAGGACCCGGCTAGCCGCCGATGGCGGTCATGTGCCGGCCGGGCTGCCACTGGCCGCGGAAGTCGTGCTCCTTCGGTTTGCGGTCCACCACCTGGCGGAAAAAGCTGCGGATTTCGTCATCGGTGGCCCCGGACCGGAGGACGGATCGGAGATCGAACTCCAAGTGGCTGCCCAAGCAGGGGCGCAGTCTGCCGTCCGAGGTTAGACGCAGCTTGTTGCAGCTCTCGCAGAAGTGCAGGTTGGTCATGGCTCCGATGAAGCCGATCAGCTGATCCCGGCCGGGGATCTGATAATAACTGGCGGGCCCGTTGGTGCGGAATCCAGGGACAGGAATCAGGGGGCCGGTGGCCGCCTCAATGATCCGCCGGGCGGTGGCGGTGGGCAGGAAATTGCTGCTACTGAGCATTTCCCGCGTGGTGACGGGCATGAGCTCGATGAAGCGCAGCAGGCAGCCCCGCTCATGGGCGAAATCAAGCAGGGCGGGCAGGCTGTTGGCAGAGTCCCCGTCGTCTTCCTCATTCCCATCGTCGTCCTCGTCCTCTTCATCGTCATCATCTTCATCGTCGTCGGGGTTGGGACAGTCGCTGGCAACGGCAACGGCACCGGTGTGCCGGTCCTTCATAAGCACGCAGTTCAGCTTCACCTGCTGGAATCCCGCGGCCAGCGAGGCGTCGATGCCGGCGATGACTTTGTGATGGAAATCCCGTCCGGTGACGGCGGCGTAGGTGTCCGGATCCAGGGTGTCGAGGGAGATATTGACGGTCCGCACGCCGGCCTCAGCCAGCCGTTGGGCCATGGAGACGGTGCCGCCTTTCTCCTCGGGCGGGGGATCGGCCAGCAGGGTGCCGTTGGTGGAGAGGCCGATATCGTCAATGCCGGGAATGGCACCCAGCTGGCGGATGAATCCCAGCACCCCGCGCCGGGTAAGGGGCTCGCCGCCGGTCACCCGGACCTTGCGGACCCCCAGCGAGGCCCCGACCCGGACCGTGCGCAGGATCTCTTCGTAGGTGAGCACCTCCGCACGGGGCAGCCAGGTCTGCAGTTCCTCGGGCATGCAGTAGTGGCAGCGCTCGTTGCACCGGTCGGTGATACTGAGCCGCAAATAGGAAATTCGATGGCCAAAGGGGTCTTCCACAGGTATACAGGTTCAGCAGATACGCCGGATTGCAGCCGGAAAGATGACTCCAAAACCCCTCAGTCCATGAAATCCAGACAATTGCTGGCCCTGATCCCGGCCGCGGCAGCGGCAGCGGTCGGATTGTTTCTGACCTCCTGCGCCACTCCGGGGCCTCCGGGCCGCATTGAGCGGTATCCGGGCATGTACACCGCGTTGCCGCCCGTCATGCAGCAGGCGGTGCGGGAGGGCCGCATCCTGGAGGGCATGTCGAAGGACGCGGTGTATCTCGCCTGGGGCCGCCCGGACAGCGTCACCACGGGCAGCCAGAACGGGGTGGCCTTCGAGCACTGGCGCTACACGGCGCTCCAGCCCATCTACCACTCGAATCTGACGCTAGGTTACGGCTTCGGCTATCGGGGCTATTACGGACGCCACTACTCACCGGCTTACTTCGCCTACGACACCGGTCCGGACTATGTGCCGGTGACGGCGGCGGTGGTCCGGTTCAAAAACGACCGGGTAGTCAGCTGGGAAAGGGCGATGTGAGGGAGGTTTCTGGGAGCGTTGAGAGATTCCGATACCCGCGGTGGCCGGTAAGGAAGAGTCTTCAGTTTTCAGAGTTGGAAGCTGAATCCGTCCTCCAAAGCTGAAAACCCTGCCCCGGAAATTCTGAAAACTGAAAACTTTTTCTCCCCTCACCGCCATTGGCAGAGGGCCTGCACCTGTTTGGTGCCGCGGCCCCAGGTCAGGGATCCAGCGATGGCTTTGGTGATGAACCGTTTGGCAGCGCGGCAGGCAGGCCGGAGGGATTTGCCCAGCGCCAACTGGGCAGCGATGGCACTGGAGTAGGTGCAGCCGGTACCATGGGTGCTTACTCCCTTGAGGTAAGGCGCGGAGAGAATCAGGAGGCCCTGGCCGTCCTGGAGCCAGTCCACGGCCTCGGCGGTGCGCAGGTGGCCGCCTTTGAGCAGCACCGCGCAGCCGTGGCGGGCGTGCAGCTCCGCGGCGGCGGCGGGAATCTCCGCCGCCTTTTTCAGAGACCGGCCCAGCAGCACGGAGGCCTCGTCGAGGTTGGGGGTGATGACGGTGGCCAAGGGGAACAGAATTTCCTGATAGGCGGCGACGGCGTCGGGGGTGATGAGGGGATCGCCACTGGTGGCCACCATGACCGGATCCACGACCAGCAGGGGACGCCGCGCGGCGGGGACCGCTAGCAGGGCGTCCGCCGTCAGCCGGATGATTTCCGCATTGTAAAGCATGCCTGTCTTCACCACCGCCACCGGATACGCGGTCAGCAGCAGGCGGAGCTGGTCGGCGATGACATCGGCGGGCACGGGATGGATCAGGCTGACATGGTGCGGGATTTCACTGACCACGCAGGTGACCGCCGTAAGGCCGTGGACCCGGTGCGCGGAGAACACTTTCAGGTCCGCCTGCAGACCGGCTCCGGAGCAGCAGTCACTGCCCGCGACCGTGAGCGCCACGGGAGCGGCGGGGGCAGGGGACAAGCGGGCGGGCGGGGAGGGACGCGTGGTCATTGAGGGAAACGGGAAGTTTTTGACACCGGGGACGGATGGGCCGTTGGTGGGAAAAGTTCCAATCATTTCATTTCATTTCCCGCCTCTGTGAGCGCCTCCATTCCCCAATTGCTAGGACTGGCGGTGTCCGTGGACGATGTGATGTACATGCCCAACCTGACCGCTCCGGCGGACCGGCCCCACCCCTTCGTTTACTTCATCACCATCCGCAATGGATCGTCCCTCACGGTGACAGTCCGCGCCCGCAAATGGGTGGTGAGGCAGGGGAACGGCGAGGTGATCGTGGTGGAAGGCGACGGCGTGGTGGGCCAGTGCCCCCGTCTGGAGCCCGGCGGGGAGTTCTCCTACAACAGCTGCCACACCGTCAGCCACAGCAGCGAGGCCGGCGGGGCCTATTTTGTGGACACGGACGACGGCCAAAGATTCTGCGTGAGAATCCCGCCCTTCCGCCTGGAGCTGCCACAGTGGGTGTAGGGGTAGAAGTTTTCAGTTTTTTTTAATCCCGTGCCGGACAGGGAAAGTGTTGTTTTCAGGCTTCTGAAAACTGAGACACTCAAACTCTTCCCTGACTGTGCCGGAGTTCCCGCGCCGTGGAAAACCGCCCCACCCAAAAGGCCTCCATCAAATCAAAGCAAAACACACCAGCAGCAGCACGCCCACGCCGAAGAGGAAGGCGTAGCCCTGGATATTGCCGACCTGGAGGCGGCGGAGGAGGGAGCCGGTGCCGGAGGCGAGGGCGGCGCCGCCGCGGACAGCGAGACCGTCGATGAGCAGATTGTCGATCAGCTGCAGGGCGCGGGCGGGAGCGTCCTGAAGAGCGGCGATGAGTTTGGCGTAGAACTCGTCGAAGTAGAACTTGTTGGCGAAGATTTTGATGGAGAGGGGATCGCTGTCCTTCCCGATGTAGGTTTTCCCGCCGAAATACACGCCGCCCACGAGGGTGAGCAGAGAGGCGAAGAAGGTCAGGCCGATCATGCTGCCCTCGTGGTGCGGCATGTATTCACCCAGGACTTTGCCGCCGAAAAAGTGAAAGCCGGCAATAATGGAGGGGACCGCCAGGATGATCAGCGGCACCAGCATGGTCAGGGGGACCTCATGCGCATGGTCGGCTCCGTGATCCCGTGGTTTGCCGAAGAAGGCGACCACCACCAAACGGGTCATGTAGAAGGCGGTGAGGAACGCGGTGCCAACTCCGATGAGGAACAGCAGGTAGCTTTTGTGCTCCAGCGCGGCCTCAAGGATGGCCTCCTTGGAGTAGAAACCGGAGGTCACAAACGGAACCGCCATGAGAGCGGCGGTGCCGATGGCAAAGGTCAGGAACGTGATGGGCATCTTCGACCGCAGGCCGCCCATTTTCCAAATGTTCTGCTCGTGGTGGCAGGCGTAGATCACCGCGCCGGAACCGAGGAAGAGCAGGGCCTTGAAGAAGGCGTGGGTGAAGAGGTGGAACATGGAGGCCTGCGCGGCGCCGAGACCCACCGCCATGACCATATAGCCGAGCTGGGAAAGGGTGGAGTAGGCGAGGACGCGCTTGATGTCGTTCTGCTGGGTGGCCATCAGAGCCGCCATCAGGGCCGTGAGCCCGCCGATCCAGGCGACCACGGTTCCTGCCGCCGCGGAGGCGGCGATGAGGAAGGCCACGCGGACCATGAGGTAAACCCCGGCGGCCACCATAGTGGCGGCGTGGATCAGGGCGGAGACGGGGGTGGGACCCTCCATGGCGTCCGGCAGCCAGACGTGGAGGGGGAACTGGGCGCTCTTGCCGATGGTGCCGCAGAAAATACAGAGCGTGGCGGCGGTCAGCAGGCCGCCGGTGATCATACCGGATTCGACCCCGGCTTTGACGCCGTCAAAGCTGAACTGCTTGGTGGCGGCCCAGAGCAGCAGGATGCCGATCATGAACCCGAAGTCACCGATGCGGTTGGTGAGAAAGGCTTTTTTGGCGGCGTCGGCGGCGCTGTTTTTGGTGTACCAGTGGCCGATGAGGATGTAGGAGCTCACGCCCACCAGTTCCCAGAAGATGAACATCATCGGGAAGTTGTCCGAATAGACAATCCCCGTCATGGAGAACAGGAACAGCGACAGGCCGGCGAAGTATCGGGCCTTGCCGGGATCGCCCTTCATGTAGCCCAGGGAGAAAATGTGGACCAGCAGACCGATGGTGGTGACCACGATCATCATGCCCCGGCTGAGGGCGTCCAGCTTCAGCGTGATGTCGATGTTGAAGAAGTCACCGATGCGGATCCAGGAGCCAATCACCTCCGTGCTGTCCTGTCCCTTCAGCAGCAGTCCGATGCTCAGCAGAAAGGTCACCAGCACCGAGACGGTGGACAGCAGCGCGCTGACCGTGGCGCTGCGCTTCAGCCCCAGCAGGATAGCGGCGGCGGTGACCAGAGGCAGGAAAAGGATGATCTCGGCGTGGCTCATTGCGGAAGGAAATTTAAACGGAAGGTCACAAAGGACGGAAAAGGGGATTCAGCGGGGGGCTTTATAATTTGGGGAATCTGGAAATGCCGCGAACAAGGCTTGGATTTTTTTAGCGGCTCCGGAATTCAAGCCGCCCTCCACCGAGGACCAAGCCTGATCGATGGCGGAAAGGCCCATCCAGCCCCGGATTGAAGGATCGCCCCCGGCTTTCAGCAGCACGGCGACCACTTGGTGATGTCCTCCTCTCACCGCCTTTCTCAAAGCGGTGTCGCCTGCACGGGCTTCATTATGGGAATTCGGATTGGCTCCAACCTCCAGCAGTCGTTCGACGATTTCCAAATGCCCTTTCTCTGAAGCCCAGATAAGCGGGGTTCTGTCAACGAAGTCGAAGGTTTCCAGAGTGACCGGACATGGGTAATCCAGCATGAAGTTCACCCTGTCCAAGTCCCCCTCCGCAGCTGCCTTGTGAAGAAGGCTGTCCGTGGGATCCTCCTCAATGATGCTGTCCAGCTGCACTCCGCCTCGCAGCAGGGCGCGGGCTCCGATGACGTCGCCATTCCGCACCGCCACCCAGAGTGGCGGGAACTCCATGTCATCACGGGCCTGGGTGCGGGAAAATCCCATTGAGGAAAAAGTTTGACTGAACCGCCGGAAGGCCGGGAGGGAAATGGATGGATGGAATTGGAAACGGAGGCCTAATGCTTCATGGCATCGATATCATCCACGTGGACGGTGCGGCGGGCGCGGAAGAGGGCGATGATGATCGCCAAGCCGACGGCCACTTCGGCGGCGGCGACGGTGATGATGAAGAAGACGAGCATCTGGCCGTTATAGTCCGGCAGACCATTGACGGTGTTGAACCGGCTGAAGGCCACCAGGCTGAGGTTGGCGGCGCTGAGCATCATCTCCAGGCACATGAAGATGATGATGATGTTCCGGCGCAGGACCACGCCGGCGAGGCCGATGGCGAAAAGCAGGCCGCTGACGAGCAGATAATCGTTGAGCGTGATCATGGAGAAAGAGTTTTCAGTTCTCAGTTCTCAGTTCTCAGGCGGGTGCCTGAGGAACGGGAAACGGAAGACAGGTTCTGAGCAGGTCAGGATTCGGCGGCGGGGGCGTTCTTATCCTCGCGGCGGCTGATGACGATGACTCCGACAGTGGCGACCAGCAGGAGGACGCCGATGACCTGAAGATGGAAGTTGTATTTGGTGAAGAGAGTTTCGCCGACCAAGTTCACGTCCGGCAGGCTGCCGGCATTCAGCGTGGCGTTGATGCTGGCGGCGGGAGCGCCTGAGGCAACGCGGGCGGCGGCGGCGGCGGGCAAGTCCAGGGGCACCTCATTGATGCGGCGCTTGCCGGGCTCGAAGTTGGCCAGCACGGAGATCAGCTGGATGCTGAAGGCCACCACCAGCAGCACCCCTCCGGCGACCGCGGGCATGTTCAGTTTGCGGCGCTGCTCAGCTTTGATGTCGAGCAGCATGACGATGAACAGAAACAGCACCATCACCGCACCGGCATACACCAGGATCTGGATGATTCCGATGAAGAAGGCGTTCAGGGAGACAAACAGCGCTGCCAGCCCCAGAAAGGACACCGCCAGAGCGAGGGCGTTGGAGACCGGATTGCGCAGCACCACCACCAGCAGGCCGAATCCGAGCATGACCGCGGCGAAAATGTAGAAGAGAACGGAGGGCATGGATGGGGGAAAGTTTTCAGCGTTTCAGTTTTCAGTTTTCAGTGGGAGACCGGAGAGCCGGTTGGCGGGAGGATACGGGACACTGAAAAATGGGAAACTTTGCCGGTCTATTTGAGGGGGTTCCACTTGTTGACGAGGCCTTCGCGGACTCCGCCGAGCTCGTAGAGGCGCTTTTTGTCGTGGACCATCTCCTCGCGGGTGGTGCCGGTGAGGGCGTAGTCCTTGCGCAGGAAGATGGCCTGCTCCGGGCAGACCTCCTCGCACATGCCGCAGTAGATGCAGCGGAGCATGTCGATATCGAACGCTTTGGGGCGCTTCTCCACCTTGGCCCACTTGCTGTCGTCCGGGATCTCCTCAGGCTTGATAGTGATGGCGCGGGGCGGGCAGATGAATTCACAGAGCTGGCAGGCCACGCAGCGCTCGCGCCCGTGCTCATCGGTCACCAGCGTGGGGGCTCCACGGTAGTGCTCGGGCAGGGAGGCGTCCCACTTCTCCTCGGGATACTGCATGGTCACCTTGGACTGCCCCTTAACCAGGCGGATCAGGTGGCCAAGGGTGATCTTCAGCCCCTTCACAATGGAGGGGAAATACATGCGCTCGGCGCGGGTGAGCTTCGGGCGTTCGACGACGTAAGACATAGCGCGGAAAGTTTTCAGTTTTCAGTATTTCAGTTTTCAGCAGGACTGTGAAACTGAAGGTCCAATCATTTTACAAACATTAAAATGATGGCGGTGAGGAAGACGTTGAAGAGGGCGATTTCGAAGAAGAAGACCCAGCCGATCCGCATGAGCTGGTCGAAGCGGAAGCGGGGGAGGGTCCAGCGCACCCACATGAAAAAGAAGATGAAGGCTACGACCTTGGTGAGGAAGCAGCCGACGTGCAGCAGGCCGACCCACCAGGTGCTGCGGGCGGCCTCCGCGCCGAGGCCGATGTAGTGGCCGAAGGGGATGGACCAGCCACCGAGGAAAAGGGTGACGATGAGGCCGCTGCCCACTATCATGGCCGCGTATTCGCCGAGGAAGAAGAGGGCGAACTTCATGGAGCTGTACTCCGTGTGGTAGCCGGCCACGAGCTCCGTCTCACACTCGGGAAGGTCAAAAGGCATGCGGTTCGTCTCCGCGAAGATGGATACCGTGAAGACCACGAAGCTGATGGCCAGGGGGATCAGCAGCAGCCAGCGCTGGAGGCTGAGGCCCTGTCCCCACAGTGGGGCCAGCAGCCAGCCATTGGCGTCCTGAAAGCGGACGATGGATCCGAGATTCAGTTCACCGAAAATCATGAGCAGGGGGATGATGCTCAGGCCAAGAGCGATCTCGTAGGAGATCATCTGGCTGCTGGAGCGCACGCCGCCCAGGAAGGGGTATTTTGAATTCGAGGCCCAGCCCGCGAGGACGATGCCGTAAACCCCGAGGCTGGAAATCGCGAAAACAAACAGCGGGCCGACATCCAGATCGGCGATGACCAAGGGGATCTGTTTGCCGAAAAGCTGGATCTCCGAGCCGAAGGGGAGCACCCCGCAGGTCAGCAGGGCGGGGACCAGCACCAGGGCGGGGGCCAGCCAGAAGTAGAATTTGCGGACGTGTTTGGGCGTGAAGTCCTCCTTCAGAATAAACTTCAGACCGTCGGCCATGGGCTGGATGAGCCCGAAGAAGGGAATGTCCTTCTTGGCTCCCAGCAGAGTCATGGGAATGCCGACACGGTTGGGACCGATGCGGTCCTGGATGAAGGCGCTCACCTTCCGCTCGGCCAGGGAGGACAGGGCCACCAGCGGCAGGATGATGAGGAAGGTGATGACGGCGATCTTAATGCCGGAGGAGATGATAAAAAACCAGTCCATGAAAAGGGAAAGAGGGCGGGAAAATCAAGGCTCCCGGCGGGGGGAGGAGACCAGGGCGAGGATGAAGGCGCGGAAAGCAATACCCAGTGACAGATACCGCAGCAGGGACAGGAAGCCGGACGTGCTTTTGTGCGGCTGCCTATCCCAAGTCACCAGCCATTCATTGAAGCCGATCAGTACCAGCCAGGCGCCCAGGGCGTATCCAATGTGGGGCAAAAAACGGGATTGGGCGAATCCGGGGATTTTCCAGACCGCCAGCAGCACCAAGGCGGGAAACAGCCCCAGCACCAGCCATGGGGAAACGCCGCCCTGCAAAGCAATAAGGCTGCTGAGTTCCGAAAAGGAAGGCAGGCTGTTCATGGCGGGAGGTCAATCAGCCAACGATGATGCCCTTGGCCTTGCGCTCCTTCTCGCGCTCCAGCAGCGGGATGGTTTCGCCGGTTTCAAGCAGCGGAATGCCGAGGTCGCCGATCTTCCCGAGGCTGAGCCCGGCGAGCTGCGGGACACTGGAGGCCATGAGCTTGAAGACATCCTCGATGGAGTAGAGACCGTTCTGCCCACTGACGGCCAGCGTGAGATCACGGAGCACCTCCCAGTCGTCCCGGACCTCGCCGGCGGGCTCAACAGCCTTGTTCAGGCGCTGCAGGCGGCCGGTGGCGTTGATCATGCTGCCGCGCTTCTCGGCATAGCCGCTCAGCGGCAGGACGATGTGCGCGGCCTCGGCGGAGGGATTGGCCAGCACGTGGCCGGCGATGAGGGTGGTCAGCCCGGCCAGCTGGGCGGCGGAGAATCCGGCCTCCTTCAGCAGATTCTCCTGCAGGGCGAGCACGGCGGTGATTTCCCCGGAGTCCACCTTGGCCCGGATGGTTTCCAGCTGGCTGCCGGGCTCGGTGCCGAGGATCAGCCTCGCTCCTTGGGTGTTCGGATTTTTATCCGCGTGGCTGAGGTAATTGTCGCCCTCGCCCATGCGGGGAACGATGTCGAGGAAGGGGGTGCCCAGAGCGTTGGCGAGCCGTTTGGTCAGGAACAGCTCCTCATTCGTCATGCGCCCGGAGGCGATGATGGCGATTTGGGAGGGCTGATGCTGCTTCAGGGCGGCGGCGGCGGATTGCAGAACGTCCAGCCAGGGGACCGGCTTGTGGGCCCCGCCCTCCTTTCTCAGCGGCTGGGTCAGGCGGGCCTCGCTGTTGATCCAGTGGAAGCTGTTGCGGCCGTCATCCGTCATCCAGGCGGAGTTGACCTCGTTGTTCTCTCTCGGGGTCTGGCGGTGGATGACATTGTTCCGGCTACCGACCACCATGTTGCAGCCGCGGGCGCAGCCGTTGCAGATGGTTTTGGTCTCCTTCAGGAACCAGACACGCATGGAGAAGCGGAAGTCCGTGCTGGTCAGGGCGCCGACCGGACAGATGTCCACCGTGTTCAGACTGTAATTGTTGGCCAGCTCCTTGTCGGGATGGGTGGTCAGGACGGTGTGGCTGCCGCGCTCCGTGAAGCCCAGGACCGGATCGTCCACGATCTCCGAGGTGAACCGGATACAGCGGCTGCACATGATGCAGCGCTCGTCATCGAGGGTGATGCGGGGCCCGATCTGGCGGTTTTTCGGCTTCTTGACCTTGTTTTCCAGGAAGCGGGACTCGCCGCGCCCGTGCTCGACGCTGAACTCCTGCAGCCGGCACTCGCCCGCTTGGTCGCAGATGGGGCAGTCCAGCGGGTGGTTGATCAGCAGAAACTCCATCACGCCCTTGCGGCACTCCTCCACCAGCTTGCTCTCGGTGCGGATGCCGATGCCCTCGGCCACGGTGTTCGCGCAGGCGATGGCCGCGCGGGGGCTCCACATGATCTTGGCGAAACCGTGCTCGTCCTTCTCCACCTCCGTCTGACCGGGGGCCGGACGGGACGGCATGCCGGTCTCCACCAGACACATGCGGCAGTTGCCGGGGCTGCTCAGCTTGGGGTGGTAGCAATAGTGCGGCACCTCACGGCCCGCCTGGCGCAGGGCCTCGATCATGCGCATGCCCTTGGGAAATTTCATCCACGTGCCGTTCACCTGCACGTTCACGAGATCCACAGGCGGGGCCGCGGGGCCGGAGGGTTGGGGCGCAGTGCTCACAGGAAGGCGGTGGGGTCGGGTCAGTCAGGAAGGATTCACAGCGGTTTGGCGGGGGATTTTCCCGGAAAAACGCTGGCAGGCCGAACTATGGGCGCGCGCCAAACACGGGCAAGGCCAATTTGTGAAAAGTTTCACAAGCGCGGACGCGCAGCAGGCTCCCGCAGGTCTTCAGTCGTTCATTCCGCGCCCTCGGCAGCTGCTTCACGGGCCCATGTTTGAAGCGCCTTGTTCCGCACATCCCGGAAATCCGCGCTGAGTTCCCCAAGGATGGTGGCATTTCCAAGTACTCCGAAAGCCGCCAGCGCGCCCGGCTGAGGGTGAATCACTGCCCTGTTGCCGGAAATTTCGAATGCGAGGCGCATTCCAGGACGCAGCCCCAAGGCCTCCCGCACCGCGCGCGGGATGGTGATTTGCCCATTGCGGGCCAGAATGGAAATCAGCATAGCCTTCCAACTGCTTCGCAGACTGGCTGTGATTTTCAACCGTAGGAACGGTCTTTGCGGAGATCCGGGTGAATAAATGCCATTTAATCACGGTTTATTTTCCATTTAATTCCGTTTTCTTGACGTTTTCTTGACGTTTAGCCACATTGGGGTGGAAAGTTTCAGTGATGTTCCAACCCCGTTTCCATATCTCTCCGGCCGCCGCCAAAGCCCTGATGGCCATTGAGTCGGCACGGGTCGAAATGGACCGGCTGCCTGTCTCCCCGCAGCTGATTGCGTCACTGCGCGAATCCGCCCGCCTGCTTTCGACCCACTACTCCACGCAGATTGAGGGAAACCGGCTCACGCTCCCGGAAGTGAGGAAAGTGATTGCGGGAAGCGGGGGATTTCCGGGTCGGGAACGTGATGAGAAAGAGGTGAGCCATTATTATCTGGCCGCCGGCAGGGCGGAGACCATGGCCTTGTTGCAGCGGCCTTTCACCGCGGAGGACATTCAGCTCCTTCATGGGCTTGCCTTCGAAGGGCAGGCTAGGCCAACGCCCTGGCGTGACGGCCAAAACGTGATCCGCGATGGAGGCAGTGGCGGCATCGTCTATATGCCGCCTGAGGCAAAGGACGTGCCCATGCTGATGAATGAGCTGATCAGCTGGATCAATGCGGAAACGGCCTCGGAAAACCTTCCCGTGCCGGTCATCGCCGCTTTGGCCCATTACCAGTTTGCCACCATACACCCGTGGTACGACGGCAACGGCCGGACGGCCCGGCTGCTGACAACCATGATCCTTCATCGCTGCGGCCACGGTCTGAAGGGCATTTACTCTTTGGAGGAATATTACGCCCGCAACCTTGAGGAATACTATGAAGCGCTGTCCGTGGGTCCCAGCCACAATTATTATATGGGCCGTGCCGAAGCCGACGTGAGCGGGTTTGTGGAATATTTCTGCCGGGGGATGGCGGACGCTTTTCTGAAGGTCCGGGCCAGCGCGGAAAAGGCTGAAGCCGGGAGCCTGGACAAGGCTGCGCTGATGCGGGAGCTGCGCCCGCCGCAACGGCAGGCGCTGGGACTTTTTGCCGGGAGCAGGGTGGTCACTTCCTCGGAGCTGGCGGCGTATCTGGGCATTTCGCCGCGGCAGGGAAGGGACTGGTGCGCCAAATGGGCGGCGGAAGGGTTTCTGGAAACAGTGAATGCCTCCAAAAAAGCCCGGAGCTATGGCTTGGCGGCACGGTTTGAGGCGGGTCTGTTCTGAATTTTTTCAAACAGTCCCACTGCCGCCGCATCCCTGGCCCACCATTGAAGCGCCCTGTCCCCGAGTGATCCCCGCGCAGGGGAGAGCCGGCCCTGAAGCCATTTCACAGACTGGCCGTGATCTTCAGCCGCAGGAACGCCTTCTGCCGGAGATCCACAGGAAAGCGGGCGGTGCGGGTCCCGTCGTCGTTGGTCAGCACCAGGCTGTCCGGCACGTCCGTCCAAGTGGCAAGGTCCTCAGAGGCTTGGCAGGTAATGGTGCAGGCCACATTGTCCTGAAACCGTGGCTGCCAGGTCAGCGTGGCCACCGGGACATCCATGAACGGCAGGAGGGCGAACGTGGTGGCCGACTGCGCGTCCAGCGTGGACGGGGACAGGCCGGCGAGGGCGAATTCCATGATATTGGGCAGCCCGTCTTGGTCGGGATCGTCCAGCGCTCCCTGGGAGCCGGCGGGGACGGAGGCGGAGGCGAGAAATTCCGTAAATCCCATGCTGGCGGGGATGCCACAGACATCGGCCAGAATCTCACGCGTCCCCAGCGGCTCCACGGTGCCGTAAACCGCCGGGTAGGCGGCCTTCAGCGCGTCGGACACCCCGCGGGCTACCAGCGCCTGCAGTGCCGTGGTGGGGTGGAAGCCGTCCTGGGCGAACAGATATCGGTTGTGGGCGGCGGCGGAGTCCGCGGGACCCAGGGGATCGGCCTCGGAGCGGAAGGTGACCCCGCCTATATTCAGAGGGGCGCTGATCAGTCCCCGGGTGAGAATATAACTGCTGTCCACCCACACGCCTTTGGCGGTGGACTCCGTCCAAGTTTTCAATTCCGCATTCAGCGCGTCCAGCGCGGTGGTGATGCGGCCGGTGCGTGCGGCGTCAGTGGGAAACTGCCGGGTGACGTCCGGCGTGGCGCCGATGTGCGGCACCGCGCAGATGGCCAGGGGGATGGTGGCATTGCCGGCGCGAACAAAATTGGCGATGGCCTGCACACTGTCCTTCAGGGAGTTCATCAGGGGCTGGGGATCCCCGGCACCGGTGCCGTCCCCGCTGTAAATGGTGCCATAGGTGATGGGTGTGCCATTCACCGCGGCAGCGGGATCGGTGCTGCCGGACCGCAGATCGTTGCCGCCGATGAGGATCACCACCCCGGCTGCGGTGCCGGCCTGCAGCTGGGCGGTGATGCGGGCACCCGTCTGCTGCCACTCCGCCGCCAGGGTGGTCAGCTGGGTGAAGCCCGAATCGTTTGTAATCTCATCCAGATTCTGCCCCAGCAACAGATCACGGATCTGGCGGGCTCTGGCACCCGGCACCGCCCAGTTGTACTCGTGGCCCAGCAGCCGGAGATCCTTCCACGCGGCGAAGACCGAGTCCCTGTATTCCCCCAGAGCAAACTGCGCATTGCGGCGGGCGGATAAAATCTCCACCCAGTTCCGGGCAGAAGGATGATCGGGATCAATGCCCGGCACCCCGGCTATCGGCACGCCCGGAAACGTGATTTGATATTCCTTGCTCAGGCTGTCTCCAATGACCAGCACCGGCGCGGCGGTCACGGCGGACGGAAGGGTGGCGGCGGCCAGCCACAGGGAAACCTTTAAAGCGGGAAGGGAAGGAGGGCGCATAGCGGCGCGAGTTAACGGCTCCTTATGGGGGCATGCAAAGGCGATTGCGGTCCGTGCGAACGAAGCGGAGTCGGAAAGTCAGGGCTCCGCGGAGGAAGTGATAGACCCGCGCCAGCAACCGTACGTCACCGTTATCCGTCGGGTAATTCAGAGCCCACTGGCGGCGGATTGACCCAGAGCCGCCTGGAGCGCGGGGTCGGAAGCGATAATTTTCCGGAGGGCGGCGGGATTCACACTGTGCCAGGCCCGGAGCATTCGGTCCAGCATCAGGCCGCAGGGATCACTTTGGAGCCGGCTGTTGACTAGGGACAGCCCATTCCCGTGGGAGGCGCCGCCCTCATATACCAGCGGACACTTTTCGCTGGAATGGGCAGGGCATCGAACACCTGCCAGGCGGCTTGGGATCCAGCTTCACCCAGCAGGAAAAGAGCAGCCGCAGGACGTGCAGATCGGTGGAAGAATTCAGACTGGCCACCGCCTTGGCAATGGTCTCCGTCCGGAACGGCAAAAGCCCATTTCACCCATTCCTGTTTAGACTTGGAGGCTGGAGCCGATCTTGCTTTGGCGATGGAGGTTTTCCACCCCTGCTGCGGAGCCTCCTCCGGGCGGTGCAGTGGGCTGGGAAAAGGTTTGAGCCGCGGCGGGCTGTCTGGGCGGGCTGGACCCGCTCAACAGGTATCCCATGGCGGCGGACGTAGTTGCCGGTTAGTGCTGTTGTTTATTGAGCCGATTTTCGATACCCAAGGGTTAAAATTTTTTGTTATTACTTGATAGTAATTTTCAAGTCAAAGGTCTGAACTACATGGACATTTTTTAGTTAAAAAAGCCGTATGGTGCTCTCCTTTGGGATGCGGTTATGAACATTCTTTAGAAACGCCCCAAAATTCTTCAAAATCCAAACTGTTTAATCCCATTGATTGATACAAGGAATAAAAATCCTCACAAGTATCATCAGTTGCCACAAAATAGCGTAAGGCATTTGCGGAATCTTGAATATTCGGCGCCAAGGGAATCAGCGGGGTGCCGATTTCAAGCTGGTGACAGGTCAAGCCTGCCAAGGAAGGACAGGATGCGGCTTCGGAAGGACTCCAAGTTTGGATGGCCCCGCGCGCCGTGTTTGAGGCTTTGAAGGATGGAGTTGATTCCCTCGGCCGCGGCGTTTGTGATGGGGGTGCCACAGGAAGTTGAGGATGCCCTGGGCATGTCTCGCCACCATGTCCGCCGCCGAGGTCCTCGGACTTGCCGTTTCCGGCGTGGGATTGTCGCCAATGTAGTGTTTGTGGTCGGCGATGGTGTCGATGTTGGTGTAAACCCAGGGATGGAAGTGTCCCAAGGGATTGCTCTGGCGCAGGTAGTAGCCGCCTTGGATGATGTGCCAGAAGTGCGGAATCACGCAGGCCTCGCTGAACCAGTCGCCGTTTTCGTTATAGTCGAAGCCCCACGAATTGGAGGTGCCGTGGCGTAAATTTCAAAGGTTTTGCGCACAGGGTGAAACCGCCAGTAGGCGGAGTTCATGGCGGTCCGGGCCTTGGCGGGTGTGCCCGGCGCTCCCACGTTGCTGTGGGTGAAAACGCCGTGGCAGTCGTAGAGCCAGCCGTCGGGTCCCCAGTTGAAGCTGTTGAGCGTCTCGTGGGTGTCCTGCCAGCGGAATCCGTCGAGCAGAATGTCCGGCGGTCCGTCCCGCGCATCGTCACCGTTGGCGTCCGGAATGTGCAGCAGGTAGGACGTGGCCCCGATGTAAACCCCGCCGAAACCCAGCTTGATGCCGCTGGCGAGGTTCAGGTTCTCAATGAAGACCTTGCGGGTCTCGAATGTTCCATCGCCGTCCTTGTCCTCAAAGATCAGCACCCGGTCCTGGCCGCCGAGGATGTCCTTTTGCCGGGCCTTGCTGGGTTTGGACAGGTCGCCCCCGTCTGTTGCGCGGGCCGGCGGCGGATTGCCGGCGCGCTGCGGATAGGTGTTGCCCTCAACCACCCAGATGCGGCCCCGGGCATCGAAGGTAAAGGCGATGGGCTGCACGATATCCGGCTCCGCCGCGATCAGATCCATGCAGAACCCCGGCGAGACCGTCATTTTTTTCACCGCCTCCTGTGGTGTCAGGCCATTGTATTCCTGCGCGTCGGCTGCCGTAGCCACGGTGGCGGCGGTTGCGGACACCGCGACAAGGGCAAAGGCACGCGTGCGCAAGGCGGGGACTGGACGGGACATGAGGCCGATTTTTACGGACTGCGGTCCCGGCCTGTAAACGGTAAAATGCGCAAAAGCGCCAAGGATTGCCGGCACTGATCACCGGAGGTTGTCAGCAGTGTGAATGGAGGCCACGGCGCAGCGGATGAAGGCGAAAACAGGTGTTTGGTCCTTTCAAAGCGGCTGGCCAGCCTCCGGAACACTTTTCGGGATTGCCGCATCCCGGTGCGGTAGTAGTTTCCTTCATGACGGTGATCCTTGAAATTCCTGACGACATTGCCGCCGGTTGGCCGCAGGGCAGCGATAGCATGGCCCGGACGGTGCTGGAGGACTTTGCGGTGGAGGCATACCTGCAGGGGCGGCTGACCGCTTTCCAAGTGAGGCAATTACTAGTGCATGACTCGCGCTGGGAGACGGAGGAGTTTCTCTCTGCCCGTGAGGCATGGCCGGAGCTGGCGGTGGAGGAAGTGCTGGCGGATGGCCGCGCCCTGAACGCGCTGCTGGGGCGATGATTGTTGTCAGCGACACGACCCCTCTGCGTTACCTTGCGATCCTGGGTCTCCTGGAGCTTTTGCCGCGCCTTTTCGGCCAAGTGTTTTGTCCCGGGATCGTGTTGCAGGAATGCTGCCATCCGCGCGCCCCGGAAGTTTTGCGGAGATGGGCTCAGGTTCCGCCTGGATGGCTGCTGGTGGACGACTCCGGCGAGATGGCCCCGGAGCTTCTGGAAGTGCTGGATGCCGGAGAGGCTGCTGCTATTACTCTGGCGCAGCGCCTGCGCGCGGATCTGATTCTGATTGACGAAAAGAATGGCCGCCACTGCACCCGGGCGCGTGGATTCTCCACCGCCGCCACCCTGAACCTCCTCGCTCAAGCAGGCATCCAGGGCTGGGTCGATTATCGGGCAACCGCCGAAGCTTTGAAAAGCAACACCAACTTCCGCATCACCCAAGCTGTCATTGATGCCGCGTGGCAGGCAGTCCAGCCCCCTTGATTCCACGTAGCGACATGTGAAATTGCGGCGGATTTTGCCTCCGGGCCACCCGCTGCGGAGCATTGGTTCGTTCCCTCTGGTTGCGCCCCGGCTGGAGTTCTCCTGCTCCGGGGCGGATTAGCCGGAGGCAAAATCCGCAGCACATTCTCCCAAGGCGGCCGGCTGTTGAGGCAATGTCAACAAGCCCTAAGGAACAGGAATGGTGACGCGGAGGCGGTAAAATTGACGCGGAGTGGAGGTTGGTCCGGAGACCTCCACGACATGGGCGGCGGCTTCCGGACCAAGGGTCATGAGCCCGGTCCAAGAGGAGACATTCCCCAGCACGGCGGAGTGTTCAATCACATAGACGCGGCCAGGTTGGAGGTCGAAGCCCAGGGGGATTTCAGCATTCGCCCGGGACACGACTCCGGCGCGCAGGCTCAGAACACTGGCGGCGGCGCGGGGATCGGTGCCCGCGATGTATTCCGCCAGGTTGGTCTGGCCGTCGCCGTCGGGATCAGGTGCGTTGTCGGCAGGGTTTTCCGGGGAGAGGCCGTGAGCGGTTTCCCAGGCGTCGTCCATGCCGTCGCCGTCCAAGTCCGGGTTCAGAGGAAAGGCCGCCTCGGTCAGGGCGCTCCAAACCGTGCCTTGGCGGACGCGGGCGCGCACCGTGGTGCCGGCGGGAAGGGTGAGGGACACGGAGGTCCCGGCGAAACTCAACGCGGAGGAGTGGATCCCGCCGCCCCATTGCCGCGGGTCTCCGCCGTCAATGGTGTAGAAGAGCGTGCCGGAGGCGGTGTTGGGATTGCTCAGGGTGGTGGAAAAAACGGCGGGCACCGGTCCTCCGTGCGGGCTGAGCCGGGGAGCGGCGAAAGCGGGGAACAACGAAGCCGTCCGGAACCGCGTCAGGGCGGCAGCGGGCTGTTTCGGCCAGTAATTCGCGTTCATCCAGGCAAGATGCGGCAGCCAGGCGTTTTCCCTGGTGTAGGGCTGGCCGGGGTGCGTGTGATTGCTTTGCGCGTCGCCCCAGCGCGCGGATTCCGCGACCAGCGCGCGATCGATCCCGCCGGTCAGAGTGCGCCAGAGAGCGGTGGCGCGCTCCTGGGCAAGGGCTCCGTCGTTGAAAAGATGGCGCTGCACGCGGTCGGCGAACCGCAGGCGGAATTCCGCGCTGCCGCGCAGCTTGGAATAAATCCGCGTGGGTGTGCCGTCCGCGTTGGCTTCGGCATAAACCGGCCCCCAGGAGCTGCGCGCGTACGCCGTGTTCTCATTCGAAATTTCCTGATCCCACGCGAAGAACCGGAAGCCGCCGGAGTCCTCCGCCCGGGACCGCCGTGCGCCCCACCAGTTGTGATCCGGCCAATCGTCCGCGCCGATGTAAATGTGCAGAATCATGTAGTCGATCAGGTTATCGACATCGAGCAGACAGGGCAGCGCGGGATCGCGCGAGCCGTCCGCCGCCAGTCCCTGGGCACGGCGCAGGCCGGCGTCGGTGCCGAGCTGGCCGTTGTTGGCCATTTGCAAAAGCTGGTCCCATGCGGTGCGGCCGCCCTCGTGCAGTTCATTGAAATCAGCCACCGTGTCCCACTCCGCCTCGAGCCCTCCCAGGTGCGCGGCCATGTGCGCGGCGGACGGGCTTTCCGTGACGTTGTAGAGGCCCCAGTAGGATCCGTTCAGATACAGATGACAAAAACGCCCGCGGAAATCGTGCTGCCCCATGGCCAGATGCGCGTCGCGGACCCACTGATCGCGGATGTAGCTGGCCCAGTCGCGGTTCCAGCGCTGATACGGCTCCCCGTTCGGCCCCAGTCCGACGGCGGCCCATTCGGTGCAGGGCCAGGTGTCCGTTGACCCGGCGCGCAGCACCAGTTCGTCGAATTCCTCCACCGTCGAACCTGGAAAGAGCGGAAATTTCAGGGTGGGATCGCCGTAATCGCCGCGGAAGCGCAGGCTGAATCCGTGTTTGGGCGTAAAGTCCTTGTTGCGGCTGATATTGCCGTGAATCCGCAGCCCGGCACCGGCGTGAAAGCCCTGCGGCGATGCGGGATCCAGCCATTCCACACTGGTGAAACGCTCCCAACCCTGTCCGCGGCCCGCCGAGTTCGCATAGATCCCGGCTGGACCCCACAAATCCGCGGGAGCGGTGGTGAGGCTCAGGGAAGGCAGGGAAAGCAAGCTCGCGCGCAAGGTGTAACCCGGTGCCGGTGCCGCTCCCGGCACGCGCGGATCCATGGTGAAATCCGCCGGGAAACCTCCCGGCCAAGTCACCGGCGCGCCCGGCGGACGCTTCTGGGCGGCGACCTGATCGACAAACAGGTAAGTGTGTGTGTCTACGTCGGTCGGTGCCAGGGTGTCCTGAAAAGCCGTGGCCCGCAGAGTAGCCGTGCCGTTGACAGTGACCGTCAGGGGCGATGTCCCGGAGGTGCCGTTGGTCAGGGTCGGAACGGAACCGTCCGTGGTGCAGACCACCGTCGCGCCCGGCGTCCCGCAGCTCAGCGCCACCGTCACCGGAGCGTCGTAAAAGCCGCGCTGCGGAAAAAATTTCACATCATCTACAAAACCGGTGACCCCCGCCTCGTTCGCCTGGCCGGGGGTGGGGGAAGGAAAAAAGCGGTGCGGCCGCGAGCGGCCCGCGAGGAGTTCCGGCAGCAGCAGAAAATCGCTGTCCTCCGCCGTGCGGTTGAGCCCCTGCAGAGCCAGCACATTCGTTCCGGCGCGCAGGAGCGGCGCAAACCGCGAGAGGTCGATCTCCTCCGCCATCAGGGCCTCGCCGCCGGATCGTTCCTCCAAGGCGGCGGATTCATGAGTCAGCGACGCTGGAGCATTGCGGCGCGCGACCTCCACGCCGTTGAGCCAAGCCACAAAGCCGTCGTCATAGCGCATATGGAGGGTGAGCAGATCCGGGAGCGAACCCTCCGCCCCCGCCATGGTGAACAACACACGGACATACGCCGTGGCATTGACCCCCCGCATGGCCGCGCCAAGGTCCGTGCCGATCAAAGGCGTGAGCCGCCGCACCTCCGAAGGAGCCGCGCTGGCCGCCAGCGCGGCGATCTCCCGTCCGTCCAGTGCGCCCTTCCAAATGGCGAAATCATCAACGCGCCCGGCGTAACCCGTTCCCCCCGCACTGCCCGAGGCCCCGAGGAAAAGACTGCGGAACACCGTCTGAGCGCTGGTGTTAGTCCCCTCGTGCAGCAGCAGGCCGTTCTGCCAGATCTGTTTGGTGTCCCCGTTTTTGAGAAAGGCGTAATGGTTCCACCGGCCGCGCCATTTCGAGGCGTCCGGTTCGCCGATGGAAATCCGGGTCAGGGCGGGGTCGCAGCATCCCGCCGTGTCGAAATAAATGACGGAGTCCGACCACGGCAGATGCGCGTCCAAGGCGCGGTCGCCGGTGCCGTTCAAGCCGGTGGAGGCGTAAAAGAGGTAACCGTCCCGTGGTTGGGTGGCCGCTCCGTAAACCCAGAGCGCGACCGTGAAGGAGTCCTCCGCGGCCATGGCGTCAAAGACCCCTCCCCTGGCGTCAAACTCCACCACGCCATTGCCGTTGAAAACCATCGACCGGTCGCCGGCCTTTCCGCTGCGTCCCTGGGCGTCGGCGGAAAATACCGCCCTGGTCACCTTGCCGTCGCGGCCTTGAAGGGAGGCGTCGCGGGCACGGCCGGGCACGGTCGCGTCGTCGAAATTCCACCATCCCAGCAGCCCGCCGCCGCCGGCGTCCACGCCGTTGTCAAAGCCCGCGCCGAGTGTGGCGGCCGGCCAGGAGGTGTCGTTATAGCTGATATCCGTCCAGCCCGGGACCGCCGCGCCGGGAACGAGCGCGCGCGCCGTTGTTCCTTGGGCGAGCAGGGGGAAGACCGCAAAATCGCGTCCCGTGCCGAAACTCACGTTCTCCCGCTGTGGCGGATACTGGAGGACCTGGCTGGCGACAGTCACTCCATCCGGCTTCACCAGCAGCACGGATTCGCCGTCGGGATCAAGTTTAAAATTGGTGTGCAGCGGCTGACCCGCCACCGCGCGGTCTTTGGAGGAGGCGAAAACCACGAGCCTCGCGCCCGCCTCCAGCGGCACGGAGGCCGGAAACCGCCATTTGGCCGGTTTTGCCGGCGTGTCCGAGAGGTGCCATCCGCCGAGATTCACCGCCGCCGGATCGGGATTATGGATCTCGATCCAGTCCGGCGACTCGCCGTCCTCGTCCCGCAGACCGCCTTTGTTTTCTGTAAGAAATTCCGTGATGACCGGACGCGCGTCCGACAGGACGGCGTCGGGCGTGGCCGGCGGGTCTCCAAGCGCGCTGAGGAGGGACGTGAGTAAGAATAAAAGCCAACGTGAAACGGTCATGAAAAAAGATTTCATGTCCGGGTGGGTATGCTCCTTGATTTGTGGAGTAAAGCCTTTTCAAGGAAGTGAAATCCGGGCCCGCATCCGTTTTTCAGGTTCCTGAGGATCAACATCCCGGGAGCCACGGAGTTTTTCCGTAATTTTTCCGAAGCTCGTCAGTTTCCGCCTGTGGTTTTCCACTCCGCCGGAGCGGTTCGCCGCCCTCCCCTGGGCTTGTCAACATTGATCCTTGGAGGTTGTCACGGGGCGATGGTGACATCACTCACGTTTCAGGCGGTCACGGAGCATGAACGGGCTCCGGCGGTTCTTCGCCGCCCGCGTCAATTGGGCCGGACGCCCATGCTGCGGTCCAGCTCCACCTCGGGGTCGCGGTATTTGGGCTTGGGCTGCTGGTCGTAGGGAACAATTTTAAGATTGTTGAACTTCGTGTAGCCGATGCCCAGCTTCTCATCCTTGATGCGGGCCCAGCCGTCACCCACGGTGGGGTCCAGCAGCTGCACCACCGTGCCCCGGCGCAGGTAGTGATCGGGCAGGACATCCGTGAAATTGGGGACGTTGATGAAGAAGCCGTTGGTCATGAGGCCACCGAGTTTGTAATAACCGCCGATCTGGAGCATGGGATCGGGATCGCCCAGGGTGGACAGTTCACGGGATTCATCGGTCTGCTTTTTCTCCCCCGAGGAGCGGCAGGAGGGCAGGGTGGCAAGTGCGGGCAGAAGCAGGGAAGTGAGCAGGGGACGGAGGAATTTCATGAGGAATAAGGAAAACCTGAAAGGCAAAAACGAAAGGATCGGACGGGTGTCCAGGCGGATCGTAGAAGCGGTCCCAGCGGCGCGCGACGGGATTTTCCGGGATTGTGGAGGTCGCGGAAGCGCCGTACACCCGACTGTATGAATCCTTGGGAAAATCTCGAAACCCTTCTGCTGCGCCGCCGGGAGGTGATCGCCGATCATGAATGGCGCGGGCGCGACGCCGAAGCCCACCTGGCGGCCCTGCGCGAAGTGTCGGAAGCCATCACCGCCGAGCACGCCCGTCTGCGGCATCAAATTCCGGGACGGCTCCAGCATTACCTCACCCAGTGCAGCTATGACAAGGCCCTGACATGGATCCAGTCGGGCGGGACTGAGGGCGCCTGAGCGCCGGGCACGGGGCACGGGGCACGGGGCACGGGGCACGGGACACAGAATGCCGGCGGAATCAAAATCCGGCCTCCGGCCCGCCTTGACAGCCGGGCGGCTGCAATTAAAATCCCGCCCCCTTTTCCCAGTCCGGGAGGGGCGTTCCCGCTGCCCGTCAGCACCCGCGGCCCTCGCCGCAGTCCGCCGGATACAGTGTTTTTTTATTACTCCCAATCATTCATTCCGATCATGGCCAAGATATCACCGCTCACCGCCCACACCCGCAAACGCAGCGGCAGTGGCGCCATTAACTCCCTCCGCCGCGAAGGTCTCATCCCCGGCGTCGTTTACGGGAAGGAAGTGGAGAGCTTCAACGTCCGCCTCCGCGCCAAAGAGGTGGAGAACATTCTGCATCACAGCGTTTCCGAGCACATCCTCGTGAACCTCACCATCGAGGACACCACGGAGACCAAACTGGCCCTGATCCAGGACGTGCAGCACAACCCGCTGACCGGAGCTATTCTGCACGTCGATTTCCACTCCATCCGCGAGGACGAGAAAATCCACTCCAACGTGCCTCTGGAGCTCACCGGTGAATCCGCCGGAGCCAAGGCCGGCGGTCTGCTGGAGCACCTCGTGCACAACCTCAGCATCGCCTGTCTGCCCAAGGATCTGCCCGAGAAGATCGAGGTTGACGTCAGCGGCTTGGAGATCAATGGCGCGCTGCACGTCAATGAACTGAAGCTGCCGGAGGGTGTCACCACCTCCCTGGGCGGCACCGTGGTGGTCGCCCGCGTGGCCGAACCCCGTGTGGTCATCGTGGAGGAGGCCGCCGCCGCTCCCGCCGCCAAGGGCAAAGGCAAGGCCAAAGCCGCTCCCGCCAAGCAGGCCGCCGCTCCGGCCGCCAAGCAGGCCGCCGCTCCCGCGAAGAAGAAATAAGCCTGCGCCCCGCGGACTTTTTCAACACAGGAAAGGCGCAGGACAGGTTCCTGCGCCTTTTTGCTTTGTTTTGTTCTTGTTTTACGGAAACCCATCAGGATTTCAGAGCTCCCGGACCGGCGGCGCGGTCCCGCCTATCTGTGCCGGCAGGGAAAGACCGGTCCTGTATCTGGCAGGAAGCGGTTTTTGGCCGGATTAAAGGAGCGTCATCCAAACCCCGTTTTCCCATTTGAAAACTCCGCCGGCAGAATCCAGGAAACACTCAGGCCAATCCGGAGGATGCTCACCACCCCGACGCGGCGTCCTGTTCCCTCCGGTTTGATCCCCGCCCATCAAGGCCCCCCCGTCCCTAGGAATCCCCTGTTTTCCGAGAACCCATCCCATCAATGCTTCCCGAGCACGCCCCTTTCTCCCTGCCCCAGCGTCAGGCCCTTGAAAGTCTGATCATCGGATTTTCCCCCGCGCAGCGCTTTTGGCTTGGAGGCTTCCTCTCTGCCGGGGGCAGTGCGGCCGGAGTCCTGCCCGCCGGCGCGGCGGCGGCCTCGGCGGCCTCCACGCCGCTGACGGTGCTTTATGGCACGGAGTCCGGGAACAGTGAGAAGCTGGCGGACCTGTCCGCGAAGAAAGCCAAACAGGCCGGCTTCCGGGCCACAGTCAAAAACATGGCCGACATCACCCCCGCCGATCTGGCCAAGGTGCAGAACCTGCTGGTGATTGTCAGCACTTGGGGCGAGGGCGATCCGCCGGAGACCGCTGTGGCCTTCCACAAGGCGCTGATGTCGGAATCGCCGGCGCTGTCCGGACTCCGTTATTCCGTCTGCGCTCTGGGGGACACCTCATATGTCAATTTCTGCCAGACCGGCAAGGATGTGGACGCCCGTCTGGAAGCCTTGGGCGCGCAGCGCATTTTCCCGCGTCAGGACTGCGATCTCGATTACGAGGACCTGCATGCCGCCTGGCTGGACAGCGCTTTGAAGGCCTTTGGCCCGGCGGCGGCGTCCGCCCCGGCGGCCGGGGACGGCGCAGCCGGCAACGGAGCGTTTGCGGGCAGTTTTGGCGGATTCGCCGCTCCGGTGGCCTACGACCGGAAAAATCCCTTCCCGGGCGAACTTCTGGAGCGGGTGCTGCTGAATGGAAAGGGCACCGCCAAGGAGACCTGGCATTACGAAATTTCCTTGGAGGGCTCCGGCCTGTCCTATCAGCCGGGCGACGCCTTGGGCGTGGTGCCGGTCAACGCGCCGGACGTGGTGGAGGGTCTGCTGAAAGCGGCGAAGCTCAAAGGCACGGAATCCGTGGAGACCGCCGGCGGAGTCTCCAAACCGCTGGCCGAAGCGCTTCGGGCGGACTTCGACATCACCGCTCTCTCCCGCGCCATTTTGGTCAAACTGGAGGAGCTGACCCAATCCAAAAAGCTGGCCAAACTGCTTTCTGAAAAAAGCGCGGACCAGTTCCGTGACTACCTGTGGGGACGCTGGATCGCCGATGCTGTGAGGGACTTTGCGCCCAAGGGGCTGTCCCCTGCAGATCTGATCTCCCTGCTGCGCCGGCTGCCGGGCCGGCTGTACTCCATCGCCTCCAGCCCGCTGGCGCATCCGGACGAGGCCCATCTCACCGTGGCCGCGGTGCGCTACCATGCCCACGGAGCGGAACGGAAGGGCGTGGCCTCCACCTTTCTGGCGGACCTCGTGTCCCAGGGCGGCAAAGTGCCGGTGTATGTGAGCGAGAATAAAAACTTCCGCCTGCCGGCCTCGGCGGACACGCCCATCATCATGGTGGGGCCTGGCACCGGCGTGGCCCCGTTCCGCGCCTTTGTCGAGCACCGCGCGGCCCGGGGGAATGCCGGCCGGTCCTGGCTGTTCTTCGGGGACCAGCGCTACACCTACGATTTTCTTTATCAGACCGAATGGCAGGAGCACCTCGCCAGCGGCGCTCTGAGCCGGCTGGATGTGGCCTTCTCCCGCGACCAGCCGGAGAAAATCTACGTCCAGCACCGCTTGGCTGAGCGCTCAAGGGAGCTGTACCGCTGGCTTCAGGACGGCGCGCACTTTTACGTCTGCGGTGATGCCTCGCGCATGGCCCAGGACGTCCATGAGGCCCTGGTGGGCGTCATTGAGAAAGAAAGCGGCGGCACCCGCGAATCCGCCGAGGCCTTTCTCGAGGATCTCAAAAAGGCGAAACGCTACCAGCGCGACGTCTATTAACCTCTGTTCCGTCCCTTTTCCTCCCCCAAGCCATGTCAGAACCGAAGCCACTTTCCGCCAACGAAGGCATCAAGACCCGCTCGAACTACCTCCGCGGCACCATCGCGGAGGGTCTGTCCGATCTGTCCACCGGCTCCCTGTCCGAGGATGACCAGCAACTGATCAAATTCCACGGCAGCTACCAGCAGGACGACCGCGACCTGCGGCCTGACCGCCGCAAACACCGACTGGAGAAGGCCTACAGCTTCATGCTGCGCATCCGGGTGCCGGGCGGCGTGGCCACTCCGGGCCAGTGGCTGGCGACGGACGCCATCGCTGACACCTACGCCAATGGCACCATCAAGCTGACCACGCGCCAGGCGTTCCAGCTCCACGGCATCATCAAGAGCAACCTGAAGCGGACCATGAAGGCCATCAACGCCGCGGCCATGGACACCATCGCCGCCTGCGGGGACGTGAACCGCAACGTGATGTGCAATCCCAACCCGCACCTCTCCAGCGTCCACGCGGCGGCTCTGAAAACCGCGCAGGACATCTCCGCGCACCTGACCCCCTCCACCCGCGCCTATCATGAGATCTGGCTGGACGGGGAGAAGGTGGAGACCAGTGAGAAGGAGGAGGTGGAGCCCATCTACGGCAAAACCTATCTGCCGCGCAAATTCAAGATCACCATCGCCATCCCGCCCAGCAACGATGTCGATGTCTTCGCCAACTGCCTCTCCTTCATCGCCATTGTCGAAAACGACGAACTGGTCGGCTACAATGTAGCCGTGGGCGGCGGCATGGGCATGACGCACGGCAACGAGGCCACCTTCCCCCGCCTGGCGGATGTCATCGGCTACTGCGCGGCGGGCCGGGCCGTGGATGTGGCCGAGAAGGTGCTCATGGTGCAGCGCGACTACGGCGACCGCACGGACCGCAAGCATTCACGCCTGAAATACACGGTCAATGACCACGGGCCGGACTGGTTCCTCGCGCAGCTGAACAAGTATCTGGGCTACAATCTGGAGCCCGCGAAGCCTTATGTCTTCACGGACAACGGCGACCGCTTCGGCTGGGTGGAGGACGAGGTGGGCAATTTCCATTACACCCTTTTTGTCGAGGGGGGCCGCGTTCTCGATTCCGCCTCCTCCCCCATGCGCACCGGCCTGCGGGAGATTGCCAAAATCCACGATGGCGACTTCCGTCTGACCGCCAATCAGAACCTCATCATCGCCAACATCTCCGCCAAAAAGCGCTCCGAGGTGGAGGCCCTGCTGGAGAAACACGGCATGGCCCTCAGCCATGAACGCAATGCCCTGCGCCTGTCCTCCATTGCCTGCGTGGCTCTGCCGACCTGCGCCTTGGCGCTGGCGGAGGCCGAGCGCTATCTGCCGGATGTCCTGACGGAACTGGAGGAGACCATCGAGGAGGCCGGCCTGCGCCACGACTCCATCACCATCCGCATGACCGGCTGCCCCAACGGCTGCGGCCGTCCTTTCATCTCGGAGATCGGCTTTGTGGGCCGCGGTCCGGACCGCTACAATCTCTATCTCGGCGGCGGTCACGCCGGCCAGCGCCTCAGCAAGCTTTACCGTCAGGATGTGGCCTCCTCGGATATCCGCGACACCCTGGCTCCGGTGCTCCAGCATTACGCCAAGGAACGGAACGACGGTGAGCACTTTGGTGACTTCGTTATCCGCACTGGCTATGTGGCCGCCACGCTTCAGGGCAATGATTTCCACCACAATCTCAAACCTGAGGCGGTGCGGGACGCCCCGTGACGGCATCCCGCCGCCGCACCTGCCGCACTCTTGTGCGCCCGCGGCTTCAGGTTGGTGATGGACCTGCAGCGGCGGCGGGGTGGATCAGGAGGATGAGGCCTTGGAAAGCGGTGGCCTCATCCACGCAGCGCGTCAGTTCCACTTGGCAAAGCCCGGTGTGGCCATCCTTACGGGTGAAGGGGGTGGTGGCGCACCATTCCCGTGTCTCCGAGAGGTGGCCGGAGACCATGGTGCAGAAAGCCGCGGAATCCCCGGGCTGGAAAAGCCGGTGGAGTCCGTGGGTTTTGAGCTCGTCGGAAGTATAGCCGAAAAGGGCCTCGGCGGCGGGATTGAGCCGCAGGATGCGGCCCCGGTCCGTGGCCAACACCGCCGGAGTCCGCAGGTGGTGAAGAAACGCTCCGGGATCGGATGCCTGCGGTGTGGTTCCGGTGAGATCCCTGATGGCTAGCCCGAAGGCTGTCCCCACGGTTGCAGCCGCAGCCGCGCCCATGGCCGACCCTTTCACCGCCGGCCCGCCGGGCGGCTCCCGCAGCCGGAGCATCCGGGCCTCCATGGAGCGGCGCATGGCCTCCCCCGGCAGGGTCAGCTGGAAGACACACCGGATCTCATGGCCGCGGTCGTCCAGCAGGCGCTCCATCATCATGTCCAACGGGAGGGGGCCGATCAGGAGGGGAAGGGCGCGTTCCAGGAACTGTCCATGCAGCCGGGAGCCCGGCGGCACCAGGGAGGCGAAGTCACGGGGATGGTTATGACTGATCACCAAGCCGGCATCATCCAGCACAAACATCAGATCGGGCGTAATGCTGCCCCAATCGGCGCCGGCCCACTGCTTGGCATCGGTCCCGGATTCCCCGGTCAGCACCTCCAGACCGGGCATAGGCAGGAAGGTGCAGCCGGTGAGCACCGGATGCCCCTGTTCATTCCGGATGAGGGAAACCGCCAGGCGCACGGAGGTGGTCCTGCCGGAACGGTGCCGGATCACCGTGGAGAAGGGGACGTTGGCGGCCTCGTCCGCCGGGCGCAGCCGGCGCATGGCCTCCGGCGGCAGAAAATCCGCCAGACTGGAGCGGCGCAGCTCCGGCTTCGTACAGCCGGTCAGGACTTCAAACGCCGGATTGACATCCGAGAGATGGCCCGCCGCGTTCATGACCGCGAAAGCGGCGGAGGAATGCTGGAACAGACCCCGGTGTTTGATCTCGCTGGTGCGGACGGCGTGCTCATCCAGCCGCGCATCCGTGACGTCGAAGATGGTCAGCAGCACGCGGTCGCCCGTCAGCGGGGCGGGGCGGAATTCGATATCCTTCATCAGCCCCTCCACGGTCCGCAGGGAACAGGTCAGGGCATTGTGCCGCTGCCAGACATTCAGCCGCCATTGCTCCATGGCGGCTTTCCGCAGCTCCTCGTCGCGGGGCAGCGCCCGCTTCAGCCAGCTCATCAGGCCGCCGGCTTCGGCGATGCCGATGCCCAGGGCGGCCCGGTGCTGGGGATTGGCGTAAATCACCTGCGCCTCGTCATTCAGCAGCACCATGCCGAAGGGCGCGGCCTCGGCCATTTCCCGGAAAGCGGCGTCCACTCCGGTGCCCTGCGCCTGCCGGGCCTGCGGACGGTCGTCCCATGAGGCAGCATCCGCCACGCGCGGGGGGACGGGGCGTTGACCCGGGGAGGCGCCTGATGGTTCCCTGACCTCAATTTCCGGCGGCAGTGGCTGCGGCGGGAGCGGCGGTTCATTCAGGGAGCCGGCGCGCTCCTCCGCTTCCTCAGCGTCCGGCGGGACAACGGCGGGGCGGGGGGCGGTATCAGCGGCGGGAACTGCCGCAGCCACTGCCGCCGGAGGCGCGCAGGTCACCACCAGTCCTCCGATGCTTCCGTCGGGCTCCTGCCAAACACAGATCTCCCAGCGCACCGGGAAGGGCTGTTCCCCCGCCAGTCCCAGCTGGTCATTCCGGCATTCCTTGACTCCGGTGGCCATGCAGCGCTCATACAGCTGCCGCCAGTCGGGGTGCATATCCGCAAAAAACTCGTGGTAGCCGTGTCCGGTCAGGGAGACGGCGGAGACTCCGAACGTGGTGAACCACTGCCGGTTGGTCGCCATGAACATCATGGAACGGTCCAGCACCGCCGCCGCTCCGGGGAAATGCTCCAGGATCAGGCCCATCGAGGCCTCGCGCCAGGCACGGGGCCGGAACTCCGGATTGGCGGCATCCGTGTCCGCCGTCCGGTCCATGGCCGCCGCCTCCAGGCGTTTGACCAGTTGGGTGGTGTCCAAGGGACCGGCCACCAAGTCGTTCACCCCGTAAAGGCCGGGCGTCTCCTCCGGGCTGAGCCGGTGATTTGCACCCATGGCGATGATCCAAGGCTGGCTGGTGCCGGCCTCCGCGCGCAGCCAGGCCACAAATTCCCGCATGTCCCCGTTGTTGCCGTTCAGGGGGGCGATCACTAGCCCTTGGCCCCGGTAAAGCTCCCGGCCCTTGGCCATATCCCCGCACTCCGAGACCTCCAGTCCCTGCTCCCGCAGTCCCGCTGACACCCGGCTGCGCACGCCCTCATCCGGCTCCACAATCAGGGCACCGGGGGCAGCCGCATCGCGCCGGGAGAAGGAGGACATGGTGAAAGTTCCTCAGGGACAGCAAAAAGCCGGGTTGGACAAGAGCGGATTCTTAAAAATAAGAATCACCGGATCACGATTTCGATAAAAATGTGCATTCCGAGAGGATAATCAATCTATCTTTAAGGAAATCGCCATCTTGCAAAAGGTATCCGAGGAGCTTTTACGCCTTGTCCGCCTGTTTGGACAGACCAGGCAAACTCCGCAAAACCGGATTCGCCAAGCGGCGGCTTTTCAAGTATTCTCAAAACATATGAAACTGATGACCGGGCTTTTCCTTCCGCTGATTGCCGCCTCCGCACTGCATGCCGGGGAACCCGCACCGGCGGCTCCGCCTGCGGCGGATCCCGCCACGCCCGTCCCCACCGTCCCGGCACCCGCTCCCGCCGGTCCCACAGAGGAGATGGAGGCCAAATTTGTGGAGGCCATGACCAACGTGACCTTCACCGGGCGGTGGTGCTCCATCAAGGAGGGCAAACTGGGTCCGGAGAAACCGGAGCAGTATGAAATCGTGGGGGTCGCGAAATCGGGTGGCGACCGCTGGGTCATCAATGCCCGGATCAAATACGGCACCGTGAATGTGGTGGTGCCGGTGCCCGTGCAAATGAAATGGGCGGGGGACACTCCAGTGATCGTGGTGGACAAGTTCGGCCTGCCCGGAGCCGGCACCTATTCGGCCCGCGTGCTTGTTTACGACGGCACTTATGCCGGCACATGGAGCGGCGGTGATCATGGTGGATTGCTTAACGGCCTGATCAGCAAAACACCGGCTGCCCCGGCCAAGTGACGGGAGGGGTTGTTTTCCCCGCTCTGCAGCCGGACTTACGGCAAAATCCGATGACCGGAACAGATTTCCCTTGAGTGTTCAGTCCGGTCCGGTTCAACATGGATGCGCCACCGGATTCATTCCGGAGTCTCCGTTTTGTTTTCAGGTTCCATGATAAAATTTTCCCCAAATATGACTTCCGTCTCCCTCCGATTCCGCGCCAGTGTGCTGGCGGCTTTTCTGGGCACCGCGTTCTCCGCCGCCGCCGGTGACATCATCAAAAAACGCGACGGAACCACCTTGGACGGCACCATCAAAAATGAAACTGCCACCTTTGTGGAGATTGAGGTGCGCACTGGCAACATCATGGATGTCCAGAAAGTCGATAAAAAGGACATTGTGGAGCTGATCAAAGCCACTCCGGATCTGGTTGAGGCGGCCCAACTGGAAAAGCTGGTCCCGGTGGAGGATGGCCTTTCGGACGCCGGTTATCAGAAGGTGCTTGATGAGAAGCTCCTGCCCTTCCTGAAAAAATATCCGACCTCCCCGCATAAATCCAAAATCGAGGCCATCGTCAAAACCTATCAGGAGGAACTGGCCAAGGCTAAAACCGGGGCTTTGAAAATCGAAGGCCAATGGGTCAGTCCCCAGGAACTCCGCTGGAACGCCTACAATATCGAGGCCCGGCGCCGGCGCTTGGCCATGCAGACGCTGGTGGCCAAAAAGGACAACAGCACGGACTACTATGCGGCTTACCGGATTTTGGCCGAGTTGGAGCGTGAAAAGCCGGCCTCCGTGGAGACCAACAAGGCTTTTGAGCTTTTTAAAGGGGTTATCCCGGATTTTGACGCCATTCTCGACCTGCGCATCCAAGAGCAGCCCATCCTCCTCAAACAAGCCGCCGACTCTGTCAAAAGCATGACCGCTGACCAGAAGCGGGAGTATGAAGCCGCTAAAAAGCAGGTGGACGAGGATTTCAAGGCCCTTCAGGACGAGGCCCGCAAGCAGAAGCTGGGAATCCCTCCCTACAGCCTCACCGATCTGAAATCCATCCAAGATGCCAAGACCGCTCTCAAAAAGGAGTCCGACCGCATCAACAAGATCAATCTTGCCCAAGAGAAACTGGCCGCTGAAGCCTTCCAGTCCGGTCTGAAGAACCTGAACGACAAGAACTACCTCTCCGCCGTGCGCAACTTCGAGGATGCCGGCAAGGTCTTCACCAAGGAAACCCTTATCAAGGATCAGCTGGGAGTGGCCAAGCGCGCCGCCGAGGAGGAGCGCCGGGTGAGAGAGGCGTCGGGCCCCGCCGCTCCGGCAGCCACTGATGTCAAGAAACCCAGCACCGTCCCGGCCAAAACCGCCGCCGGCGCTCCGGTGAAAGCCACCACTGCCTCCGCCGAGGAAGCCGCCGCCGAGGAGGAGGCTCCGGTCGAGGAGGAAAAGTCCAACATGCCCTACTATCTGATCGCCGGCGCGGGCGCGCTGCTGCTGGTGGGTCTGATTGTTAAAGCCCTGTCCAAAAAGAAGGACCCCGCCGACGACTGATCATTCATTCAGCCGGCCCGGATTCCGGCAATTTACTGAAAGGCCATTGTCCGCCGCCCCCGAAAAGGGGGCCGGCAATGGCCTTTCGGCTGTTTGGATATCGGCAGGGTGGAATCAAAACCCGGATGCTGTCCTGACTTCCATTTCCGGCATGGTCTCCATTCCCGGCGACCGCCGGCGGATGGACTTGATTTTGGCGCAAGGCTCCGCTTTCTGACACCATGCCGAATTCCCGCACCGCCACCCTCAGCCGCCGCACGGCGGAGACACAGATCAGTCTTTCCGTGGACCTGGACGGATCCGGCCGCGCGGACATCGCCACCGGCATCGGGTTTTTTGACCATATGCTGACGCTTTTCGCCAAGCACAGCCTGATCGATCTGGAGGTGCGGGCGGAGGGCGACCTGCATGTCGATTTCCACCACACCGTGGAGGACACCGGCATCGTGCTGGGGCAGGCAATCCGCCAGGCGTTGGGGGACAAGCATGGCATCGTGCGCTACGGCTCCATGCTGCTGCCCATGGACGAGACCTTGGCGCGGGTGGTAGTCGACCTCAGCGGCCGCGCCTATTTGGAGCACCGGGTGCCGGAGCGGGTGGACGCCATCGGTCTCTTTCCGTTCCAGTTGGTGGAGGAATTCATGCGCGCCTTCTCCTTCAATCTGGCGGCGAATCTCCACACGGAGATCCTTTACGGACGCGATGCCCATCACATGGCCGAGGCTCTGTTCAAAGGCTTGGCGCGGGCTTTGGACCAAGCCATGCGCCGGGATCCGCGGGTGATCGGTGTTCCCAGCACCAAGGAGGCGCTTTAAGCGCGCGGCGCGCTCCCGCGCTTGCGGTTCCCGGCCTTCAAGTGTTCGGTGAGCGGTCATGAAACTCGGCATCATCAACTACGGCGGCGGCAATCTTCAAAGCGTGCGCAATGCGCTGCGCTGCGTGGGCACCGAAGCCGAATACGTGGACTCCCCGCAGCGGTTTGCCGGACTTGATGCCTTGGTCTTTCCCGGCCAAGGGGCGTTCGGGGACTCCATGACCGCGCTGAGGCGTCTGGACTTGGTGGAGCCGCTTCGCGACTGGATCCAAGCGGACCGGCCCTTTTTCGGCATCTGCATCGGTTATCAGGCGCTGTTTGAGAGCAGCGAGGAGAATCCGGAAGTGGAGGGTCTGGGGATTTTCAAAGGCCGGGTGGTGCGTTTCAAATCCCTCCCTGACCTCAAAGTCCCCCACATGGGCTGGAACCGCGTTGAGCTGCCCCGCCCCGCCTCCCTGGGCTGGGACGGAGCGGAGCGGAATCCCTTCTTCTACTTTGTCCACTCCTACTATCCGGTTCCGGAGGATCCCGCCATCACGGGCGGGGTGACCGGTTACGGCGGTGATTTTGTAAGCGCCATTGAGCGCGGGAACCTTATCGCCACCCAGTTCCACCCGGAGAAAAGCCAGTCCGCCGGCCTGCGCCTGCTGGCGAATTTTGTGAAAAAGCACGAAAAGGCTGAGGTTGGCTCCCCGGCCTGATACCATTTCCACTGGAGATTTGGTAAATTCATCAAGCGAATTTTACCGGTTTTCAGGAAGAAACGGTCTGCGTCCTGACCGATCAGGAGCCAAGGCGCAATTCTCAAAGACCGGTGCCGTTCTTCAAAACCGGAAAAGTCTGGTGCCCATCGGCCTGTCCGCATGAAAGGCTTGCGGTTTCATTCGCAATTAACCCATGCTGCGCGGCATGATCCAACATATTCTCATTCTCGGAGCCGGCACTGCGGGACTGCTGGCGGCCCTGACACTGAAAATGAAGCTGCCCCACCTCAAAGTGGAGGTGCTGCGCAGTCCGGACATCGGAGTCATTGGAGTGGGGGAGGGCACCAATATCACCTTTCCGGTCCATATGTTTGAATACTTGGGTGTTTCCAAGGAGCGTTTTTACTCCCTGGTGGATCCCACTTGGAAGCTGGGCATCCGGTTCCTGTGGGGCTCACGTCCTGATTTCTTCTATCCTTTCGCCACGGAATTCTCAGGACGGTTTCCCGAGGTGACCCGGGCGAATGCGACCTATCTGGGGGAAAAAGACCGCTGGATCGGACCGATTTCCGCCCTCATGGCCCACGACAAGGCGTTTCCGAGAAACGCCAACGGAAGGCCGGAAATGCATGACTACACCGCCTTTCACCTGGAAAACCGGAGACTGGTCGGCGGGTTGGAGGTGCTGTGCCGGGAGGCAGGGGTGGAGGTCACCGACGGCACCCTGAGCCGGGCAGAACGGGGATCGGAGGGCATCGCAGCCCTAAATCTCACCGATAGCCGTCGGGTGAAGGCGGATCTGTATGTGGATGCCAGCGGGTTCCGGTCGGAGCTCATGGGGCAGGCCATGGCGGAGCCGTTCATCTCCTTCAGCCGCTCCCTTTACTGTGACCGGGCCGTGGTCGGCGGCTGGAAGCGGAAGCCGGGGGAAACCATTCTGCCCTACACGCTGGCGGAGACCATGGAGGCCGGCTGGGCTTGGCGGATCGACCATGAGGACCTGATCAACCGCGGGTATGTTTACAGCTCGCCCTTTCTCAGCGATGACGATGCGCGGGCCGAGTTCCTGCGGAAAAATCCGAGGGTGGATCCTGAAACAACGCGGGTCGTGAAATTTGTCAGCGGACGCCGGGCGCGGGCTTGGGTGGGGAACTGCGTGTGCATCGGCAATGCCGGCGGTTTTGTGGAGCCCTTGGAAGCCACCGCCATCCAAGTGATCTGCCAGCAGTCGGCCACCCTGACCAAGGGCTTGGCGGAATGCCAGTGCCAGCCCTCGGACGCCATGCGCTCGCTCTATAACCGCTTTGTGAGCAAGGACTGGGATGATATCCGCGATTTCCTCTCCATTCACTACCGGTTCAACACCCGGCTGGACAATCCCTTCTGGCGGGCCTGCCGTTCGGATGTGGATTTGGGTGGGGCTTTGGAAATGACGGAGTTTTGGAAAGCCCACGGCCCCAGTGCCATTCCCAACGGGCTGCTCATCTGGGCGGGCTCCAGCTTCGGTCTGGAGGGATACTTTTCCCTGCTCAAGGGGCAGGATGTGCCTGTCTCCAAACCTTATCAGCCCACCGCCGCCGAGAAAACCGCCTGGCGGCGCCGGCTGGACGGGTATGGAAGCATGGCCCGGAACGCGTGCTCCGCGGAGGAAGCTATCGCCGCTTTCCGCGTGATGGCCTGAGGGGCTGGATGGGCAGACAGAGCAGGTGGCGGGTATTCCCCGCTGTTTTCCGGACTGTCCGCCCGGATCGGGACACCGCAGACCGGACTCATGCGGCCTGCGGATGTCCATGTTCAAAAGCAGGCGGCTCTCAGTGCAGCAGCAGCACCCCCATGGTGAAGAAAACCAGCATATGCATCCAGATGGCGACCACCAGCATCCGGGTATAGCCGCGGGCTCCGCGGGTTTCGCTGGGAAGTTCGGCCTTCACGCCCAGCAGGCGGTCGAAATTCCGGTGGAGATACCAGCCGGCGATGAGGGTGAAGATCAGCCCGGCTCCGCAGAAGGCTCTGAAAACCAGGAAGGCAGTGTCACGGAAGGTTGGATCGTGCATGATCGTAACATGCACGGTTTTCCCAGCAGCGATAGATACAGACCGGACATTTCCCTGGCATCACAGACGCCGGAAAAGGATCAGCGGCTCATTTGATGAACCAGCACCCCCAAGGTCTCCACGGCCCGCTGGAGCTTTGAATTCCACGGGTGCCCGCAGTTGATGCGGATGAAGTTCCGGAAGCTGCCGCGCGCGGAGAACAGGGGGCCGGGGGCGAGGCTGATTTTCTCCTCCAGCGCCCGCGTGTGCAGCTCCATGGAATCCACTTTGGCCGGCAGCTCCACCCAAAGCACAAAACCCCCGGCGGGGCGGGTCAGGCGCACATTCTCCGGCAGCGCGGCCGCCAAGGCTTCGCTCATGCGGCTGACCTGGGCGGCGTAGGTCTGGCGGACGGAGCGGAGATAGTGGTCATAACCGCCGTTGGCGAGGAATTCGGCAATGGCCAGCTGGGGCAGGGTGCCGGTGGCCAGGGTGCTGGTGAGCTTCAGGGCCTGCACCTTGCCGTGAAAGCGTCCGGGTGCGACCCAACCCACCCGGTAGCCGGGAGCCAGCGTTTTGGAGAAGGAGCCGCAGAGCATCACCAAGCCGCTGCGGTCCCAGGAATGCACCACGCGGGGCCGCTGGGGGCCGAAGTGGAGATCGCCGTAAATGTCGTCCTCGATCAAAGGAATCTCTCTCCGGCTCAGAATCTCCAGCAGACGCTGCTTGGCTTCGTCGGGCATCAGGGAGCCCAGAGGATTGTTGAAGTTCGGCACCGCCAGGCAGGCGGCGATGCGCCGGGTCTTCAGGCAACGCTCCAGCGCCTCCACATCCATGCCGTCGCGCGGGTGCATGGGAATTTCGAGGGCCTTCAGCCTGAGTTCCTCAATGGCCTGAAGCACGCAGAAGTAGGTCGGGGACTCCACCGCCACCACATCCCCGGGTTTGGTGACGGCGCGCAGGCACAGCATCAGGGCCTCCGTGCCGCCGCAGGTGGTGATGAGATCGTGCGGCTCCAGAGTGGTGCCCCAGTCCAGGGCGCGACGGGCAATCTGCCGGCGCAGGGATTCCGCGCCGGGCGGCATGTCGTAGCTCAGGCCCCGGCCCCCGGCGCTGCGGCTGACGGCGGACATGATGCGGCTCAGCCGGGCCACCGGGAAAAGCTCGGCTCCCGGCGTGGCGGCTCCGAAGGGCACAATGTCAGGACGGCGCGCCAGTTCAAACAGCCGTGTCTGCAAAGCTCCCACGCCCACCTTCACCGGGGCCACCGCCGGCCGCGAGGCCCAGGGCTCCGCCGGTTTGCCGGGTCGGGCGGCCTTCACAAAAAAGCCGGACTTGGGGCGGGCCTCGATCAGGCCTTGGTTCTCCAGCCGCAGGTAGGCCTGGACCACCGTGGCCATGGACACCCCGTTCTGGGCGCAGGCGCGCCGCACCGAGGGCAGGCGGTCTCCGGGACGCAGGGTTCCAGTGTGGATCAGCCCGGCGACCTTGCCGGCCACGGTCTCGTAAAGCGCTTCCCTGGAGTGGCTCATGGCGGTGCGTGGACGGAATGGTTTCGGAAAAGGGATGCCATGGGGAAAAAGGGCGGGAAAACCTGAAATAGCCGCCGGGGCGCGACCGTCGGCAACCACATTTTATCCTGCATTCGATCCCACGATGCCAAGCTGGCCTCCTTTGCGGGCAGCCTTTGGAGGCCGGCTGCCTCCACCTCCTGCCTAGCGGCTGCACGGCCATCGCCGCCTCATTCGACCGCCTCTTGCCCTCCTCGTGATTCCCGCGGCATCTCCACCTCAGCCCACGGTAGTTTCCGCCTAACATCGTGAGGGGTGGGGCATTCCCTCTGATAATGCGCGGTCCGATGTCCGCAAGAACCACAGCTTCCGTTTCGGAAGACTCCTGACGGTGAGTGGGGATATGCGGGCGATTAAGGTACGACGTCGGCCCGCATCAGTGTGATCTTTTTGATGGCGTCGGCATCCAAGCGATACTCAATGTGGACCGCATAGCCGTGTCGCGCAAAGCGCTCCCACGCCCAGTTGTTGAACGGTGGATCCGCCAGCACGGATGAAACCCCACCTCCCAAATAGTTTGCCAGAGTTTCAGTTGTATGGCTCATCTGTTCTTCAATGTTTCATCAAATACTGCCCGATTCCGAGTGGTCGGCGCGTCAGGATCGGCTGCATCATCCGCTATTCCTGACGGGCTGTTTCTGCCACCGTGGGTTGGACTGGTTTGTTGATACACCGCTCGAGGCGATGCGGTGGCTAGTGTGACGGCCTTCATGGCGGCACGAGTTCGCCATAGGTGCCGGTCTGGCAAGGCTTTTGGCCCCCTGCACGGCTTCACTGACTGACCGCCAACCGGACATATCTCCGGGGCGGTGCGCCCCCGGGTAGCAGCCGGGCGGTGATCAGAGAGGTGCCGTCGGGATTGGCCTGGGAGGAGATCCGTTCAATAGCGGTCTCTGAGCGGTCCCAGTTCACCAGATCCGGTGAAACTTCGATTTTGACCGTCAGCCCGGCGGCGGCGGCATCGCTGCGGACTTGGAACTGGAACTCCACCGCGCCGCCGGATCCGCCGGAGAGGGTCAGCGGGGAAGGATCGGCTGAAAGGGGATTCCGCCCCAGTCCGAACTCCAGCAGATTGGAGAGCCCGTCCCGGTCCGGATCCGCCAGCCTTTCCAGATCCGCCGCCGGCGTTCCGGTGGGAAACACCGAGGCTGCCCAAGTGTCGTAATTGGAAACCCCAGGACCGCTCTCCGCATAACCCGGAGTGCCGTGCGGCGTGGCCGAGGCCCGCCAGTTCCCCGGCTGATCCAGCCAGGCGCTTTTGTCCAAAGCGGTGGTCACGGGAGCCGCGGCGGGATCGGCCAGTACTAGAGAACTGCCTCCGCCATCCGCGGCGGCCGGCCAGCTGCCGCTGTCATTCCAGCTCATGGAGAACACAGGCTCCCCGGAGGCCGCCGTGAGGGCCAGCATCTCCCCTCCGTTGGAAAGCGATCCCTGCCAGGATCCGATGACCCGGATGCCTTCATGATAGAACGGGGATTCCGGGGTGCGGTAGCGGGCATCGAACAGCGCCGCATCCTTCACCAGCACCGCGCGCGCACCCGGCTCCAGCACCACTCCGGCGGGAAAGGTGAAGGTGATCCCGGTCTCCAGCTTCACACCCTCCATGCTGACCGGAGCCGTGGAGGTGTTCAGGAATTCCAGAAACTCATTGTCCCCCTGTCCGTCCCCGGCGGGATGATAGTGGATTTCGGAGATGACCACATTGGCCGTGGAGGCCGGCTGTGTCCCCGTGACCGCGAAAGCCGCCTCGTTGATCCCCGACCACTCCGCGCCTTTGAGTGCGCGGGTTTTCAGCATGGCGGCGGCGTTGATCACAATGGGCTCCGGTGTCAGGGGCAGGGTGGCGGTCAGCTCCAGATCGAAACTGATGTCACTGCTGCCGGCGGAGGCATTGTGCAGCTCCACGGCGATCACATTCGACTCCCCGGCGGTGAGGGTGAAGTCGGCAGGCGTCAGGGGCTGGGAGAACCAGAGGCTGCCGTCATCGCTGACATTGACCCCGCCGTTGCCCGGTGTGGAAAACACCACCGGCCCCTCCGGCATGGCGGAGCGGAACACCTCCCGGCCATTGATATACACCAACGCGCCATCGTCCCGTTTCAGCCGGATATTCATGCCGGTGACGCCGGAGGGCTGGTCAATCCGGAATGTGCGGCGGAAATAGGTGGTCAGGTTCCGCTGTTCGCCGGGGGTGGCGGGATCGGTGTCCGCCGTGCCCACCACCGTGACCTCGTCCCCGTCCCCGTAACCCAGCGGAACCGGCCCGGAAAGCCAGGCGCTGTCGTTGTAGTCCGCCGTTTTCCAGCTTTCCCCGGGATCGGCGGAGGGGGCGAGATATTTCCAGACCGCTCCTTTTCCGGCCACGCCGTCGTGGGCCTCCACCAGGGTCCGGGTGCCGGTGGTGGCGGTCCAGGATTTTGCGGAAGGGCTCACCGCTCCGCCGGGCAGGCGGGGGTCGGTGCCGTCCAGCGTATAATAAAACGTGGTTCCCGCCGGGCCGCTCAGCTGGATTTCCGTTCCCGGCACCACGATGCCTCCCCGCTGGCTCATCTCCGGCACGTCCACCGGATACCACCCCCGCGCCCGGAGCTGGCTGAGCAGTTTGGCGGTGCGTTGGGGAAAGAAGGTGTTCACCAGGTAGTTCCGCTCCACGGTCCACTCCCCGTCACGGTCCCACGGCAGCGGGCCCACGCTGGACCCCGGCTGCCAGCGCGCAGTCTCCCCCACGACGGCGGTCTGAATCTCATTGGCGCGCAGCTGGTAGAAGGCGCCGGCTTTGTCCGGGGTCAGCACCCCGTCATGGAACAGATGGCGGTAAATGCGGTCCCGGAAGAGGACCTTGAAATCCACCCGGCCCATCAGCTGGTTGAAGATGTTGTCCGGCACCGTCTGATCCGTGCAGTCCGCATTCACATCCTGCAGGCTGATGTCCTGATCCTGTTGGAAAAACTTCCATCCGCCCTGGTCCGGCAGCCTGGGTCCGGCGGCTCCCCAATTGTGCTGGGTGGACCAGTCCCAGTCATTGCCGGCGTAGAAACTGAGCACCATGTAGTCCGCCAGATTGGCCATATCCACCCAGCGGCTGGCCTGCGGGTAATTGCCCAGCGAGGCCTTCAGTTTGGTCCAAACGCTGCGCCAGGACTCGCCGGTGTCGTGCTGGCTGCCGGTGGTGGCCGCGCCGGTGAAGTGATAGTCATCGGCGCCGCCCGGATAATAGCTGGCCATGTAATCATCATCGGGATGCTCCACGATGTCGTACATGCCATAGTAGTTGCCGTTCACGAACAGATTCACCATGCGGTTGTGCTTGCCGGGCTGGCCCATGAGCAGCTGCAGGTCGTCGATCCAGAAATTGCGGATGAACTGGGCGTCGCCGCCCCGCCTCACCGGCGGGGAACCATAGGGGATCGAGGGATTCCCCGCCTCCCCCAGCCACGACAGGGTGTCGTGGGAACCGCTGCGCAGTCGCAGTTCCTGAAACGAGGTGGCCGCCCCTTTGGCGTCGTGTGGGTGGCGGCCGTAAACGGGGTAATCCAGCCGTCCCGCGCCGTATTCCCCGCGGAAGCGGGCGCTCATGCTGCCCTTGGGATAATTCAGGCTGGTGGTGCCGGTGCGGGCGATGCCGGCGGGAACGGTGAAGCCCTCCTCGCCGCCCTGGGGATCGAACAGCTCCAGACTGCTCAGGGTCTCCGCCAGCGGCAGACCGGAGGTGTTGTTGATCACCAGCGACAGCGCCGGCAGCGACTCCATGGCGTCGTCCAGCAGCGGACCGTAAACCGCGTGGCTGCGGATGGAGTTGATGAGGTTCGTCTGGGCCACCAACCCGTCGGTCCGGGGATCCGTGACCCCGTTGACAAAAAGATACGTCTGCGTGGCCACCGGAGCCCATGGCACGCCGCTGTGGCTGGCCACCGCGCGGACGATGCGCGAGCCCGATTTGACGGTGCCCACGACCGGAGTCACGGTGATGGGTTCAGAGTACACCGGGCTGGTGGCTTTGGGCACGGTGCCGTCCAGGGTGTAGCGGATCACGGAGTCCGGCAGCGTGGCGCTCAGCGTCAGGGGAAAGGCCGCGGTCCTGAACCCGTGCGGCACGCTGAAACGGACCTCATTGGTGCCGGCGGCGGCGGCTTCGGCATTGGCGGCTTCAGGGGTCGGGGACAGCAGCCATGAGGGTCCGGCCTCCGTGCCGGTTTCCCCCCAGGCCACATTGGGATACATCCGGGGCAGACGGACCTCACTGACCGTCACCCCGTCGGGCCGGGAAAGCAGCACCCGGGCACCGTCCTGGCCCAGTTTGAAATTGGTGTGCGGCGGTCCGGAGGCAGGCGTGGTGCCCAGGCCGCTGGCGAAGACCAGCAGATACCCCTGCGGAGGCAGGATGACCGCCGGGAAAGTCCATTTGCCAAGCGTCTGCGGATCGTCCGACAAATGCCAGCCTGACAGGTTTACGGGCTGGTCCAACTCGTTGCGGAGCTCGATCCAGTCCTGCGCCCTTCGGCTCTGGTCCAGCGGCCGGGTGGCTGGCGTGGACACCGCCAGCACTTCGTTGATTCGGATTTTGGATTCCATCACCGGCAGCGTCAGGGTGCCCTCCACTGAAAGGCCGGACAGGTCCACGGCCCGCAGCCGCACGGACACGGCACTCAGTCCGGAGGGCAGGGGCGAAGCCAGCAGCAGGGAGCGGTCATCGATGGAGAAGAGGGCGTTCTGGCCATCTCCCGCACCCGGCACGAGGGTGAAGACATGCCGATCGAAAGTGTCAGCGTCGATGGCGGTCAGGGTGCCGGCCGGCTGGCCCGTCACCAGCCCCCGGCTCAGGGAGGCGGCATCCACCGTGACCGCTGTGGGTGCATGGGCGGCTTCAAGGGTCAGCGTGAAGGTCTTTTCCAGAAAGCGGGCCGTTTCCGTCTGGTCCGTGGCCCTGACCCGGATGGCATAGACCGTTCCCGGCGGCTGGTTGGAAAAATCGAACGGTCCGGGAGTCAGCCGGCCGTCCTGGATGGAGAATTTTCCGTTGTCCGCCGACCCCTCTCCCGGAACGAAGGTCAGGGTGTGGGTGACGGCGGGCTTTTTATCCATCACCGCAAAGCTCCCGACAGGAGCGGTCTGGGTGGGGAAAAAGGCGCTGGAGGAAAGCTGGATCTCCTCGGGTGCCTGGGGAAATTCGACCTGCTCCAGCGTGAGTGCCTGCCAGATGGGATTGCGGTCCCCGCCGTCATTGGAGCCGAAAAGACTGCCCATCTCCACGATGGCCGTGGAACCGGCCGGCACAAACTCACAGGACCAGACAGTGGCCCGGTCGATCTCATAGCTGCTGCCAGGGCTGACCCCCAGGGAGGTGATCTCATCCACCGCCTGCTGTCCGTTCAGCCGGATGTCCCACCGCCGGTTCTCGGCGGTGTTTCCAGAAATCAGGATTTGGATTTTATAACGGATGCCGGCGGTGACCGCCAAGGTGGCCTGCAGCTTCTCCCCGCTGCCGGCGTTGGCCCAGCGGATGTCCGCCAGCAGCGACTCCAGGGCCTTGTTGTCATCCGGGGGACCAAACTCCGGCGTGGTCTGCCAGGGAGCGACATTCTGGGGACAGACCAGAGTGGCACCGGGGATGGGCTGATGGTCCGGTTTGAAGGTGAGTCCGGCAACGGTCAGATCGGAGTCGTCCGGACTGAAATTGATGGCATAGGGAAAAATCCCTGTCAGATCCAAGTGCGGGTCGGCCACGCCTGAAATCTGATCGACGCTGCCGAGCAGCACCTGGGTCGCCGCCAACGCCGGAACCGGGGCGGCGGCGGCCGCCATCAGCAGCAGCGCAGGGAACATAACACGTTCAGGCACGGCGGCCATCCAGGAAAGAGGGGAATTCATAGGAGGGGCTGGGAAAGGAAAGGAACGGAACGGGAGGGGAGGAAAGCAGGAAAGGGGGCCGGCTGCGGTTTTCAGCTTTTCCGCGGGTCAGTCCGGGCTCCGGCACGCCGGTTAAACCAACGACGGGTGCCGCATTCAGGGAACGCGGCACCCGTCTCGGTTTTACGGATATTTTGGATCAGGGCTGAGGTTTCAGCGCGGAGTCGCGCAGACGCCAGAAGCCTTTGGCGGGAGTGCGGTGGGCGGGCGCGCTGTCGGTCACCTGCACGGTGCCGCCGGCTCCGATCACCACATTGTCATTCACCTCCACCCATGTGCCGGTGGTCAGGCCCGGGCTGTAATCCAGGGCATACACCTTGCCGGCGGTGCCCTGAGCGGTGAAGGTCACCCCGGTGGCGGGATCGAAGGCCGTCAGGCTGAGGCTGTGGTTTGCCGCCACCGCCGGGGAGAGGGCCTCGAGGGTCACGCCGCTGAGGGTCGGGTTTTTGTCCACCGCCTGGGTGGGCACGCCGTCCAGCATGATGTTCAGCTCCGAATCCGGGGCCGTGAACTCAAAGCTGACAAACGCTCCCTGGGTGTTGGTGTTCCCCTGCAGCGCGCCGGGGGCGAACTCGTAAGCAAGGGTCGCACCCTCGATCAGCACATTGAAGCCGCGGTTGGTGCCAGTCTCGAAGAAGAGCAGTTGAGCCTTGTAGCGGCTGCCGGGAGTCAGCCCCGCCAAGTTCACCCGCACCGGAGTGGGGGCGCCGGCCCAACGGATCGAGGTCTCCACGCCCTCCAGCACATTGTCCGCCGGGCTGTCGCCGAATTGGGGCACCGCCCAGTTCGGAATCTGGTTCGGCGCGGAGAACGTGATGCCTGCGGCGTTGTCCGCCGTGAAGAGCGCATCCCCTGCCTGACCGCCGGCCACATTGGTGCCGAAGTTGAACGCATAGAGGAAGGTGCCGCTCAGATCCAGACCCTCACCAGGATCGCCACCGGTGAACACGCCAAGTTCCACGGTGGGCAGGCTGGCTGGCAAAGCAGGGTTGGAGCCTGTCAGGTATTCCGCGTAATCGCTGAAGGTGTCGTCATCCGTGTCGGCTTTCACCGGGCTGGTGTGCACGATGTTGATCTCCATGCCGTCGCTCAGACCGTCGCCGTCGGTGTCCGCGACTACTGGATTGGTTCCGGCGGTGGCTTCTGCTTTGTCGTCCACACCATCCCCGTCGGTGTCCTTCAGGGCGGGATTGGTCCCTGCCGCATACTCCGCGCTGTTGGCCACTCCGTCGCCGTCAGTGTCCGCTGCGCCATTGCTGTTGAGGTTGCCGAGGAACTGTATTTCCCAGGCGTCCGGCAGGCTGTCGCCGTCCGTGTCGGGCAGATTCAGGGTTTCAAGAGTCACCCCGCTGAGGATCGGGTTGCGGTCCCCCAGGCCGGGCGCGTCCGCCAGATTGCCATTCAGCACGATGCTCAGGGTGTCCTGTTTGGCGACAAAGCCAATGGTCACCACGGAGTTCCGGGTGGAGGTGCCCAGTGTCTGTGGCACAAAGGGGAAGAAGTTGTGCACCATCACGGTGCCGTCCACCAGGATGTCAAAACCCCGCACCTGACTGCCGATCTCGGCAAACAGCAGCTGCAGCTTGTAGACCTTGCCGACCGTGAGACCTGTCAGATCCACCATGGGGGTGTCCGGAGCCGCGCTCCACCGGATGGACTGCATGACAAACTCCAAATTGTCGTCGTTGGGGGTGTCCCCGAAGTTTGGACTAGTCCAGTTCGGGATTTCATTCACGGTGGTCACCGTGATTCCTGCCTCGGCATCGCTGGTGAAAGGCGCATCCCCGGCCGGTCCGGGAGCCGCCCCGGGAGAGCCGACGTTGAAGGCGTAAAGGAAGGAGCCGGTCAGATCGAGTCCCTCGCCGGGATCGCCGCCCGTGAAGACGCCCACGCTGGTCCCCAGAAGCGGATAGCTGGCGGAATTGACAGGGTTGGTGCCTTGGGCCACCTCACTGCCGTCCGTGTAGTCATCCCCGTCCGTATCCGTTTTCAGGGGATTGGTCAGCAGAGTCAAAATCTCCTGGCTGTCGCTGAGCCCGTCGCCGTCGGTGTCCGCTTTTCTGGGATTGGTTTGATGGGTGCTGACCTCGGCACCGTCCTTCAGACCGTCATCGTCACTGTCCTCATCCTTGGGATCCGTGCCCAGCAGATTTTCCTGAAGGTTGGTGAAGCTGTCATTGTCAAAGTCTCCGGCGCCGTTCTGTGCGAGGTTGCCGAAGTTGGAGATTTCCCACAGGTCCTCCAAGCCATCCCCGTCCGCATCCGACCCGCTCAGCTCCTCCAGGGTGACGCCGTTGAGGATCGGATTGTGGTCCGTGAAGCCAGGGAGGGACACATCGGCCCCGTCCAGGACCACGTCCACGGAGGAACCGGAGGCCAGGAAGCCGACCACGGCCACGGAGCCCCGGGTGGGAGCGGCGGTGCCGTCCTGAAAGGTCACCGGGGCGAAGTCATCCAGCTTCTGATTTCCATCCACAAAGATGTCAAAGGCGCGCTGGCAGCAGCGCTCCATGAACAGGAGCTGCAGCTTGTAGGGCTTGCCGGGCGTGAGACCGGTCATGGTCACCGTGATTCTGCCGCCGTTGACCCCCGCATGGCGGATGGACCACATGAGGGTGGAAAAATTGAGGTCGTCCTCGGAGACGCCCAGGTCGGGGGTGGCCCCCCATCCGGCGATTTCGGCCCCGTTGCTGATGGTGATCCCGCCGTTGCCATCGTTGCTTTCATCCGTGAAATCCACTCCCCGGATCAGACCCGGGGCACCGTTGGTTCCCACATTGAAGGCGTATTTGAAAGTGCCGGTCAGGTCCAGTCCCTCGCCGGCGTCCCCGCCGGTCACCGCCTGCGCGAAGCTGCTCAGCAGCGGAAAGCTGGTGGCGCTGGCCGGATTGGTGCCGTTGGCAACCTCGACCCCGTCCGGATAGCCGTCCGAATCCGAATCCGTCAGCAGGGGATTGGTTTTAGTGGTGTTGATCTCCTCACCATCCGTCAGGCCGTCCAGATCGGTGTCCACGGCCGCCGGGTTGGTGTGGTGGGTGTTGACCTCCACGCCGTCGCTCAGCCCGTCGCCGTCCGAGTCCGTGACAAGGGGATTGGCGCCGGCCGCAATCTCCGCACCGTCCTTCAGGCCGTCGCCGTCGGAGTCGGCATTGTTGGCATTGCTGCCCAGATTGAACTCCACCGCATTGGACACTCCGTCGTTGTCGGGGTCCGCCGCGGCCGTCTGGGCGAGGCTGCCGAAGGTGGCGGTCTCCCAGCTGTCCGGCAGGCCGTCGTTGTCGGTGTCGGTGACGATATGCTCCAAGGTCAGCGCCTGCCAGATGGGGTTGACATCCCCGGTGCCGACGGCCCCCTCAGTCTGGTTGAAAATCAGATCCAGCATGTTGTCCCCGGCGGTGAACTGCTGGGTGAAAACGAGGCCGGTGGCCGGGTCATGGAAGGGCTGGACTTCATCCGTGGAGATTCCGAGGGAGGTCACCTGGTCCACCGACATCTCCCCCTCCACCAAAATATCCCATGAGCGGTTTTCCGCCGCATTGCCGTAGAACAGCACCTGCAGCTTGTAGGTCTGGCCCGGAGTGACCGGCAGATGCGCCTCCAACTGCTCGCCAGCACCGGTGTTCGCCCACCGGATGTCCTCATAAAGCCGGGCCAAGGCCACCTCATCGGTGGTGGTGCCGAAATCCGGGCGTGTCTGCCATGGCGCCACAGTGTTGGGAGTGACAAAACTGGCTCCCGCGGGAACCGTGGTGTCCGGTGTGAACGTCAGGCCCGCCACTCTGACCGGAGGATCATTGGGGCTGAAGTTGACGGCGTAAGAGAACTCGCCGGTCAGGTCGAGATCGGACGGGCTGCGGACTTCGGCAACGGTGCCGGAGATCACAGTGGTCTGACCGTAGGTGACCGTGAACGGCGTGGCCAGAAGGCTGAAAGTCAGGAACTTTCCTATGGGATGCTTCATGTAAATGGGGGCGGGTACTGGTGTCGCGGCTGAGGCGGACGGGTATTTTTGTCCGGGCAGCAGCTATTAAACAGAAAATTAAATAAGGATGGCAATCAAAATTAAATTTTTCAGAAGACTGATAAAGAAACCAAAATTCTTCGTAAGGGCTGACTCTCCGGCTGGAGGTGGAACATACGTTTTATCCGTATTTCCCCCAAAGGCGGACAGTCACCGCCGGCAGCCCGGCGAAGTGGCGCTGCCGGATGATGGCCCGGGCCGGAACGGCGGTTTTCCCATTCCATCCTGACGACTGTCTTTTGCTTTCAGGCACCTCTCTGTTCCGTCATACGAAATGCTTTGCTTTTGAGAGCCGTGATCCTCTAAACCTTTAAGCACTTGAAACCCACCGGCGCGGCTGTCCGCCAAACCGGCTCCATTTCCCCTGATTCCATGCGTAATTCAATCCCCCGCCGGAGTGCCTTCCGGCTGACGCTGAGTCTTCTGGCGCTGCCGGCACTGCCGGCTTTGGCCGTGGATGCCACCACCGTTTTCAATGAAGTCATGTACCACCCCGCGGACGCCAACGGCGCGGAGTGGATTGAGCTTTACAATCAGATGGCGGTGAACATGGACCTCGCCGGCTGGCGGATCTCGGGAGGAGTGAACTATACCTTCCCGGCCGGCACCACCATCCCGGCAGGGGGTTACCTGCTGATCTCCGCCAATCCGTCCGCCCTGCAGGCGGCGGCGGGGATATCGGGCGTGCTGGGGCCTTGGACCGGGCAGCTGAGCAACGGAAATGAAACCATCACCCTGAGGAACCGCATCGACCGGGTGATGGATGAGTTCAGCTACCGCGACACCGGTGACTTTCCCGTGGGGGCGGATGGGGGCGGGGTCGCGCTGGCCAAACGGCAGAAAAACAGCGCCAGTGGTGAAGCGGCCAACTGGACTTTGAGCGGAGTGGTGGGCGGAACTCCGGCCGGGGAGAATTTCCCCGCGGCGGGGCTGCCCGGCCCGCTGGTGACGCTGTCGGATTACGGTGCCGCTTGGAAATACATGGAGACCGGTGCGGACCTGGGGGCCAACTGGGCACAGACCACTTATGCCGCCGGCACCGGAGGTTGGAAGGAGGGACGGGGGGTGCTGGCGGCTGCGGAGGGCTTGCCGGAGATCCCGGTGGGCACTTTCCTGGCGAAGCCGGGCAGCGGGGTGGTGACGCATTATTTCCAGCGGGCGTTCTCCTTCGCGGGCGATCCGGCGCGGACGGTCCTGCAGCTGAACACGCTGCTGGACGACGGCGCGGTGGTTTATCTGAACGGGACCGAGGTGGCGCGGACCGGCATGCCGGAGGGCGCGGTGACCGCGGGCACGGCCGCCTCCGCCTTTGTGGACAAAGCGGCGGTGGCCGGACCCCTGACGCTGCCCTCCACCGCTCTGGTGGCGGGGACCAATGTGCTGAGCGTGGAGGTCCACCAGTATCCTGACATTCCACCCACGCCGGAGACCCCCGACTCCGGGGACACGGTGCAGACCACCGGCGGGCTGACCTTGGCCCAGCTGGGCGGCTCCCTTGGCACCGGGCAGAATCTGGCCCTGACGGCGAATGGGGGCAGTCCTTTCGCGAAGGATGTGCTGACCGGTTATCCGGCGCATTCGATCCCGCATCTGAACGACGGCATCTATGGCAACAGCAATTCGTGGATCGGCGGCTCGCTGAACTCATTCTGCGGCATCCGCTTGAGCGCGGCACCGGTGACGGTGGGCAGCATCGCCTGGGGGCGGGATCAGACCGGAGCGTCCTCCGACCGCTCGGCGGGCACTTACACAGTCCAGTACACCGTGGCGGCCAATCCGGGAGCCACCACACCGGAGAACGCCTGGACCACCCTTGGGACCGTGACCTACACCGCGACGGCGCTGGGTTTCCCGATCCAGCAGCGGCACCGGTTCAACTTCCCACCGGTGCAGGCCACCGGAGTGCGGCTGGTCTGCCCGGGCAATGGGCTGGGATCCGGAACCTGCGTGGACGAGCTGGAGCTTTACGCCGCCCCTTGGAACGGCAGCGACGCCTTCGCCGCGGATGCCGGGACGGGCTTCCATCTGGCGCGCACGGGGGGCGACGGCCCGGCGGGGGCGGTGCCGGACAATTTCGCGCGGGCCTCCAACGGAGCCGTGGCCTTCGGGTCCAGCGAGCTGCACGAGTTGGCCAGCGGCGCTTACCGTTACAACATCGCGGATGTGAATGACGGTTTTTACGGAAATAACAACTCCTGGGTCTCCGCCGGCGGCGAGGACCCGTTCATCGGGGTGCGCTTCGCCGGGACGGTGGCGCTGGGACGGGTGGCCTGGGGCCGGGACAATGCCGGGAATCTGACGGACCGCAGCCTGGGCACCTACACGCTGCAATACACGTCGGTGGCGGTGCCCGGCACGGCGACAGCGGAGACAGGCGATGCCGCGACCGGATGGCGGACCATCGGGACGGTGCGCATCGCGGGCAGCGATTCCGCCTTCTCCCAGTCGAAGCGGCATGAATTTGCGGTCAGCGGCGCAGACGGAGCCCCGCTTCAGGCGACGGGACTGCGGATCAAAGTGAGCGATCCGGCCATCTGCATCGATGAATTGGAGGCCTCGGCCCCGCCGCTCCGGGATGTGGTGTTCGGCGCGCAGTTGGTGGCGCGGGAGACCCTGCCTCCGGCAGGGGACCCCACGCTGGTGATCAATGAAATCAGCGGCAGCGGCGACACCGCCTGGAGGCTGGAGCTGCGGAACCAAGGCACGGCCCCGCTGTCCGTGGGGGGCGTGGCAGTGGCGTCCAGCAGCGCGGCGGGCGGCGGCGGCTATACACTGCCGGCGCAGACGCTGGCTCCCGGTGGACTGCTGGTGCTGGACGAGTCCCAACTGGGATTCCGCCCACCGCTGGATGGCCGGGTGTTTCTGTATGCCGCCGGACGGGGGCAAATGCTGGATGCGGTGGTGGTGAAGGCCTTCCCCCGCGCGCGGCTGGGAAATGAATTCCTGACACCCGCCGCAGCCACGTTCGGCGCGGAGAACACCTTCAGTCTGAAGCGGGATGTGGTGATCAATGAGATCATGTACAATGCCCCGTTGCTGCCCGGCAGTCCGCCGGTGTCCAATCCCGAGGAGTGGCTGGAGCTTTACAACAAGGGGACCGCCGCCGTGGATCTGGGCGGCTGGACCCTGGATGACGGTATTTCGTGGACGTTCCCGGCCAACACTGTGCTGGAGGCGGGCGGGTATCTGGTGATTGCCAAGGACGCGGCGGCCCTGAAAGCCAAGTGGCCGGAACAGGCGGCCCGGATTGTGGGAAACTTCAGCGGGTCGCTGTCCAATGACGGAGAGCGGGTGGCGCTGCTGGACGCCGCAGGCAATCCGGCCTCGGAGGTGCACTATCGGACCGGCGGGGCGTGGCCGGAGCTGCCGGACGGAGGCGGGGCCTCGCTGGAGCTGCGCGATGCCCGCGCGGATCTGTCCAACGGGGCCTCCTGGGCGGAGGGCCGTCCGCTGGCGGCCAGTGACTGGCAGACGGTGACCTACACCATGCCGTCCACCCAGAAATTCGGGCAAACGCAGTGGAACGAATTCCGGTTCGGCATGCTGGATGCCGGGGAGTGCCTGATTGATGACGTGAGCGTGGTGCGGGTCAGCAGCGGCCAGCAGCTGATCCAAGGCGGTGATTTTGAATCCCTGGCCACCAAGTGGCGGATGCTGGGCAACCACGGAGCCAGCGCGGTGGAGGAGGAGCCGGGCAATTCCGGCAACCATGTGCTGCACGTCCGCAGCACCGGACCGTTCGCCTTCAACCACAACCATATTGAAACCACTTGGAAAGGCGCGTCGCTGAACACGCCCTTGGTGGAGGGGCAGAGCTACACCGTGACCTTCCGGACGAAGTGGCTGGGAGGCTGTAATCTGCTGAACAGCCGGGGATACTATTCCCGTCTGGCGGCCACCACTGCGCTGACCATTCCCACGCGGTTGGGTTCGCCGGGCAGGGTCAATGCCACAGCGGCGGCCAATATCGGGCCGGCGCTGGCCGGACTGTCCCATGCCCCGGTGATCCCCGCCGCCAATGCGCCGGTGACGGTGACCGTGCGGGCCCAGGATCCGGACGGGCTGGGAGCCGTGAATCTGTATTATGCCCTCAACGGAGGGACCACCTTCACCACGGTGCCCATGACCACGGTGGACGGCGGCTTTTACACGGGGGTGATTCCAGGGCAGGCGGCCAAAGCCCTCGTGCAGTTTTATGTGGAGGCGGCGGACAGCGCCGGAGCCATCAGCGCCCTGCCGGCGTCGGGTCCAGCCTCGCGGGCGCTGTATGTGGTGAATGACGGCGTCGGCACCGCCCTGGGCGCCCACGAATTCCGGGTGCTGATGCTGCCGGCGGACCGCACCGGGCTGCTGGCCACCGTGAACCGGTTGAGCGACGGACGCATCGGCGGCACCGTGGTTTACCAGCGGAATGAGATGTTTTATGACATCGGGGTGCGCCTGCAGGGTACGGCGGCGGGCCGCATCCGGGATGGCGATCTCTACACGGGGTTTGATGTGGGCTTCCACAGCGACCAGCTTTTCCGCGGGGTGCACGACAGCGTGAATATTGACCGCAGCGGGCGCTCGCCCACGGCGGGCGGGCGGGACGAGATCTATGTGAAGCACATGTTCCACCGCGCGGGGCTGCCCTGCACGTATGACGACCTGATTTATTTCGTGGCCCCCACCCCCACCTACACCGGGACCGCCATTCTCCAGATGGCGGGGTATGAGAAGACCTTTGTGGATTCCCAGTATGATGGCGCGGAGGGCACGGTCTTCAATCTGGAGGTGACCTATGAGCCGTCCACCACCAGCGTGGCCGGGAATGTGGAGAGCCTGAAAAATCCGGTGCCGCTGGCCACCCAGCTCGCCGCCGACTTCACGGACCTGGGCAACGACAAGGAGCAATACCGGGGGCAGCTGGAGCCGCGCGCCGGACGGAAGTATGATGACTACACGGGCCTGATCGCCTTCTGCAAAGCCATGTCCCAGACGTCCACCGCCAACCTGAGCACCCAGGTGGCCGCCCGGATGGATGTAGACGAGTGGATGCGCTGCGCCGCGCTGTATTCCCTGTGCGGGCTGGAGGACTGCTATCTGACCGGCGGCTTCCAGCACAATCTCCGCCTGTGGGTGCCGCGGGACGGAACGGGCATCCAAGTGCTGCCGTGGGACATGGACTTTGTGTTTTACAAGGCTCCCACCACCCCCGCGCTGGTGGCCGGGGGCAATCTGCTGCGCTTTATCAACGCCAACGGCGCGGCCAAGCGGGCCTATTACGGGCATCTGCAGGATCTGTGCAATACGGTGTTCAACAGCGCCTACATGACGCCCTGGCTGACGCATTACGGCAAGGTGGCGGGCCAGTCCATGGCCGGGCAGGCCTCCTATATCAATTCCCGGCGGAACTATCTGATGGCCGCCGCCCGGCTGCCGGCCGCCGTGCCCTTCGCCATCACCACCAATGGCGGTGCGGACTTCACGGTGGACACCCCGTCGGCCACGCTGGCGGGCACGGGCTGGATCAATGTGCGGACCTTCCGCCGGGCGGACACCGGAGAGATCCTGGACGCGGTGTGGACCACGGACAAAGCCTGGCAGCTGACCCTTCCCCTGAAGGCCGGAGCCAATCTCCTGACGCTTCAGGCGCTGGATTTCCAAGGAGTTCAAATCGCGGAGAAAACCATCACCATCACCAGCACCGGCGCGGTGCCGCTCCCCGTGGATTTCCTGCGGGTCACCGAGCTGATGTATCATCCCTCCAATCCTTCCCCGGCGGAGCTGGCGGTCAGTGCGGACGCGGAGGATTTTGAGTTCATCGAGTTGCGGAACACGGGCTCCCTGCCGCTGGACATCAGTGGCTGCGGCTTCACCGCCGGCGTGGATTTCACTTTCACGGCGTCCACGGTGCTGGCGGCGGGGGAGAACATTCTGGTAGTGCGGAATCCAGCCGCCTTCCAAGCGCGCTACGGAGCCGCGGCACGGGTGGGGGGGACCTACGGCCCGGGGGACTCGCTGAGGAATTCCGGTGAGACCCTTACGCTGACAGATGCCTCCGGCCGGGTGATCCAGTCGTTCACCTACAGCGACACCGCTCCCTGGCCGCAGTCGGCGGACGGGGAGGGCCGGAGCCTGGTGCTGATCGCCCCGCAGTTATCAGTGGCGGCGGCGGACTGGAATCTGGCCTCCGGCTGGCGCGCCAGCATGACATCCGGCGGCAACCCCGATGGCTCGGACACCGCCTCCCCCTTCACCGGCAACCCCACGGCGGACGCCGACGGGGACGGCCTCAGTGCCCTGCTGGAGTTTGCCCTGGGCACCAGTGACAGCGTGCCGGACACCGGATCGGCCACGCAGTTGACCCGAGACGCCGGCGGTCTGCTCTTCACCTTTCCACGCGCCGCCAATGCGGACAGCTTGGCGTATACCATCGAGACCTCCCCGGATTTTGCCCAGTGGACGCCGGCGGCGGGCGCGGTGCTGGCATCCTCTGTTCCCAGCGGCAACGGCCTCATGCAGACTTGGCGGCTCCCCGCGCCCGAAGCGGTGCGGCTCTTTGTGCGGCTGAAGGCCGCCCCGCGCTGAGCTGAGCGGCATGGAATGGAATGGAACGGTGCATGGCGGGTGGATGAAATTTCGGAATGTCGGCGGGGCGCGTGTTGTGGTGGTGATGGATGCGGTGGGCTCCGCACATCACTCCCTTCAGCACCCGCCGGCATTCCGGGCTTTTACAGGCTTGGGTGGCTGCCGGATGGACTGAGTGACAAACTGAACGCTGCCTGGAGTGGAAAGAGGCTGTTCCAAGCTTCCGAACCCCGTGAATCCATGAGCCCGGCACCCAATAACCAATACCCCCCAACCCCGAACCCTTTTACCTCTCTCAGAGATTGCTCGGAGGGGCCGGGCGTGGCAACAATCCTCCCATGTCCCTGTCACCATCGTTGATTCCGCGTTCATGCCTCACTCTGCTGGCGGTTCCGCCGCTGGCACTGATGGTATGGGTTTCCCCTTTGAAGGCCGCTGACCAAGCGGCGTCTCCGCCTCAGCCAGTGACGGCAGCTGATGCTGCTGGACCGGCGGCGGTGCTCCATGCCGCTCCCCGCCCGGTGCCGGAGGGGGCCAAACAGGAGGACTGGCCACGGTTTCTGGGATCGCGCAACACCCCCGTTTCCGGTGAGACCGGCATCCTGCAGGATTGGCCGGAATCCGGCCCGCCCATGGTCTGGGAAATGCCCAAGGGCAGCGGCTACGCCAGTCCCGCCATCGCCAAGGGAAAGCTGGTGCTGTTCCACCGGCTGAAGGAGAACGAAACCGTGGACTGTCTGGAGCCGGAGTCCGGCAAGCGCCTGTGGTCCTATTCCTATCCCGCACCCTACCGCGATGACTTCGGCTACAGCGACGGCCCCCGCGCGGGTCCGGTCATTGAGAATGGCCGGGTCTACACCTTCGGCGTCACGGGCTGGCTGAAATGCCTCGATCTGGCCGACGGCAAAGTGGTCTGGGAGGTGGACTGCCAGACGAAGTATGACATGACGAAAAACTTCTTCGGAGCCGGCTCCAGCCCGCTGGTGCATGGTCCGCTGGTGCTGGCGAATGTGGGCGGAGGCGATGGCCAGTGCGTAGTGGCTTTTGACAAGGCGACGGGCGCGGAGAAATGGATCGCCCGCCACGAGTGGGGCCAGAGCTACGCCTCCCCCATCCCCGCCCCATGGCACGGGCAGGACCGGGTGATGTTTTTCACGGGCGGCAAAAGCGATCCCGCCATCGGCGGTCTGCTCGTGATCGATCCGGAGCAGGGGAAAATCGAAAGCAATTATCCCTGGCGCGCCCGCCGCTATCCCAGTGTGAACGCCTCCACCCCCGTACTCTGCGGGAACGACCATGTGTTCATCACTCAATCCTATGTGGACCGCGGGCATCCTCAAAACGGGGGCGTGATGCTGAAAAGCGACGCCGACGGCAAGCTCTCGGAGGTCTGGCACGATCCTGACTTCGGCTGCCATTTCATGACTCCGGTGTATGATGCCGGCCACCTCTACGCCTTCTCCGGCGAGAAGGAGCGCCAGTGCGACCTGGTCTGTTATGACGCCACCACCGGCAAGCGCCTGTGGCGCGAGAGGATGGAGTGGGAATACCACAGCCCTGAAGGCCGCACCATCCCCATGGGCCTCTACCGCGCCAGCCTGCTCAAAGTGGGCTCCCGCTTCCTCTGTCAGGGGGAATGGGGCACCCTCTGCTGGCTGGACCTGACCCCCCAAGGCGCCAAACGCTCCTCCACCGCCCAGCTCTTCACCGCCCAGCAGACTTGGACGCTCCCCGCCCTCAGCCACGGCCTCCTTTACGTCTCCCAAAACGAGGACGACCGCCTCAGTGCCAAACCCGCGCGGCTCATCTGCTACGACCTCCGCGCGTCCGCCGCCACCACTTCCAACACCGCCTCACCCGCCGCTGCCGCTGCTGCCCCCGGCTCCAGCCCTTCCACTCCCTCACCCGCCGCCCCACCCACGCCCGCCTCCGAAAACGCCAAACCGGAGGAAAAGCCCCAGTGAACTCGCTCCCGTCCGCTCCCCGCTAAAAAGCCCGTCCAAAATCCAACCACCGCTTGACACCCCGCTGCCCCCAGGCAGATTCCCCGACGGCCAATTTCCGCCCCGCCGGTGTAGCTCAGTGGTAGAGCAGCGCATTCGTAATGCGCGGGTCAGCGGTTCAAATCCGCTCACCGGCTCCATTGTAAAACGCTCAAAATGAGGTGTTTACGGTAAATAGGAAATAACAGTAGGCTTCGGGTGGCGGGATTTGTCGCCAGACACGCGCCAAGTTGAAAATGAAATCCTGACAAGCCGGCATTGCGGGCCAGCGCGCCGGACGGATGATTCGGCGTGAAAAGAAACTCCCGTAAGCCGCCTTGGGTGTCATACCTGCCTCTGTGGCGAAGACCCGGCTTGGTCCTCTTTATCCTGAGCGTCCTGCTCTTCCCATCCGAGTATCTGGTTCATCGGTGCAATGCCCGTCATAGCCCTCACCGGCGCAGGGCTCCCGTCCCCGAGCATGCCCCGGTCCGGGCCCAGCCTCAGCCCGTCGGCAAAGTGACAGGCGGGCACGACGGCGCGGGGCAGGATGGACGGACGATAACCTCCTGATGAGTGGGCGTTGAAAATCGGAATATAACACAGGATGGCTTGCGATTATTCCCAACCTTTCCAGAATCCGTCATCCCGCCTATGCCCGCCCGTTCCAAGTCCACCACCACCTTCTCCAAAGACTCCAGCGCCAGAATCGGCTTCGAGGCCAAACTCTGGCTGGCCGCCGACAAGCTGCGCAACAACATGGACGCGGCGGAATACAAGCACGTGGTGCTGGGGCTGATTTTCCTGAAATACATCTCCGACACCTTTGAGGAGCACCGCGCCAAGCTGGTCGCCGGCAAGGGGGAGTATGAGGGCGCCAATCCCGAGGACGCGGATGAATACAAGGCGGAGAACGTTTTCTGGGTGCCGAAGGAGGGCCGCTGGTCCCACCTTCAGTCGAGTGCCAAGCAGCCGGATATCGGCAAAACCGTGGATGACGCCATGGTGGCCATCGAGCGCGACAACCCGCGTCTCAAAGGGGTGCTGCCCAAGGACTACGCCCGCCCCGGCCTGGACAAGACGCGGCTCGGCGAATTGATTGACCTCATTGCCGGCATCAACCTCACCGCCGCCAGCGAGGGGGAGAAAACCCACCGCTCCGTGGATCTGCTGGGGCGGGTTTACGAATATTTCCTCACCCGTTTCGCCAGCGCCGAAGGCAAGAACGGCGGACAGTTCTACACCCCGTCCTGTATCGTGCGCTGTCTGGTGGAGATGCTGGCTCCCTACAAAGGCCGCATCTACGACCCCGCCTGCGGATCCGGCGGCATGTTTGTGCAGTCGGAGAAGTTTGTGGAGTCCCATGGCGGCAAGCTCGGGGATATCAGCATCTACGGTCAGGAAAGCAACGCCACCACCCGCCGCCTCGCGGTGATGAATCTGGCCCTGCGGGGCATCGAGGCTGATTTCGGCCCTGAGCACGCCGACACCTTCCGCCGCGATCTCCACCCCGACCTCCGCGCCGACTACGTCCTCGCGAATCCGCCCTTCAACGATTCCGACTGGTTCCGCAAAGATGATGACGTGCGCTGGCAATACGGCGTCCCGCCCAAGGGAAATGCCAATTTCGCTTGGGTGCAGCATTTCATTCACCACCTCGCCCCGCATGGCATGGCCGGCTTTGTCCTCGCCAATGGCAGCATGAGCTCCAACCAGTCCGGCGAGGGGGAGATCCGCAAAGCCATTATCGAGGCCGACCTCGTGGACTGCATGGTGGCCCTCCCCGGCCAGCTGTTCTACAGCACGCAGATTCCGGTCTGCCTGTGGTTCCTGACCAGAAGCAAGGCAGCGGATGCTAAACGCCATTTCCGCGACCGCCGCAAGGAAACCCTCTTCATCGACGCCCGGAAACTGGGCACCCTCATCGACCGCGTGCACCGCGAACTGATGGACGAGGACCTTGAGAAGATTGTCACCACCTACCACGCTTGGCGCGGCGATCCAGAGGGCGGCGAGTATGAGGATTATCCAGGTTTTTGCAAATCCGCCACCGCCGCTGAAATCGTTGCCCATGGGCACGTCCTCACGCCCGGTCGCTATGTGGGCGCGGCAGATGAGGAGGATGATGGCGAGCCATTTGAGGAGAAGATGACGAGACTTGTTGCGGAGCTGAATGTCCAATTTGCCGAGTCCGCGAGACTGGAGCAGTCCATCAAAGCCAACTTGGGGGGAATTGGGTATGGCGGCTGAAGAAACCATAATGCTTCGACACGCGTGCGTGAAGATAGGCAGCGGAGCGACGCCTCGCGGTGGCAAAGAAGCCTACAAAGGTGGGGCAACCGCACTTATTCGCAGCCAAAACATTTATAACGAAGGGTTTCATCGCGACGGGCTTGTTTATATCGATGATGACCAGTCAGCCGCGCTTCGCAATGTTGAGGTTAAGGCGAATGATGTTTTACTGAATATCACTGGAGATTCGGTGGCTCGTTGTTGCCAAATTGCCACAGATGTCCTGCCCGCTCGAGTGAATCAACATGTTGCGATAATTCGTCCTCATCCAAAATTACTGGATGCTCGTTTTCTTCACTGCGTCCTGATTTCGTCTAAATTTCAGTCGCGATTGTTGGCTCTGGCGTCAGCAGGAGCTACTCGGCCCGCTCTTACAAAGTCAATGATTGAGGAGTTGGTCATTCCGTCTCCGCCCCTTCCGGAGCAAAAAGCTATCGCGGCGGTGCTTGGGGCGCTGGATGATAAGATCGAACTGAACCGGCGGATGAACGCGACGCTGGAGGCGATGGCACGGGCGCTGTTCCAAAGCTGGTTCGTGGATTTCGACCCCGTCCGCGCCAAACTCGACGGTCGTCAGTCCCCCAATCTCAACCCCGACACTGCCGCCCTGTTCCCAAGCTCGTTCCACGATTCGGAACTAGGCCCTATCCCGCAAGGCTGGAAAATAACTAAGCTAAAGGATCTCACCTCCAAAATTGGAAGTGGTGCAACGCCTCGCGGGGGAAGTGAGGTCTATGTTGAGGAGGGTTCTGCGCTCATTCGAAGTCAAAATGTTTACGATTATGAATTTCAATGGAGCGGTTTGGTTCGTTTAACAGATAAAAGCGCGAAGGAATTAAAAAATGTGGAGGTGATGAAGAATGATGTTCTGATCAATATCACAGGAGACTCCATTCTAAGAACCTGCGTTGTTGATCCGGCGGTGCTTCCTGCACGGGTGAACCAGCATGTTGCCATCATCCGGGCAATCCAAGACATGCCCCCGCGCTATCTGCACTTATACCTTGTCCAGCCGTCACTGAAATCCCTGCTTATGGGGATGAGTGCAGGGGCGACACGTCATGCCATTACGAAAGGGCACTTGGAGGCAGTCAACGTGCTTCATCCCTCTGTGCGAGTGCTAACGGCATTTGATAAACTTACTCGTTCCTGGTTCGATCAAATCGATTCCAACCGCACTCAATCCCGCACCCTCGCCGCCCTCCGTGACACCCTCCTGCCCAAGCTGCTAAGCGGGGAATTAAGCGTGGCCTCTCTTCTAGCCTAACCCGTGTCCACCGCATGATCCGGATCGAATCCATCGCCGACCTTGAGCTGATCCGGGAATCCGTGGATCTGGAATGCAAGCTGGCGGCGGGCCGGGATGGCAGGGGTGCCCTGCCCGAGGATTTCTGGCCCACCTACAGTGCTTTTGGCAACACGGGGGGCGGGCTTGTGCTGCTCGGGATCCGGGAGAAGGGGGAACAGTTTTGCGTTGAAGGAGTGGTGGATGTGGCAAAAGTGCGCAAAGACCTGTTTGTCGCGCTGAACAACCGGCAGAAGGTGAGTGTGAATCTGCTGACGGACGCTCATGTGCGGGAGGTGACGTTTGATGGCCGGACGGTCATCGTGATCGAAATCCCGCGGGCCACCCGCCGGCAGCAGCCGGTCCACCTGACGACCAATCCCTTTGCGGGCCATACCTTCCGGCGGCTCAACGACGGGGACCATTCACTGACGGACGAGGAGGTGAGACGGATGCTGGCGGAGCAGGTGCAGGACAGCCGGGATGAGCGCATACCGCGCGGTTACGGCATGGAGGATCTCGATAGGGAGAGCTTCCGGGCTTATCGGCAGATCTTTTCCAGCCGCGATCCCGGGCATCCCTGGATCGCCGAGGAGGACCGGGAATTTTTGAGGCTCATCGGTGGCTGGAGGAAGGATCGGGAAACCGGGGACAGCGGGCTGACGCTGGCCGGTCTGCTGATGTTCGGACAGTTCACCGCCATTCAGGAGGAGCTGCCCAACTACATGCTGGACTACCAGGAGCGGCCGGAGGCCAAAACGGAGACGCGGTGGATCGACCGCCTGACGCTGGACGGGAAATGGTCGGGCAATCTTTTTGATTTTTACCGCCGGGTTTATCTCAAGCTCACCGCCGATCTGAAGGTCCCCTTCCATCTGGTGAAGGGGGAGCGGAAGGAGGAAACCCCGGTGCATGAGGCCCTGCGCGAGGCTTTGGCGAATGTGCTGGTGCATGCCGACTATTCCGACCGCGCCTCCGTCCGGGTGGTGAAGCATCCCGATCGATTCGTCTTCCGGAATCCCGGGCTGATGCGCGTCCCGGTGGAGGTGGCGCTCCAAGGCGGCGAGCCGGACTGCCGGAACCGCACCCTGCACAAAATGTTCCGCCTTGTCGGGGTCGGGGAGCAGGCGGGCACGGGCATTCCAAAAATCCTGAAGGGCTGGCGGACCCAGCACTGGAGTCCCCCCAATCTGCACGATACCCCGGTGCCGTACCTGCAGACGCTTCTGGAGCTGCGGATGATCGACCTTTTCCCCGAGAAGGTGATGGCGGGTTTGAAGCGGAGGTTCGGCAGCGAGTTTGACCGGCTCAGCTATGTGGAGCGGGTGGCGCTGGCCTTGGCCGGCAGTGAGGGGACGGTGAATCACGCCCGGCTGCGGGCGGTCACGACCGAGCACCCCGTGGACTTGTCGAAAACACTCCGGCATCTGACCCAAACCGGAATGCTGGAATCCACCGGCGGGCGGGGGGCTGTTTACCATCTTCCGGGAGAGGTTATTCCCACTCCGGATAATGTGCTGGGGCCTGCTCCCCGAATTCCAACTGCAAGCTCCCCGAATTTGGAGCCGAGCTCCCCGAATTTGGAGCCGAGCTTCCCACATTTGGAGCCGAGCTTCCCACATTTGGAGCCGAGCTCCCCACATTTGGAGCCGAGCTCCCCACATTTAACAGGGACTCGGGACCCGGATGGGTGCCTGCTCTCTGAACAGCTGAATCTGCCAGTCATTGATGACTTGGGTGTCCTGAGCGCGGATCTTCGCGGTGCTTTAGAGTCTTTGGCTGCCCTTCCCCGTTCCAAGGCCAAAGTACCCCGACCGGTCATGATCGAGGCCATTTTAAAGCTCTGCGAGGGACGCTTTGTGGTTTTGCGCTGTCTTGCGGAGCTCGTGCACCGAAACCCGCAGGCGCTGCGTGATCACTATCTCACCGGGCTTTTGCAGGACAGGCGGCTAACTCTGGCCTTTCCGAAAACGCCCACCCACGAGCGGCAGGCCTACAGTTCCACCCATACGGCGACGCCATGAGCCTCAACGAATCCATGATCGAAGACGCCGCCCTCGAATGGTTCGGGGAACTGGGCTACGCGGTCGGGCACGGCCCGCATCTGGCACCGGGGGAACCGGAGGCCGAGCGGGCGTCGTTTGCGGACGTGGTGCTGAGAGGGCGGCTGCGGGAGGCGGTCCGGCGTTTGAATCCGGATATTCCGGAGGAGGCGCGGGAGGAGGCCCAGCGGAAAGTGCTGCGGGTGGGGACGCCTTCGCTGAACCAGACCAACCACGCGTTTCACCGCATGCTGCGGGACGGGGTGGAGGTGGAATATCCGCGCGCGGACGGCAGCATCGCGGGGGACCGGGTGCGGCTGGTGGATTTTGCGGATGAGCGGGGGAATGACTGGCTGGCCGTGAATCAGTTCACGGTGATCGAGGGGCAGCATCAGCGGCGGCCGGACATCGTGGTTTTTGTGAACGGCCTGCCGCTGGGGCTGATCGAGCTGAAGAACGCGGCGGACGAGAGCGCGACCCTCTGGAGCGCCTACGCGCAGCTGCAGACCTACAAGGCGCAGATTCCCTCCCTGCTGCATTACAATGCGGCCCTGGTGGTGAGCGACGGGGTGGAGGCGCGGATCGGGTCCGTGACCGCGAACCAGGAGTGGTTCAAGGTCTGGCGCACCATCAATGGGGAGGGCGACGCGCCGAAGGGCTCGCTGGAGCTGGAGGTGCTGACGCGCGGGGTCTTTGAGCGGCGGCGGTTTCTGGATCTGCTCCAGCATTTCATCGTTTTTGAGGAGGACCCGGACAGCGGGGCGCTGCACAAGATCCTGGCGGGTTACCATCAGTTCCACGCGGTGAATGCGGCGGTGGAGGAAACGGTGCGGGCCAGCGGGATGGCGGTGGAGAGGAATGTCATGGGCGACGACACCTCGGCCACCGGCACCAGCTGGGCGAGGCGCATGGAGGGCGGGCAGCCGGGGGACCGACGGGCGGGGGTGGTGTGGCACACCCAGGGCAGTGGCAAGAGTTTCTCCATGCTTTTCTTTGCGGCGCGGGTGGTGCGGCATCCGGCCATGCAAAACCCCACGCTGGTGGTGCTGACAGACCGGAATGATCTGGATGACCAGCTTTTCGGGCAGTTCCAGCGCTGTGTGGAGCTGCTGGGCCAGACGCCGGTGCAGGCGGCCGGGCGGGATCACCTGCGGGAGCTTCTAAATCGGGCCAGCGGCGGGGTGATCTTCACGACCATCCACAAATTCATGCCGGAGCGGGGTGGGGAAATGCCCGAACTGAGCGCCCGGCGGAATATTGTGGTGATCGCCGACGAGGCCCACCGCAGCCAATATGGCTTCGGTGGCAGGGTGAATCCAAAGACGGGGGAAATGTCCTACGGCTTCGCCAGCAATCTGCGCGATGCCCTGCCGAACGCCTCCTTCATCGGCTTCACGGGAACACCCATTGAAAAGACGGATGCCAACACACGCGCGGTGTTCGGGGATTACATCTCCATCTACGACATCCAGCGGGCGGTGGCGGACAAGGCCACGGTGCCGATTTATTACGAGAGCCGCATTTCCAAGCTCAGTCTGAACGCGGCGGAGCTGCCGAAGATTGACGAGGAATTCGAGGAGATCACCGAGGGCGAGGAGCTGACCCGGAAGGAGAAGCTGAAAACCAAGTGGGCCGCGCTGGAGGCGCTGGTGGGCGATCCCAAACGCATCGCCAAGGTGGCGGCGGATCTGGTGGCGCATTACGAGAAGCGGGTGGAGGCCATGGACGGCAAGGCCATGGTTGTCTGCATGAGCCGCCGGATTTGTGTGGATCTCCACGATGCGCTGATCCAACTGCGCCCTGACTGGGCCAGCACCCCGGAGGACGACGCGGAATCCGAAAAGGGCCGCCGCTGTGTGGTGAAAGTGGTCATGACCGGCGGCGCCGACGACGGCCCCGACTGGCAGCCGCACATCCGCAGCAAGGACAGGCGCCGCAAGCTGGCCAACCGCTTCAAGGACGCCGGGGATCCCTTCCGCATCGTGATCGTGCGGGACATGTGGCTGACGGGATTCGACGCGCCGTGTCTGCACACCCTGTATGCCGACAAACCGATGCAGGGCCACGGTCTGATGCAGGCCATCGCGCGGGTGAACCGCGTCTTCCGCGACAAACCCGGCGGGCTGGTGGTGGATTATCTGGGCTTGGCGGACCAGTTGAAAAAAGCCTTGGCAACCTACACCGAAAGCGGCGGGCAGGGCAGCCCAACCTTCAATACCGATAAAGCCATCGAAGTGATGCTGGAGAAACACGGCATCGCCTGCGACCTGATGCACGGCTTCAATTGGAGCCTGTGGACCACCGGCACGCCCGCGCAGCGCCTGGCGCTGATCCCAGCGGGGCAGGAGCACATTCTTCAGCAGGAGGACGGCAAAAAGCGTTGGGGGCAGATAGTGATGGAGCTTTCCCGCGCCTTCGCCCTCTGTGCCGCCAGCGATGAGGCCACGGCGATCCGCGATGACGTCTCCTTTTTCCAGACGCTCCATGCCGCGCTGAACAAGAAGTCAGGGGAGAACCGCAAGTCACCGGAGCAGATCGACGCCGCCATCCGGCAACTGGTTTCCAAAGCCATCACCCCCGAGGGGGAGATCATTGATGTCTTCACCGCCGCCGGGCTGCGGAAGCCGGACATTTCCATTCTGTCCGACCAGTTCCTCGCGGAGGTGCGGGGACTGAAACATAAAAACGTCGCCGCCGAACTGTTGGAGAAGCTGCTGAAGGATGAACTGAAAACGCGGTCACAGCGGAATCTGGTGCAGAGTCAGGTCTTCTCCGAAAAGCTCAAAAAAACGCTCAACGGCTATCACAACCGGGCCATCTCCACCATGCAGGTGATTGAGGAGCTGATCAAACTGGCCAAGGACCTCGACGCGGCCACCAAGCGCGGGGAGGATCTGGGACTGACCGACGATGAGATCGCATTTTACGATGCCCTGGCCGTGAATGACAGCGCGGTCACCGCCATGGGCGACGCCAAACTGAAAATCATCGCGGCGGAACTGATCACCCAGGTGCGTAAGAGCGTGACCATTGACTGGACCCTCAGAGAAAGCGCGCGGGCGAGGATCAAGGTGATGGTGAAGCGGATTCTCAACAGGCACGGCTACCCGCCGGATCTGGCGGATGAGGCGGTGAGGACCGTGCTGCGTCAGGCGGAACTGCTGTGCGCGGGGTGGATGTGATGAAATGGGATTCCGGCTGTGGCTGATGCTGAGACCCCATGCCAGATTTGAATGAGTTCTGACCTGCTGACCGCCGAGATACATGGTGAAACCGCAGCGGTCCAACATGTGTATCAGACAAGGAAACCAGCACGCCTCAAATCCTCCTCAGTTTGAGCTTCCTGTTCAAGGGTCAGCAGTTCCGCCGGGCTCATGCGGGTGGCGGGAGCGTGGGGCCTGCACCGGATGATCGGCAGGCCTTCATCATCCATCACCACCATGGCGCTGGCCGGGCGGTGCTTTTTCAATGCCAAAGGGGACAGGCCAAGGCCCTGCCGGAAAAATTCGATCACGATGTCCTTCACGGTCCGCTTCTCAATCCCAGCCCGGATTTTCAATTCCATGATCAATTCGTCCGGTAAATCCAAGGTCATTTTCATGGGCTCAGTCTGGCGATTTGCCAGCTGTATGTCAAATACCCCGGCAGCCACAGGGCCAAGTCTTCTCCAGTTCTTCCTGGGCAAACCCGTTCCGCACGAAGAGATGGAGGGCACAGCCATGTGAAACCAAGGCAATCGGGCAGCGGCCTGCTGCCCGATTTGAAAAGGATGATCTATCCCGCCAGCACTCCGGCGGTGGTCAGCAAACTCAGTAGCTCCTGATGGATGGTTGGATCAGGCCAGTGGCGGCGAACGGAATGTTTTGCGGCCAAGTAATCCGTTTTGAGCTGGATTTGTGAAAAAATCACACAATCACGGGAGAATTTCTCAAAATTCCGGATAAAGTCGTGTGATTGCCCCGCTTTCCCGCAAAAAATGCCATGCTTATTTCCTTCACCGTGACGAATTACCGGTCTTTTCATGGGGAGCAAACTCTCTCCATGATCGCCAATTCACGGATCAAGGACCATGAAAGCCATCTGCTGCCTTTGCCGGATCAGGGGGAGCATGTTCTACCGACCGCCATTTTTTACGGGGCGAACGGGGCAGGGAAGTCCAATCTGGTCCGGGCTCTGACTTTGATGCAGAGCTTGGTGCTGCATGGCACCCGTTCCGGGAAAGGAGTGCCCCATGATCCTTTCGTTTTGAGCCAGAAAGCACGATCGGAGCCCACAGTGCTTGAAATCCGCATTCTCACCGGAGGGCATCTGCTTGAGTATGGGTTCAAAATGGACAATGAGGTTATTCTGGAGGAATGGCTGATCCGGATCCAAGGAAAGCGGGAGCAGATTATCTTCGAAAGAGTCACAGACGGCAGTTCAGTCACCGTGAAATTGTCCGGAAGCAGGCTGATGGCCAGGTTTTTGGGTGGCGACAAGCTGAAAGCTCAGGCTCAAGTGGGTGCGTTGCCAAACCAGCTGTTTGTCAGCACACTCGCGGGAAGCTTGCCGCCGGTTGAGCAAGGTGAAATTTTTGGACTGCTGCGGAAATGGTTTATTGAGACATTGAGGATTATCAGTCCGGATCCATTTTTCTACGGCTTGCCGAATTTTTTGAGGATTAATAATAACGTCCGGGAGTTTACAGAGGAATTTTTAGTCAACGCTTCAACAGGTGTCAAAACGCTGAGCATCGCCTCGCGTCCGGTGCTGTTTTCCAAAGTGTTTGGTGAACGTCTGCAAGCAGATCCGGCAAATGCGGATGTGCTGATGGCGAAAGCGGCGAAAAATAAGGATAATTGCCCAGGGGTTGAGGTCATGCCAGACGGCACATTCATGGGGCATTATCTGGAAACTGAAGTGGGTTCAGGAGGATTCAAAACCAGCCTCCCTTTTTCCGAGCATTCCGATGGAACCCGCCGTCTGACCCATCTGCTGCCGGCTCTTTTCCTCAGCAGATCCGAACCGATGGTGATTGTCATTGACGAAATTGACCGCAGCCTGCACCCGCTGCTGGCGCGCAGGTTCATCGAATATTTCATTGCGGAGAACACCGGCCATCAATCTCAAATGATCCTGACCACGCATGACACCAATCTGCTGGATCTGGACTTATTCAGGCGGGATGAGATCTGGTTTGTTGAGAAGAACGAGGACGGGGCTTCCCACCTGTACTCGCTCGCGGAATTCAAAGTGCGCACGGATTTGAAGGTGGACAGTGGCTACCTCAATGGCCGGTTTGGAGCCATTCCGTTTTTGGGAGGACTGGATAAACTGTTCCCCGAGCCGGCCATCGAAAAGCCAGCGCCCAAAAAGCGTCCGAAAGCAGCTGCCGCATCCTGATTTTTATGGCGCTCACTTCCAGAAAAAAGCGCCCCTTGGGGCGTCAGGAACTTCAGGAAAGGGATGACCGGATTTTTTTAGTCGCGAGTGAGGACTGCTACGCTGTCAAACAGTATTTTGACGGCCTGAAGTTTCGGCGGGTGAAAGTGGTGACCCTGCCAACCGAGGACAACAACTCCTCTCCGCAGCATGTGGTGGACCGGCTGAAAGCCGCTGTGGCCAGGTATGATTTTGGTGAAGGCAATCAATTATGGTTCGCCTTGGATACGGATCATTGGGTGCGGCCCAATCATATTCCCGCCTGGGTGGGCGCGTTCAAACAGGCCAAACAGATTGACGCCCGGCCAGCCATCAGCAATCCCTGCTTCGAAGTATGGCTCCTGCTGCATGTGGCGAAGGATTTGTCAGAATTGCCTGATGCTCCCAATGCGGAAAGTGTGGTGACCCTGCTGAGGCGGCTGCTTCCGAACGGCTACAGCAAAATCAATGTTCCCATGGAGCATTTTCCAAGGGAAAGAGCGGAATTGGCAATTGGGAGAGCCGGGAAAATGGATCCCAATCCAAAGGGGGACTGGCCCAAGTCAGCGGGAACTCATTTTTACCGTCTGATGAAAGCGATTTTTGAAAGTGAGCGCTGAGGCTGACTGCCGCCTGCAGGAGGGGGCAGGCCTGTAGGCGTATCACGGAATTCCGCAATCTTTCCCAAGGGACCGTTGGGCCTGACCAAAGAGAATCATGGTGGACACGGAAGAGATCCGGCTGCGGTGGCGGGGGTGGGCCGGGCAGGGTGGGTGAAGGTGTTCAATGGCGATATTATTAAGAAATTATTGAGTTATCATTGGTCAGCATTTGGCTTTTTGGAACCTGCTGAAAAGCTTGGCGGAAAACGCTGCATATAAGCCTGCCTCCACGCCTGCTTGGAAAGGCGTGCGGGATCCGGGGCCAAGGAAGCCCGCTGCGGCGCGGGCGGTTTTTTGAGTGCGGGGTGGGAATTTTCTTGCGGTTATTTTCCAAGGTTAATATTTTTCACCTGTTCGTCTTATTAAAAAATCCAAAAATGCGCCTGAAATAAATCACTTCCGCCCAATAATGATACTAAAATGATACAGCCTTGTTCGCGTGGCTCCGCTGGCACCTCTTCTGCCCGCAGCGCCTGGGCGGTAAGGGGGCTGGTCCCCGGCCAGGTTCGCCCTCCATCCCGTCATTGTTGAAAAAAGCCGGATTTTGCTCCGGCACCCTCTCCCTCCTCACGAAATACTCATAAAACTATCACATGCAGATCCCTCCTAAAAATTCCCTCCAGCGCCTGCTGCCTCTCGGGGCCGTCGCGGTCGCCCTCCTGGTGCCGGCTGTCTCCCTTCAGGCGGCGCGCACCGCCTACTACCAGTTCGACAACGCCGCCGAGCCTGGTCTGGACAGCGCGGGCGGCGATGACACCGCCACGAAGGACGGGGGCGAACGTATCACCACCGGCGCTCTGTCGGGAGCCGGCGCGTGGCTGCTGGATGGCAGAACCCCCGGCTTCACCATCGCCCAGGCCGCTGAGGTGGACGCCGGGTTCACCGCCACGGAGAACTTCTCCGTCTCCGGCTGGTTCCGGCTTTCCACAGCCACAGGACGCCAGCGCATTTTCTCCACCGCCCCGGGCTGGGGACTGGGAGTGGATTTCACCAATCCGGACATTCCCCGTCTTCTGATGACGGCCTACGCCGTCGAGGACAAGTTTATAGACGCTTCGGAGATCATCACCGGCAAATGGTTCCATGTGGCGGTGGTGGTGATGCCGGCGGATCCGGAGGGCACGGTTTTCACCCGCGTCTATCTCAATGGGGAGCTGCTGGGCCAGGATGACGGTCCCTACAACAGCGCCACCGGCAACCTGCTCATCGGCAGTGCCGGCAACGGCTTCGAGGGCTTCAACGGCGCGCTGGACGAACTGTCCTACTATGACAGTGCCCTGTCGGAGGCCGACGTGCTGGCAGTTTACAGTGCCGGCTCGGTGGACACCGACAAGGACGGCCTGCCGGACTACTGGGAATCGGCCTACGGACTGGACTCCAACAGCGCGGCGGACGCCGCGCTGGATCTGGATCAGGACGGTCTTTCGAACAAAACCGAATACGACCAGGGCATGCTGCCGAACAATGCCGACACCGACGCTGACGGCCTGAAGGACGGCGTGGAGGATGGCGGCGGTGACTATGTGGACGCCACGCAGACCGGTACCGATCCCAAAAACTCCGACACCGATGGCGACACCATCCTGGACGGCGCGGAAAAGGCGACCTCGGGCACGGACCTTTACGCCACCGATCCCAACAATGCCGACACCGACGGCGACCTGTTGCCGGACAATTACGAGGTTTTTGTCTCCAAAAGCGATCCCACCAACGCCCTGGATCCCGCTCCGGTTCCCAATCTGGTCGCGGAATACCGGTTCGAGCTGCCCAACTTCCCGGGGCTTGACAGCTCCGGCGGGGATGACAGCGGCACCCAGGACGGGGGAGCCGTGGTGACCACCGGGGCGCTGGCGGGCACGGGCGCCTATTCGCTGAACGGAACCACGGCGGGACTCCGCGTCGGCATCGGCAGCAGCGAAAAAGACCCGGATTTCACCTTCACGGAGAACTTCACCATCTCCGCCTGGTGCCGGGTGGCCAGTGCCACGGGGCGCCAGCGCATTCTGTCCGGCGGCGGCTGGGGCATGGGCGTCGATTTCAACGAGCCCGCCGGCAATCCCGCCGGCCGCGTGCTCATGACCACCTACGGGGTGGAGGACAAGTTCTTCGACGCCCCCGATATCATCGCCGGAAAATGGGCTCACGTGGCGGTGGTGGTGACGCCCGCGGATGAAAGCGGCGTGGTTTACACGCAGGTCTATGTGAACGGAGTTTTCATCCGTCAGGATGATGGCCCCTACACCAGCGCTTCCAGCCTGGGGATCGGCAGTGCCTCCGCCGGCAGCACCGGCGAGGCCTTCAACGGCCTGCTGGATGAAATCCGCATCTATGACACCGCCCTGACGGAAGCGAAGATCCTGGAACTGTACGCCGTGGGGAATTCCGACGACGACAAGGATGGCATCCCCGCCAACTGGGAGCGCGCCTATGGGCTGAACCCTGACGATCCCGCCGACGCCGCCGGGGATCCGGACGGTGACGGCCTGAGCAACCTGACGGAATACACCGGAGGTCTGCTGCCCAACAACAAGGACACCGACGGCGACGGCATCGAGGACGGCGCGGAGGACGGCGGCGGCGTCTATGTCAGCGCCACCCAAACCGGCACCGATCCCAAGAAGGTGGACACCGACGGCGACGGCATCCCCGACGGCGCGGAGAAGGCGGTCACGGCGGAGGACCTCCACAGTACGGATCCCAACAAAGCCGACACCGACGGTGATGGTTATCCCGATGGCTACGAGGTCACAGTGCTGCACACCGATCCCACCAACCCCGCAGATCCCAACCGCCCGGCGGGCCTCGTGGCGCGTTATGATTTTGAGGACGCCGAGAACCTCGGAGCGGACAGCGCCGGGGGTGACGACACCGCCACCGCCGTGGGCGGAGGAGGCTATCAGGTCACCGGTGCCGAAGCCAAAATCGGCGACGGCGCCCTCGTGCTGAGCGGCACGGACTTCCTCAGAATCGGCCTCGGAAGCCTGTTGGAGGACATGGATCTGCGGGCCACGGAGAACTTCTCCGCCGCCACTTGGTTCAAGTTCAGCGAGGCCACGGGGCGTCAACGCATCCTCTCCTCCTGGCCCGGCTGGGGCGTGGGCGTGAACTTCGTGGAGGGGACGCCTGCCGGGATTATCCTGACAGCCTACGGAATCAAGGACGCCTACTTCCCTGTGGAACTGACCGCCGGTGAATGGCACCATATGGCCTTCTCCGTCAGTCCGCTCGACGGCGGGGCCGCGCCGGAGATCCTGGTGTACTTGGATGGGACACTGCTCGGCCAGGGCTCCTTCCTGATCAATCCCTCCACCAGCTTCGCAATCGGCTCCTCAAGCGGGGACGGAGCCGCGTTCGAGAGCTTCTCGGGAGCGCTGGATGATCTGCGGTATTACAACACCGCCATCTCCGATGCCGAAGTGGCCGCCCTGTTTGCCATGGGCGGCGGAGTGGTCGCGGATCCCTCCTTCCAGATCACGGCCTTCTCCCGGACCAACGGCCTGGCGTCCCTCACCTTCGCCTCGCAGGCGGGTGCCAGCTACACCGTACAGCGCAGCGCCGGCCTCAGTGGCTGGATTGATGTGGGCACGGTGAATGCCGCCGACAGCAGCTCCACTTGGTCGGAAGCGACGGCTCCCCCCGCCCCTGCCACGCGCTACTTCTACCGCGTGGTGAAGAACGGCTGAACGCCGGGCTGACCCGGGTCTGAAAACATCAACAATCGAAATCCCGCGGAGGTGCCTGACCGGTGCCTCCGCGGGTTTTTTTCCCGGAAGGGGGAAGTTTTCAGAAGCTTGGAGCGGAGCTTTGCGGTTCCGGTTTCAGTTTTATAGCTTTCCGTGGATGGCGGCCATCACGGCATCGGCCACGCCGTCCGGGGGCTGGTCGATGGAGACGGTGGCTGCCTCCTGCGGGCCGGGCACCTCCAGGGTGGCCATTTGGGAGACCAGCAGATCCGGGGGCATGTAGTGGCCGGAGCGCCCGGCGAGCCGTTCCGCGATGAGGGGCAGGGAGCCCTCCAGATAAACAAAAAGCACATCGCGGTCCCCGCCGCGCAGTACATCGCGGTAGCGTTTTTTGAGCGCGGAGCAGGCCAGCACCATGTGGCGGCCCGTAGGGGTGGCTTCGATCACATCCCTCCGCAGCCGGGCCAGCCAAGGCGCGCGGTCCTCATCGGTGAGGGGGATTTTGGCGGACATTTTGGCCACCGCCTCCGGGGCGTGCCAGTGGTCGGCGTCCTCGAAGGAGGCTTCCCAGCGCCGGGCCACCTCCTGGCCCACCAATGTCTTGCCGGAGCCGGAAACCCCCATGAGAACTAACACCCGGACAGGAAAAACATCAATTCCTGCGTTTGTTGCAGCGGACAGTGGCGGATTCATTATGATCAGGCATCCTCCCATCCATTTCCGCATGAGTGCAAGAACTTCCCCCGCCACCCAATTCGAAAAAATCCCGGTCGTTATCCACCCCTCGGCGGCGGAGGCCGCAGCGGCCCTGGCCGCGGAGGTGCGGGACCTCATCCTGGAGCGCCGCGCTCAGGGAAAAGCAGCGGTGCTGGGACTGGCCACCGGCTCCACGCCGGTGCCTTTTTACCGCGAGCTGGTCCGCCTGCACCGGGAGGAGGGCCTGAGCTTCCACGATGTCATCACCTTCAATCTGGACGAATACTACGGTCTGGCCCGTGACCACCGGGAAAGCTACTTCCGCTTCATGCAGGAGCAGCTGTTCGCCCACATCGACCTGAAGCCGGAGAACATTCATCTGCCCGACGGCACCGTGCCTCTGGACGGTGTGTTCAACCACTGCGCAGCCTACGAGCAGGCAATCGTGGACGCCGGCGGCATTGATCTTCAGATCCTCGGCATCGGCCGCACCGGCCACATTGGATTCAATGAGCCGGGATCGTCCCAGGATTCCCTGACCCGTCTGATTCCCCTGGATCTGGTCACGCGCCAGGATGCAGCCCCGGACTTTCTAAGGGAGGAGAATGTCCCCCGCTTTGCCATCACCATGGGGGTCGGCACCATCCTGCGGGCCCGGAAGCTGGTGCTGATGGCCTGGGGCGGCAACAAGGCCGACATCGTGGCCAAGGCCGTGGAGGGGCCGGAAACGGAGGCCGTCTCCGCCAGTTTCCTGCAAAGCCATCCGGATGCCCGGTTCGTCCTCAATGCCGATGCCGCCGGCGCTTTGACACGCATCCGCCTGCCCTGGCTGGTGGGACGCGCGGAATGGACACCCAAGGAGATCCGCCGCGCGGTGCTGTGGCTGGCGCTGACCGACAAAAAACCGGTGCTGAAGCTGCGCGACGGGGAGTACAACGAGCACGGCATGGCCGAGCTCCTGACGCGCTACGGCAATGCCTACAATCTCAACATCGAAATCTTCAACCGCCAGCAGCACACCATCACCGGCTGGCCGGGCGGCAAACCCAACGCCGACGACACCCACCGGCCGGAGCGGGCGGCCCCCTTTCCCAAAACGGTGCTTGTTTTCGCGCCCGAGCCTCAGGACGACAGCCTGGGCATGGGTGGCACCATCGAGCGCCTTGTCAGTCAGGGGCACGATGTCCACGTCTGCTACATGGCTGGCGGCGACCTGCGGGTGACGGATGCCGAGGCTGTCCGGTTTGCCCGCGTGCTGCTGGAAACCGCCGAGCAGCAGTCCGGGGGCTGGAGCGAGCAAACCGAGTACGCCCGCGGGGTGCTGGAGGAGATTGAGACCAAGGGACCCTTTGGCGATCCTCCGGCCCGCCTGCGACGGCTCAAGGCGTTGATCCGCCGTGGGGAGGCGCGGGATTCCGCCCTGACTCTCGGCGTGAAGCCCGGGCAGATCCGTTTCCTGGATCTGCCTTTTTACACCGAGGGCCGGTACCGGCAGTTCCGTCTGTCGGAGGCCGACATTGCCGCCGTCGGCTCCGTGCTGGCCACCCTGCGCCCCCACCAGATTTACATCACCGGCAATCTCGCGGACCCCAGCAGTGTGCAGGGCGTCGCCTTCCAAGCCTTCCAAGCCGCATGGGAAGCCCGCGCCGGCCAAGCCTGGCGGAAGCATTGCCATGTCTGGCTCTACCGGGGACAGCAGACGGAGTTCGCCCCGCATGAAATCCAAATGGCCATTCCCATGAGTCCCGACCAGCTCAGCCACAAGCTGTCCGCCGTGCAGAAATTCCAGTCCCACACTGTGCCGGAACTGCTCGACGGCGAGCGCAACCGTGTCACGGCCCGGCTCTACGACGCCCTCGGCACTGCGGAGTACGAAGCCATCGAGGCCTTTCGCCGCTGGGAGGGCTGACAGCTGGTCAGGCTGGTCAAAACCGGAGAAAATTCAAGCCCCCGTGCCTGATGGATTCAGGCCGGGGGCTTCTATTCTGCAATCCACTGTGCCGGGGCAGGGGCCGAACGGCGGATCCCGGCGAACCTCCGGGAGGCTGCCTGCTATACCGCCTGACGCTTGGCGGCATTCTTGCGCTGCTCCAGCTGGCGCTCGATGGTGATGGCCTTCTTCTCCTGGCCGCACTTGCGGTAGCAGGTGGCCACCAGCTGCCAGGCAGTGTTCTGGCTGGTCACGTCAAACCAGTCGCCGCCGCCCCGGCCAACATACCGCCGACAGGAGTTCTCCAGATCGCGGCAGGCCTTGGCGGCGATGGTTTTATCCTTCTCCACCAAGTCGAAAAGGTCGTTGGCCAGCGCTTTGAAAAGGGCGGGATCGTCCCCATACTCTGAAAATGCGCGGCGGTAGATGCCACGCACACCGTCGAGGTCATTGGCAGTCACCAGCAGTTCCGCCTGGCGGCGGAAGGCTTCGGCCAGATTTTTGATATCGGGGGCGATTCCGGCGTCCGCTCCTTTGGTTTTGGCAATTTTGGTGGCCTCCCGGCGCAGGGTGTGCAGCGAGTCCTTGGTGTCCTGGCGGGCGAAGATATAGGTTTCCTCCGCCTTGCGGACCATGGCCATGAGGCCCGAGTTGTCGCGGAATTCCTTCCGCAGGGCGGCGATGAACTTTTTCCAGTCGTCGACCGGGGAATCCTGGCGGCGGTTGATCCACAGGAGCAGTTCCGCCTCCGCCACCAGCGGCAGATTGGGGGCCGCCTTGCGGGCGGCGGCGATCAGGGCATCGGCCTTTTCGGGATCTGCGCCGTAAAGATTGGCCAGCCAGAGCCACTGCCGGGCTTTCAGGACCCGTGTGGGGCCGGCGGCGCGGCGGTCATTGGCGCGCATGAAATCGTCCTCGGACGTTTCTTCCCCGGTCTGGGGATTGCCGCAGTGGCCGGAGGGATAACCCCCCAGCCGTCCGGCGAACTTCCACTCCCCCTCCTCCGCCAGCCAAGTGATCCAGGCGTGCCCGCCACGGGGGCCGTCACCGCCCAGGACGGCGGCGGGGATGCCGTGGGCGCGGGCAGTGTTGGCGGAGAAATAGGAACGGTCCGAGCAGATGCCGCCCTTCTTTTTGATTTCCTCGAATGTATAGGAATCATAGGGATCCTTACTCACCCCGTTAACCGCTTTCTCCATGTCATACTTGATGAAATCGTAGGCATCCCCCCAGCTTTTCTGACGCCAGTCCGCCTTCTTCAGCGCCCATTCCAGCTCCGACTGCGGCACGGGGGCGCACACCACCCACATCAGATCGGCGGCGGACATGAGGCGTATTTTGCCGGTCAGCCGGCCGGCGTCGGCGTTTTCCCGGTAGAACCGGAAGCGGTCCATGTAGTTCATCTCCAGCTTCCGGTCATTCCAGCGCACGGATTTCAGCTCGTCGAACACCAGGGCGCAGGCCAGCCCCAGCTGCAGATAAGTGGTCGTGGCGGACGGCTCCTCGTTGGTGATGCCGCTCCAGATGCGGAAAACCTCGGGAACATTGTCCTCCCGGGAAATGGTCTGCGCAAAGGAGCGCATGGCGTCCTGGTTGCTGAAGACCCAGCGCAGAAAGGGCGGCCCAGCCTCATTTTTCTTCAGGAAATCCGGGATGCCCTGACCAGCGGCGGTCAGGAAGGCGTGCTGCAGCAGCACCTCGGAGGTATAGGGATTTTCAAAAAGGGGTGCAAGGACATCCGTCTCCGTGCCCTTGAAGCGCAGGTCCAGCCAGGCGCGCAGGGAGCGCCCCAGATACTGCCGGTAGTGGTCCCATCCCCCGGTGGAGAAGGCCAGATCCAGTGCTTTTTTACGCGCCTCCACATTCACCTCCTGGCTGGCGGCGGGCATTTCCAGCACCAGCAGCTTGCCAAAATCCGCTTGCGGCTCAGCATCCACCTTGACGGCCGGCATTTCGGAATCACCCGAAAACTCCTTCTCCTCCGCAAAGGCATCCACCAGCTCCAGCGTCTCGGGGGTGGCGGCGGACGTTTTGGGAGCCGTGGGCCGGACCAGGATCTTGGAAGGCTGGGAAAGGATGGCGGAGAGTTTGGCTTCTGAATCGTCCTCCACCCCGCCGCCGGCGGCGTCCCCGGCGGTTTTTCGGGGCTCCGCAGCGTCAGTGGCAGCAGCGGTGGCCATCGTCTGAAGGGACTTCGGCTGCTGCATCATCCACCAGGCGCCGCCTCCGCCGATGCCCAACAGCAGGAGAGCCATCAGCGCGGGACCGCCGCCGCCATAGCGGACGGAGCGGCGTGCCCGCCTTGGGGCGGAGATACGGCCAACGGGTTTCAAGGGGCGGAGGGACATATTGATCAGTTTTGGGGAATCGCAGAATTCCACACTGTAAGCGCCGCCGCAATGATTTTTGCGATAGGGGAATATCTGACTGCGTTTTGACAGTTTAACTTGAAATCAATCCTGCTGTTGAGGACTGCCACAAAAAAATGAAGTCTGTCAGGATGCCTGGTGGATATGCCGGGAGCAGGGAGCGGCGCGGTGGCTTCGGGGTGGGTATCCGCATCGCCACCCCGAAAAAAGACCAGTCGTTCCGGAAAAAGACACTGTTTTCCGATACTGGGGTTGCGTCCCGGCCAGGATTCCGCTCTATTTTTGGCCGTGTCCCCACATTATGCCAGGATGGCGAAATTGGCAGTCGCGCCAGACTTAGGATCTGGTGGAGCAATCCGTGCAGGTTCGAGTCCTGTTCCTGGCACTATTCCTTACCTCTTCCCGCCATGACGACATCCCCCCCCCAACGCCGGGCGGCTTCATGCATCAGGCTCACCAAATGGGATGAGCAGGCCGTCATCGCCGCGGCCCGGTCCCTGCGGGAGCAGACCGGCGGGGCCAGTCTGGCACTGGTGTTTGTCTCCCCGGACTGGAGACCGCACCTCCGGGAGCTGGTGGAGATCATTCAGGTGGAGGGTCATGTCCGCCGGGTGGCGGGGTGCTCGACGGACGGGATGATCGGCACGGATCAGGAGGACGAGGAGGTGAGCGGCTTTTCCCTGATGTTTCTGAACCTGCCTGGGGAGGACATTGGGTCGTGGATCATTGACGAGACGTTTCAGATTCCCCGCGACCGGCCCGCCACCGGGGGCTGGCTGCTGCTGGGGAATCCCCTGCGGCTCAATGCCCAGGCGCTGCTGGAGGATCTGAACCGGATCTACCCCGGCGTGCCCCTTTACGGCGGCCTGGCCAGCGGGGGCTGGGATACGGAGACACTTTTCACCCTGCATCACGAGTCCATGCAGCTGGATTCCGCCGGCATCGCCATCCATCTGCCGGGAACGGTGATCCATGGCATTGTCAGCCAGGGATGCCAGCCCATCGGAGAGCCCTATACGATCACGCGGGTGGATGACGATGTGGTGCTGGGCGTGGGCGGCCGGCGCGCCTATGACGTGCTGGTGGAGACCTTTGAAAACCTGCCGGAGGACGATCAGAAGGTGGCCCACGGCAATATCATGGCCGGACTGGCCGCGTCCGAGTACCGCGATGAGTTCCAACGGGGCGATTTTCTGGTGCGCAACATCCTGGGGGGCGATCCCACCACCGGAGCCCTGAAAATCGGGGCCAGTCCCCGCGTGGGGCAGACCCTGCAGTTTCAGCTGCGGGAGAAGGATGCCGCCGATGAGGATTTGAGGCTGCGCAGCGAGGCGCTGCGCAGCCGGGAGGGCACGCCCCTGGCCATGCTCTGCTTTTCCTGCGGCGGGCGGGGCCAGCAATTGTTCGGCGTTCCCAATCACGATGCCGGCATCCTGGCGGAAACCTTCGGCCCGGTGCCCGTGGCCGGCTTTTTCTGCAATGGCGAGTTCGGCCCCGTGGCCGGCCTCAATTTCCACCACGGCTATACGGCGGCGGTGGCAGCTCTATATTGAATCGGGGGTATTGAATCGGGGGGCGGGCACATCCGCGGGCCATTCCGCCTTTCCACAGACACAGGTGCGGTAAGTGTAAGTGGAAGGCAGGGGAAACCCGGAGCTATTCCGGCTTCACCAGCACGCCGTCCTTCAGATGATACTGCCGGCCCATGCGGTGGGCGAGGGCGGGATCGTGGGTGACCAGCACGAGGGCGGTGCCCTGTTCCTCATTCAGCTCCAGCAGCAGATCCATCAGCGAGGCGGCGCTGGCGGCATCCAAGGCTCCGGTGGGCTCGTCGGCCAGGAGCAGGCCGGGCTGGCGGATCAGCGCCCGGACCACGGCCACGCGCTGGCGTTCCCCGCCGGAAAGCTGGGCTGGTTTTTTATCGGCGTGCCGGCCCAGACCCACGCGGTTCAGCAGATTATCCGCCCGTTCCTGCATGGCGGCGGGGTCGGGTTTGGGATGGCCACCGGCCAGAGTGGGCACCAGCACATTCTCCAGCGCGGTGCACTGGGGCAGCAGGTGGTGCAGCTGGAAGATGAATCCCAGCTTCCGGGCCCGCAGGCTGCTCAGTTTCTCCTCATTGCCAAAAGGGGCCTCCTCCCCGAAAAGCTTCACGGTTCCCTCATCCGGCTGGTCAAGCGTGCCCAGCAGATTGAGCACTGTGCTTTTTCCGCACCCGCTGGGTCCGGTGATGGCCAGGGTTTCCCCGGCGGCGATGGACAGATTCAGACCGGAAAGCACCGTCTGCACCGGGGAGTCCGGCGAGGTGCGGTAGCTTTTGGAGACGTTGAGGAGTTCAGCGATCATCGGATTTCTTTGATCCAGCGGCGCGCCTTGAATTCAAAGCGTGGCAGCGTGCCCTGCGGCACCGCCTCCACATCCATGCGCAGCTGGAAGGTGTCGCGCAAGGCCACGGAAACACGTTCGGCGATAAGAAGAGGATCGCGGGGACCGGTGGCGGCTGTTTCCACAATCACCTTCAGATCCAGCAGAGCGCCATGGCGGATTTCCCGCACCTGATATTCCACGATTTCCGGGAACCGGCGCAGCACCGCATCGACGGCGGTGGGGTAAACATTGACGCCGCGCACGGCGATCATGTCATCCAGACGGCCCAGAATCCCGCCGTCCAGGCAGAGGCCGCCGTCGTCGGCATAGACTTTTTTCACCAGATCGCCCGTGCGGTAGCGCAGCATGGGGCAGCCGAGGCGGTGCAGGGTGGTCAGCACCAGTTCCCCCGTGCCGCCCTCCAGCACCTCCACCCCGCTGGCGGGATCCAGGATTTCCGCGAAATGCACGTCCTCCATGACCCGCAGGCGGTTGGGATGCACGGGATCGACGTAGCTGACGGGACCAGTCTCCGTCAGGCCGTGGTGGTCCAGAATTTTCACGCCGGGCCACAGTTCCTCCAGCCGGGCCAGCACTCCGGGCTGGCTGCCACCGGGCTCTCCGGCCACTACAAAGGCCCGCAGCGCCCAGGACTTTTCCAGCATCACCGGGTGCTGCCGGCGCATTTCGCCGAGGTGCAGGGCATAGGTCGGCGTGGTGCAGGCGATGGTCACCTGATGGTCCAGCATCAGCTGCAGGCGGGCATTGGAGCTCATGCCGCCGCCGGGAATGACCAGGCAGCCCACCCGGCTGGCGGCTTCAAAAGCCGTCCAGAACCCCAGAAACGGTCCGAAGGAGAAGGGGAAAAACACCCGGTCCTCGCCGGGAATAACCCCGAACTCATTGAAAATATGCTGCCAGGAGGACAGCATGGCCTCCCAGTCATCCCGGCTGTCCAGCCAGGTCAGGGGCGGCCCGGTGGTGCCGCTGGTCTGGCAGAAGCGGGTGTAGTTCTCCAGCGGATAGGTCTGGTTCGAACCGTAAGGTGGAAAGGCCTCGCGGTCATGCACCAGCATCCGCTTGGACATCAGTGGGCAGTTTTTCAGGAACTCCTCCAGCGTGTGCAGGGGAATGCTGTCCAGCCGCCGGCGGTGGAAAGGATTGGTGTTCAGCACCGTGTCCAGCAGGGCGCGCAGCATCTCCCATTGCCGCCGTCGGATGGAATGGCGGAGTCGGTCGATGGTGTCGCTTCGGGGCACGCGGTCGAAAGTGGCAGCCGGCATGAAGGTCGGCCTGGCTCAGCTTACAAAATAAACGCGCGTGGTCACATCCGCAAATCCGCCCGGACGGGCGGTGGCGGTGGAAACAGAAACGGGAGCGGACGCGGGGACCGCCACGGCGGCGGAGACGGCTTTGGCCTCCGGTTTGGTGGCGGAGGCGGGTGCGGGCCCCGCCATCGGGCGGTATTTCATGACCAGCGCGGCCCCGGCTCCGGCGAGGAGGATACCGAGATAAAACTGCGGCGGCGTGCGGCTCCAGAGGCTGTCCTTGGTGATGCTGACGATGGCGTTCACAATGGGCGCGCCGGAGAACACAATGGCGGGCACCAGCAGCGGCAGCAGCTTCGACTCCGCGGGCGTGTGGCCGGCGCTCAGGGCCATGAGCAGAAAAAACGCGCCAATGGCTCCCGCCAGGCCGGCCACCAAGCTCCACGCCCAGCCGGCGGTGGGAAACACCCAAGGGGTACCTTTAAGCTTCATGATGATCAGCGGCCCCACGATCCCCACAATGAGGTAGGCGACGCCGACGAATAGGAAGGACTTCATCCGGGATCCCAGAAAGTCCGGAGCGCCGGGGATGGCCATGGCCATGCTGCCCTTGTGGAGGAGCACGCTGTAGAGGCCCCAGGTGACGACAGTTCCAAGGGCGTATAGCAGAGCGGTGCTGTTCATTTTTGGGGTGGAATTCACGGAAGGGTAGTTGAAGTGGAAGTCAGAAGTTCAGGCGGAGCAGGCGTGATACGCTCCCGGAACAGGTTAGGGATCGCCGTGGCGTGTATTTCCCGCGTTTGCGCGTCCGGACGCACGGCCACCACCACCAGTTCACCGCGGGCGGCCAGCTTTTTTTTGGCGGGATCATCGGGATTTTTCCAAAACCGCAGATCGTAGCGGATGGCCTTGGAGCGCATCTCGGCGACCAGCAGCTCGACCTCGACCTCCTCCTCAAAATACAGCGGCAATCGGTATTCCGCTGAGGCCTTCAGGCGGGGCCAGCCGGTCCGGCCGTCCTCAATGGTCTGATCCACGGAATGCACCGTCAGTCCCAGCGACCGGTAGAAGGAGTGCTCGGTCTCCTCCATCCACCGGAAGAAATTGGAGAAATGGGCAATCCCCGCCAAGTCCGTCTCCGCAAAGTTCACCCGTCGGCGGATGGTGTGGCGGAAACTCATGAAGGCGGGGGGAAAAGTGATGGAAGGGAAAACGTGGCCCAGAGACTGAAAACCGGCAGTTTTCCCCGGATAGCCGGAGGATGCCGGGCAGGGCCGGACTTTCACCTTCCCCCGGCCGGCCGGCTTGGCAAGCGGCGGTTCCACCCGCTGTCGGCGGGTGAGGGAATTTTCAGACTGCCCCGCCGGATGGGGTTCCGGAAACGGTCCCCAAACACCGGAAAAGTCAGCGGTAACCGAAAGCAGCACGGAAAAAGCAGCGCGGCACGGCGGGCGGAGTTACCAAATACGTGATGGCCTCCTCCGTGGAGGAAACGGTTACCGTGGGATGGTTGGTTCTCCAATAAGTGTTGAGCCCACCGGTATTGGCTTGGAGTGAAATCAGCGAATCCGGCAGCCCGGCAGGCCGGGGCACGCGGATCAGAAAATCAGTGCCCCAAGGAGTGATGGTCACCTCCCCGGAAACCGCTCCGATATAAAGATCCGAAATAGAGGCCCGGTCTGAGGTGCTCTCCCAGCGCACAGTATGACTGCCGGCGGGAATCCATCGGTAATAACGGCGCGGGCCGACATAATTTACGACAGACACAGGTGGCAGACCGTCCAATCCAAATCCCAGGCCAAGTCCCGACCAGTTGAAGGCCACCAATGCGGGACCGGTAATGTCATACTCCAGCCAGCTGGGGAAGTCGATGGTGCCATTGCCGCTCCAGACTCCCAGTTCCTGCAGTCCGATCCATGGGGCGGCGGGCGATGTGCGCCAGGAGCCTGGCTGATTCAGCGCCTGGGCAGGATCGATCTGAGCGGTGGGCTGGAATTTAATATTGTCCAGCAGGGCGAAAGGCTGCGGATCATCAAGCTCGTCAGGCGGCCCGGTGACCGTCCAGTTCAGCGTCAGCGCTCCCGGCTCCAGGAAAACCGAGGAATAGTGCCATTCACCATTCGCCGGGGACCCGCCAGGTGATGAAAGCCTCGCTTTGGGGGATGTCTGATAATAAAAACTCAGATATCCTGGCTGATTGGCGATGGCCAGCAGGGTGGGGGACCTGGGGGAGACATTCCATCCTCCCGTGGTGGCCAGCCGGAGGCTGGAGCCGCCCGCGAAACTTTTGCCAGTCTCAAGGGAGAGCAGGTTTCCATCGGCGGAGAAAAAGGCGAGTGCCGGCTGCTCCACTGCCTCCAGCCACACCGGAGTTTCCTGCGGGGTCCATTGCACCTGATCCAGCATCAGCGGACGCAGCAGGTTGTCCGTGCCGGTAACTGTCCAACGCAGGGTGTGCATTCCCGCGCTCAATTCCAGCACCGGCCAGGACTGGGCAGTGTTTTGATGGATGATCCTGCGTCCATCAAGGTCAAGCGCCAGGCCGCGGGGGGGATCGTACCATGATGGCATGGTCTCCACGCCCGCCCATTGAAAGGTCAGGCGTCCCGGTCCGGTCACCCGCGTTTCCAGCCAGGGGACCTCCCCGGCGGCCGGGACAGGAGGCACCACAGCATCCAAGCCATCCGGGGAGCTGGAACTGGCCACGCCGGTCCACGGTTTTCCGCCTGTGGTCCAGACCAGTTCCGAAGTGGTGTCCAGAGCCTGGGTGAGAGGAACGGACGCAAGGGGGGTCACCTGCACCTGATCAAGCAGGAGTGCGGCGGCTTTACCGGCAGCTTTCTCGCTGGTGACCGTCCATTTGATCGTGTGCGGCCCGGCAGGCAGCACTCCGCTCCAAGAGCCATCGTTCAGCTTGAGTGTAATTCCATCCACCGTGCAGGAAAGGGCTGTGTCCGGGGCATCCTGGATGAATCCGGCCATGGACTGGGCCGTCCAAAAAAACTGCATCAGGGCAGGGCCATCGACCGTTGTGGACAGGGAGCTTTGCCCTTCCGCCGGAAGCGTGGTCCAGGCGGCGTCGGTGCCGTCGGGGGCAGCCCAGGTGCGCACGCCTTTCCAGACACCGCCAGTCTGCGTGAAGACCAGACCACCGGATTCCAGTGCATCCTTCAGGTCGGCTTCCGGCGCGGACAGCTCCCTGAACTCATCCAGTGCCATTCCCCAGCCGGACCACTTGAGCCTGCTGCTGCCGGGCGGGATAAAGAAAAGAAAGTGCTCCCACTCCCCAGCGGGCGGGTTTCCATTGGGTCCCGCGGAGCGCTGCCACCCATACAGCGTCACCGGCCCGGTGATGTCCCCCTGAAGCCAGGGCGCCATGACACCCCAGTCATCCCAGCCCGTAGGCGCGGCATCCGATCCCAGGGCATCCACTCCGTCATGCGCATCCGCCGCCGGCAGCACATGGAACTCCCCACCGCCGCCTGCCACCCATTGACCACCGCCCGCCGGGACATCCAAAGCGTCCAGAAATTCCGTGCCGAGCGGGGAAAGCACCCGGGCGTCGTCGGCCTGCACTTTTGGATTGTCAAAATAGAGGGTGCCTTGCACCGCAAAACGGTGAGTCAGCCTCACGGGGTGGGACCCCGGCGGCACATAAGCCGTGAGACGGTACCAGCCGGTGAAGGGCTTCTCCCCGGGGGGGTAGCCGTAAATGAGATGCTCCTCACCCACCACCCCGTCCACACTCAGGTCCACCATGGTGTAGGGATTGTAATTGTGCCGCACCCAGACCGTGAACAGTCCCGGGCCGGTGGCGGCGGTTTCCAGCCAGCTGACGGGCTCGCCCAGTATGAAGCCGTAATTGTGCCCGGGCGTTGTCTCCAGCCACAGTTCAGCCACGGATGAGCCTGCATGGGCATCCGGCTGGGACACCACTTTCCAGTCCGCATCGCCGCCTGCTGTCCAGGCCAGCGCCGGATTGTCCAGCGCTTGGTCCAATGTTTCCTGCCCCTGGCTCATTGCCGGCATCAACAGGAAGCAGCACCATGCTGCGGCAGCGGAAAAAACCCAGGAACAGGGGGAATGGGGGTTCATGACGGGGGGAAGATAAATTAGACCAAGGATGGGATAGGATGGGGATGAGGACGGCGGCGGTGGCATCGCAGGCCAGGAGAAAGGAGAGATGCCAGCCCTCAAAAGAAAAATCCGCCCGAAATGACCGCTTGGATGAAGATAACTTTTATTTTCCAAAAAAGATGACAGCCACTTCAATTACGCTTTTCAGCAGAATCTGATCAAAACGTAACTTCATGCTGTCCACAGAGTGGTGGGATTCGCGGCCAGGAAGGAGCCGAGCAGGAGTGGACGGCCCCCTTTGTTTGAAATCAAACTCCTCACATTCCAAATTCCTGAGCCCTGAGCCCTTTAACCTCTTCCCTCTGAAAACTGAAAACTCCCTCCCCCCGCTTGCCATCCCCCGCAATCCTGATCAGGATCGACTGCAATGGAGGCCACAGTCCTGATTGTCGATGATGAGAAGAATACCCGCGAAGGCTTGCGGATGGCGCTGGAGGACGATTTTGACGTCTATATCGCCTCCGACCGCGCCGAGGCCATGGAGGTGCTGAAAAATGAGCGGGTGGATGTGATGGTGACGGATCTGCGGCTGGGCGCGGACGACGGCATGGAGCTGATCGATGCCGCGCTGGCCATCCCCCACGCGCCGGTGGTCATCATGATGACCGCCTACGGCAGTGTGGACACCGCAGTGGAGGCCATGAAGCGGGGGGCGTGGCATTTCGTGACCAAGCCTCTGAATCTGGAGGCACTGGAACTGCTGATCAAACGCGCGCTGCGCAGCCGCAGTCTGGAACAGGAGAACACCTCCCTGAAGCGGCAGGTCGAGGAGCGGTTCTCACTGGACCGCATTCTGGGGAAATCGCCATCCATGCGCCGGGTTTTTGAAACCATCACCCAAGTGGCCCCCACGCGGGCCACGGTGCTGATTGAGGGTGAGAGCGGAACCGGCAAGGAGTTGGTGGCCCATGCGGTGCACAATCTGAGCGGACGCCCGAAGGCGAAGCTGGTGATCGTCCACTGCGCCGCCCTGTCTCCCCAGTTGCTGGAAAGCGAGCTTTTCGGACACGAGAAAGGGTCGTTCACAGGAGCGATGGAGCGGCGGATCGGACGTTTCGAGCAGGCCAGCGGCGGCACACTGTTTCTGGATGAGCTGGGGGAGATCGACCAGAGCACCCAAGTGAAGCTGCTGCGGGCGCTGGGGGAACGGACCATCGAGCGCGTGGGCGGCAACAATCCCGTCAAAGTGGATGTCCGTGTGGTGGCCGCCACCAACAAGGACTTGGCATCCATGGTGGCCGAGGCAAAATTCCGTGAGGATCTGTATTTCCGTCTCAATGTGGTGAACATCCGGATGCCTCCCCTGAGGGAGCGCAAGGAGGATATTCCAGTCCTCGCACAGGCGTTTTTGATCGAACTGGCAAAGGAGAACCACAAGCCCGTGCGGGAAATCACCGGCGAGGCCCTGCAGGCGCTGATGGCCTACAACTGGCCCGGCAATGTGCGGGAGCTGCGGACCGCCATCGAGCACGGGGTGGTCATGGGCAGCGGTGCCAAACTGATGCTCCGCCACCTGCCGGCCACCCTGAGAGGGGAGGCCGAGGCTCCCCGCATGCCGCGCCCCGCGTTCTCCGGCAATGGCATCGGCGCGACCGTGCCGGCACAGCCTTCCACCGGCAGCATGGCCTCCGGAGGCACCATCCCGCTGCCCCAGGATCTGAGCATAGAGCACATGGAGATCCGTCTGATCGGCGAAGCCCTCCAGCGCACCCGCCAGAACCGCAGTGAGGCCGCCAAGCTTCTGGGCATCAGCCGGCGCACGCTGCAGCGGAAGCTGAAGGAACTGAACCTTGCCGGAGCGGAGGATGGGGATGCCGCGCCGGATTGAGGCGCTCTGACCGCCTTCTTTAAAGCTACCGTGCGGACAGCCCCGGCCACAATTAGAATGGCCATGGTAAAAAGACTCAAAGCGTCGAAGTGACTGTTCTTCAATCTTCCCCATGCCTCCATGGCCTCCTCCTCACTGATAAAATGGAAGAATGGATAATACGCGGACGACACCGCCCGGCGCAGGTTTGCCTGTTTGGGTTTTTTAGAGTCTCTTCACGCCAGGATACCAGCCTGATTCAAAAGATCGGACAGAATGCTCATGCCGGGGGAAGCTTTTCACTCAGACGGCGGACTTCGGAAATGAGCGGGATGGTTTCGCCGCCGTTGGTGAACACCCGGCGGCTCAGCTCCCTGACCAAGGGACTCACCGTCATCCAAGGGATTTCCTCAGGTTTGTGGCGTCTCCCAAAAGTAACCGTCATAAACAGGGTCGGATCCCCCCCTTGATGATCCTCACTGGTTACAACCCTGACTGACTGGGGTTTGGGAATGAAAACGCCTTTCGCATATTCAGAAACCGGCTGTGCGCCGGCCCGCGCGGAATGGAAAACCTCCTGGGCCGGCCTGATGCGCAGCCCGCATGATGGGGATGCCTCGCTGAATTGATTGCGCCCCGTGGGGGAGGGTGCATACTGCGCGCTCCATCCACAGGGAGAAATTAAGCGCTTGCCGGGTTTTCCATACTCTGCTTCCGGAGTTTTTCCTGCCGGTTTCCCCGAATTTTCCCCATGGCCACTCCCGAAAACGTAAACGAACCGAAAGAACTGGACGCCGGCATGATGGTGCGGCGCGCTCTGTTCCTGCTCATGCTCATCGGTCTTACCGCCTATTTTCTCGGGCTGGACTTCCGGGGGCTCTCCACCGCCCGCGGCATTGAGCAGGCGCAGGTGGCAAGGGAGATCGCGGACGGCCACGGCATCAGCACCCGCTCCATCCGCCCGATCGCATGGCGGCAGGTGGAGAAAAAAGTGAAGGAGGACCAGGGGCCGGCCGCTGCGCTGGATCTCAGAAGCATCCCGGACACCTATTTCTCGCCACTGGGACCAATGCTGAACTCCTTGGTGCTGGGCACGGCCCGGAGTTCCTGGGAGCTTGGGGAAAAACAGGCCATCTACACACCGGACTACCTCATCGCCGGCACCTCCATGGTGTTCCTGCTGGCGTCCATCGGGATCACCTATCTGCTCATTTCCCGGATTTTCGATACCCGCATTGGCGGAGTCACAGCTCTGCTGATGCTGTTCAGCGAGCTTTTATGGCGGTTCTCGCAGACCGGCCTGCCGCAGATGCTGATGCTGTTCCTGTTCTCGTTCGGGACCTACTTTCTCTATAAGGCCATCGAGGCCCAGGCGGCGGGACGGAAGGTTTATCTATGGATTGCCCTGACCGGCGGGTTTTTCGGGCTTCTGGCCATGTCCCACTGGCTGACGCTGTGGATTTTCATCGGTCTGGTGATTTTCAGCGCCGTGTATTTCAATCCCCGCGGTGTCCAAGCGGCGATCCTCATGGGCATTGTGGGCGGCATCACCATGATCTGGCTGATTCTGAACCAGCGGTCCAGCGGTCATATGCTGGGCGCGGCCCAGTACACCTTCTTCGGGGGGCTGGGCGGCACCAGCTCCGAGGAGGCGCTCTTCCGGGATCTGGACCAGACCGCCGGCGGGCTTAATTTCCAAGGATTCCTGCGCCGGAGCGTGAGCAACTCCCTGGCCCAGATCACCGACCTTTACGGTTATCTTGGCGGCATTGTAGCCGCCCCTTTGTTCTTCCTGAGCCTGCTGCATCCCTTCCGCCGGCGCGAAATCGCGGATTTCCGCTGGGTGATTCTGGGGATGTGGTTTTTTGCAGTCATCGGCATGACCCTCTACGGTCTGAAGCCGATCGGCAAGGAGGTGACGGATTCCAACAATCTGCACATTCTTTTCATTCCCCTGATGACCGGCTACGGCTTGGCGTTTCTCTCGGTGCTCTGGAACCGCCTGAATCTGCCGATTCAATACATGGTGGTCCGCAATGGCCATTTCATTCTCGCGGTGCTCATCAGCATTCTGCCGTTCAGTCTGAAACTGGGGCCCTCCCTGCTCGACCTGAACCGGATCGACAGCCAACTGAAGGTGCAGTATCCCAATTATGTCCCCCAGCTTATCAAAGGCTATGCGGACAAGGTGAAGCCTGATGAGATAATTGTGTCCGACATTCCCTGGGCGGTCGCGTGGTATGGCAACCGGACCTCCATCTGGCTGCCCAAATCCCGCAAGCAGCTCCAGACCTTGGTCGATCTGGGCAAGGAGAAAGGACAGTCCATCAACTCCATCCTCCTTTCGCCGGAGGTTCTTTGGACTGATATGAGAAACGTGTCCCAGCCAGGCAGCGAGTACTTTGACTGGCGCCGCTATATTATGTTCTACGGCGTGATGGGACTGCTGCCGGAAAACTCAGGCCCTGTCGAGGCCCAGCGGATGGCGGAGTTCGCCACGGACGGGCTGCCGTTCCGTCATTTCTCGGGTCTTGCCGGATCCGCCTTTGGGAATCTCTATCTGTTCATGACGGAGCTCCCCATTTCTGTCTCCCGCCCCCGTGAGGCCGGAGGTCAATGACCATGCAGCACCCACCCATCGAACGTGCGGCCGGCACTGCCCGGACAGACGTTTTCCTGAATAGTCCCTAACTCATCATGCCGGTCCGCCATCTGGAAAAAGTCCGCGCCCATGCCCAGGTGGCGCTTGTCCATGAGCCGGACCAGGTGCAGGCCGAACGGATCAAAAAGTACCGCAGCTTCCTGAAGAAGGAGGAGCACCGCATCCGCCTGCAGCACAAGGCGGGGGAAAGCGGGGAGGCCGTCTGCGCCCAGCGGGCGACCCTGCTGGATGTGGTGCTGCACAACCTCTTCGCCAACTCGCTCGAAAAAACCGCCGCCGAGGTGCGGGTGGCCCTGGTGGCCACCGGCGGCTATGGCCGCGGACTGCTGAATCCCGGCAGTGATGTGGACCTGCTGTTCCTGCATCCGGAGCGGGGAGGCAGGGAGCTGTCCAGCCGCACCCGCGATGTGATTGAGAAGGTGCTCTATATGCTGTGGGACGTGGGGTTCAAAATCGGCCACGCGGTGCGCACAATGAAGGAGACCTACGCCCAGGCCAACAGTGACCACCAGACGAAGACCGCGCTGATCGAGAGCCGCTTCATCACCGGCGACCAGGCGTTGTTCGACCAGTTCAGCGGCGGCTTCCGGCGGCAGTGCATCGATGGGCGAGCCAAGGAGTTTCTGGAGTTCCGCGCCCATGATTTGAAGGAGCGCCACAGCAAGCAGAGCAACACCGTTTATCTCCAGGAGCCGCACCTCAAAAACGGCTGCGGCGGGCTGCGCGACTATCATAACATCCTGTGGTGCGCCTATGTGAAGCTGGGGGTGCGCACGGTGCCGGAGCTGATCCAGGGCAACATCTTCTCCCGCATCGCCGGACAGGAGATCATCAAGGCCCACGAGTTCCTGCTGCGGGTGCGCAATGACCTGCACTACTCCGAAAAGCGGCCCACCGACATCCTGACGCTCCGCGCCCAGGGCGTGGTGGCCACCAATCTGGGTTATGCCGGCCGCCGCATCGTGCAGCGCTGCGAGGCCTTCATGCGCGACTACTACCATCACGCGCGCAATCTCTATCAGCATAATCTCTCGCTCATGGAGCGCTTTGAACTGGAAAAGGTGGAGGAGAAGAATGGCATCTTCAGCTTCCTGGCCCTCCGCAAGGGACCAAAGCGCGAGTCCTTCGACGGTTTTTACAGCCAGGACGGGTTCATTTTTCCGGAGAACGACACTATCTTTGAGGAGGACAGCACCCGCATGATGCGGCTGTTCCAGCATCTGCAGCTGCGCCGCCTGAAGCTGAGCCCCAAAATCCGCCAGCTTTTCAAGGCCAGCTATGGGGTCATCGGCCGCACCTTCCGCTACCGCAAGGCCAACCGCGAGACCTTCGAGGCCATTCTCAGCCGGAAGGGGGAGGTGGGCGGCACCCTGCGGCAGATGCACCGGGTGGGCTTTCTGGGACGGTATCTGCCGGAGTTTGGAGAGCTGACCGATCTGGTGCAGCACGAGTTCTTCCACCGCTACACGGCGGACGAGCATACCCTGAAATGCCTGGAGCGGCTGGATGAGCTCAGCGACAACAATGAGCGGAAGCTGGGCTTCCACCAGAAGCTCTTCCACGATCTGGAGGATCCCGCAGTGCTCTATCTGGCGCTGATCATGCACGACACCGGCCGGGCCGAGAACGTGCGCAAGCACGCTTATGCCAGCACCGAGCTGGCCGACCAGGTCTGCCGCCGTCTTCAGATCGTGGACAGCCGCCGGGCGCTCCTGCTGTTCCTGGTGGACAACCACCTGCTGTTCTGGCACACGGCCACCACCAAAAATCTGGACGATCCGGAGGTTATCGCCGGCTTTGTCAAAATCGTGCGCCACCGCCCTTGGCTGGACGCCCTTTTCCTGCACACCTACGCGGACAGCCGGGCCACCAATGAGGCCGGCTGGACGGACTGGAAGGAAAGCCTGGTGCGCCAGCTCTACAACGCCGCCGCCGCTTATTTCCAAGATCAGGAGGCCTTCCGGCACCAGTTGCCCGTCTCCGAGCTGCGGAAATCCGTGGCCTCCCAGCTGGACGACAGTTACACCACGGAGATCGACGCCCTGCTGGCCAACATGCCGGAGCGTTACACCGCCTTCCGCAGCGCCCAGGACATCGCCCTGCATGTGCGGGCCTTTCGCTCCTTCTTCCGTCAGCAGCGCAAGGAGGATCCCCGCAGCGCCCTGACCCCGGTCATCAAGTGGATCGCCCACACGGACCAGGGCAGCAGCAGCATGATCCTCTGCTCCTGGGACCGGCACATGCTGCTCTCCAAGGTGGCGGGTGCCTTGGCCTCCCACAGCATCAATATTCTCCACGCGGACTTCTTCCTGCGGTCGGACAATCTCGTGCTGGACCTGCTGCGGGTGTGCACCACCAATTTCGAACCGGTCACCTCCGAGGCCGCCACCAAGGCTGTGGGCGAGCTCATCGCCCGCTCCTGCAACGGTGAGGAGATCGACTACGGTGCCCTGATCCGGAAACGGAACCGCGAGGAGCCGGAGCCACTGCCGGGCTGGCACAGTGAGTTCCCCATGCGTGTCATCGTCAGCAATGAGCGCCACCGCACCTACACCATTGTGGAGATCCAAGCCGTGGACCGCATCGGCCTGCTCTATGACATTTTCACCGCCATCGGCGGCCTTGATCTGGAGATTACCCACGCCCGCATCAACACTGAGAAGGGCGCGGCCATCGATTCCTTCTGCGTCACCGATGTCACCGGCAGCAAAATCGCCGATCCGGAACTGCTTAACCGTTTGCGGCTGGCGGTGGAGGCGGCGGTTATTGTTCCTGCCCACTGAGACGGGCGGGGAAGGAAAACTTCCCAGAAAGTATCCAAAGCATTAAAGCATTTTGCCGGGCACCGCAGTTGCGCTCCTCCCTGCACAGGCGGGCAGACAACAGTAATTTCAATTCCACAATGCTTAACATTCGATTTGCTTTTGATGATGCCATTCGGGCAGTTACCCTTTTTTCGGATGAGCTCAGGATACCTTCTCTCCCGGCAGCTGTTCTGTTAATGCAGGGTGACGTGATCAACCACTACCGGCATGCCCTGAATCATTATTTGACTATTTCCCTTTCTGCGCCATTTCTTCAAAATTCATCGCTCGGAACCCCTTATCAAAAATGGGTGCGTGTTAATAACGATAATTTTGAATTGCTTGCATTTGCTATTCAAAATTTATTGAGATATTCAAGCCGCCTGTTTCACGAGACTGAGCATTTGGCGATGATTCGCGAGCGCAACTTTACTGGCCATGCTGAAAGAAGCAATGCCTATACCTCACCTATTGTTGAGTCGTCCTTTCGTGGTGCCAAGATTGGCTTTGAAGTCCTGCCGGACGAGGAGTTTTTGATTCGCCATATTCGCCAAGGTCCCCTTAAAGAAAGATTCGGTCAACGTGGCTCACCGGGAACTCCGATGATTTATTTTCGGATGGATGATACTCAAACACCGCCACGGGAGATCGAGATTGACCCGACAGAATATCAGGCATCCACGGCGGTGATCTGGGAAAGGAGGGTTTCAATCCATGACCGCTCCAATTTGTTTGCTATCCAAGACGAGGCGCAAAAAGAACTGGACTTGCTCGATGGGCTCCACTTTACCTACGTGACTGCATGCGGGGAGTCTTTAATGGAACTTAACCCTTACCAAAAGTTTGAGGAAATGAATGAGAGTTACTGGATTTGAAAACCAAACAGCCGTTTAATTTATAGACCGGGAGAATTCCTGCTGGAAAATTAACCTGATTTGGAAGGTAAGCCTTTGACGCGTGACCCTCCGTCAAGGTTTGACACGGGCTTGCCTGCGGTCATCAGGCGGCTTTTGAAGCCTCCATCCCGTCTCGGCCCGCGGTGAGCGCCGCGTAAGCGGCGGGAGTCAGG
>JAQGPJ010000041.1 GCA_028293125.1 Verrucomicrobiales bacterium | reverse complement strand
TTGCGCTTCATGACAGGTTGGTTGTTGGTGGGGTGGGTGGCGGGCCGTCCGGTGGGCCGTCCGCGGGAGCCTTGGGAGGGCGCACAGGTTTGGCCCGGGGAGGCTCCACGGTGTTAAAACGGTTCATCGCAGCCTCCAGACCGCGAAGGGTGGCGAAAATGGCAGCTTCCGCGGCATTCTCAAGCGATTTATGCAGGGCATCCGCCTGGGCGGGGTCAAACTTCCCCAGAACATGGCCCACCAGCGATTTCTCCTCCGCTGCTCCGACCCCGAACCGCAGCCGGGGAAACTGATCGCTGCCCAGGCTGGCGATCATGGATTTGATGCCGTTGTGTCCCCCGGCTGATCCGGAGGGCCTCATCCTCAGCCGGCCTTCGGGCAGGGCGGTGTCATCGTAAACCACCAGCATGTCCGTCGGCGGGATTTTGAAGAAACCGGAAACCGCGGCCACGCTTTTCCCGCTCAGGTTCATAAACGTTTTGGGCTTCAGCAGAAAAAGCCCGTCCGCGCGGGTGAACCATCCGTGGAATCTCCGCTCGTTCGTCCAGGAGGCCCCCAGTTTGGAGGCGATGCGGTCCAGAATCATGAACCCCGCGTTGTGCCGGGTGTTTTCGTATTCAGGTCCGGGATTGCCGAGGCCAATAAGAAGTCGGAGGGGCATGGAAAGCGGGGCTGGTGGGCCGGTGCGGAACCGGTGGGGGGATTCATCCCTGCGCCGGAGGGGAGGGCGGCGCGGACACGGCGGAGCCGGCAGGATTTTTCTGAAGCCGGGCCGCCTCCAGCAGTTCGTCAGGCGTGAGGGTGGCGGTGCCCGCCTTGGCGACCACGACCCCGCTGGCCAGATTGGAGATTTCCGCCGCCTGCGGGGCGGAGCAGCCGGCGGCGAGAGCCAGGGTGTAAAGGGCGATGGCGGTGTCGCCGGCCCCGGAGACGTCGAAAACCTCGCGGGCCCGGGTGGGGGTGTGGTAAAGCGGCCGGCCTTTCTCCAGCAGGGCCATGCCGTGCTCGCCCAGCGTGATGAGAAGCTGATGGGTGTCCCATTTTTCCCACAACCGCTCTCCCAGAGCCGGCAGCCGCTCCAGCAGCGCCCACAGGGGAACATCGCCGGGATCCGGGAGCCCTGCGGTTTCAAAAGCCTCCTTGCGGTTGGGTTTGACCGCCGTGGCCTGATGCCAGCGGAGCGGGTTGCCGGGATTGGGATCCACCGTGACCGGCAGGCCCAAGGCCGCGGCTCGCCGGGTGATGGCATCGACCAGCTCCTGCGTCAGAAAGCCTTTGGCATAGTCCTCAATGATCACCGCATCCACTTCCGGCAGCTTTTCATCCAGCCAGGCCAGGGCGCGGGCCACCAGGGCGGGGGAGGGGGGCTTGATGGTTTCGCGGTCGATGCGGGCCACCTGCTGGCCGCGGGCGACGACCCGGGTTTTGACAATGGTCTCATGCTCCGGGCTGGCGAGCAGGCCGGAGGTGTCGATGCCGTGCTCCTCCAGCAGGTCATGCAGCTGGGAGGTGAGCGGGCCGGTGCCGGTGACGCCGAGCACATGCACCTTTCCGGCAAAGGGGGCCAGATTGCGGGCCACATTGGCCGCGCCGCCGGGATAGGCGTCCTCACGGGTCACATGGACTACGGGGACCGGGGCCTCCGGGGAAATACGCGAAACATTGCCGCGGATAAAGCGGTCCAGCATGACATCCCCCGCCACCAGCACCCGGCGGGTGCGGCAGATTTCCAGGATGGCGGGCAGGTTTTCGGGCGGCATGGCCCGGGGATACGGTCAGCCTCCGGCAGGTGCAATAGTGAATCCGGCACCGCCCTTGGACCGCCTGCCGGCCGGCCCGGAAAAAGGACCGGCTGAAAGAACGGCTGTCCGCCGGTCTTACCCTGCGGAGGAATGGTCTCAAGTTTTCTCCGCCCCAAAGTTCAGAAATCAGCCGCCGCCGTGGCTTTCGCCGCGTTCGCCGCCGTGCTGACCGCCGCGTTTGTGTTTTATCCCCAAGGCTCGGGAATTCCACTGGGGCTCAAAGTGGCCGGCGATTTCCACCCGCTGCTGCTGCACCTGCCCATCGGCATGCTGCTGGGGACAGTGGTGCTGGATCTCTTCAACGGACCGGAGCGCCGGCACGAATCCGCCGTGAACTGGCTGCTCTGGCTCAGTTTCCTCAGCGGTATGGTCACCGCCCTGCTGGGCTATTTTCTGGGACTGGGCGGCGACTATAAAAAGGAAACCCTCACTTGGCACATGTGGACCGGGATCGCCGTGCCCTGCCTCATTTTCCTGACCCTTCTCACCAAACTTCATTACGACCAAAAACAGCCACTTATGTCCAAGTCTCTTTACCGTGCCCCGCTATTCACCACCGCCGCCACCATCATGATCGCCGGCCATTTCGGCGGCACGCTTTCGCATGGGGACACGATCATCAAAGGCATGAAAACGCTGATGGCGGCCCATAGTCCGGCGAATGGGCCATCCATCCTGGAATCAGCGGAGACGCGGACGGTCTATGACGCTGTCATCGCCCCGCTGATGGTCAAAAAATGCATCAGCTGCCACGGCGAGGAGAAGCAGAAGGGGGATCTCCAGCTCCACACCTTGGAGGCCATGCTCAAAGCTGGTGAGAGCGGCAAGCCGGCCATCCTGCCCGGCAACAGCGCCGGCAGTGAATCCGTGGTGCGCCTGCGGCTGCCGCTGGACGACGAGGAGCACATGCCGCCGGACGGCAAGGCCCAGCTGACCGCGGACGAGCAGGAGGTGCTCCTCTGGTGGATTGACAAAGGCGCTCCCCGGGAACTGAGGATCATCGATCCCTCCATTCCACCGGACATTCAGTCCAAAATGATCAGCATGGCCGTGCCCGGCATCGCGCTGGCTCCCGGAGCGCACGGGGAAAATGGGCCTGCGGGTGCGGAGAGCAAGCCGGCGGAGGCCGCCGCGCCCGACATGGCCCCCGTGCAGGCTCTGGAAAAGGAGCTCGGTGTCACCATTCTTCCGCTGGCCCAGAACGATCCCGCGCTGACCTTCAACTGCGTGAATGTGGCGGACAAATTCGGCGATGCCGAACTGGCGAAATTCGCTCCGCTGGCCGACCGCATGTCGGAGATGAACCTGGGCCGCAGCAAGGTCACCGATGCCGGCTTGGCGGCCCTGAGCGGTATGAAAAACCTGAAGAAGCTGCACCTCCCGAACACGGCGGTGACGGATGCCGGCATTGACGCCCTGCTTCCCTTGGGAAGTTTGGAGTATCTCAATCTCTTCAACACCAAGGTTACCGACGCTGGCTTGGCGAAGCTGGAGAAGCTGTCCAAACTGAAGCGGCTTTATGTCTGGCAGACCGGGGTCACCAAACCCGCTGCCGAGGCCCTGCACACCAAGCTCCCGGAGATTGTGATCAACATGGGCTGGGACAATGAAGTGAAGACGGCGGTGGCTATTGCCGCCGCGGCGGCACCGGCTCCGGCACCGGCCGCAACCGTGCCCGCTCCGGCGGAGGCGAAACCGCTGGATCCCGAGCAGCCGGTGTATCTGGCGCTGATTCAGCCGATCTTGCTATCAAAGTGCGCGGGCTGCCACGGCGAGGACAAAAAGAAGGGCAAGCTGCAGATGCACACCTTTGAGGCCATGATGAAAAACGGCGACAGCGGCAAGCCGTCCGTGGTGCCCGGCAAATCCGCCGACAGCCTGATCATCGTGCGTGCCCTGCTGCCCAAGGAGGAGGACGAGCACATGCCGCCCTCCAACAAGGATCAGCTCACCGACAAGGAGCTGGCCACCATCCGCTGGTGGATCGACTCCGGCGCCAAAACCGACGTGAAGCTCAAGGACGCCGGGCTGCCTGACAATCTGAAGTAGGTTTCGAACCGCGCTGAAAAGCGCAGCGCCCGGCCCGCCGGATGGAGCAGCCAGTTACTTTGGCTGTTTCATCCAGGCGGGCCAGGCTTTTTTGCTGAAAAGCTTTGGAAGTAAAAACCGGTCAGCCCTTTTTCGTGACTCTGGCCTCAAAAAGCTTCAAAGCCTCGCGGATCAGGGGATCGTTCTGGAACTCCTTCTCGTCCAGCACCGGGGTCTCCGGTTCCACGGATGCCGGCGGGGGGGCGGCGGCGGCTTTTGGCGGAGCGGAGGCGGTCAAAGAAGGGGGGGGAGACTGGGATTCCGCCTCGGTGGAAGGCAGAGGTTCAAACGGCTGGAGATCAGCGCGGACCTCGATTTTCAGCTGGAGCCGGCGGCCGGAAAGGCGGGTCAGGATTTCCTCCAAGGCTCCACGGGGTACGGGACGCTCCAGGCTCTGAGCGGCGGCGCGGTGTTCCTGCGGCACGCCAAGCAGAAGCTGCCTGGCATCTGCGGACAGAAAATGCATTTCCGAGGTGTATCCGGCCTGAAGCGGGAATTTCACGCGGAATTCCTGGCAGGCCGCCTGCCAGAGCGCCTCACCGTCCAGACTTGGTGACGCGGGCGGAGTGACGGTGGGTGCGGGTGCGGCTTCCGCCACCGCCTTGGGCGCCGGTTTGGCTGTTTCCAGGAGGGTGTCTGATTCCACCCTATCCCCGGAGCTCTTCCCACTCCTGGGCTGAGGGGCGGGTTCGGGAGCAGTGGCGGACACCGTGGATTCCGAAGGGGCGGGCGGGGAAGAGGGAGCGGCAGCTGGGGAAGCTGTTTTGGCGGGTTGGCTGCGGGTGGCCGCAGGGGCTCCCAACTCAGCGCGGAGCTGGTCACTCATGGAGCCGCGGGCCGGTGCGGCGGCGGTGGCTCCGGAGGATTTTGCCGGGGATGCGGTGGAGGCGGCGGCTTTGGCCGGCGGCGCGAAGGAAGGGAGGCTGTCGGCGGGCAGGGCCACGGATTCCCCGGCCATGGATTTGCGCAGGGCGTTCACCACATCGCTCAGGCTGACCTCATTGAGCGTCTGGGCGGCCTTGATGAGACCGATTTCAAAATAGAGCCGCTTGTTGGAGGCCCACTTCATGCTGACCTCGGCATCGGCGAACTGGTCGATGAGCAGCATCAGCTTTTCCGTGCTTTGCAGACCGGCCTGCTCCGCCAGCATTTCCGCCATTTCCGGAGGCAGGTCGCGGGCAGCGATTTCCGGATCCACCTGATGGACAAGCAGATTGCGGAAGTGGAAAATGAGATCGGCCAGCAGCCGGGAAAGGTCCTTGCCGGACTCCGCATGATGGTAAAGCTGGCTAAGGGCGCTGGCGGTTTCCCCGCGCAGCACGGCCCCGCCGAGTTCGGACACCGTGCGGTGGCTGGTGAAGCCGAAAATATCCAGCACATCCTCCTCCCGGACCTCGCTGCCGCAGAAGGCCACCAGCTGGTCCAGCATGGACTGCGCATCCCGCATGCCGCCGTCCGCGCCCGTGGCGATGGCGTGCGCCGCCAGGGGGTCGAGCACCACTTTCTCCTCCTGGGCGATGTGCAGCAGGTGTTTGGCGATGACCGGCGCGGGAATGCGGCGGAGGTCGAAGCGCTGGCAGCGGCTGAGGATGGTGGGCAGGATTTTGTGGGGCTCCGTGGTGGCGAAGATGAACTTCACATGGGGAGGCGGCTCCTCCAAGGTCTTCAGCAGGGCGTTGAAGGCGGAGGTGCTGAGCATGTGGACCTCGTCGATGTAGTAGATCCGGAAATTCCCCACGGCGGGGGCAAAGTTCACGGTCTCCCGCAGGGCCCGGATATCATCGACGCTGTTGTTCGAGGCGCCGTCGATTTCAGTCACATCCAGGCTGCGCCCCTCGGCGATCTCCACACAGATGGGATCGTTGGGGTCGAAGTCCACCTTCGGGCCGCCGGGGCAGTTCAGGGCCTTGGCGAAAATACGGGCGGTGGAGGTTTTTCCGGTGCCGCGTGGCCCGACAAAAAGGTAGGCGTGGGCCAGACGGTTCTGGGTGATGGCGTTGCGCAGGGTGCGCACGACATGATCCTGACCCAGGACGTCGTCAAAGGTTTGAGGGCGGTATTTCCGGGCGAAGACCTGATAATTCACGCTTCAAGGGAGAGCGGCGGCGGCGGCGTGGCAATGGTAAAAGTGGGGAGACGGGTTCCGACGGTTTCGTGCGGTGCGGTTTCAATCCTCTCTTGGAGCCTCGCGTAGTTTGGCTTGGAGAATATTGAACTTCATTTTCAGGGACATCAGTTCCCGGGTCTGTGCCACGACGGTTTCCGGATTGGGTTTGCCGGTGCGCAGCTGGTTCTGGATCAGATCGATCTCCCGCGCCACGGAGGCGATGCGCAGGCTGGCGACGGCGTGGCGGGCGCTGGTGAGGGCGTCGGCGGAGGGCCGCCCTTGGTGGAGCAGGGCGGTGAGGATGGAGGACTCCGCAGGGCTGAGAGTGCTCAGCCAGGGGGTGACCGTTGCGGGATTGGCGGGATCAATGGGGGCCGTGAGGATTTTGGCCAGGAACTCCGCGCCACCAACGCCGTCCCAGGCCTGGCCATCGGCACCGGCTGCCAGCCAGCGGTGCGCTGCGGGATCGGTCATGGCCAGCTGAAGCAGCAGGCGCACGCTGGGATGCAGCGCCACCGGTGCGCTGTCGCTCCCCTGCTCCGGCTGGGAGGTTTCAGAGGACGGGTTTTGCCGGGTCCGTTCACTGATCTGGTCCGTGTATTTTTTCTGCTGGGCCAGATGGGCCTGAACCATTTTGCGGATTTCATCCGGCCCAATGTTCAGCCGCGAGGCGCAGCGGATCAGGGCGGCATCGAGCACCGGACGGTCCTTCAGCCGGGCCAGATTCTCCGCGAGCTCCCGCAGCATTTTCATGCGCTCGCGGGTGTCCGTGAGGTCGAGGCTCGCGGCGCGCTGGTCGATCTGGAAGTCAAAAAAATCCCGCGCCTCCTCCAGCCGCCGCCGCAGAGCGTCCACGCCCTCCCGGCGGATCAGGGAATCCGGATCCTCACCTGGAGGCAGGGCGGCGACACGGACAAAAATGCCCTCCTGACTCAGTTCCGCAAAGGCCCTGGCGGCGGCTTTGAAGCCCGCGTTGTCGGAGTCATAGCAAAGCACCACCTGATCCGTGTGCCGCCGCAGCAGCCGGGCGTGCTGGGGGGTGAAGGCGGTGCCGAGCGGCGCGATGATGTTCTCAATGCCGGCCTCGTAAGCCATGAGCATATCGATCTGGCCTTCGCAGATGATGGCTTTCTCGGCTTTGTGGATGGCCCGCTTGGACTTGTCGAAGCCAAAGAAGACCTCACTTTTATTGAAAATGGGCGTGGCGGGGGAATTTTTGTATTTCGCGGGTGAATCCTCCTCCCGCAGCACCCGGCCGCTGAAGGCGATCACGTCCCCGTGGTCGTTGCGGATGGGGAACATGATGCGGTGGCTGAACTGGAGTTTGGTGCCGCGGGCGGGGTTTTCCGGGTCCCGGAGGACGAGAATGCCGCCTTCGACCAGCAGGTCATCGGGATATTTTTTATCGCCGGCCCAGTCACGGTAGTATCCCTGATCCGACGGCGCGTAGCCGATGGACCAGCTCCGCGCCGTGCCGGAGGTGAGGCCCCGGGATTTCAGATAGGCCCGCGCGTCGGCGGCGAGGGGGCTTTTGAGCAGCAGCTGGTGAAACCACGCCGCGATATCGCGGTGCAGGGCGAGCAGCCGGACCCGTCGGCCGGCGGCGGCCTCCTGCTCCGGGGTGCCAGCCTCCTCGATGAGGGTGATGCCGTATTTGGCCGCCAGCTTGCGGATGGTGTCCACAAACGGCAGGCTCTCATACTTCATCACAAAGCCCACGGCGTTGCCGCCCTCGCCGCAGCCGAAGCAGTGGTAGGTGCCGCGCGTGGGATTGACGCTGAAGGAGGGACTTTTTTCCGTGTGGAACGGGCAGCACGCCTTGAAGGCGATGCCGGCGCGCTTCAACGGGAAATAACCGCTGACGATCTCCACAATGTCACAGGCCGCAATGACCTGCTGGATGGAGACTTCCGCGATGCGGCCCATGGGATGCCTGATGCTGACTGCTGGCTAACTGCCGGCTGCGGCTCAGGACGGTGTCCAGGCAAGGCGGGGAGCATCGCCCCACAGGTCCTCCAGGGCATACAGCGCGCGGCGGTCAGCCATGAAGATGTGGGCCACCACATCGCCGTAGTCCAGCAGCATCCACTGGCTTTCAGCGGCTCCCTGGGTGGAGTGGGGCTTCTCATTGCGCTCCTCGTGGATGCGCTCCGCGATTTCATTCCGGATGGCGCGCAGGTGGGGCATGGAGCTGGCGCTGGCGATGACGAGGAAGTCCGTGACCATGGACAATCCGCGCACATCCAGAATCACGATGTGCTCGCCCTTCTTCATATCCGCGGCATCGGCCACGGCGCGGGCCAGGGCGGTGCCGGGGGTGTCCGCGCCCATGTCCCGGCTGCCGCGGGTGACGGGCAGGCCGGCGGGCGGCGGCAGCACCGCCGGGGGCAGGGAAGTCGCCGGAATGCTGCGGGTGCCGGTGGCGGCGCGCCGCGTGGTGGTCTTTTTGGCGGCGCTTTTCCGGGCAGCCGGTTTTTTGGCAGCAGGGGCTTTTTTGGCGGCGGAAGCGGTTTTACGTGCCGGGGCCGCAGTCCGGGGAGCGGATTTTTTGGCAGTGGCGGCTTTCTTTTTAACGGGCATGGAGGCTTGGGGGAAAATGAAGTGGGGGAGCCGGTAGCACAGATTCGGCAGGGAAACCAGGGATTTGCGGGAGTTCGGATTAAAGGCAAATTTGGCACGGTCCGGAGCTGCGGGAAATAAAATTCCGACATCACCGTCCCCTATTGCATCAATACATCAGAAACTGCTGCCGGTTGGCGCGGAACGCCTGAAGGGATGGCTGCCAGGAGGCGATAAGTGGGCCGACGGGGCGGCTGGCGATGAGGGCGTTGAAAAGGATATCGCTGCCGTAAACCTTATGGAACAGGGTGCGGGTGTCCCCCCGCGTGGCCTGCAGCGGGGCATTGCCGGTGCGTTTGCAGACCTCGCCAGCGAGAATCACCGCCAAGGCTATGAGGTCGGTCTGCCCCCGGGGATCAATGGTCAGCTGCGCGCCGGCGCAGCCCGGTTTCCGCGTGCTGACGTAGGGAGTGAAACGCACGCCCGGAATACCGCGTGCGGACAGTCTGGAGGCGAACTCCTGGGGATTGATGCCTTTGCCGCCGGCGTATTCAAAGGGCCGCGCGGTGCCGATGCCGATATCCACGCCGTTCAGCCCGCCGAGAATGCCGCAGGCGGCGTAATGGAACGGGCTGAGCGGACCGGGAATGTTCGGACTGGTCGGCACCCAGCGCAGCCCGGTGTCCGGCCATGCCATCCACCGCTGCCAGCCGCGCATGGGGATGACCCCCAGCTGCGGCCGGGCTTTGATCCAGCCCTGGGCGTTGATCATACGGGCCAGCTCCCCGGTGGTCATGCCGTGGATATAGGGGACGGGGATCTGCCCGACAAAGGATTTCCAGCGCGGGTCCAGCGGCGGGCCCTGCACGCGCAGGCCGCCGAGGGGATTGGGCCGGTCGAGGACGATGAACTGCTTGCCCTGCTCCGCGCAGGCCTCCATGGCCAGGGCCATGGTACTGATGTAGGTATAGCTCCGGCTGCCTATGTCCTGAAGGTCGAACAGCAGGGCATCGATGTTCCCCAGCATCCAGGGAGCGGGCTTGCGGGTGTCGCCATAAAGGCTGTAGGCGGGCAGGCCCGTGAGGGGATCTCGGCGCGAGGAGACATGAATGCCAGCTTTTTCCCGCCCGTCTAGCCCGTGCTCCGGGGTGTAAAGCGAAGTGAAATTCCGCCCCAGAGCCCGCTGAAGCACCACCCGGCTGGGAATGCCCTGCCGGTTCACGCTGGTTTGGTTCAGAATCAGCCCCACCCGTCTGCCGCGCAGGGCGGCGAATCCGCTTTCCGCCAGGGTGTCGATACCGAGGGTGCACGGCCCGCGGGCGCCGCCTGCGGTTCCCGGAGTGGAACTGCTATTCAGCTCTATCGCGGCGCAGGAGGGGAAAAGACCCGCGGCGGGAATGGCCATGGCGAGTCGGAGCAGGGATCGGCGGGTGGGCATGGAGAGGGGTGGAAAAAATGGAACCGCTGCAAAGAGCGGCTGCTGGGGAAGCGGGAATGAGAGTGCCCACTTTCAAACTGAAAAGTCATGAAAATGCCACACCATTTGCTTGCCACCTGAAGCCCATCCCGCCAGTCGCAGGCCCGGACAGCAGCCAGCCCGAAAGCCGGCCTTCAGTTTTCCCCTGGCAGGAAGTGAAGGCCTACTTTAAGGCGGACGGCAGCATGGTGCAGAAGAATATCGTTTATTTTGACCTCGAAACCCAGCGGTCCGCCGGGGATGTGGGGGGCTGGGACAAAAAGGACCGCATGGGCATGTCCGTGGGGGTGACCTACAGCACGGCGTCGGGAAAGTATCAGATTTACCAGGAATCGGAGGCTGATGCTCTGATTCAGGAGCTCACGTCCGCGGATCTGGTGGTGGGATTCAACCATGTCGGGTTCGACTACGCCGTGCTGCAGGCCTACAGCATGTGGAACATCGTGGAGCAGGTGCACAGTCTGGATCTGCTGTTGGATCTGGAGGTCCGTCTGGGCCACCGCATCAAGCTTGATGACATCGCCACCGCCTCCCTGGGAACCGGTAAAACCGCGGACGGACTGGATGCCATTCGCTGGTGGCGGGAGGGAAAAATCATGCTGATTGCGGAATACTGCTGTTTTGACGTGAAAGTCACCAAAATGGTCCACGAATACGGAGCTAAACACGGATTTGTGAAGTACAAGGACCGCTTCGGCCAGCAGAGCCGGGTGGAGGTGAATTGGAAAACAACGTGATTTCCCAATTCCGGGCCGGTGGGCAATGCCCAGGCGTGACTGGGGAAAGGGGGGAAAACTCTCCTTGTCACTGAATAGGAGTGTGCTTAAATACCGGCATACCTCTATGGTCACTGTTAAAAATCTATTACCAGCTGTGTTGCTGGGGCTAGCGATGACCTCGGTTTGCTGCCAGGCAGGCAGCGGGAATGCGGCCCCACCATTGGTCACCGCTCCCAAGTCAGTGACTGAAGCTCCGCCGCCTGCCGCCGTGCAGGCTGTGGCCAAGGATGCGGTGCCTGTGCCGGAAACCATCGGGGCCAGCGTGCTGGCCGGTGTGGCGTTTCTGATGATGTTCAGCCGCCGGCGCTATACCTGAGGGATGGAGACGGGCTTCGGCAGGCCGGAAAAGAGTCGCGGCCATGGACTGCAGTTGGAAAATCAGCTGCCGGATACTGCTTTGAGGCGGTGAACGCTTGACGCTGCGGGGCAGGGTGCGACTACGTAAAAGCATGATTTTCAAACACCGCCTGCTGCTGACCCTGATCGCCGGGCTCCTCATGGGGCCGGTGCTGCGGGCGCAGGATTCCGCACGGGTGCCCGTGGGCTTGGAGGAATTTATTGGCGGCACCGGGGAAAGTGCATCGCAATTGTTGAAAGCTGATCTGGTGAACAGTGGTATGCTTTCCATTGGGGACAACTCCAACCCCGGCAACGGCTGGCTGGTCCGGGGCAGTTCATCGGCGGGCCGTATCGACGGGGCGCTGATCGACAAAAAGGGCAATCTCCTTTTCAACAACCACTACGATGAACCCGATCTGCGGGACAACGCCCACGCGTTTGCCGATGACATTGCGAACGCCATCACCGGCACCCGCGGCATCGCCTCCACCAAGATCGCGTTTGTCAGCCACCGCACCGGAGCCCCGGAGATTTACTTGGCGGACAGCGACGGGGGCCGCATTCAGCAGATCACCAGCACCGGGCGGCTGAAGGGCTCGCCTTCGCTGGGACCAGGGTCCATTCTGCTGACCTACACCTCCTACGCCAGCGGTTTTGCCGATGTGGTCCTGAAGGATCTGCGCACGGGCGACGAGCGCCCGGTACTGGCCGCTCCAGGCACCAACAGCGGGGCAGTTTTTTCCCCGGACGGCACCCGGCTGGCGCTGTCGATGAGTTTTGGGGGGGATGCGGATATCTACGTCTCCACCCTCTCCGGTTCCCGGTGTCAGCGGGTGACGCATTCGAAAAGCGTGGAGTTCTCCCCCTCCTGGTCTCCCGATGGCAACCGGCTGGTGTTCTGTTCCGATGCCACAGGTGCCCCGCAGCTTTTTGTGGCTCCGCGCTCCGGTGGCAATCCCGAACGGCTGGATACGGGCTGGCGCTCCTCGCTTTCCCCGGACTGGTCGCCGGACGGAGTGCATATCGCCTTCACCGGCCGGGACAAGGGACGTCCCGGAGTCATGATCCATGACCTCACCAGCGGCAAAAGCCGGCTGCTGCTGAACAACGCCCAGGACCCCGCCTGGGCTCCCAATGGCCGGCATCTGGTGGCGGTGCAGAATGATTCCCTGGTCATTGTGGACACGGTCAATGGCCAGCGCCGCACTCTGGTCAGCGGTGTGCCCCGGCTGAGCGAGCCTGCCTGGTCCCGGTAATTTTCCTTACGTCCCCACCCATGCGTTTTCCCCTGATGCTTCCCGCTGTTCTGGCCGCCACTCTTCTGGGTGGCACGGGCTGCGGCTTTTTCAAAGACCCATCGGAGGAGGGCGGTGAGGACAGCGTGCTGATGAACGGCACCCCGCGCCGCGCGGAACTCCCCGCCTACAATGGCAGCCGGGTGCAGCGCGGAAAAATGCCGGGGATTGAATTCAGCGATACCGCGTGGGAGGTCTCCATCACGGAAAAAGAGAAGATCAAAGCGGTGGCCACCTATCTGAAAGTGAACGCCGAGCGCGTGATTCTGGCCGGAGGAGCCAGCGTTCCCAACGCCGAATACGCCCGGCAGCTGGGGCAGCAGCGTGCCCTGTCCGTGAAAAACGCGCTCATGCGGGAGGGCATTCCCGGCACCAAAATCATCACTGTCAGTTTTGGCACTGATCTTCCCGGACCGGGAGGAGACCGCGTGGAGTTCGGATTTGTCCACACCGGTGGGACAGGTGATGCGGACCGGTAGGCCTGTGAATTTTCGAAACTACTTCCGCACTCCGGCACCGCCGGCGGTTTCCGGCACCACTTTCGAAGTCAGCCAGCGCAGTCCTTGGGGAAACAGACGGAAGACCGCCAACGAGGCGTTCCCTGCCCACGGATAGGTCACCGTGAAGCGGGCCAGCCGGTTCACCCACAACCGGCGGTGGTACAGCATCCGGTGGGCGGAGGCATAAAAGGAGGCGGCATGGGCCGGTCCGGTGTCTCCGCTGGTCAAAAGCCTCCGCGCCGCCTCCGCCGCCAGCTGTCCGCTTCGGAGGGCGTAGAAAATGCCCTCTCCCGTGAACGGTTCCACCACCCGCGCCGCATCCCCTGTCAGAAACAGACCCGCCATGGGAGCCGGATTCAGCGGAGCCCGGTTCAAGGGAGCAATGCTGCTCCAAGCCTGATCCGTAGGCACTCCATAACGTCCAGTGGCTTCCGCTTTGGCTTCGACCACCTTTTTGCCGGTGGTGACCAAGCAGAGGTTCAGCAATCCGCCTCCCACATGCGCCAGGCCGCAGTAACCATGCTTTGTCCACTCCAGCGCCACGGTGTTGCGGTAAGTCTCCGCCAGCGGCAGGTGGCATTGCAGCGCCAGCCGCGTGGAGGCGGCAGTCTGTGCGGCGGAGCGGGAGGAGGGCAACAGCAGCCGGGAAGTGGTCGAGTTCCGGCCATCCGCCGCCACCAGCACGCGGGCAGTCAGGGAGTGCCGGTCCGTGACCACCCGCCAGCTGTCGGCCGTCCTGGTGATTCCCGTGACCGGTGATCCTGCGTACAGCACTGCGCCCGCCTTCACTGCCTGCCGCAGCAGGGCATCATCAAAATCGCGGCGCGTGATGCCGTATTCCGCCCCCGGCGGCAGGGGCAGCTCCAAAGCGCGCCCCCGCCGGCTGACAAACCTCACCCGCTTCAGCAGCGTGTGCGGCAGGGAGCGGACGGCGTCCTCCACTCCCAGCGACGCCAGCACGGGCCAGACCGAGGGATTGAAGCAGTCGCCGCAGACCTTGTGCCGTGGAAAGGGCACCCGCTCCACGATGGCCGTCCGCAGCCCGGCCCGCACCGCCGCCAAGGCGCAAGCGCTGCCCGCCGGCCCGGCCCCGTTGATGATGAGATCATACTCAGAGTCGGAGTCAGGCATGCCGGTGGGAAAGGGAGGAGGGGAAGGGGGAAATCCGTTTCTTTTCCCAGCGGGAGTGAAGTGTGGCTCAGGAGGGAATCCCCATCGCTCCCGGCCAATCGTGACCCTCCCATTCGGTTTTGAATGGAAGGGTCCAATCCGGGTCTTCAGTAAGCCTTGGCGAAGATGACGCGCCGAACACTGGGCTGGCCGGTGTAAAAACAGGTGCCGGGCTCCTGCCATCGATCGCCGAAGGGCAGGCAGCGGATGGTGACGCCGAGCTGCTTTTGCAGGGCGTCCTCGTCTTCGGCACTGCCAGCCCAAGGCACATTGGCGAAACCGCCGTGGATTTCGGGTTTGTCAGGATTTTCAGGTGTGAAAAACGCTTCGAAGGCCTCGCGGGTCTCGATGCGGACCGTGTTGGCGTCGCGGAAGGCGGTGGCGCGGTCCAGCAGGCCGGACTGGATCTCCTCCAGCACGGAGACGGCTTTGCTGACAAATTCAGCGGTGGCCACAAATTCCTTCTCCTTGATGCCCTTGTCACGGCGGGCCACGGCGATGGAGCCCTTCTCCAGATCGCGGGGGCCGATCTCGATGCGGATAGGCACCCCCTTTTTGATCCAATCCCAGTTCCGCGTGCCGCCGGGCAGATCGCGGCGGTCCACCTGCACGCGCAGGGGTTCACGGCCGAAGGTCAGAGCGCGCAGCTCCTTCGCCAAAGCGTTGCAGGCGTCCAGCACCGCGGCTTTGGTGTCCTCTTTGGGGGTGACAGGCAGGATGACGATCTGCTGGGTGGCGATCCGGGGTGGCAGCACCAGACCGTCGTCATCGCTGTGGGCCATGATCAGGGTGCCGATCAGACGGGTGCTCGCGCCCCATGAGGTCGTCCAAGCATGCTCACGTGAACCGGTGCGGCCTGTGAACTGGATACCCGCGGCCTTGGCGAAGTTCTGGCCCAGGAAGTGGCTGGTGCCGGCTTGGATGGCTTTGCGGTCCTGCACCATGGCCTCAATGCACAGCGTGATATCCGCGCCGGGGAAACGCTCGCGGGGCGTCTTCTCGCCGGTGATGACAGGGATGGCGAGGTGGTCACGGACAAAGGTCTCGTAAACGCCCAGCATCTGCTCCGTCTCGGCGATGGCCTCCTCCTTTGTCTCGTGGGCGGTGTGGCCCTCCTGCCAAAGGAACTCGGCGGTGCGCAGGAAGATGCGGGTCCGCATTTCCCAGCGCATGACGTTGGCCCACTGGTTGATGAGCAGAGGCAGATCGCGGTAGCTCTCCACCCAGCGGGCGAAGGCCGCGCCGATGATGGTTTCGCTGGTGGGGCGGATCACATAGGGCTCGGTCAGCTCGCCGGCGGGCACCAACTTCACGGAGCCGTCGTCCTGCTTCACGCTCTCCAGACGGTGGTGGGTGACCACCGCGCACTCCTTGGCGAAGCCTTCGACGTGCGCCGCCTCCTTGGCCAGATAGCTGAGGGGGATGAGCAGGGGGAAGTAGGCATTCGAGTGCCCTGTCTCCTTGAACATCCGGTCCATCTGCTGCTGGATGTTCTCCCAGATGCCGTAGCCCCACGGTTTGATCACCATGCAGCCGCGCACTTCGGAGTTCTCCGCCATGTCGGCGGCTTTGACGACCTGCTGGTACCACTCCGGGAAATCGTCCTGACGGGTGGGGGTGATGGCGGTTTTGGGCTGGGCTGATGAAGCGTTGGACATGTCGGCAGAATGGAGACCCGCGCACGGCGGGGAGACGGAGCATGCAGGCGGTGGGGCCTCCGTGCAAGCGACGGGTCAGGTGATTAAGTGCCAATGGCCGGGCGGCGTGAAAGGCCATTCCTCCAAGCGCGGAGCTGGTGACGGGTTTGGGCATTCTCATGTCTATGGTGCGGAATTAACCGATGAATTTTCAGTCAGGGCACCGCTTGCGCATCGCCGGATCCGACTATCTTTGGAATTCAGGAATTTTAGCCGCCAAGCCGTTCAGTCATTGCCATTTCCCGCTGTCCATATGAAAAGCCTGATCATCAGAAACTCGCGCGTGAAGGCGCTTATTCTCACCATCGGGAGTCTGCTCTTTGTGGCGGGCGGGATTTTGATACTTGCCATGGACCGCCACTCCCAAGCTGTGGAGGAGGCCGCCTCCGCGCGTGCCAAGGGCTGGCTGGGCATCGTTTTTTTTGGCGGGTGCGCCCTTGTGGGGACTTGGGAGATTTTTGATTCCCGGCCCCGCCTGATCATTGATGACCAAGGGGTTTATGACCGGACTCTGCGGTGCGGCTGGATTCCTTGGAGCGAAATCTTGGGTGCTCGCCTGATGCTTGTCGCTGGACAGCCATTCATTGGGCTGGACCTGCGTGACATGGAGGCGCGCATTGCCAGGAGCACACGGGTTCAGCGTGCCCTCACCGCAGCCAACCAGTCCCTCGGTTACTCGGCTTGGAATCTGAATCTGTCCCAAGTGGATGTGGATGCGAAGGAGGTCCATGCACTCATTCTGCAGCGTATGGGGATCTCCGGGTCCAATGCATCACAGGCCATATGACTATCGATTTATTTTCCGGCCCGGGAAGGACGCAGCGTAAAAATCAATGGTCCGGCCTGTGCTTTGTTGTGTTTGCTCTGAGACTTCTATTGAATGCCGGAGGACCATTGGTGGCCGCCTCCGCGAAAGAGACGGTGGAGCCGGCACCCGGCGGCGGCAATGGCGGCACGGTGGTAGTAGCGATGCGGTATCCGCAAATCGAGGGCATCAGCCACTCACGCCTTTACCTCTTCAGCCGCGGCGGAAAACTGATCCGCCAGCTGACCAAATCAGAGGAGGGGCAGGACACCGACCCGGTTTTCTCGCCGGATGGGAAAGCGGTGCTTTATGCAAGGCTGGCTGGATCCCGTAAGGAGGAGACTGCCAAGGAATGGCGGCTGGTTTCCGTGGATGGAAAAAATGACCAGCCAGTGAAAACGCCGCCGGCTTGGCGGGAGGCGCAGTCTAGACCGGTCGCCGTGTTTGATGATCCCCCGGTGGATCCGGCCTCCGGCACCCTGGCCCCTTACGCCAAGGCCGGGGAGCTTTCTTTTTCCGTGAAGGAAGGCACCGGGATGCTGACCCTGCGGGACGACCCGGGCAGGCAGGAGGCCAATGCCTCAGGCTGGTTTCCCAAACTGAACTGGTTCCGTGAAAGTCAGGAGGAGCCTGAGGTCAACATTAGGATGTGGCCTGCCTTCCGTCCTATGCGCGTCTCTGGAGAAAAGGAATTCTGGGCCGGTCCGCTGCCGGCTGGCGTGGTGCCCAGCGAGAAAATATTGGAGGATGAACCGGAGGTCGCGCCGGAAAGTGTCATGCTCGCCGGAAATTCGCCGCTTCTGGAAAGTCCTCCTCTAAAGGCGGCATTTTTCACGCAGCATTTGGGAAGCACAGACGGGAACAGGCTGATCGCGGCCGACCTGCGGAACCGAAGTTTGTATGATCTGAGCCCTAACGGCGGCAAGGTGGCCATACTGGAGGGACTTCCGGGGTTTGCTTGTGTCTGCGCCCAACGCTACCTGCCGCTGGGCGACGGCCGGACCGTGAATTGCTCCTACCTGGATTTGTGGGAGGCGGAGGAGCCGGGACTGCGTCGCATCCGGTTTGCGGCGGCGAAGGTCGGCATCTTTTACGGTGCCTCCATCCGCCTGCCGAAAAGGGAAGGGGTAGCTGTTTTCAATATTCCCGGATATCCGAATCCCTGAGCAGGCTTGTATGCGGGGCATGGGAGGGAGGTTGAAGGCCCCGCAATCCACCACACGATCCATTTGCAAAATCCGTGGAACTCCTTAATGGTGCCGCCCCTTGTCCTCATGACGCCCTGCGCCGACATAAATTGCCTCCGGATTATACCGGGGGCTTTCCCGATTCGCGGGCCCTTCCGGGTCCGGCCGGCGGTTTCCCGTTGGCTGTGAACCGGAGGGGCGGGCGTAGCCAGACCAACCGCGCCTCCCGGTGCGTGGCATTTTGAAAAATCCGGCCATGCCGGACCGGAAACTGGTCCGTCCATTCCAATCCATCCCGCAGGCACCGCCTTCCGCGCAGAGAAATCCGGCGGCGCAGGCTGGCAGGGGCAGCACTGGCAGCCGTAAAAGCAGGCAGGCCAGTGTCGGGATGACGGACCCTCCGGCCATTAGTGTTTCCCTTCCATTTCCACCTCAGCAGCACAGCACATCCTAATCCCATCATCCCCGTATGAAACAGGTCACTCTTTACGACACCACCCTCCGCGACGGCACGCAGGGCACCGGCATCAGCTTCACGGTCGCCGACAAACTCCGTGTGGCGGAAAAGCTTGACGGCTTTGGCATCGACTACATCGAGGGTGGCTGGCCGGGCTCCAATCCCCGCGATGTCGAATTCTTCGAGGAGGCCGCCAAACGCACTTGGAAGCACGCCAAACTGTGCGCCTTTGGCATGACCCGGCGGGGCCATACCAAAGTGGAGGACGATGCTCAGGTGCAACTGCTGCTGGACGCCCGGACACCCGTCATCACCATCGTCGGCAAAACCTGGCCGCTGCACGTCACCGAGGTCTTCCGCGTGAGCCTGGAGGAGAATCTGGCCATGATCGGGGACACGGTGAGCTACCTGAAATCCCACGGGCGCACCGTGTTCTACGATGCCGAACACTTCTTTGACAGCTACCGCGAGGACCCGGAATACTCCCTGAAGGTGATCAAAACCGCCCACGATGCAGGCGCTGACCTTATCGTCCTGTGCGAGACCAACGGCGGCGCGCTGCCTGAATACATCAGCGAAGTCACCGCCACCGCCGTGAAGCACCTCGGCTGCGGGGTGGGCATCCACACCCACAACGACAGCGGCACCGGGGTGGCCAACGCCCTGGCGGCCGTCCGCGCGGGGGCGGTGCAGGTGCAGGGGACCATCAACGGCTATGGCGAGCGGGTGGGGAACTGCAACCTGACCACTATCATTCCCAACCTCCAGCTTAAAATGGGCATTGAGGCGGTGCCGGATCTGACAAGGCTCAGCGAGATCGCTCATTTCATCGATGAGCTGGCGAATGTGACCCCGGACCTCCGCGCCCCCTACGTGGGCCGCGCGGCCTTCACGCACAAGGGCGGCCTGCACGTCCACGCCGTGCAGAAGCTGGCCCGCACCTATGAGCACGTCAGCCCCGCGCTGGTGGGCAATCAGCAGGTCATCGTGCTCAGCGACATGTCCGGCCAGAGCAATATTTTGATGAAGGCGGAAGCCATGGGGCTCTCCATCGAGAAGGGCGGGCCGGTGGTGCGCGATCTTCTGGAAAAACTCAAAACCTTGGAGAAGGAGGGCTACGAGTTCGAGGCCGCCGACGCCTCCTTCGAGCTCCTCATCCGCCGCACCCTGGGACTGACCACCCCGCTGTTCGACCACGTGGAGTTCGAATGCGTCTTCCGCCGCGACACCCTGCGGGACTATGAAAACTGCCTGGCCACCGTGAAACTGCACCTCGGCGGGGAAACCATCCTCACCGTGGCCGAAGGCGGCGGGCCGGTGAATGCCTTGGACGGCGCGCTGCGTCAGGCGCTGATCACCCGCTACCCCGATATCGCCCGCATGCAGCTGACAGACTACAAGGTGCGCATCATCGACGGGCACCGCGGCACTGCGGCCCGGACGCGGGTGCTCATCGACTCCACCGACGGCTCCGGCGAGTGGTCCACGGTGGGCGTTTCGGGAAATATCATTGACGCCTCCTGGCGCGCTCTGGTGGACAGCATCGAATACTTCCTGATGAAAAAGGCGGCGGCCCCGTGAAAGTCCGCTGTGCTCCGCCCATGAGCCGGATTTCCCATTCGGGAGCCTGTTCATGGGCGGAGTGCCGGACAGTCAGCGTCAGCGGGGATTGAATGGAACAGGGAAAACGGCACGATATATCACCACGGTGTTGGGGATGGGAGGGGGGCTCCCCGCAGGTGCCGGGATAAAACCTTGCGCTTCCCCGGCAGGGACGGCATCATGCGCCGCCTGATCCCCATTCCACCCTGCTGTATGAATGCTGAACGTTTTCCCTTTTTGATGGCATCCTTTTTGGCAGGGCTGATTTCCGTCAGTTCCGCCGGACCGGTTGAGAAGGCGAGAGCCGCCTTTGAAGGCGGGGAAATTCCCCGGCCTTTCTTTGTGGCCAGCAGCCATGATGACAGCAACCAGAGGCCGATGCTGGCGGTTTCAAGTGACGGAATTGATTTCCAGAGAATCACTCCGTTCAATTTCACGCCGCCCGCGGGCGATGGCTGCCGGGACTCTTCACTGCTCTTCTGGAAAGGCCGTTACTATCTGGCCTACACCGCCGGAGGCTTTGGACTGGTGACCTATTTCGGCATCGCTGCTTCAGATAATCTGATCGACTGGGCATTCCTGGTCAATGTGCCGACTGGTGAGGGTTACACCTGGGCACCGGAATGGTGCATGGATGACAACGGCGTTTATATCACTTTCGCCAAAATGAACGCGGTGGGCCACTGGAGCATCTTTTACGTCAAGGCAGCCAATGCCGGACTGACGGAATGGACGGAAAAATCCCTGGTTGAGGGACCGGAGGCCGTGAACACCCTCTCCCATATTGATGCCCAGGTCATACGGTTCCAGCACCATTGGCTGTTGGTCTGCCGCAATTACGGCGGCTTGGGAGCCCATCTTTTCCGCTCCGACACCTCGCCGGTGGAGGGATACAAGCTGATTTCCCGGCCCAACTGGGGGGATACCCAGGAGGGGCAGTGCCTGACTGACCTCGGCGGGGGGAAACTGCGGCTTTATTTTATCAACAGACCCGGTCTGCCGGGCGTTGCCATGTCGTTTGCGGACACGCTGGACGGTGGCCTCACCTTTGGCCCGGTCTCCACCATCACCGGGGATTTTCCGGCACCCCACATGTCGGTCACCGGATTCACGGCTGATCCGTTGCCTCCTGTAAGGCTGGAGCGCATGGGAGACAGTGTGCGGTTCAGTTATTCCTCCGCGGACAACCTTGTCATGGAAACCTCCACGACGCTGGATTCCTGGAAAGCCGTGGCCCCGTCCTTTGACTCCACCCTGAAGGAATGGTGGCTTTCCCAGCCGGTCCAGGAGGCTCCCTCCCGCTTCTGGCGGCTTCGCCGGCCCCGCTGAATGGTTCAGGGCCGCCGGGAGTGGAACTGCCGGAGCCATGGCCTGAGGGAATGGAAGGCGCGCCACCCGGCCTGCCCATGATCCGCATCACGGCTCTCCGATGGTGGGATCCGTGATCACGGCAGCGGTGGATTTGACGGCGCGGGTCAGCACCTCGCGGGGCTGCTTGCCGTCCGGCACGGGCTCCTGGGCCATGCCGTTATAGCGCAGGGGCTGGTAGCCCAGGGCGAGCAGGGAATCGAGCGGGGCCTGTTTCAGACCCGGCTTCCAGTAATCAGGCGCGCCGCCGGTTTCATAAAAATAAATCCAAGTGCGCTGCGGGTCCACCCAGCCGGCGCAGAGGAGCACATGCCTTTTAGGAATGTTCAGCACATCCCCGGCGCGGAGTTCCTGAGCGCTGCCCAGCCGGCGGCACACGGCGGGCAGCTGTGACGTATCATGAACACTGGGCAGTTTCAGGCACCGGGAGACAAACCCGGAGCAGTCCACCCCCGCCGCCTGCCGGCTGACGGCGGCATTGTTGGCACGTCTTTTCTCCGGTGAGGAGACGTCCCCGGCGGCCAGGCCTCCGGCGATGGCGGCCTCAAAAGAGGAGGGATCGTCAAATCCGCCCCATTTGTAGGGGATGCCTTGGTTGACCTGGCCGGGCACCCACCAGCCACGCCGGTCCTGCTGCGGGTCGTGGCTGATATCGGGAGTGTTCACCAGCACGCCGGAGGTGTCCTTTCCGTGCAGAATGTTGCTGGCGAAGGGCCGCCATGGATGGCGGGCGTAGGCCTGGGGGATGGCCATGGCCTCGTCCGGAGTCACTTGGGAGGGGGCGGAGGGATCACCCGGCACCAGAGCGGAAGCACGGCGGGCCTCAGCCGCGCCGGGCTCCGGCTGGGGTCTGCCCTCGGGAGTGGCGGTGCAGCCGGCGGCGGCCAGCAGCATCAGGAAAACAGGAAAAGGAAACCGCATGGGCGCGGAGCATGAATAACAGAAGCCGTCAGCGAAAGGCAAAATCCTGGTGGATCTCATCTGTGGCCGCTCCATATGCGCACCGGACAGCAGGGCTGAATCAGGCGGGGAGGGAAGCGGCAACCGGCTATCCGCTTTTCTTTTCCGCTTTCGTTTTCCTCCATTGGCTCAACTTTCCGCCTCATGCATATCCTTCCCGGCATTGTTCTTTTTCTCTGCCTGACGCTGATCCCGTGGACCGCGGCGCGGGCCCAGGGGCAGCGCGCTGCACTGGTGATCGGCAATGCCAAATATGAAACCGCCGTCGGGCCTCTCCGCAATGCGGGCAACGATGCCTCGGCGGTGGCCAAAGCCCTGCGCCGCCTGGGATTTGCCGTGACCGAGGTCCACAATGTCACGCGGGACAAGCTGATGGCGGCGGTGATGGAGTTCCGGGGCAAAGCCAAGGCGGCGGAGGTGGCCCTGTTTTACTTCGCGGGGCACGGCATCCAGGTGGGCGGCTCCAACTATCTGATGCCGGTCAAAAGCGGTTATGACCCCGCCGGGGTGGAGGAGGCGTCCATGCGGCTGCTGGCGGAGACCCGGCTCTTCAACGCCGAACAGGCGGTGGCGGAGATGAGCGCCTCCGGCGCGCGCTGCAGCCTAGTGATCCTCGACGCCTGCCGCAGCACCCCCGTAGCCCGCAATCCGCGCCGCCGCGATGCCTCCGGCACCGCGGGGCTGACAGAGATGAAGCCCCCTGCCGGCTCGCTCATTGCCTTCGCCACCGATGCCGGCCACACCGCCAACGACGGTGAAGGGACCAATGGCCTTTACACCGGTGAGCTGATTCGGAACCTGTGCACGCCGGGCCTGACCATCGAGCAGGTTTTCAAGCGCACCCGCGCCGGGGTGCTGAAGCTGTCCAACGGTGCCCAGATCCCCGCGGAATACTCCCGTCTCATCGGTGATGACATTTATCTCGCGGGCAGACTGCCCCCGCCGGCCCCCGCACCGCCATTGGCTTTGGAAAATCCGCCGGGGCCTGACGTCAGCCGTTCATCGGAGCCCGCCGGCCAGGCGGGTGCACCTTCCCGGTCCACCCCCGGCCTCCCGGAAATCACCAAAATGGCTGCCGCCGGGGAGGCGGTTCAGTGTGTGGCCGCGCTGCAACGGATGGCGGCCAGTCAGGGACCGGGTGATTTCGCCGCCGCACCTTTGGAGGCCCTGCTGGAGCAGGTGAAGGAGTCGCTGAAGGGAGCCACAGAGGCCACGCCGGAGGTCGGGACCGCCAGGGACACCTGCGCTTTGGTGCTGGATGGGCTGCATGACTGTCTGCCGCCGGACCACGTCAAAATGCCGTTGCTCACCGCCAAAGCGCAGAACCGGCTGGGGGATTGCCTGCTGCTGCTGGACCGGGCGGAGGAGGCGCTCACCGCCTACCAGGCCGCGCAGGCGCTCGCTCCGGAGGATGCCTACATTCTTTACAACCGTGGCCGCGCGCATCTGGCTCTGGGACAGACGGAGGAGGCCAAATCCGACTTCACCGCCGCCGCCGAGGGAAAATTCAAGCAGCCCGGCGCCAAAAAGCTTGCGCTGGAGGCCTTGGCGCGCTTGAAATAAGCAGGCAGGGCCATACCTGCGGCTCCGCCCTGCATCGCCGGCCAGCGGTGGAGTGAGGGTATCGGGTATCGGATGAGTGACTGCCGGAAAAGGATTTCTCATCCAAACCAGAAACGGAACAGCAGGTAAACCGCGAGAAACAGCATGAGTTGGAAAACAATGGGGCGGTGGCGGTGCTTTTCCCGGATCAGTTGGACCTGCACGCGGGCCAGCTTTTCCTGATAGGCCTGCTGGGCGGGATCGTCCGCGCCGCGTTTGGTCATGCGGATCACAGGCGGTTTCCGGCCAGTCCGCGTTTTTTCACTGATATCAATGATGCCGGAGAGCTTCTCCTGGCTGTCCAGCCAAAGGCGTTGGCAGATGCAGCAGATGTCCAACTCCACCTCGCGCTCCTCCAGCGGGATCAGCACTGCATTCATGGGACGGCGGCATTCCGGACAGGGAGTGCGGCCCGGAGCGGTCACGGGCTGCTCGTTGGTGGTCAGCCAGATCTCATCCACCCGGTCGCGCGGGATCATTTTCCGGAACTGGCTGAAATTCAGAGACTGGCCCTGGCAGGACGCGCAGCGCCAGGCGATGCCGGTGGTGTGTTTGGCTCCCTGCAGATGGATGCCGCATTTGGGACAGAAGGGGCGGGACATCCGCAGTCCCTGATCATCCTCCCCCTCTGCCGCCGGGGCGGGTGACGGTGCCAGTGCCTGCCCGGTCGCGCGGCGGACCAGGGATCTGTCTGATGGCTCCACGGAGCGGTGGTCGGACATAACGCGCAGGATCATGCCACAGTGCGCCTGTCCCTCAAAGCAGTTTCCTGACGGAGTGACGCTTTTAGGACGTCTTAATCCTCGCGCACGGAACGGCGGCCGGCTTTGATGCCGGAGCGGTGGCGCTTGTTTTCCACCATGCGCCGCTTCAGGGCAGGGCTGCGTTTGGCCTTCTGCGCCCGTGCCCGGGAAATGGCGGCCTGCCGTGCCTGATAATGGGCTTGGCGGCGGTGCTCCAGTTTTTCACAAAGCAGCTCACGGGCCAGATAGCGGTTCTGCGCCAGGCTCCTCTGCTCCTGGCAGAGCACCTCAATGCCTGTGGGCTCGTGCCGCAGCCGGACGGTGGAGGATGTTTTATTGATCTTCTGGCCGCCGTTGCCGCGCCCACGCACAAAGGTTTCGACAAGGTCATCCCGCGCCACGCCGAGGGACTCAAGACGGAGCAGAAGCTGTCGGATGGAATCCCGGGAAATCATAATAAGGGAACAGGAGGGGAAGGGGGAGGGTGGCAATATAACCGCAGTTGCCGGGGATTTCCCGCATTTTTTCAACAGAGGCCGTCGTATGGATGTAAACGTTTGTGATCCCGCCTGGCACCTGCATGAGTGGCTGGTTGGAAAAGTTTTCCCGGCAATGCATCTGAAGCTCCCTATCCACCCCCGTTCATCCGTTCTGCGCGCCGCCTGCGCCGCCGCCGTTCTGGCGGTCGCCGGCACTGCGGCTGCGGCACCTGCCAAAAAGAAGCAGGCTGCAGCCTCCAGCCCGCCCGCGTCCTCTTCACCTCCCCCGGGCGCGGTGGTGGAGCCGGCCCCGAAACCCTCTTGGCTGAAGCGCCTTAAATCACCCTTCAAACGGGGGGGCGCTGTGGAGCCCGGCCCCGCGCCATCCCCGGAGCCGGCCCCCAATGCAGAAAAGCCTGCGGCCTCCAAAACCTCTGCCAAAAACAACCGGGCCAAACCTGCCGGTCCCGCGCCTGCCGGCCCTGGTTCCACCAGTGCTCCCCCCGGAGCAGCAAGAAAAGCGGGCACAGGTGGCGGCAGGCCTGTCCCGGCCGGGCCGGCCACAGTGCAGACTCAACCTCAACCCCGGCCCGGGTCCGCCCCTGCAGTGGCTGAAAGCAGAAAGCGGGGAGCCACCGCGCCATCCCCGGCCCCGGCGGGAATCATCCCTGCGCCTGCTCCGGGACCGGCCCCTATGGCGGTGGAGGAAACCAAAAAGCCCGGCTTTTTTGCCCGCCTGAAAAACAAACTCAAAGGAACGGATGCAGCCGGGGAGGTGCCCGGCATGGAAAAACCGGAACGCCCGGCGGACTGGCAGGAGCGCTCGGTGATCACGGAGGACGGCACCGCGTTTTTTATGTTCGGCCCCAGTCAGTCCGGTGGTCCGGATTTCCGGCTGGGCAAAGGGATGGTGGTCAAAGTCGCCCAAGCTGGCAAGGGCTGGACCCGCGTGGAACTGGAGAATGGACGGCTTGGCTATGTGGGCTCGGACGTGGTGCGGGCAGCGCAGGAATCCGACTTCGCCGGGCCGGGTCCCGGTCCCGGTCCCGCGCCCACTCAGGTGGCGGCCCGCAGTGAAAGCCTCCAGCCGTGGACTCCGGCCCCCCAGGCACCGGATCTGCCGGAGCTTCCCATGGCTGCAGGCACGGAGAACTCCCTGTTCCTTTTGCCCCCGCTTGAAGGGCAGAAAGGAACGGCGGCCAAAAACGCCGGCAAGGGAGGCCCCCCCGCCATTGATCCTCCTTCACTGGATGAGCCTCCTCTGAATCCGGGGGATGTGGTTAAAACGCTGGAGATCCAGGATGGCAAACCGGCTGCGGACACCTCCGATCCTCTGCCTGCCCCGGCCACCCCTCCTGCCGGGCTCACTTTGCCGTCAAAGAAGACCTCCACGGATTCTGAGGCTCCGAAGTCTCCAAAATCCCCCGAGACATCCCCCGGTCAGGAGGGCAATCCCCCGGCCTCCCCCACGGAGCCGAAACCGGGTTCAGAATCGGAACCGGAACTCCCACCCGGAAAGGCCGGCGATGAATCCACAGATGCCCCGGCACCTGCTCCCGCAGCTCCGACCCAGGCTCCGGCTCCCGCCGCTGTGAATCCCTCCGCCCCGCAGGAATGAACAACATGCTGAATTTGAAATGCCGCCGCTCCAAGTTTGTCAGAACGCTCCTGACACTCCCCTTGGCCGCGCTGGGACTGCTCCTGACGGCCCAAGCCCAGACATTGTCCGGAGTGCCGGACTCCACCGGACAGGTGGTGGTTTGCGTGGCCGATGGCTGGAACTCTGACCACGGGAAGCTGCAGGCGTACTCCCGCCAAGGTCCCGGAGCCCCTTGGAAGCCGCTTTGGGATGCTTCCGTGCCGGCCATGCTGGGCAAAAACGGGCTCGCCTGGGGGAATGGGGTTATCCCAGTCCCTCACGGTCAGGACGGAATTCCCTCCAAGCGGGAAAAGGACACCCGCGCCCCCGCCGGCATGTTCCGCATCGGCACGCTGTATGGTTATGCTCCGTCCCCCCCCACCGGAGCCCGCGTGCCCTACTATCACGTCACGGCCCGCGACTGCTGGATCGACAACCCGGACCTGCCCGACTACAACCGGCATGTGGTGGTGGACCCCTCCAACCCGCCCCCATGGTATGCCAAGGAAAGGATGCGCCTCGGGGACTTCGCCTACGAGTTCCTGCTCGAGGTGCGCCACAACGCTGACCCGCCCCGCCGCAACGAGGGCAGCGCCATCTTCTTCCACATCCGCCGCGGCCCCAAAACCCCCACCCACGGCTGCACCACCATGGCCCGGCAGAACCTCGTCTCCCTCATCACTTGGATCCAGCCCCAGGCCCGGCCCCTCTACGTGCTTCTTCCTAAAAAGGAATACCAAGCCCGCCAGCGCTCCTGGAACCTGCCGCCTATGCCTTGAGATGAGGTAATATGAGATGGGATGGATTTGATGCCGCAGGGTTCAATCCAGGATCAATCTGCGCCCCCGCATGGGACGACTCTCCAGCACAAACCGGGCATCCGTCGAAAAATTGTTGGTTTTTCCGGGTTTTCCGTGGTGTGTCAAACGGCAGGCAGCATATCGGGCTTGCCTAAAAAGAAGAGGACCCGGATGCTGAAGTTGCTGAAGTTGCGCAGGCCTCCCGGCGGCTACCTTGAGAACAGCGATGAGGCTGTTGATGCCTTCGGCCAGCCCGTTGGTCAGCGGCTGGGTGATACAGTTGATCAGTCCGCCCAGGTGCCGGCGCAGGGTGGCGGCACCCCTTTTTCATGGGCTGGAGGCCTTGGCAGCGGTTCACTTTCCTCTCACATACCTTGAAAAAGGCCATGGCCTCCTCCTCCGTGGAGCAGTCCCAAAAGAGCGCGAAGTTCTCCCGGTCCGTCCACGCGCGCGCCACCACGGCGTTGCGGGCGAAGAGGGCCCCTTGCCGGCTCAAGGTTGGCAGCATCAGAGTTTTTTGGAAAAAGGGAGCTTATTCTCCTTGGTTCCCGGCTTCTGTAATCCCTTTACAGTTTGCTGGTGCCAAGCCGCTTTTCCACGTGAAAATTCCACGCGCAGATCATACAGCATGGGAGAACCATCCTGCCAATCCCTTGAAATCGCTGTCTATTATTATAGGGTATGAATAAATCCCTTCCTCCGCCGGCTGCACAAGCCTCACCCAAGCCGGATCCGGTCAATCTCTGCCCGAACTGCGGGAGCCGGCAGCCTTGTCTGGGGCACCATTGCAGTAAATGCGGGATCATGCTGAAAATCTCCAGTCAGGGTGCCCTGTCATTCTGGATGCTGGGCGATATTCCCCTGCGTGAGGTGAGTGAACTGGCGAAATCCGTTGAGATGGCTCTGGGGGTGCCGGTGGTGGTGCAGCCCGCCCGCCTTGATCCCCGCCCCAGCGAGCGGAAAAAATGGCATGGCAGGTCGGGCAATGTGATACTCCGGCAGCTGCTAGAGCGTGATACTCCCGGCACGCTCACCAACGTGGCCATCACATCCGACAACATTGTCTCGGATGCCAAAAATCCGTGGCTGTTTGGTTACGCCTATGTGGGGTGGAAGGCGGCCTGCCTGAGTTATTATCCGCTGCGCGGCGACTCACCTGATCCGCAGACCCTGCTGCTGCGGGCGCGCTCTGTCTGCCTGCATGAAATCGGCCATAATCTGGACCTGCCGGACCACCCGCTCAGCCCCAGGATCGACTGCTGCATGCTGGGGGAGGTCAGCCACGCCGGTTTTTACGATCTGGAGTCCTATCCTTCGAATTTCTGCGAATCATGCTTCCGGACCGCCAGAAACCGGCTGCGGGAATTCGCCGAGGAACGGAGCGGGGGATTCCATCCGGAGTCCGGGAGAATATTCTGCCAGCGTTACGAACTGCTGGAGCAGGCCGGCGAGGGGGGCACGGGCATGATATGGAGGGCGCACGACATTCATTTGCAGCAGGATGTGGCCTTGAAGTTTGTCTCCGGACATGAGTTTGACGGGGGAGCCCAGGTGTCCCTGCTGCGGGAGGCCGCCCAGGCCAGACGGTTGGCGCATCCCGGCATCATCCGGGTTTTTGATCTTGCGAGGGATGCCGGCGTTGGAGCTTTGGTGATGGATTGGATCGAGGGCCGGGATTTGGAAACCATGCGCCAAATGCAGCGGGACGCCTTCTTTGATCCTTTGGAGATCAAGGCTTGGACAGAGCAATTGTGCTCAGCGCTCGCCTATGCGCACAGCCGGGGAGTCATCCATCAGGACGTGAGCTGCCGGAACTGCCTGATTGATGAGTCCGGCAGGCTCATTCTAGCAGATTTCGGCATTTCCCGTCAATTCGCTGAGGCGCGGGGCGGCACCCGGGTTTTTCACGCCTGGGCATGCGGAAATCCGGAATATTCCGCCCCGGAGCAGTTTGCCGGCGCACCGCCCGCTCCCGCCCAGGACGTGCATGCCCTGGGAGCCACGCTGTTTTATCTGCTCACAGGCCAGTCGCCGGTCTCCATCAAACGGCAGCTGGGATATTTGCCGGACATCAATAAACTCCGGTTTCAAAGAAACAGGCGCCGCCAGCAGGTGGACAGGGAGTGGACGCGCACTATTCTGCTGTGCCTCAGTCCCGATCCTGCGGACCGGCCTGCAGGCATTGAGGAAGTCGCCTCCAGCCTGGGTCTGAGCAGCACGGTCCCGGCTTTACCGCCAGGCACTGGCTGCGGGCAGCCGCGGCGGAGCGCGCAGGGACTGCTTTCCTGGGTGGGAAGCCTCTTTGGAAGATAACAAAAAGCACTGCAGGTCCCGCCGGATCCGGCGGGACTTCCGGAAAGCAAACCCCATTATCCCCGCGTGGCCAGCCACTCCCGCAGCACCCCGGCGAATTTCCGGTTCTGCGGCATGGTGCCGATGGAGATGCGGATCCAGCCGGGGAGGCCGTAGGCGCGCATAGCGCGGAGGATGACGCCTTTTTTCATGGCGTAATGGAAGAGGGCGTCGCCGTCACCGACTTTGGCGAGCACGAAGTTGGCGTGGCTGGGGACGTATTCCAGATTCAGCTCCGCGAAGAGGCCCTCGAGGAAGAGGCGACCCTCCTTGTTGACGGCGCGGGTTTTGTCCTGGTGCTCTTCGTCGAGCAGACCGGCGAGGGCTCCGGCCTGAGCGATGGCGTTGGCATTGAAGGGCTGGCGGGTTTTCTGAAGAATCTCCGCCAGGTGCACCGGAGCGATGCCGTAGCCGATGCGCAGGCTGGCCAGACCCTGGATTTTGGAGAAGGTGCGCATGATGACCACGTTGCGGCCTTCGCGGACAAATTTGATGGTGTCGAGCGGCTCCTCCAGAAACTCGTAATATGCCTCGTCAAAGATCACAATGACGTGATCCGGCACCTTGGCCATGAAGCGGTCGATCTCCTCCTGATGGCACAGGGTGCCGGTGGGATTGTTGGGATTGGCGATGAAAATCTGGCGGGTGCGCGGCGTGATGGCGGCGGCCATGGCGTCGAGGTCGTGTTTGAATCCGGGGTCCGGCACCTCAATGGTCGTGGCTCCGAAAAGGGTGGCCATGAGCTTGTAAACCACAAAAGCATGCTGGGCGGTGATGATCTCGTCGCCGGGCTTCAGAAAGGCGTGGCCCACAAACTCGATGATCTCGTTGGAGCCGTTGCCGAGGACAATATTGCCCATTTCCAAACCGAATTTGGAGGCGATGGCCTGGCGCAGCCGGTAACCGCCGCCGTCCGGATACAGATGGGCCTGCTCCAGCGCCTGATGCATGGCGGCCAAGGCTTTCGGCGAGGGGCCGAGCGGGTTTTCGTTGGATGCGAGCTTGACGATGTCGCGGGGCTCAAGACCCAGCTCCCGCGCCACCTCATCAATGGGTTTGCCGGGTTCGTAGGCGACGAGGTCGCGGAGCTGCGGGTTTGCGTGTTGCCAGATGTCGGACATGGGGGCAGGAGCATGCGGTGCGGCGTTCCGGCTGCAAGGGAGGAATCCCGGCGGCGGCCCAAGGTTCTTTCCAGACAATGCATGGATGGGGTGGCACAGATCCGGTTTTACATAGGTCAAATGATCCAAGGACGGCGTCCAAAGCGTTTTCCGGGGGTTTTAACTTTCTGAAAGCCAAACGCCATCCGCCCTGATAGGCTGGCTGAATGTGGAAATTGAAGGACAGCAGAATGGCATCGGAATGGCGGCGGACACCGGCACCCTGGATGGCGGCGGCGGCGGGGGTACTGCTGGCGGCACTGCCTGCCGGAAAAGCGGGAGCGGCACTCCTGATCAATGAGGTGCTCTCCTCCAACGGGGGATCGTTCCGTGATGAGACTGGGGCCACTCCGGACTGGATCGAGCTGCGCAATACCGGGCCGGATGCCGTGGCTTTGGAGGGTTACGGGCTTTCGGACCGGGGGAACACGCCCTTCAAATGGACCTTTCCCCGCAGAAGCCTGGCGGTGGGCGGTTATCTGGTGGTGTGCGCCTCGGGGGAGGACCGGCGGACCGGTTCCCGGCTGCACACCAATTTCTCTCTGAGCCGTCAGGGGGAGACAGTGACGCTGACCGCTCCCGGCGGGGGGATGGTGGACACGGTGCCGGCTGTGGAACTGCGCCGGGACATGAGTCTGGGCCGGTCGTCCCCGGACGGGGCATGGCGGTTTTTCCCGGCACCGACGCCTGGCAGGGCCAATGCCGGAGCCTCCTTTGCCGGCGTGGTGAAAGAGGGACCGGTATTTTCCGTGGCCGGCGGATTTTTTGACGGGCCGGTATCCCTGACCCTGACTTCCCCGGACGCGCAGACCGTGGTGCGTTATACGCTCGATGGTTCGGAGCCTGTGGAAACCTCCCCGCAGTGGACAGCACCGCTTGCGCTGGCCAGCCGCCAAGGGGAGCCGGATGTGCTGGCGCTGATCCAGGGCACGGCCACCGTGAATGAGCACACGGATGGATGGAGGGCCCCGAAGGAGCCGGGGCGCAAGGCGTGGGCAGTGCGGGCAAGGGCCTTCCGGGAGGGCATGGTGCCGTCGCCCGTGGTTTCCCACACTTGGTTCATCGGTCCGGAGGCGAGACGGACGGATGGTCTGGCGGTGATCAGTCTGATGTCGGACAGAGCGGGGCTTTTCGATTACCGGACCGGCATTTACATGCTGGGCAAGGTCTTCGACGACTATGTGGCCGCCCATCCGGGGGAGAGACTGACCGGGCACACCCCGGCCAACTACACCCAGCGGGGCACGGCTTGGAAACGGGAGTGCTCGGTGGAGTTCTTTGAGCCGGGGGCTGCGGGCCGGGCTTGGACCGCCCCGGCGTGGCTGGACATCAAAGGACAGTCGTCACGGTCCTTCCGGCAGAAGTCCTTCGGTCTCGATTTCCAAAGCACTGAGCTGCCGGAGGGCGCGCTGGGGTATGATCTGTTTCCGGGGCTGGTGAAAATGGGTGATGGCACTCCGCTTCAGATCTTCCAGCACCTGCGGCTGCGGAATTTCGGCAATGACTGGGCGTATGCCACGATGCGTGACGGATTCTGCCAGCAACTCGTTGCCGGCCTGGAACTGGACACCACGGCCTGGCGACCGGTGTCGGTGTATCTCAATGGCGAGTACTGGGGAATGCTGGAGATGCGGGAGGAGCAGGATGCGGCCTATTTTGCAGCTCATTACGGCGTGGATCCGGATGATGTGGTCATCCTGAACGGCGATGGATCGCCGGAGGAGGGCAGGGCGTCGGACACCCAGGATTTCGTGGCCCTGCGAACCTATGCGGAAACGCACGACCTGTCCTTGCCGGAGCATCTGTCCTGGGTGGAGGCGCGGATGGACTTGCGCAATTTCCTGCGCTGGCAGGCGGCGGAGGTTTATCTGGGCAATGCCGACTGGCCGCAGAACAACGTGCGGCTGTGGCGGATGCGGAGGACAGGCGGCCCGGTGGATCCGGCCACAGTGCCGCACGGCCAGGATGGCCGCTGGCGGTGGATCCTCTTCGATCTGGATCTGGCGGCGGCACATCCATGGGCTGGGGGCTCCGGCGAGAACACGCTCAACTTCGCCCTTTCGGAGACGGGCCGGTCCGGCATCCGCAATCCCCAGGCCACCAGCCTGCTGCGGGCCCTGCTGAAAAATCCCGCGGTCAAGGCGGCTTTCGCCACGGAGGCGGCGGATTTGCTGAACTCCCACGGAAAAGCCAGCCGGGCCACCGCCTTGGCGGATGCCGTCAAAGCGGAACTGGAGCCGGGCATGGCCGAGCATATCAGGCGGTGGCGCAGCCAGCCCGATCCCGCCGCATGGGCGGCGCAGGTCAGAACGGTGCGCGCCTGGGCCTCGCAGCGGGAGCTCTATGTCCGCCAGCATTTCACTGCCATGCTGGGGCTTGGCGGTTACGCCCCGCTGACGGTGGACCGCGGACCGGCAGGCGGCGGGGAGGTGCAGGTCAACCGGCTGAAAATCAATGCCGCCCTGCCGGGCGTGACAGCCACCGTCTATCCTTGGACGGGCACTTATTTCCGCCAGGTGCCGGTGATGCTCACCGCCCTGCCGGCATTGGGCATGGAATTCGATAAATGGATCACTCCGTCCGGGGAGAACTCCAGTCCGTCACTGAGCCTGCTGCCCACCGGCCCCACCGCTGTCACGGCCCGCTTCCGGCCGGTGGCTCCCCGTTGGGAGCGCGTGGAGAGGCTGCCCGACGGGAGCATGCCGGTTGTGATGGCCGGACTGCCCGGGATGGTTTACCAGCTGCAGTTCTCCACGGACCTGACCCGCTGGACGGGCGTGGAGACCTTCACCACCGATTCGGCAGGCCGCTGGACACACATCCTGCCGCCACCCAGGACCGGCCAGCCCGCAGGTTATTACCGGGCCCTGCACACGCCCTGAGACAGCTTTTCTGTCAAAACAGGCCAAAATGTCTTTTTAATTACATTGAATTCCGTTATTGACGCCGCCGGGGCCGGTCTGCTGGGATGGCAGACCCCATTCCCTGACATTCCCCTTGCAGCAACCATGAAACTAGCAACTTTTCTCCTATTGCTCCTGATCAGCATCAGGACGCTTCCCGCGCAGACTGCGCCCTTCGATCCGGCGGCTTGGCCTCCAACCATCGATAAAACCAAAAAAGTCCATTTCAAAGTGGTCAACGACACCCTGGAGGCCCCTCAGGGCGCTGCGGGCTGGGACAACTCCACGGTCACTATCCTTTCCGGCGGGGATCAGGAGACGGTGCCTCTTCAGGTCTCCGGCCAGGAGGGCCTGCGGGCGGGCGGCATCTACCTGAACTTCGCCGACACCGGCTACGCCGACTGGGCGGAGGAGCCGGTGATCGATATCCTTATGCAGGTTTACGGAGATGCGGCCATCCTCGATGCCGCAGGCGATCCGAGAAACTTCAATTTTCTGATCGGTGTCCTCCCGGCGATCGCGTTTCCCGTGGGTGGTCAAGCCCCCCCGGAGGCCAAGAACTTCAAATGGAACTGGATTCTCTTCCGCATCAATAACGACCAGCGCGCCGATGGCGGCCGGTTTGTAGGGACGCTGCCCGATGGAGCCGTCGGCGATTTCACCCGTGGCGGTGTGAATGGCGGCACATTCCGCATGGAAAATGTGCCCGGTCTGGGGGTGCGTGTGGTGGCTTTCGGCCAGCAGGGGGCCTTTGGCGAGCCGGAGGAAATCAATACCTTCGCTTCCTCGGACGTCTGCCAGCCGGAGCCGGAGACCAATCTAGTGTGGCTGGACTTCAACCATACTGACGCGAACCATCTCGTGATGCTTGACGAAGGGGATCAGCAGGTGGAGCTCGAGGAGGGTATCGGACCGGTGGACGACAAACGCAGAGCGCTCCGCGCTTCGGGGAGTTATATGAATTTCGGCATCACCGACAACTATCTGGGTCTGAAATGCAATGACCCGCATCCTGTGAAGGTCTGTGTGGAATACTACGATGACCCGGCGCGGGCCGGTGAATCTTTTGGCCCTGAAGCCTACGCCACGGATCCCACCAATGGCGTGGGCTTTGTCCCGGCGGCGAAATATCAGGTGCTGGAGGGCAGCGGAAAGTGGAAGCGCCGCTCCTGGCTGGTCGGCGGTGTGAATCTGCGCGGGGTGAACACTGGTGCCGACACCGGGGGCCCGCGGCTTTATTTTTCGCAACCGGTCTCCATTTCACGGATCGATATGGCCGTGCTGCGCGAGGGCCTGCACCCTCTGGCCGGTCAGGATCCGCTGGCGAACTGCCAGACTGGTCCTGGAATCTGTGAAGGCGCCTACGGTGATTATGCGGAAATGGATTTGGCTTCCGGACTGTTGGACGGACTGGCACCCGGCACTTCGGGCGGGGATCAGGAAATGATCCAGGAGGAGGCCGGCCCCGCAAATGACCGCCGTCCGGCGGTGCGCCCGGCGGGCAATGATGGCTCACCGCAATTTGCTCATCTTTACCTCAATTTCTCCATCACTGAGCAGCGCCTTGGGCCCACTTCCCAGCCCAATGCGCGCCTGGCGGTGGCCATGACCTACTTTGATGATCCTGCGCTCGCCGGCCAATCCTTCCGCCCGGAGGTTTACCGCACGGAAAAACCCGACGGTGCCATCACCTTCCAGTTCGTGCCCGGCAGCCAGACAGTCACGCTTCAGGGCAGCAACCGCTGGGTGGAGTCCTACTTCGAACTCGACGGGGTGAAATTTGAGGGTGTTAATCAAGGCCCGCAGGCCGCCGCGCGTTTTGCCACCACAGGGAAAATCGCTTTCAGCCGCGTGCGCTACGCTGTGATCCGGCCCTGCGGGGCCAATGCCGGCCGGAATCTGCTGGACGGAGCCAAACCGCCGATCACCGCCGTGCGGGAGAATGACGTGCTGCGCCTCCGTTGGGCCGCCGGCCAGAACTGGAATCTCCAGTACATCGATCCGCATGGGGACAATATCTGGCAGCCCGTGACGGAGGCCCCGACCGTCACCGACTTCCAGAATGTAGTGGAGTTTCCTGTCGGCGATCCGCCAACGAGGTTCTACCGCCTGGTGAAGTGAGGAAAGCGGGGCAAGACCGGCGGGTGGCAGTCATTCCGCCTCCGGGCCCGGTTTGAAATACTGAAAATCACAACAAAAGGGAAGGGGAAGCGGACGGCGGAGGCCGCCACCGCTTCCCCTTTTCAGTTAAAGGGCAGCCGGATTATTTGGCAGGAGCAGAAGCGGGGACTGGTGCCTGAGCCGGAGCCGGAGGGGTTGCCGGAGGCGCAGCAGGTGGAGTGGGAGTGGGCTTTTCGGCTGGGGCAGATTTTTCGTCCGGGGCACCGGGAAGTGTCGCCGGAGTGTTTTCCGTGGGGCGCAGAGGCGGCTTTATATCATAGGGCAGGGCGGCGGCGGCACGTTCGAGCTCCATCTGACGGTGCTGGCCGGAGATCATGGCGTCCCACATGATTTCCCGTGGCAGCACCAGCCGCCACTTTCCCTCCTCCAGGATGGCCTCCAGCACGGTGAGGGGAATGGGCACGGGGGAAGGCTTGGCGAAGGTTCGCTCCACGATCATGTAAATGCCGTCGTTGTATTTGGTCAGCACCTTCAGCTTGTAGGTGGGCAGGCCGCTTTGGCCCAGCTGCTTGTAGGCCGCTTCCCCCACGGCCATTTCCCGCTTTTTCATGGTTTCCGTGTAAACGGTCCAGAAGCGGTTGTCGTTCATCATGGCCAGATCCTTCAGCGGGATGGGGCGGCCGGTTTCATCGCTGGGCAGCACCCGCATCAGATCCTCATCGGACATCATGTCCATCTGCCAAAGCGTGAATTCCCGGAAAAGGCTGCGGGACTTGCTTTCGCAGGCATTGAGGAAGATGGAGTAGTTTTTTCCGACCATGGCATCGGCGTAGTAGCCAAAGAGAGTGCGTGCCGTGGTCTGCCAGTCGTCATTCCGGGCTTGGGCCTGCGCGGGCTGGACCAGGCAGAAGGCAATGGCGGGGAGGGGAAGGAGACGGGAAAAGGGGGTGCTCATGACGGGGAATGTATATCCTATGTCTTTACAAAAGGCAGGAAAATTTCAAACTGGATGAAAAATCCGTAGCTTTGATGCCGGAGCGGCGCTGCCCGGTGCAACTGGGTAAAGATTCAATCGCCCGGCCAGTTCCGCCAGTGGCGTTGATCACGATGGCTGTGCCGTCCGGTCAGGCTCATCCGGCCCGGGACGCTGGCAGTTGTTTTCTTTGCTTCGGATGATGCCTCCTGGATCACCGGGAAACGCTTTACGTGACCGGCGGTCTGCGGTGATTGGCTCCGATCCAAAGGGACGGGCCGGCTTTCAACCAAAAGCCGGTCCGTCGCTGGAAATCCTTTGGATCATGGAAACGAAAAGAAACCGAAAAGCAGCTATCCGTTTGCCGGGCCGGCCTGCCGCCTCCGCCGCCAGACACTGGAGTAAAGCATCCCCCAGCTCCGGCCGCTCATCCGTTCCAGCCGGAATCCCTGCGCCTCCAGCAGGGGAAAGGGATCCGTCAGGCGGCCCACTTTCAGCCCGGTCACGATCCGGAAAAAAGCATAAGCGGTGGCAATGACCATCCGGGCCCGCACACGTGCCGGCGGCGGACGGTCCGGAACCCGGAAATCAGCCAGCAGCCAGATGGCGTCCGGCTTCGCCGCCGCTGCGAGGGATTCGACCACGCGCCTCAAATCCTCTGACGTGAAGCAGTCGAGGAAAAAGTGGGTCACGATCAGATCAAACTGCCCGGCTGGCGGCTCCCACCCCGGCAGTATTGCGTGCTGAAAGATGATGCGGGCGCCGTCCCGGGCTCCGCCATCGCCGGTGGTCAAGGTCCGTTTTTGAGCCAGCGCCAGCATTCCCGGGCTGCCGTCCACGCAGAGGATGTCCGCTTCCGGGAGCCGCTTGGTGCATTCCTCAAGGAACCGGCCATCGCCCTCCCCGGTGATCAGCACGGACCGGCAGTGTGCCACCTTTTCCAGCCAAGCCGTGCGGCAGCGCTGAAGCGTCCCTCCGGCGAAGAGAAACTCCAGCCACCGGTAGTGCGGGGCCATGCGGTCGAAATTCATGGACGTTGGAAAAGGGGGCGCGGGAAAAGCCTCTTGTCAGCTGCGGGCAGGAGAGGAATTCAAGCTGTATCCGCTGCGATGCAGGCTGCCGGTGCCCCGGAGCAAACGGCAAAAGGTCCGCAAAACCGGAAAAACCGGCGGCAGGCTTGTGACTTCCCACTTTCCGCCCGGTGCCGGTGTGCTATGAGCGCCGGGTGATGCGATTGTCCAAACGAGCGGAGTATGCCCTACGCGCCCTCACTGCCATGGCGCGGCGGCCCATGTCGGCGGTTTCCCAGATTGAGGAGTTGTCCGTATCCGAGGGCATGCCGCCGAAGGTTCTGGAGCAGATCCTGCTGGTGCTGAAAAAGGCGGATTTGCTGACCAGCAAGCGGGGTGTGGGTGGCGGCTATCAACTGGTGCGCGAGCCCCGGCAGATCACAGTGGGGGAAATCCTTCGCGCCGTGGATGGTCCGTTTCTGCCCATCGGGGAGAACCCCGCCAGCATCAGCGCCGGTCTTGTGGCCTGTTTTGAGGAACTGACCGAACTGGTGAATGCCCACCTCAACAGCATGACCCTGGCGGATGTGCTGACGCGGGAGGCTCCGCGGAGCAGCATGTATTTTGAAATCTGACCAACCCGTGCCGCGCGGGGGCGATGTTTTGGCCCGGCTGCCGGCAACTGGTGATCCCAGCGTGCATTCATCCCTGATTTTTCGACGCGGGAAGGTGTTGTCCGACGGACAGTCCGCACTGGGCGCACTGGTGAATCTGAAATAAATTGTCCCGCTTTCCGCAGGCCGCAACGTGTCACCGGAAACACGCATGGACAGCGATTCCGACCTCCTTCAACGCTTTGCCGCGACCAGCGATCAGGCGGCTTTCACCGAACTGGTGGGCCGTCACGCCGGCATGGTGCGCGGGGTGGCATGGCGGCGGACGCAGGACTGGACCGCTGCCGAGGAGGTGGCGCAGAACGTCTTCGCCATCCTGGCGCGGAAGGCCGGTGCTCTGAAGCACGAAAGCCTGGCCGGCTGGCTGCACCGCGCGGCGGTGCTGGAGTCGGTCAATGCCGTCCGCAAAGCCGCGCGCTACCGCAAGGTCCTGCACCACCTGAGCGACCATATGAAAAGCCCGCCCTCCTCCGGAGACGCCGCGTGGGAGGAACTCCGCCCGCACCTTGACGAAGTCCTGGCCAGACTGCCCGCCGACGCGCGGCATCTGGTGGTCCTGCGCTACTTGGAGCGCCGTCCACTGGCGGAGGTGGCCGCCGCCACCGGCAAAAACCTGGAGACCTGCCGCAAGCGCCTCCAACGGTCCCTGTGCCTGCTGGAGTCCCTGCTGCGGCGGAGAGGAATTTCCTGCACCGGCACCACTCTGGCCGCCCTGTTGGCCGCGCAAAGTCTGTGCGCTCCACCAGCCTCAGCCGCCGCCCTGGCCTCCGCCGCGCTCAGGGCCGCGCCCAATCTTCACCTTACGCCATCAGTCAAACTCGCCCTATACCTTATGAAGACAGGCCCCGCCGTCAAAACCACCGCCGTTGTTCTCGTTCTGGCCGCCATTCCCCTCACCATGCTCTGGAGGAAAAACGCTGAACTTGAGGCCGCCAATCTGCGCCTGCAGGCTCAGGCGGCTGACCGGATGGCGGGGAACACAGCCAAGCCCGCCCAACGCTCGGAACCTCCAGCCTTCGGCACCTTGTCAGGAGCCGGACCGCAGGCCGGAAAGTCTACGGAATCCAGTCCGGCCGCCACCGCAACCGCGCCGGATCAGGTGCCTGGGGCCATACTGAAAAAAGGCCGGGACAAGGCGCTGCGTCTCGCGGAAACGGAGTTCACCCGCCTGTGCCTGAATCTGCCGGACCTCACGGCGGAGCAGAAAATCCAAATCAGGGAGGCGCTGGAGCGCAAATCTTTGGCGGAGATCGACAGTATCCTGCACGCTTTCCAGTCAGGAGCCGTGGCCAACGCTGTGAAGGACCCACGGAACCTGACCGCCGCCGGGAAGGAGGCACTGAACGCGATGGCAAAGGTGGACCCCCGCAAATCCACCCCGCCCGTCATTGATGAGGAACTGAAAACCATTCTGACCCCGGAGCAGTATGAAACCCATGCTCAAATGCAGGAGGCCCGCCGCATCGGCGCGGCGGAGGAGGCCGCCGGCGACACCCTGAAATTCATCAGCCGGACCTTTGATCTCACTCCGGACCAGAAGGACCGGATTTTCCAGCAGCTGGCCCGGCAGGCGCTGGAGCCGCAGACAGCCCTCGTGGCTACGGAGGCGGACCCCTTCCCGGAAATCGGGTCGCGGGAAGAGGCACGCGACCGCATTATCCGCGGGAACCTGACATCGCAGCAGGCCGAGGTCTTCGACCAGAAGCGGGCTGCTGAACGTGAGACCCTGCGCCGGCAGATGATGGAATATTATGCCAAACCCGGCGCTGCGAAGGCAACGGAGCCGGTGAGGTGAAGTCATTCCGGCAATAAGGGCGGTTCAGTTTGTGGATGAGATTACGTGGTTTTTTTGATAGTAAAGCGTTCCGGATAACTGGCGTCAGAAAACGTGGAGGCATCAATATGGCGCAGTGAATGAATAAGTTCCGATTTTAATTTTTCTGATTGATGGGCGGATAGCGCTCATGATATGCAGGGGCTGCTCGTTGCCGAAACAGGCGGACGGTGATGCCGGGGAGAACCTTGCTGGCCCAGTCCTCCCTCTCCTCAGGCAGGCCGTTTCCGCCTATGAAATATCCTCCGCCCCTCTTTGCCGGCTGGCTGTCCACCGTGCTGACCATGCTTCTGTTTTCCTCCCCGGCCTCACTGGAGGCCGCCGTGCCGGCGGTGGCGGTCGGATATCAGCACAGTCTCTTTCTGAATGCCGACGGTGAGGTGCTGGCTGCGGGAGTCAACACCTTTGGACAGCTGGGGGACGGCACTTGGGATTCCAAATCCACACCGGTGACGGTCCTTTCCGGAATCCAGGCGATAGCGGCGGGCATGGATCACAGTTTGTTTCTGGACACCGAAGGCGCGGTCTGGGCCGCGGGTGACAATTCCGAAGGCCAGCTGGGGGACGGCACTAAAAACGAACGCCGCACCCCAACGCTGCTGACTGTTTTCCAGGACCGGGTCCGGGCCATCGCCGCCGGGTCATCCCACAGTCTGTTTCTAATGGATGACGGCACCGTCATGTCCGTGGGCTACAACGGAGGCGGCCAGCTGGGCAACAACTCCACCTCCAGCCGCACGCTGCCTGCGGGAGTCCGCGTGGTCACGGAGATCACCGCTTTGGCGGCCGGCGGGGCGCACAGCCTTTTTCTGAAAGCCGACGGCACCGTCTGGGCCGCGGGTGACAATTCCCAGGGGCAGCTGGGGGACGGCACCAGGATCACCCGACTGATTCCGATGCAGGTGCCGGGTCTGAGCGGGATTGTGGCCATTTCAGCCGGACAGGAGCACAGCCTGTTCCTCCGGGAGGATGGGACCGTGCTGGCCGCGGGAGCAAACGCCTCCGGCCAGTTGGGGGACGGCACGACCACCAGCCGCACCCCGCCGGTGCCGGTCCTCCGGAATGCCCGCGCCATTTGGGCAGGCGGCTCTTATACGGAAATATCCGCAGGGGTCAGCCTGTTCGTCAAAAAGGACGGCACGGTGATGGCGGCGGGCAGCAATTACTACGGCCAGCTGGGGGATGGCACCGCAGTGAACCGGTCTGTTCCCGTGCGGGTGCCGGGAATCAGCGGAGTGGTGGCGGCGGCGGCGGGAGGTCACAGTTTTTTTCTTAAAGCGGACGGCTCCGTCTGGGGCACCGGGCGCAATGATGAGGGGCAGCTGGGAACCGGGTTAACCAGGGCGCGGGGTTATTATCCTACCCCGGTGGCGGTGCCGGGGTTGACGGATGTCCGGACGGCGGTGGCCACTTTAACCGCCAGCCTCATGATCAAAAACGATGGCACGGTCATGGCCATGGGCAGCGGTTATGCCGGCAATGCCGTCCTCAGCCGGTCCAACTGGCACATCCCCAGGCCGGTGCCCGGGCTGACGGATGTGAAGTCCATCGCGGAGTATGTGCAAACCGCGCTGATTCTCAAAAATGACGGCACGGTCATGGGGTGGGGACGGAATTCAGAAGGACAGTTTGGCAACGGCACCACAGCCTCAAATAAAACTCCGGCCCTGCTGCCGGATATGGCCGGAGTGAAGGCTGTCTCCATGGGGGAATTGTTCAGCCTTTTTCTAATGGAGGATGGCACAGTCCGGGCAGCGGGCCGCAATCACGACGGACAACTGGGGGACGGCACCACGGTCAATCGGATCACCGCCATACAGGTGCCGGATCTTGCCGGAGTGCAGGCTGTCTCCGCAGGCATCAGCGGCAGCTTTTTTCTCAAAGCGGATGGTTCCGTCTGGGTGGCGGGCCGTGAGCTGAGGGCCTCTTTTCCCACTTCGGACATCAAAACGGGCATAGCCCGGGTTGATCTGGGGAAACGGAACGTCATTGACATCGAGGCCAGAGGCCGTGGCTTCTTTTTGGATAGTGAACGGAATATTTTTGTGGTCGATTATGATGAATTCAGCCCAACGGTGATCAGCGACCGCTTGGACTCGGTCCAGTCGATGTCGGCCTCCGATTTCAGCAGTGGCTCCAGCCACTATCTGTTCCTCCGGACGGATGGCACGGTGGCTTCCTATGGAAACAATAATTACGGCCAGCTGGGCGATGGCACGGTTGATAACAAGCGACCGCCTCCGGCGCCGCTGCCGGACCTGAGGGATATCAGGGCGGTTTCAGCGGCCGGAACCCACAGCCTGTTTGTGAAAACCGACGGCACCGTGATGGCGGCGGGTGACAATTCCCAAGGGCAGCTGGGTCTCTCGTTGGGGGAACAGTCCTCACCCACTTTTGTCCTTTATCTGGCCCCGGTGCGGCTGAGCCCCTGGCAGCGGGAACATTTCGGGGCCTTGGCGGAGAATCCGGCAGTCACGGACTGGGATGCGGACCCTGACCGGGACGGCGTGCCGAATCTGCTGGAGCGGGCCTTCAATCTGCCTCCGCTCCAGCCGGGAACGGAACAGCTGCCGGAGCAGGGCGGCACGGCCGGACTGCCGACTATCCTCCTGCGGGAAAAAGCCGGTGTTCCCATGCTGGCAATGCGGTATCTCCGACTGAGGGGATCCGCGGAGGAGAGGCTGGTTTACACGCCGCAGTTTTCATCGGCTCCGGACCGGGAGGATGAATGGACACTTGCGGCAGGGGGTGTGGAGACGGTGGAGCCCATTGATGCCTACTGGGAGCGGGTGACCGTACAGGACACCGTCACACCCTCCCCCTCCGCGCGTTTTGGCAGGGTGAAGGTGGCACCGGCGGTGGATGGTGATCCGTAAGCATCCGGGCAGCGGATGATTGGCACGTGCCTGAAGCGGAAGTGTCCAAAATCCGGGCACTTGACAGGATGTGGTTCAATCCCGTTTTCAGTCCTGCGTTTCCAACGTGCTTCTTGATGAGGGAAACCTCTGCAGCGGATTCACCTGAAGGGAAGGGGAGGAAGGAAATCCACCGGAAGCCAGGAAGCCTTGGTTTTTATACCTTTTTTACGCCTGGACCGGGTCTTTTGATTCGTGGCTCCGGCAGGGTGGGGAAGCATGTGCTCATGAACCGAACACCAAAAAACACGCCACGCAGCTGTTCCACCAAAGTTGTCCGCGGACTGCGGCACAGGACCTCATGGGTAACCCGTCCGGGGTCCCGGAACTGGTGCCCGCGTTTCTGATATTCAACCCTCCCACTGGTATGGAAACGATCCTCCTCAGCCTGACCGCCCTGTTTCTCTTCCTCTACCTCATCACGGCCATGGTGTGGCCGGAGAAATTCTAACTTAAAAATATGAAAATCACTGACTGGCTGCAGTTGGACCTTTTTCTGGGAGTGCTGGCCCTCATCACCAGGCCGCTGGGCATTTACCTCACCCGGGTGCTCGATCCGCATGGCAAAACCTTTCTCGATCCTGTGCTCCGCCCGCTGGAGCGCCTGACCTACGGGTTGATGGGCGTGGAGCCGGACCGGGAGCATGGCTGGAAACAATACACCGCCGCCATGCTGGTCTTCAGCCTCACGGGGCTGGTGATGACATGGGTCATCCTTATGTGCCAGCACCTGCTGCCGCTAAATCCTCAGGGCCTGCCGGGACTGAGCGCCCCTCTGGCCTTCAACACCGCAATCAGCTTCACCACCAACACCAACTGGCAGAGCTATGCGGGGGAATCAACGATGTCGTATTTCTCCCAGACGGTGGCCCTGACCATCCACAATTTCACCTCCGCCGCCGTGGGGATCGGCATCGCCGCCGCCCTGGTGCGGGGCATCTCGCGGCACTCGGCGGAGACGCTGGGGAATTTTTGGTCCGATCTGGTGCGGGTGACCTGTTATCTGCTGCTGCCCGGGAGTCTGGTGCTGGCGGTGTTCCTCATGTCCCAGGGGACCATCCAGAACTTCAAACCCGATGACACCGCGCAGCTCATCCAGCCGTCCGGGGAAACGGCCACGCAGGTTATCGCCCAAGGGCCCATGGCCTCGCAGGCCGCCATCAAGATGCTGGGCACCAACGGCGGCGGTTTCACCAATGCCAACGCGGCGCAGCCTTTTGAGAACCCCACACCTCTCTCGAACTTCGTGCAGATGCTGTCCATTTTTGCCATCGGCAGCGCTCTGACTTATTATCTGGGCCGTATGGTGAAAAACCAGCGTCACGGTTGGGCGGTGTGGTGGGCCATGATCCTTCTGTTCACCGGTGCCGCCGTGTTCTGCTGGTGGGCGGAGGCCTGCGGGAACCCCATCCATCAGAGTCTGGGCGTGATGGCTGCGGATGGGAACATGGAGGGCAAGGAGGTCCGTTTCGGCATTTTCAATTCGTCCCTCTTCGCCACCGTCACCACCGCCGCCTGCGGCGCGGTGAACGCCATGCACGACTCCTTCACGGCCCTGGGAGGACTGGTGCCGCTTTTCATGATGGAACTGGGGGAGGTGGTGATCGGCGGTGTCGGCGCCGGGCTTTACGGCATGCTGGTGTTTGTGATCCTAGCGGTCTTCATCGCCGGGCTCATGGTGGGCCGCACGCCGGAGTATCTGGGCAAGAAGATCGCCGCCTTTGATGTCAAGATGGCCATGATCGCCCTGCTGGTGCTGTGTGTCAGCATTCTCGGATTCACCGCCTGGGCGGTGGCCAGTGAATGGGGCTTGGCGGGACTGAACAACAGCGGTCCCCACGGATTCAGCGAAATCCTCTACGCCTACAGCTCCGCCACCGCCAACAACGGCAGCGCCTTCGCCGGCCTGACGGCCACCCCCGCCAATGGGGACGCGCATTGGAACCTGACCCTCGCCGCCGCCATGCTTATCGGGCGCTTTCTAATGATTGTGCCCATCATGGCCCTCGCGGGATCGCTGGTGAAAAAGAAAATCTCGCCTCCCGGCGCGGGCACATTCCCCGTCTCCGGCGCTACCTTTGTGATTCTGCTCATGGGCACGGTGCTGCTGATCGGGGCACTGAACTTCGTGCCGGCCCTCGCCCTGGGACCCATCGTGGAGCATTTCCTGATGCTCAAAGGGTCGCTCTTCTAACACGGCTCTGAACACAACATTTCAAATCAATCCATTACCATGAATCAGAAAGCCCCCTCCCTCCTTGATTGGAAAATCGCCGGTCCGGCGATTGGCGGATCCTTTAAAAAGCTTGATCCCCGGCTCATGATCCGGAATCCGGTCATGTTCGTCACCGAGGTCGGAGCGGTGCTGACCACTATCAGCATTTTCACCACTCCGGAAAGCCGCGGCTTCATCCTCCAGCTGGCCGTCTGGCTGTGGTTCACCGTTCTCTTCGCCAATTTCTCCGAGGCCATGGCGGAGGGCCGCGGCAAGGCCCAGGCCGACAGCCTGCGCAGTGCCCAGCGCGACACCGGCGCGCGCCGGCTGCGCGGCGGCGTTGAGCGCACGGTGCCCGCCTCCCAGCTGGAGAAGGGCGATCTGGTGGTTTGTGAAACTGGCGACGTCATTCCCGCGGACGGCGAGGTGATCGAAGGCATCGCCAGTGTGGACGAGGCCGCTATCACCGGGGAGTCCGCCCCTGTCATCCGCGAGAGCGGCGGCGACCGCAGCGCGGTCACCGGAGGCACACGGGTCATCAGTGACCGCATCGTAATCCGCATCACTTCGGAAAAGGGCAACACCTTCCTCGACCGCATGATCGCCATGGTGGAGGGCGCGAAACGGCAGAAAACCCCCAATGAGATCGCTCTGACCATTCTGCTGTCCGCGCTCACCTTGGTGTTTCTGTTGGTGGTCGTGACCCTGAGGCCCTTCGGCCTTTACGCGGGGGTGGACTTCCCGCTGCCCGTGCTCATCGCCCTGCTGGTGTGCCTTATTCCCACCACCATCGGCGGCCTGCTCAGCGCCATCGGCATCAGCGGCATCGACCGGCTGATACGCCGGAACGTCATGGCCACCAGCGGCCGCGCGGTGGAGGCGGCGGGGGACATCGATGTGCTGCTGCTGGACAAGACGGGCACCATCACCATCGGCAACCGCATGGCCTCCGACTTCCGCCCGGCTCTTGGTATCACTGCCGCGCAGCTGGCCGATGCCGCGCAGTTGGCTTCTCTGGCTGATGAGACCCCGGAGGGCCGCAGCATTGTGATCCTGGCCAAGGAGCAGTTCAATCTGCGGGGCCGCGAACTGTCCGCTCCCCATGCGGCGTTTGTCTCCTTCACGGCCCAAACGCGGATGAGCGGCGTGGACTTCGATGGCCGCAGCATCCGCAAGGGCGCGGCGGATTCCGTGAAGCGGCACGTGCTCTCCCTGGGCGGCGCCTGGCCGGTAGAGGTGGAGAAGGCGGTGGAGACCGCCTCGCGCGCCGGGCGCACGCCTCTGGTGGTGGCCGAGGGTCAACACGTGCTGGGCGTGGTGGAGCTGAAGGATGTCGTCAAGGGCGGCATTAAAGAGCGCTTTGCCCAGCTGCGGAAAATGGGCATCCGCACAGTCATGATCACGGGGGACAATCCCATGACCGCCGCCGCCATCGCCGCCGAGGCCGGTGTCGATGACTTCATGGCCCAGGCCACCCCCGAGGACAAACTGAGGCGCATCCGCAGCGAGCAGGCCGCCGGCCATCTGGTGGCCATGACAGGTGACGGCACCAATGACGCCCCCGCCTTGGCACAGGCGGATGTGGGCGTGGCCATGAACACCGGCACCCAGGCGGCGCGCGAGGCCGGGAACATGGTGGACCTCGACAGCAATCCCACCAAGCTCATCGAGATCGTGGAGATCGGAAAGCAGCTGCTCATGACGCGCGGCTCCCTCACCACCTTCAGCATCGCCAACGATGTGGCCAAGTATTTCGCCATTATCCCCGCCATGCTCATGGTCACCTTTCCGGCTATCAGTCCGCTGAACATCATGGGCTTGGCGTCCCCAAAAAGTGCCATCCTCAGCGCTATCGCGTTCAATGCCCTCATCATCATCGCCCTTATCCCCCTGGCTTTGAAAGGCGTGGCCTACCGTCCCGTGGGCGCCGTGGCGGTCCTGCGCCGGAACCTCCTGATCTACGGCCTCGGCGGCCTCGTCCTGCCCTTCATCGGCATCAAACTCATCGACGTCCTCATCACCGTCCTCCACCTCGTTTGATCCCCGTCTCCTCAGAAAAGGATCCGCAAACCAGCCTTCTGAAAACTGAATACTGAAAACTGAAACCCTTCCTATGAAACCTTTGATCCTTCATCTCCGCGGAGCCGTGGTCTCCACTCTTATCCTCACCCTTATGTGCTGCGGTCTGTATCCGCTCGTGGTATGGGGCATCGGGCAGGAGGTATTCCCCCATCAGGCCAACGGCAGCCTCATCATCGGCCGGGATGGCATCCTGCGCGGCTCCGCCCTGCTGGGCCAGAACTTCTCCGGGCCTTTGTATTTCCACAGCCGGCCCAGCGCCGCCGGGGCCAGTGGATATGACGCCGGAGCCTCCGGCGGCTCCAATCTTGGGCCGACTTCCCGGAAGCTGGCTGATCAGATCCGGGAGCGCACCGCCGCCTACCGTGCGGAGAATGGCTTGGCGGCGGAGGCGCCAGTGCCCGCGGACGCCGTCACCGCGTCCGGAAGCGGGCTGGATCCCCACATCAGCCCCCGCAATGCGGAGATCCAGGCGGACCGGGTGGCCAAAGCCCGGAATCTCACCGGTGATCAGGTGCGGGAACTGATCCGCGCGGCGACGGAGGGCCCAGGTCTTGGCATTCTCGGTGAGCCCCGCGTGAACGTGGTGTGGCTGAACTTGGCTCTCGATGCCGAATAAGGCACAGGGAAGCCTCCCGCTTTTCCCACCGGTGTAATCATCCCCCTATCAACCAACTCCATCCATATCCCGCCATGCATGAGGACAACAGGCCCGATCCCGACTGGCTTCTTGCGGAGCACTGGGGCTCCGGAGCGGATTCGGCTCGCCCGGCGCACGGCCGGCTGGCGCTTTTTCTGGGCATGTGCCCGGGCGTGGGGAAAACCTATGCCATGCTGAAGGCGGCGCGCCAGCGGAGCCGGGAGGGCCTGTCAGTGCTGGCGGGACTGGTGGAGACGCACGGCAGGGCGGACACCGCGTCGCTGCTCGACGGGCTGGAGGTCCTGCCGCGTGTCAGCCGCAGCCACCGGGGGCACACCGTGGAGGAGTTTGACCTTGATGCCGCCCTGCGCCGCCGGCCTGATCTGATTCTTGTGGACGAACTGGCGCACACCAATGTGCCGGGCTCCCGCCACGCCAAACGCTGGCAGGATGTGCAGGAACTGCTGGCGGCGGGCATCGATGTGCTCACCACGCTGAATGTGCAACACATCGAAAGCCAGGTGGACACCGTGCGCCAGATCACCGGCGTCACCATCACCGAGACCGTGCCGGACTCCATCCTGGATCAGGCGGACGAGATCCAGCTCATCGATCTCAGCGTGCCCCGGCTGCTGGAGCGGCTGGCGGAGGGGAAGGTTTACCGTGGCGAGCGCTCAGCGCAGGCCATGGAGGGCTTTTTCAAGGAGGCCAACCTCACGGCCCTGCGTGAACTGGCGCTGCGCTTCACCGTCGAGCAGGTGGACCGCGATCTGGAGGAGATACGCCGCCGGCGGCGGGTGAGCAGTCCCTGGAAAACCAGTGCCCGGCTGATGGTCGGCGTGGGACCCAGTCCGTATGCGGAAAGTCTGCTGCGCTGGACACGGCGGGCGGCGGCGCGGCTGGGCTGCCCGTGGCTGGTGGTGTGGGTGGAGAGCCCGCGCGCGCTGACGGAGGAGGATCAGGAGCGCCTGGCGGGCACTCTGGGGCTGGCGCGGCGGCTGGGGGCGGAGGTCATCTCCGTCGCCGCCGAAAGCATCAGCGCGGCGCTGCTGCGCACGGCGCGGGAGCGGAATGTGACGCAGCTGGTGGTGGGCAAGCCGGACCGTTTCCGGTGGTGGCGTGCCTCCTTGGCGGATCAGCTGATCCGCGACAGCGGGGACATCGATATCTGTGTGGTGCGCCCGGTGATTTCCGGACCGGCGTCCACCGCGCCCACCGCCCGTTCCGGGGAGGAGCGGCTGCCGGAGTCGCTGGTGGCGGAGTACAGCACCGCCCTGGCCGCCGGTTTTGTGCTGGTTTCGCTGGCCGGAGGGGCGGCGGAGTGGCTGGGCTACATGGCGGTGGGGCTTGTCTTTCTGCTGGGGGTCATTCTGGCCTCGCTGCGGCTGCGACGGGGGCCGGTGCTGCTGCTGGCCTCCCTGCTGGCCTTGTCCTGGGATTTCTTCTTCATCGCTCCGCGGTTCACCTTCCACATCAGCCGGGTGCATGACGTCATCATGTTCGTCATGTTCTTCATCGTGGCGTTCAGCATGGGGCATCTGACCACCCGCCTGCGTCAGCGGGAGAAGGCCGAGCGCCAGCGGCAGCGGCACACGGCCGCCCTGCTGCGGGTGACGCAGAGCGCCGCCCTGTCCGCCGATCCCGCCAAGGGCCAGGCCGAGGCTCTGCGGACCATCAGCGAGCTGCTGGACGCCGGCACCGCCTTGGTGGTGCGCCGGCAGGACCACACCCTGCCGGAGGCCGCGCATCCCGCCAGCACCTTCATGCCCACACCCAAGGAATGGGGCGTCATCCACTGGGTCTATCAAAACCGGAGACCCGCCGGGCGCTTCACCGGCACGCTGCCGGAATCCGCCGCCACCTGGTTCCCGCTTCAGACGGCGGCCACCCTGACAGGGGTCTTCGGCGTGCAGCTGGAGGGGACGGCGCGCATGGATTTCGGCATGCGCCAAGCCATTGAGGCCTTCGCGCTGCAGCTGGCCCTGGTGCTGGAGAAGGAGCACTTCCTACAGGCGGTCAGGCATGCGGAGATGCTGACCCGGTCCCAGCGCCTGCAGCGCACGCTGCTGGACAGTGTCTCCCACGAGCTGAAGACCCCGCTGGCGGTGATTCAAGCCGCTCTGGAGGGCTTGACGGACGCGGACAATCCGTGGTTGAACGAAATCCGCACCGCCTCCCAACGGCTGCGGCGGGTGGTGAACAATCTGCTGGAGATGACACGCATCGAGTCCGCTGCCGTGCAGCCCCGGCGCGAGTGGTGCCTGGTTGGCGATCTGGTGCAGCAGGCTCTGGGCATGACGGATGACTCCCTGTCCGGACGCGAGGTGGCGGCGGATGTCCCGTCCGGCCTGCCGGCGGTCAGAACGGATGCCGGGATCCTTTGCCAGGCACTGGCCAATCTGCTGCACAATGCCGCCATTTACACACCGCCCGGCACCCGGGTGGAAATCTCGGCGGCGGTGCGGGATTCCAAACCGATCGCGGCCCTCCCTGCTTCCTCTCCGCAAAGGCCAGCAGTGGCGGAGGCGGACACTTCAGCGGAAGCTGTGGAAGGGCGGGATGCGCCCGCGGAGGATGCGCCAACCATCCATCAGGGCACTCTGGAGCTGCGTATTGCCGATCACGGTCCGGGAATCCCCAAAGCCGATCTGGAAAGAGTGTTTGAAAAATTCCACCGGCTGCCCGGCAGTCCCACCGGCGGCACCGGCCTGGGGCTTCCCATCGCCCAGGCACTGGTCCAGGCGCTGGGCGGCGTCATCACCGCTGGCAATCGGCCCGGCGGCGGCGCAGTGTTCACTCTGCTGCTGCCAGTGGACCTTCTGCCCGCATGACCGCCACCCTCCGCGCCCTTGTCATTGATGACGAAATCCAGCTCCGCCGCCTGCTGAAGCTGGCGCTGCAGAGCCGCGGCTATGAAGTCTTTGAGGCGCAAAGCGGCACCCTGGGCCTGAGCGAGGCTGCTTTCCGGAAACTCGACGTCATCCTGCTCGATCTGGGCCTGCCGGACATGGACGGTCTGGAGGTGCTGAAGCGACTGCGCGAGTGGACGGACACGCCGGTGCTGATCCTGTCCGTACGGGATCACGAGGACACGAAGGTGGCGGCCCTTGAGAACGGAGCCGACGACTATGTGACCAAGCCCTTCTCCACCGCCGAACTGACTGCCCGCCTGAAAGCCATCCAGCGCCGGCGGAAAGCACCGGACGAGGCGGTGCTGAGTCTGGGTGGTCTGACCTTGGATTTCACCGCGCGCACCGTGCTGCTGGAGGGGCAGCCGCTGAAGCTCACGGCCACGGAGTACAGTCTTCTCAAACTGCTGGCCCGCCACGCGGGGCGCATCCTGACGGGCAACCGCATCCTGACCACCGTCTGGGGTCCCAGTGCCGGGGAGCATGCGCAGTATCTCCGGGTGTATGTCGGCCACCTGCGGAGAAAGCTCGCGGACAGTGGGGTGGAGATTAAAAATGATCCGGGCATCGGATACCGGCTCGTGGTTTCCGACAAATGACGGAGGCCTCACCTGGACTGCGGATCAAACCTTGGAGGACTTTCCGGCGGTTGGAATGCCGTATTAATGGACAGCAGGGCTTCGGCGAACAACTGCTTGCCGCCCGGCGGATTCCCTTTTAGAAACGGAGAACAGCACAGGGCAGAGGCTCTGCCACCTCTCCGGACGCATGAAAAAAATCGAAGCCATCATCAAGCCCTTTAAACTCACCGACGTGAAGACGGCCCTGCAGAATGCCGGGGTGACAGGCATGACGGCCATGGAGGTGCGGGGTTTTGGACGGCAGCGCGGCCACATGGAGCTTTACCGGGGCAGCGAGTATGTGGTGGATTTTGTGCCCAAAGTGAAAGTGGAGCTACTGGTGGATGATTCGCAGGTGGAGACCGTGCTGCGCATCATTGAGGAGGTGGCCTCCACGGGAAAGATAGGGGACGGCAAAATTTTTGTGAGTCCTGCGGAGGAAGTGATCCGCATCCGGACCGGGGAGCGCGGTGAAAGCGCCCTTTGACCTGGCACTGACCGTATTAAGTTCAACCCCGCGACTCATCCCCGCCGTGCGACCGATTCTCCATTCCCTCACATCACGACTGATTCCCGTGATTCTTCTGCTGCTGGCCGGGGCGGCCATTTTTCCCGCGTGTGCGGAAACCACTATCCGCGTGCCCTTGGCCAATGGATTCGACCTCCCCGTGGGCAAGCCGGACGGCGAGGGATATTATGTTTTCCGCGGCTATTATCCTGGCGGCCATCTCGGCGAAGACTGGAATGGCAGCCGCGGCGGTGACACGGATCTCGGCGACCCCGTCTGGTCCGCGGGGGATGGGGTGGTGGTTTTTTCGGAGGATTACCTGCGCGGCTGGGGAAACGTGGTCATCGTGCGCCACGCGTATGTCGATGAAAATGGGCGCGTGGCCCTGATGGACAGCCTCTACGGCCATCTCGATCAGCGCATGGTCCGGAAATACCAGCAGGTGAAGCGCGGGCAGCAGCTGGGCACCATCGGCACCGCACACGGCAAATACGCGGCGCATCTGCATTTTGAAATGCGGAAAAACATCAGAATCGGCATGGCCCGCGGAGCTTATGATCAAGGTTATTCCAACTATTTCAGTCCCCGGCAGTTTATCGCCGCCCGCCGCACCCTGCGCTCCGGAGCCAATGTGGCGGTGCCGGTGGATACCTTCAGCGCCCCGCCGGACTCATCCACGGACGGCAGCGACGGACCACCCAAGCCCCCGGCTCTGACCCGGGACAGCGGCAGGCCCGGGGTTCCGGTGCCAGTTCCAGCCCCGGCCAGACCGCCCCGGACCCCCAGTGGCGCGGTGCCGGTCCCCGAGCCGGGGCCTGCTCCCGCCAGAAACGCCACCGCCACGGCTGATTCCAATTCCCAAGCTATTGCGGACCGGGAGGCACGGCTCAAAAAACTGATTGAAGAGAACCGGAAAAAGGTGGACTCCATGAAGGATGATGAGCTGGACGGTTTCTGGTCCCGCTTACGGAAAAAGCTGGACGAAAAGCGCTGAGCCATGCAGGCGGAGCCTGCCGGCTGTGCCGCCAGGAGATGTTCATGTTCCATCCCAGCACGGTGGGAGCGGTTTTAAAGCATCGGGTACCCGGATAAGCCCTAAATAACAGCGGCCAAAGCCGCCAAAAACGCCCCCCATGCCACAGCCACCAGTGGCACTCCCATCAAAGCCCACAAGCAAAGAGCGCGGCGGTCCAATCTTAAAGGACGCACCAGCCACCGGTACAGCAGAAAGCTGGGAGGAAATGCGGTGGCAAATGTGATTAGCGTTTGAACAGTAGTGTCCCCATGGCGGCCAACCAGCAAGTTAAGGAAAATAAACACAACCGCTGTCGGAATTGTGGCCGCTAAGAACCACAGAGGCAGGAGCAGCAGCCGGTGCCCAAATGTCATGCCCTGGAAGGGCAGACGGCAGTTGCCGGAAGGTATCATCGCCGCTGATGGCGGCTTGTAGGGATTGGCATCCTCCCAGGATGGGAAGTGAATTCCCCGAGGATCCGGCGGCTGGTTTCCTGACATGGTGATGATCTGGCATCAATCCGGACCGGCGCAGCCCGGAAAATCCGTGCTCCCTCTGGAGTCGTCAGATCATAAAAATGGGACTGGTGTGCCCAGTCCCATTGATTGATTCACCGGGCTGGAAATCTCCGAAGCCGCGCTGAGGATTGTTTAAAGGCGTTCCCGTCTTTGGTCACACAAAACGGATTTTGGCCGTGCCGGGAACCTCCCCCCGGGCCATGGCCGCGTGGGCCTCATCGGTGCAGGCGGAGTTGGTGGGGGCGTCGGCCTCGCGGTCGCTGTTGGCGACCAGGTTCTCCGTTACCAGATAGTGCTCCAGCTCCTCGCCGCTGATGTCGGCCAGCATGGTGCCGTTCACCACCACGCAGGGGCTCAGGGGCTGACCGCTTTTCTGCTCCATCTCCCAGCGGAAGGCGGGATTTTTGATGATGTCCTTCTCCTCATAGGCGATGTCGTATTTGCGCAGAATGGCCCGGATGCCTTCGCTCCAGCCGCAGAAGGTTTTGACGTAAGCCGTGATTTGAGGGGCGGATTGGCTCATGATGTTGGGAAGGTTGAAAAGATGAAATCCTTGGGGTTGAGCCTGAAACGATATGACGCTCCCGCTGTGATGCAACATGGGAAATAGAGCCCGGAAACCGGTGGCTTCCGCCCTTCAGCCCTGTTACAGGCAGGGGAAGAGGTGGATTATATTTCCGCCGGTTGCAAAGACGGTAGGCGGCGTGATTTCAGGCGACGCCAGTAGGAATAATCCGTGTCCGAAGGGAAGGCCTGGGCCAAGGGGCGGACAGCGGACCAAGGTTGAAGGGAGGAGCCGCCAATCAGGCACTCATTAAGGCTTTCCGGGGTGGTGATGCTGCGGACGACCGGAAAATGCTGGCGGAAAAAGCGGCGGAAGGACGTCTGCACGCGGCGGTGGCCGGGGCCGGTCACGAGGTTGGCAGCGAAGATTCCGTTCCGGGTCAGACTGCGGCGGATGCCGGGCAGCACGGTTTCGAGGGAGACCAGAGGGCGCTCGACGTCCGTGTTGGCCACGCCGTAAACGTCATCAAAAATCACATCGAATTTCCGTCGGTTGGCCCGCAGCCAACCATAAGCGTCGCCGGTGATGATCCGGGCTTCGATAGCGTCCAGGTCCATGTGCTCACGCGCCAGCTCAATCATGCCGGGATCGATCTCGACGGCGGTGATCTCCAGATCCGGGCACAGGTGCCGCAGCGTGCGCAGGCTGGTGCCGCCGCCGAGCCCCAGCATGAGCAGGGAGTCCGGAGCCCGCTCCGGATGGCAGATCACTCCGGCGGCGATATTGTCCCAGGCCAGTCCGGTCAGAAATTGGTCCCGCCCCCACCAGGCATGAATGGCGCCGGTGACGCGGAACTCCACCTCGCTCTCATTTCCCCAGACGGCGACGGATTGAAAAGCGGTTTGGCGGGTGGTGAGCAGTCGCATGGGGGAGGCAGGCGGGAATATGAAACGAAGGGATGGAGGGGAATAGAGGAGCAGGAAGGGGGAAAAGGAGACAAGCCGGCTGGCCTCATCACTTCTTTGGCTTGGATGAGGGAGCGGAAGGAGTGGTTGAGGGCAGCTGGCCGGGAGCCTTTACCTCTTTGGCGTCCGGAGCCGGAGCGGTTTTTGCCTTGCCGAGAAAAATGAGGTGCTGCCAGGGCAGACCGTCGAATTCCCGGACAATCTCAAATCCCGCCGGCAGCCATTCCCGGCGGATCTGTTCCTTGGACATTTTGTGTTCCGGTTTGATCGGCACCGTGGAATCCTCGGCGCGGAACTCCACCAGCGCCACCATACCGTCCGGCTTCAGGGCTTTGTGCATGGCCTGCAGCTGCTGCTCCGGGTGGCTCAGTTCATGATAAACGTCCACCAGCAGGATCAGGTCGCAGGAGGCCTCGGGAAGGCGGGGATCATGGCTGGCCCCGAGGATGGTCCGGATATTGTCAATGCCCCGGCCCTTGGCCCGGGCACCCAGCATGTCCAGCATCGGCTGCTGGATATCCACCGCCAGAATCTTTCCTTTTTCGCCCACCATTCCGGACATGGTCAGGGAATGGTAGCCGTTGCCGCATCCCAGATCGCAGATAGTCCAGCCGGGTTTGATGTTCAGCTCACTGATCATCCGCGCGGCGTTCTCCTCCTGCTCGCGGTTCTGGCGCAGCAGCCATTCGGCTCCCGTCCAGTGCATGGTCTGGGCAATGACGCGGCCTTTGTATTCGGTCAGAGGCGGCGGCTCCGGTTCCGCGGCATGGAGACACGGCAGGCTGAGCAACAGGCAGAGAAGCAGTCGGAGGCGCATGACGGTGGGGATGGGGATGGGTGGGGAGTGTGGCGGCGTGGCCGGAAGGTTAATGCCGCTCAACGCGCCGCGCCCAGCACTTCTTTGCGGCGGATGCGGATTTGCCATTCTCCGCAAAAGGCATTGAACGCGGCCGGACGCCGGCTTTCCGCAGGATCCAATTGCCGATTGCGCGGCGGCGGGCGGTGTGGGAAATCGGCTCCCCATGTTTACTCTGACAGACAAAAAGGCGGTGGTCACCGGAGCGGGCCGCGGCATCGGACAGGCTATCGCCCTCACTTTCGCCAAGGCCGGAGCCAAAGTCGCGGTGGTGAGCCGCACGGAGGCCAACGCCGCCAAAGCCGCCCGGGAGATCAACGCGCTGTATCCCGGCGCGGCCATCGCCTACGCCGTGGATGTCTCGCAGGGACCGGCGGTCGCCGAACTGGGGAAACAGGTGCTGGCGGACTTCGGCACCATCGACATTCTCGTGAACAACGCCGGCCTGACCCGCGATGGCCTGACCCTGCGCATGAGCGAGGAGGATTGGGACGCGGTGCTTGACACCAATCTGAAGGGGGCCTTCCACATGCTCAAGGCTTTCCAGCGCACCCTGCTGAAGCAGAAAGGCGCGCGCATCATCAATATTGCCAGCGTCATCGGCCTCATTGGCAATGCTGGACAGGCGAACTACGCGGCCAGCAAGGCGGGCCTCATCGGCCTCACCAAGAGCCTCGCCCGGGAATTCGCGGGACGCGGGCTCACGGTGAACGCCATCGCTCCCGGCTTTGTTACCTCGGACATGACGGACGTGCTCAGCGACGAGGTCAAAACCGCGATTCAGGCAAAAATTCCGCTCGGCTCCATGGGTACGGTGGATGACATTGCCGCCGCCGCCCTCTTCCTGGCCAGCGCTGAAGCCCGCTACATCACGGGGCAGGTGCTGGTAGTGGATGGCGGCATGGTCATGTGAGCAGGCCTCAGCCGGATTATCCGGTCCATGTCCGTTTCCCAATCCCTCCGCCGCCTTATGCCTTATGAAGAAACGCCGTTTCTGGAAAGTCCTGCTGGTGGTGATCCCGGTCCTTGCAGGCGGGGCGGCCTGGAGCGCTCATCGGTATGTGCAAAAGGAAACGACTCCGGCGGCGCTGGTGCGGCGTCTGGAGCAGTCGCTGAACTGCCGGGCGGAGGTGGAGTCCGCCTCCGTCAGCCTTTTCTCCTTTCCGGCCAAACTTGAGGTCAAAGGACTGCGGCTGCTGCCGCGCGACGGGGAGGTGTCAAAGACCCTGAAGGACCGTCAACCACCGAAAAAAGTGGAGACGGTCCTCGCCGTGCCCGCCTTCAGTGCCGACCTGAGCCTGCCCGCCCTGCTGAGCCGTGAAATCAGAGTCGGACAGCTGCGGCTGACCGGGGCGGAGGCCTACACCATTCGCCGGAAGAATGGCGAGAACACCCTGTCGGCCATGTTCTCCAAGCCGCCTTCCGACCCGAAACCCGAGGCCAAACCAAAGGAGGAGCCCGCCCCCCCCTCATCGCCGAAGTCCACTGCCAAACCCTTTGCCGGCGCCTTGGCGGTGGCAAAGCTGGAAAATGCCAAAATCACCATCCGCAATGAGAAGCGGAAACAGCTGGTGGAGCTGAAGGACGTGAATCTCAATGTGGCCAATCTCCGCTACCTGCCCCCCGCCGATGCCGGAGCGGTGGCGGCGGCGGCGGTTGCACCGGCCTCCATGCCGTGCGAGGTGAAAGCCTCCCTGCAGCTGACCAGCCTGGACCTGAAGGACCAACGCCGGCAGATGGATTTCACGCTCGATATCGCCTCCACCGTGACCCTGCTGGCGGGCGGCCGTCTGGCGGACGGGACCACACTGGACATCCAAGTCAAATCCGCCTCCTGGATCGACCGTATTCCCACGCTGGAGAAATTGGCCAAAAAGATGGCCAAACTGAAGGGCCAGATCGGACTCGACCTGACCTCGTTCCCCGTTTCCGGCCACATGCGGAAGGGAACGTCCATCAAAGCCCGGATCGAAGGCGGGCGGTTCCTGTTTCTGGAGGACACCCATTTCAATTTTGACACCTGCCGCATTAAAATCAAAGCCGGCAGCTGGTTCGACCCCGATGACCAGCAGCACGAGTTCCAGGGACTTATCGCCGCCAATGAGGAGATCACCAAAAACGCGGTGCAGGGAGTCGATGCTTTCCTGAACTCCAAAGGGGAGAATCTGGCCAAAATCGGTCGGGAGACCCTGATGCAGGCGCTGTTGGACAAGGACGGGCGGCTGAGCATTCCGTTCACTTCCACGGAGGATATCGGAAGGCCCGAAGTCACCATCAGCAAAAGCTTTGAGAAGGACATCTCCAACGCCGTGGGGAACTTCGCCAAGGGGCTGCTGAAGGATGCGCTGGACGGTGGCGACGGTCTGCAGAACCTGATCGACGGCTTCCGGAAATGAGTTTCCAAACGGAGCAGGGCAGGGCATTGTCCCTGATGATTCCGCAACGCGAAGGGGTCAAAATCACACCTTGCGCTCCCGGCGGGATGGGTAGGATGGGCGGGACATGAAGACCGTGCTCCAGACCATTCAAAGCGGGGCTCCGTGGCTTGAAAAAGCCGGCGTGGAGCAACCGCGCCTGAATATGGAGTATCTGCTGGCGCATGTCATGGGCTGCCGGCGGATGCAGCTTTACCTTCAGTTCGACCGGCCACTGGAGGAGGAGATTCTGGCCCCTTTGCGCGAGCTGGTCCGGCGCCGCGCCAAACGCGAACCCCTCCAGCACCTGCTCGGCACGGTGGAGTTTATGGGCCGCGAGTTCAAATGTGATTCCCGAGCCCTTATTCCCCGGCCCGAGACCGAGGAACTGGTGGAGCGGATTCTGGGATTTTACAAAAAGACCGGCACGCCGCCGCCTTCGAAAATCGTGGATGTGGGCACGGGCTCCGGAGTCATCGGACTCAGCCTGGCCCATGCATTTCCTTCGACGGAGGTGGTCTTGGCGGACATTTCGGCGGAGGCCCTGTCACTGGCCCGCGAGAACCGGGAAAAAACTGGCATTCCCGGGGAGCGTGCCCGGTTTGTCCTGACAGATCTGTGGGCCGATATGGAGGGAGGCCCCTTTGACCTCATCGCCGCCAATCTGCCCTACATCGCTGCGGAGGAAATGCTGGTCCTGTCCGAGGAGGTGAAGCGCGATCCGGTGCTGGCACTCGACGGCGGGAGGCTGGGCACGGAGCTGATCACCCGTTTTCTTCAGGGGCTGCAGCCCCATGCCGCGCCCGGTGCCCTGGTGGCGCTGGAAATCGGGGCCGGTCAGTCGCCGATCCTGCTGCGGGACATGACGGAGGCCGGCCTGCGCGATGCCGAGGCGGTGAATGACTGGTCCGGGCGGGATCGGTTTCTGTTCGCCAAGGCTCCCTGATTGACGGTCTCCGTCTTCCCTCCTTTTTCGTTTTAACTCATTTCATGGATAAACTCATCGTTCACGGCGGTCATTTGCTCGAAGGCACGGTTTACGTCAGCGGGTCCAAAAACTCATCCCTGCCTATCCTCGCCGCCACCCTGCTCACGCGCGATAAATGCGTGATCCGCCGGGTGCCGGACCTCAGCGACACCAACTATATGGTGCAGATCCTCGCCAGTCTGGGGGCACAGGTGGAGCGCGCCAGCGGCATGGTCACCGTGGAGGCGGACAGCATCCGCTCCGAGGCCCCCTACGATCTGGTGCGGAAAATGCGGGCCTCCGTCTGCGTGATGGGTCCCCTGCTGGCCCGCACCGGGGAATGCCTGGTGTCCCTGCCGGGCGGCTGTGTGATCGGGGACCGTCCTGTGGATCTGCACCTGCGCGGCTTTGAGCAGCTGGGAGCCGAGGTCAAAGTTTCCGGAGGGAATATCCATGTCAAAGCCAGCCCGGACAGCGGTGACCGGGAGGTGAATATGCTCGGCAAGCATGGCTCGACGGTTCTGGGCACGGACAATGTCCTCATGGCATCGGTGCTGACCAGGGGGACCACCGTCATCGAAGGGGTGGCCACAGAGCCTGAAGTCGTCGATCTCACGGAATTCCTGATCAAAATGGGGGCCAAAATCCAAGGGGCGGGCACCCGCACGCTGGTCGTGGAGGGGGTGAAGGAACTGCACGGTGCGGAGCACACCGTCATCCCGGACCGCATCGAGGCCGGCACCTTTCTGGTGGCCGGCGCCATTGCCGGCCGGCGCGTCACGCTGAAACAGGCGGATGCGCAGCACATGCAGGGTTTTATCGATGTCCTGGTGCAGTGCGGTTATCCCGTGGAGATCAGCGGAGCGGGCGACATCACCATTTCCCGGATCGAAAATCCCCGCGGAGCTGAAATCCGCACGGAGCCCTATCCCGGCTTTCCGACCGATATGCAGGCTCAGTTCACGGCCCTGCTGGCCACCGTGCCGGGGCTGAGCACGATCACGGAAAATATCTTTCCGCAGCGTTTCATGCATGTCCCGGAACTGGCGCGCATGGGGGCGGATATTTCGATGGAGGGACCGACAGCCATCATTCGCGGCACGGAACGTCTTGGCGGGGCGCCTGTCATGGCCAGCGACCTCCGCGCCTCGGCCGCCCTCGTTCTGGCCGGCCTCATGGCCGAGGGCTCCACGGAGGTGAACCGCCTCTACCACATCGACCGCGGCTACGAGCACATTGACCACAAGCTGGGGATGCTCGGAGCCCGCATGGAGCGCGTGAAAGTGACAGGGTAGGCCCGGCTGGCTGGACAAGAAGGGGCAGGGCGCAGGCAGTTCCTCACTTTTGCGTGAATTTCCCCACGATCTGCGCCCGTTCGGCTTCGGTGATCGGGGGATTGGTGTCCAGCCACGGCTGCACGGCGGCCGGAGCTTTGGGGCCAAGCTGTTCAATGATGTGATTGATGGCCTCCATCCGTTTATCGGCATTGGACATGCTGCCGGCCCAGATCAGGCCGGCTTCCGGATCGCGCACATCCGCCCAGCGGACAAAGGTGGAGATGGCGCTGTCGCGGACATCCCCGGCAGGCTGCCGCGCCATCCAGGCACTGGCCTGTTCCGGGTTTTGGTGTGTCCAAGCGGACATCACCTTGGCGCTGGCTTCGGCACGCGCCGCGCTCTCCGGCTGGTTTTCCACCAGCTGGGCCAGTTCTCCTATCCGCTCCGGCTTGGATTTGCCCAGCAGCACGGACAAACCATCAGCTTGGGTTTCCGGAGTCAGGTTTTTGACGGCACCCAGCGCGGCATCAAAATCCCGTTCCGCCCATCCGCTGAGCACTCCTTCCAGCCCTTTTTTGCGCATGTCGCCGGATTGAGCCTGCGCCCAAGCCACCGCTTCGGAGGGATTGGTCCAAGCCAATGATGAGGCGATCACCTCGGCGAGCTCCCGTGTGTTCAATTTGTCCTTGTCGGAATTCATTTCCGGAAGGTCCTTCAATGCTTCCAACTTTGTAGCGGCCGCCCGCGGATCAGTGGCCGCCATTTCCGAGATGGCTGCGGAAGTGGCCTCCACCCGTTCCTCCGGAGGCAAAGCCGCTGCCCATTCCAGCACCCCGCTCCGGCCATTGCGGACCATCACGGTAGCCATATGCGCCGCCGAATCGGCAAGTCCCGGCGCGGCATTTCCTCCCGCGAGGTGTTTGGTCAGAAATGACATGGCCGCCGCTGGGTCCGTTTCCGCCCACTTCCTCATCACCAGCAGCCGGGACTCGTGCTCGCTGTCGTTGTTGCGTTCCCCCTTCGAGGTTTGGACAGCCATGAATCCCACCGGATCCACCGCGGCGATGCCGGCGAAAATATCATTGATCAGCGTATAGCGCTCCGCCAAAGCGCCAAAATCGACTTTACTGACCCTCCGCATTTCGCCGGATCCCAAGCCGTCGATCCAACCTTTCCATTCTTCCGGTGGCATGGAGGCGAAGCATTGCCGGATGGCGGCGGCACGGATTTCAGGATTTTTGATGGCCATCAGAAGCTTCCGGGCCTCTCCCGGAGGCAGGCCGGACAGATCGGGAATGGAAACCGTATCCGGTCTTCCGTTTTTGACATTGGGGCCAGGATAGGCGGCTTCAGGTCCGGGGGGTCCGCTGGCGGATGGCCTGTCTGTGGCAACGGGAGGCACGGATACTGTTGCACCGAAGTATCCGGTAGGAATCAGGCTTTGGCCCGCCCATACTCCCAGAGCAAAAACAATCGGCAGTGCCATCAGCGGGCGCAAAAAAGGCGAAGCAGTCATGGTGAAGAAATGGCCTAATGCATGTAATACAAGGTAGCATGCGAATCAAGTATGCATTTTCACACTGAAGTAATCCCACTGCTCATCAGGCGGTCCAGTGGAATGGCACACCTGCAGCGGAGGCCGGTTTCAGACTGTCAATCGGCGCTTGCGGGGAAGCGGCGGCTGCGGCAGAAAGGGCGCGTGTCTGAAGAAATTATTGACGAGCCGGCGGAGCAGCCGGCAGAGGTGCCGGTGACGTTTGCGGATTTGGGTTTGTCCGAAGCGGTTCTTGCCGGTGTGACCAAGGCCGGCTATGAGCGCCCGACGGGCATTCAGGCGCAGGCCATTCCTGTGATTCTGGAGGGGCGTGATGTGATTGGATCCTCCCAGACCGGCAGCGGCAAGACGGCGGCCTTCGCGCTGCCGGTTCTTTCAATGTTGGGCGCTCCGGGAAAACTCCGGGTGCTGATACTGGAGCCCGTGCGCGAACTGGCGGCCCAGGTGGAGGAGCAGTTTTTGAAATACGGGGGCGAGGCGGGCATCCGCAGCCTGCTGATTCACGGCGGCGTGGGTTACGGCAAACAGCGCGAGGGTCTGGAAAGGGGCGTGGATGTCCTGATCGCCACTCCGGGCCGCCTGCTGGACCTGATGCAGCAGCGGGCCATCGATCTGCGGGATTTGGAGGTCCTGATTCTGGATGAGGTGGACCGCATGCTGGACATGGGCTTCCTGCCGGATGTGCGCCGCATTGTCCAGAAATGCCCGGAGAAACGCCAGACGCTGCTTTTCTCCGCCACCATCCCTTCGGAAATCGCCTCCCTGGCGTCTTTTGCCCTTAAGGATCCTTTTAAGATTGAGGTGGGCCGGCCCCGTGGCGCGGCGACCACCGTGAGCCATTATTTTTATCCGGTGAACCGTCTGCAGCGGGAGGAGCTTTTTCTGGCCCTGCTGAAGGAGACGGAGTTCAAAAGCGTTATGGTGTTCACCCGCACCAAGTCCGACGCCGATCTGCTGGCCGCCCGAGTGAAGTCGCAGGGCGAGTTCAAAGTGGCGCTGATGCATGGCGACATCGCCCAGAAGGACCGGGCCAAGGCTCTGGGCGGATTCCGGTCCGGGGAATTCGATGTGATTATCGCCACCGATGTGGCCGCCCGGGGACTGGACGTGACCGGCGTGAGCCATGTGATCAATTACTCCGTCCCTGAAAATCCGGAGGATTACGTGCACCGTATCGGCCGCACGGGCCGCGCTGAGAAGGAGGGAGACGCCTTCACCATTCTTTCCGCCGATGAGCTGCCCGCCGCCGAGGCGGTGGAGCGTTTTATCGGTCAGAAGGTGGAGCGCCGCCGCCTGCCGAACTTCGATTACGAATACACCACGCTGCTCGACGACAGCCGGGCGGCGCAGAATTCCCTCCGCGAATCCCTGAGCCGCGGACGGCTGCGCGTGGGCAAAAAACGCCGCTGAGACCGGGATTCGGAATTACGTTTGCTGTCCGTGATCCCCCATCCGCCGGGAATGCTGCCGCCGCCGAACACCGGCGGGCCTCCCCGCGTGCTCGCGATCGATCCCGCCCTCCGCAACACCGGCTGGGCGGTGGTGGAGCGGCAAGGCCGTAAAAACGTGGCCCTGGCCTGGGGGGTGATCCGGAACAAACCCAAACTTCTGCCAAGCTCCTGCCTGGCGGAAATCTGCCGCTGCTTCCGGGAAATCATCACCGGACATCAGCCCAACGTCTGCGCCATCGAGGCCACCATTTACGTCCAAAACTTCCAGACCGCCATCACCCTGGGAGCCGCAAGGGGAGCCGCGCTGGTGGCGGCGGCGGAGACGGGGCTGGAAATTTACGAATATACCCCGCGCCGGGTGAAACAGGCGGTGGTGGGCCGGGGTTCCGCCGACAAGGCGCAGGTGGCCTTTATGGTCCGGGCGCTGCTGGGGCTGGCGGAGACCCCGCCGCACGATGCCGCCGACGCCTTGGCCATCGGCATCACCCATTTGGAGGGCAGCGATCCCCGCGTTGGCATGGCGCTGGAGAAGCAGCGTTGTTGATCACCCCCGGCTGTGCGGCGGGTGGGCCGGGCAGGGATAGTGGCCCTGATTCCCGAGACCGCCGGGGAATGGCTGAGGGTTTGTTTACCGGGTTGACGACGGGGAGGGCGGGAGCAAGGCTCGCGCTTCCTTCGATTTCCGCATTTCCCCATGGGTTGGTCCAGTCTCCATCAGCACTCCGCGTTCCGTATCCCGGGGCGTGTCAAAGCCTGGATCGAAAAGGTGCCCTGTGCCGGCACAGTGCTGTCCCTGCTGGGAGCAGCGGTCTGGATGGTGATCACCGTCAGGTATCTCCTGGCGCTGAACAGTGACGCCCAGACCGGGCTTCAGGTGAAGGCTGTGGCCCATCCCGACGAGGCTTGGGATCTGGCCTACTCGTTTTTCTCCCGCCACTGGGTGAAGCTGGCGGCCTGCATGGCCCCGGCGCTGCTGTTGTCTCTGCTGAGACTGCGCCGCCCGCAGTTGCTGCTGCCCATCACCTTGGTCTGCACGTGGTTTTTTGTTTGGTGGCTGGGAGCCGATCTGCACGGGAACCTGCAACGCGCCTTCAGTGATCCGCTGGGCATGGTGGCCACGCCCGGGGCCTACTTTGTGAAACTGGCGCTGGTGGGCTTTCTGATCATGAGCGTGCCGCTGCTGTGGTGGCTCTACTACCGGTCCACCATCATGGACCGGTATCTGGTGCGGAACTTTCTCTTCCCGTTCCTGCTTTGCATCTGCGGCATCTCCGCGATCATGATCACCATGGATCTGCTGAACAATGCCCGCGATTTTGTGGAGGCGAAGTTTGGATTCTGGAAGATCGTCCTCTATTACCTGGTCATCCTGCCGAAAATCCTGGTGACTATCACGGAGGCCGGACTGCTGCTGGCGGCGCTCTACTGTCTGGGGCGCATGTCCCGCTACAATGAGATCACCTCCATGATGTCGGCCGGCCGCAGCGTCATCCGGGTCATTGCTCCGGTGTTGATTTTCGGTGCGTGGTGCTCGCTGGCGGTGGCGGCCCTGAATTACCAGCTGGCCCCCAAGGCGGACCGGCAGTCCGAGGAGATGCGGAATGAGGACAAAAAGAGCCGTCAGAGCACCGTCGGCGTGGAGTACAATGTTCCCTACCGGAACCGGGAGGACAAACGGACGTGGCTTATTTACAAGCTGCCCTACGATATTTCGGCCAAAAACGCCATTAGCGAGGTCTGGGTGTTCCAGCAGAAGCCCAACGGCGATCCCGACCGCGTGATCATGGCGAAAAAGGCAGTATGGGACCCTGTGCGGAAGTCGTGGACCTTCCATCAGGCCCAGATCACCATTGCCGGGCCGGACATGACGTGGGTCAAACTGAGGGCGGCGGACAAACTGGTCATTCCGGAGCCGTGGAAGGAGACGCCGGGCAGTATTCTGAGTGACCGCCTCAGCCCGGAGTTTCTGGGGGTGCCGGAACTTATTTCCTACCTGCACACCAATGAGTCGCTGCCCGCCCGGAGTCTGGCGAAATACGAGGCCACCATGCACTGGCGTTTCGCTCTGCCGTTCCGCTGCTTCCTGCTGGTGCTGCTGGCCGCCCCGTTGGGCATTGTCTCCGCCCGGCGGGGACTGCTGGGGGGCATCAGCATGGCAGTGGGGCTTTTTGTGGCGGTGTATTTCCTTTCCTCTCTGTCGCTGAAGGCCGGGGAGGGGCTCTATCTGCCGCCCGCCGCCGGAGCTTGGATGATCAATGGGATTTTTCTGGTGATTGGCACGGTCATGCTGCTCCGCCGCTCCAGCCACCGCCGTCCTTGGGATTTTCTGAATCCGCTGAAGTGGTTCCGGCCACGCAGTTGACGGCGGAGTTTTGATACGCCACCGGAAACTCCGGACCGAACTGAAGGCGGCCAGACTCGTTTCTCCCGATGGTGGTGGAGCGTTTCTTTTGGGCCAGCCGCAGGTCATCCGGCGCCCCTGTTTTCAACCAAGGCCTCAAAGTTTCGTTTCCATGACAATCCCCGTGCCGTATCAGGTGGAGATTTGAGCAGTGGCAACCATGCGGATCAAACCTCCTTTTAAAAATTCCAGCATCAACCCCATGAATTCCCCGTCCACGATTTCACCTGAAGATCCGCGTTTTGAGGAGCAAACCGCCGGTTGGAAGGGGATTGTGCGTAAATACCAGAATCCCTCGCGCTGGAAAAGTGCGTGGCAGCTGGTCAACACCCTCGTCCCCTACGTGGCACTGTGGGTTCTGATGTATTTCAGCATTGGAGTCTCCTGGTGGCTGGTCATTCCCCTAGCGGTTCTGGCGGCGGGTTTTCATGTCCGCATCTTTATTATTTTCCATGACTGCACCCATGGCTCCTTTTTCAAATCCCGGCGCGCCAACGAAATCACAGGATTCATCACCGGCATTCTCGTCTTCACCTCCTACCATCACTGGCGCTGGGAGCACTCCGTTCATCATTCCACAACCGGGGATCTGGACCGCCGGGGAATGGGGGATGTCTGGACGCTGACCGTGCAGGAGTATCTGGAGTCCTCCCGCGCGCGCCGTTTTGCTTACCGGCTGGCCCGGAACCCACTTGTGCTTTTCATCATCGCTCCCTTGGTGCTGTTTCTGATTTTGGAAAGGATTCCGACCCCAAAAGCCGGCAAAAAGGAGAGGCGCGGGCTCCACTTCACCAATCTGGGCATCCTGCTGGTGGCCTGCGGCTTGGTGTCCATATTCGGATTTGGCGCCTGGCTTGTGATTCAACTCACCATTCTGACGATCGCCAGCGCCGCCGGGGTGTGGCTCTTTTATGTCCAGCACCAGTTTGAGGATGTTTACTGGGAGCGCCGTCCCGATTGGGATTACGCCAAAGCCGCCCTTGAGGGCAGTTCGTTCTACAAACTGCCCCGGATCCTTCAATGGTTCTCAGGCAACATCGGTTTCCATCACATCCATCATCTCAGCCCCCGCATTCCCAATTACGAGCTTGAGCGCGCCCACAATGCCGAGCCCATGTTCAACAGTGTCAAACCCCTCACCATCCGCACAAGCCTGAAATCCCTGGGCTTCCGGCTGTGGGATGAAAACCGCCGCCGGCTCACCAATTTTAAAGCGGTCAAGGGCATGAAGCGTGGTCCTCAGGGTGCGGATTCCTGACCAGCTGCGCCGCGAAACAGCCTGCAAGGCCCGCACAGTTCAAAGCCGGGCAATGCGGAGTCTGCCCAAGGCTGGACGTTGAACGCCGAACGTTGGGGACTCCGCTGCCGGTTGCGGGAGAAATGCCGGAGAGGGCAGGGAGCCATACCAAATCGATGGGGAACAGTCCGGCACGCCGGCCCATGTCCGACACTGCTTGCGGCAGGTGGCCCATGGCGGCTATCCCAGAACACCAAGGGCTGCCAGAAGGTAATAAACACCCCCCACCGCAATGAGCGCGGAGCCATAGGTGAGAACAACTTTGTGGAAGGGCTCTTTCCACAGGTCCCGTCCGATCTTCAGCACCCCGGAAAGCGGCGCCACCACGCAGAGATGCCCAATTTCCACCCCGAGGCAGAAGGCGACCACGGCCCAGGCCACAAATTGGCCTTCAAGACCTGCGAGGTTCTCCAGCAGCGCCCCCGCCAGCCCCATCCCATGCACGAGACCAAAGCCGAAAGCCACTATCAGCCGGCGGCGGCTGGTGGCCGCGGCCGGATAAAAGATATTTTCCAAAGCCACGAAAATAATGCTGGCCGCGATACAGGGCTCGACGATGGCCGGCGACAGGAGAGGCGCTCCGCGGGCCACCGTCAGGGCGGCGGTGAGGGAGTGGGCAATCGTGAATACCCCGATGACTTTGAAGATTTCCCAAAATCCGGTCAGTGCCAGCACCAGAGCGGAGGCGAAAAGCAGATGATCCCAGCCCTCGAGGACATGTTTGACGCCGTGTGTGAAGAAAGTGCCGAGGTTGTTCCAGTCCATGTTGCTGCGGGGAAAGAGGGGAAAGTGTGCCTTTGAAACGACGGAAGCACCGGCAATCCCACGGCATTTTTTCAACTCACGCTTATCCGGTGAAATGATCCGGACTGCGGCACTGAATTGCCCCCGTCCATAGGCATGGAAAAACTTCCCTAAAAGCCCAACCATGGACAAATCAAGGCTGTCCGGAAGCCCTGACACCCTCAGCGCGGCGGCAGCCTGAGCAGCAGGTCCTGAATGGCTGCGGGGAAGAGTTGATACTCCGCCGCCTGAATGCGCTGGCGCAGGGTGTCGGCGGTGTCGGTGGGCAGCACCGGGACGCGGCTCTGGGCCAGAATGGGGCCGGTGTCGATGCCGGCGTCGATGAGATGCACCGTGCAGCCGGCCTCTTCCACGCCCGCCTCGAACGCCTGCACCCAGGCCGAGCGGCCGGGGAAGGCTGGAAGCAGGGAGGGGTGGACATTGACAATGCGGCCCGCGAAATCGGTGAGCACCGGGTCTTTCAGCCGCCGCATGAAGCCGGCGCAGACAATCAGATCGCAGTCCGCCTCCTGAAAGCGGCGGCTGGCCTCCTGCTGCGCCTTCAGGGAAAACCGGTTGGGATGCTCCCCGGGATCCACCCAAGTGGAGGGAATGCCTTTGACCTTGGCGCGGTCGAGGATGGGCGCGTGGAAGTTGTCGGACAGCACCAGCGCGACCTCCGCGTTCAGCGTGCCGGCCTCGATGGCTTTGAGAATCACGCCGAAGTTGGTGCCTTCCCCGGATCCCAGCACCCCCAGCCGGGGACGGCGGACGGGTTTTGCTGCTGCCGGAGCCGTGGCCTCCGGGGATTCCGGATATGCCAGGCGGCCCAAGGTGGCGGTGGTGGACCGTCCGGGAACGGCGGGGAGGATGTGGATCTCCGCGCCGATCTGCTCCAGGGCATGGCGCTCCTGCGCATCGAGGGTTTCAGGTGTGTAGTCACCCCCCTTGGCAAAAAGATGGGGCCGGATTTGCCGGATCAGCTCCGTGGTGCGGGGTTCGCCGAACACAATCACGGCATCCACGGATTTCAGGCCCAGCAGGATTTCCGCGCGGTCGGCCTCGGAATTGACGGGCCGGGAGGGGCCTTTAAGAGCCGAGACGGAGGAATCGGAATTCAGCGCCACGATAAGCGCATCTCCCAGCGCCCGGGCCTGGGCCAGATAACGCACATGGCCGGCGTGCAGCACATCAAAACAGCCGCTGGTGAAAACAAGGCGCTTGCCGGCGGTATGCAGGGAATCGCGGAAGGCGGCGGCGTCGGCTGAATTGTGGACAAACATGAAGCGGGAGGGAGGCGGAGGAAAAGAGAGGGAAGGGGACTTTTGCGTGGCCGGAGGGCAGTTCCATAAAGGCCGCTGGAACTCGGTTCCATGCCACGGAGGCGGCACGGATAAGCACGGATTTCCGGGAAGGAAAGGCTGGGAGAAAGATTTCAGCCTTTCCGCATGCTGTGCCTTTCAAAGGCAGAGACATCACGCTACAAGCTGTGCGCCCTCAAAAACCACGCCCGCCTCCCGGCTGCCGGGAAAAGGGCCGGTGCTGATGACGGCCTCACCCAGCATGATCATGCTGGCGGCGTGTCCGGCGGCTTCGGCGGCGGCGATATCGGCGGCCACGGCGGGACTCCGCAGCAGCCCGGATCCGGTGGCGAAGCGGTGGGAGATGCGGAAAAGCCGCTCCAGGGTCAGAGTGTTGCCGGCCTCCCGGATTTCCGCCATGGCGGCATGACCGGCGCGGTTGATGTGCAGCAGTTTCTCCCGGCTGTTGATGACTTCGGCGGTGGAGATGGGGCCGTGGATCCGATAGTGCAGTGTTTGCGCGGTCAGGGCCAGACGCTCCACCAGCAGGGGCTCATGACGCCGGGTTTTGATCATGATGCCGCCATTGAACTGCCCGCCGACGTCCCCCAGCCCGGTGGCGTTGTCCACCTCCGCGCGGTGGGCGGCCATCGCTAAGGCACTGCGGTCGAGATGCAGTTCCAGCAGGGCATTCACCGCCAGCGCCGTGGACAGTGCGCTGGCCCCGCTCATGCCGAATCCGCAGCCAAAGGGAAAGGCGGCCTCCAGCTCCACGCGCAGGGGCTCGGATGTCAGGGCAGTCAGAACGCCGCGGACCGTGGGAAACCTCCAATGCTGGCCGGCGACCAGGATTTCCGATTCCTGGACCTCCGCGGGCAGCCGGGAAACCCGCGCCGTGACCCCCGCATCCAGCGTGATGCCCACTCCCAGGGAGCCGCGGGGATGGGGCGGCTCGGCGTCGTAGGTTTCGAATATCAAGGAGATGTTGGCGGGGCAGAAAGCGGTCGGGTGGGACATCGGGCAGTGCCATTCGGCGGGAATCCGACAGGCCGCAATCCTTCTTTCCAAACCGTTTCCCCCTGCTTAGGTGGCTCCGCACATCCTCCATGAGAACCTTTGATTTCCTTGTTGTTGGCAGCGGTATTGCCGGACTCAGTTTCGCTCTGCGCTCCGCCTCCAGCGGTTCCGTGGCCATCCTCACCAAACGTGGCGCGGAAGCCTCCAACACCGCCTGGGCGCAGGGGGGAATCGCCACGGTGATGAGCCCCGACGACTCCATGGACCTGCACGTGGCCGACACCCTGGACGCCGGCGCGGGGCTTTGCCAGGAGGAGGTGGTGCGCGCCATCGTCACCGAGGGACCGGGCTGCATCGAGGAGCTCATCGCCCGCGGCGTGCAGTTCGACATGCATGAAAGCAACGGGGTGGAGGAGATTAATCTGGGTCGGGAGGGAGGGCACACCAAACGGAGAATCCTGCACCACGGCGACACTACGGGAAAGGAGATCGCCACCCGCCTGCTGGAGGCCTGCCGGCGCACGCCGGGCATCACGTTTTTTGAGAATCACTTCGCCATCGATCTCATCACCACCGCGCGGCTGGGGCTGGCGACCGGGGACCGCTGCCTGGGACTGTATGTGCTGGATGAATCCACGGGCGAAGTGAGCACCTTCCGCAGTGACCGCGTGGTGCTGGCCACGGGCGGCTGCGGCCGTGTTTACCTGTACACCACCAATCCCTCCATCGCCACCGGCGACGGCGTGGCCATGGCCTGGCGGGCGGGGGCCACCCTGGCAAACATGGAGTTTATCCAGTTCCACCCCACCTGCCTTTATCATCCCACGATTAAAAGCTTCCTCATCACCGAGGCTATCCGGGGTGAGGGTGGGGTGCTCATTGGCGCGGACGGGCAGGAGTTCATGCACAAATACGACGTGCGGAAATCCTTGGCCCCGCGTGACATCGTGGCCCGCGCCATCGACCGCGAGATCAAGAAAACGGGACATCCCTGCGTCTATCTCGACATCACCTCCAAATCCCGCGAGTTCCTCAGCGAGCGCTTCCCCAACATCTACGAAACCCTGAGGAAAGCAGGCATCGACATGGCCACCCAGCCCATTCCCGTGGTGCCGGCGGCGCATTATCAATGCGGCGGCATCCGCACCGATGTGAACGGGGCCACCAGCCTGCGCGGCCTTTACGCTGTGGGCGAGGTGGGTTGCACCGGCCTGCACGGCGCCAACCGCCTGGCCAGCAACAGCCTGCTGGAGGCCGCGGTGGTGGCCCGCCGGGCGGCGGTCGATATCCTGCGCCGCAGCCCGCTGGGGCAGACGGTGCTGGAGGAATACAAGGTCCCGCCATGGAAAACCGGCAACGTCACCAATGTGGACGAACTGGTCGTCATCTATCACAACTGGGATGAGATCCGCCGCCTGATGTGGGACTACGTCAGCATCGTCCGCACCGGCAAACGCCTTCAGCGGGCCGCCACCCGCCTGCGCAATCTCCAGCGCGAGGTGCAGGACTTTTACTGGAACTTCAAAATCACCACCGAGCTGCTGGAGCTCCGCAACCTGGCCCAGGTTGCCGCCCTCATTGTGGACAGCGCCAGTCACCGGCACGAGAGCCGCGGCCTGCACTACACGCTGGACTATCCCGAGCCCGATCCGCGTGAAGCCAAGGATACGCTGCTCCGGCGGGTGCTTTGAAACGGCATCAGCCCCGGAAGCATATGCTTCCAGGGCTGATGTTATTTGTCCCTGACAGAACAGGATGGAAATGAAATGTCCGTCCGCTCCGATCCCAGTGGATCGTGCCGCGCCGCTGCGGATCAGGCCCCTTGGATGTATTTTTTCATGCGCTCCAGATTGTCCGCCAAGCGGGCGCGGTTGCCGCCGGCGACCTCGCTGGAGATCCAGCCGAAGTAATTGATATCCACCAGGGCCTTGCGGGTGGCCTCCCAGTCCACGGAGCCGTCACCGATGTCGCAGAAGCCTTCCTTGCGGCCATCCTTGGCGTCCTTGGCCAGGAGGTAGTCCTTGGTGTCGATCTTGATGATGCGGCTGCCCATGGCGTGGATCCAGTCCGGGCAATAGCTGTATTTGCGGTGGTTGCTGAGGTCGAGGTAGATGCCGACCCAGGTGGAGGCGATTTCATCCACATACTTGATATACTGGTCCGGTTTCTGGTCCGCCGGGGCATCATTGCCGTGCTGGTAGAGGAACTGGTTCCAGACGTTCTCGATGCCGATGCGCACTCCTTTTTCAGCGGCGAGGGGGAGGGCCTGACGGATGCCGGCGATGCTGCGCTCCCAGACCTGCTGGCTGTTTTCGTTCTGGGGATCGCGCACAGCGCCGGGGACCAGCAGCAGGGAGGAGGCTCCGATGTCGTGGGTGTAGCGGATGCCGTCCAGCAGCTCCTGCAGGGCTTTGGCGCGGATGTCGGCGCTGGGGTCGGAAAGGCGGGTGGACCAGTGATTGGCGTTTACGACGCCCTGGGCGGGGATGCCCGTGGCCTCGATGGCGGCGGTGAGCTCCTTTGCAGGCACGGCATACTGGCTGTCCATCTCCACGCCGTCGTAGCCCAGATCCTTCAGGAGTTTGAATTTGTCCATGACCGACAGCGGCTCGCCGATCATGCCCCATTTCACGGAGAACTGGAACCGGGGCTTGCCGGTGGCGGCGAAAACTTCCGGAGCCGCTTTGGCCGTGGTGCTGAGCGACGGTGACAGGGCGGCGGTGGCCACGGCGGCGGTAGTCTGTTGGAGGAAATGACGGCGGTTCATAGCTGTGTGGGAAGCCTGTCGCACCCGCTTGTTTGGGCAAGCTTTTTCCGCTGCGGGGACTGGTGCTTTTAGCGCAAGTTAACTTCAAAACACAATGCGGGCGGTCTATATGTTGCAGCATCACGGACATCACCCCACAGCCTGTCAGCCATTGGGCGGGCGGTTGGCGAAGCGCTGTTTAACCTCCGGCGGGAGATTGCTGCTGCTGACCCACTGACGCGCGGCGTCAGGCTCGCGTTCGGCCCACGTGCGCACCAGTTCCCGGGTGGCGCGGCTGCGGCGGCGCTCATCGGTGATGGTGGAGGCCCAGGCCAGAGCGGCCTCAGGGTCCTGTTTCTGCACCTGCCGGGCAAAGGTTTCGCGCGGCTGGTCGGTGGAGGCGGAGGGCGGGAATTGGTTCAGCCAGGCACCGGCCTCGTTCGGCTGCTCCCGCGACCAGCGCTCCACCACCTGCGAAAGCACATTCGGCTTGGCGTCGGACTCCGGGAGGGATCCAGCCCAGGTGGCGGCGGAGGCGGCGTCCTTGTCCGCCAGCCGGCCGGCCAGCTTTCCAAGCAGACCGGATTTGAAAGCGCCGTCCTGCAGCCCGCCCACCCAGTCGCGGGCGGCATCCGGTGTGCGCTGGGCAAAGTACTGATCCAGCAGACGGTCCATCACCTCGCCGCGGGCATTGCTGCCGGGCATGGATTCCGCCAAGGTGGCGGCGCGGTCAAGATTGGCTTTGGCCAGACCTCCCAGCACACCTGCCAGGTAACGGTTGCCCTCATCGGTGGTGGCGGACTCCTTGCCGTTCTCCGTGGCCCAGGCGATGGCGGCGTCCGGACTTTTCTGCGCCCAGTTGCCCAGCACCATATTGGCGGCCATACCTCCCACCCAGTCCTTGCGTTCCTTTACGGACGCCAGGGCCGCCTGAGGATCCACGGCCCCCCACTGTGTCATGAGCATCTGCAGTTCCCGTCCACGCTCGCGGGGATTGAAATTCTCCAGCAAAGCCCCCACCGCCGCATTGCGTGAATCATTGTCCTTCAGCGTTTTGAGGAAGGCCAGGTAATCCGTCATCCGGGCCACGGGGTCCTGCTGCTCAAAAATGGCTTTGAGCCGGGCTGCGGCCAGCTCCGGCGTGGAAACCTTGCTGGCTGACGGACTGGAACCCTTGCCTGATCCTTCCGCCGCCGCGCCGCCATTTGCGCCCTTGGGAGCCAGCGGGGAACTGGCACCAATACCCGGGAGAACCTGCGCGCTTTTCCGGCTGCCGGAGTCATTTCCAGCGCCCACGCCACCCGTGACACGGCCCGCCACAAAGGCTCCTCCCAGCGCCAAGGTGCAGACGGTGGATTGCAGAATCAGGGTGGTGCGGCGGATCATGAAAAAACGGGGGAGAGGTAAATGCGCAGCCGGGGAGCGCGGGGTCAAGGCGGGCCGGCTCCAACGACTACGACGGTGCTGCCTGGGAAGTTTCAGGAAAGGCCCCCCGCGCCTTCCTTGCCAATGTCCACTTCAGTCCATCCAGTCCATCCCACCGGCAGCCCGCCACCCCACGCCCAAAAACAAAAACGCCGGACCGCCTCAAAAGGCAGCCCGGCGTTGATAAAGCAGAAAAAATCAGGCGATTTCCGCCACCTGAATGATCTTGCGGCCTTTGTAGGTGCCGCAGGTGGGGCACACAATGTGGGAAGGCACCGCCGCACCGCACTCGGAGCAGGAGTTCAGTTTCGGAGCATGCCAGCGGTGGGCAGCCGCACGGGTTTTCTGGCGGGCACGGGAGGATTTGCGCTTGGGTACGGCCATGGGATTCGGTCTCGGTTAAAGTTTAAGATTTTGGTTTCGGATCGGCGGAAGGAAGATTGTCCAGCGCCCCCCAGGCATCGCGTTGGCCAGGATCCACAGTCTCCTCCCCATCCAGCGGAACATACTCGCTCTCCGGGGCAAATCCGCCATCCCTGGAACAGGGACGCGGCGCAACATTGGACTCCTCGCAGCGGGGATACCCGGGAAGGGCGAGCAGTGTATCTTCCCGTAATTGGGCTGTCAAGTCCAGTGTGGCGGCACCATCCCGCTCCTCACAGGTGAAATACGGATCCAGCCGCACCCGCCAGGGAAGCTGTTGCGTGCAGCGGGAACACTGCATCTCAAACACGGTTTCAGCCCATCCCTGCACAATGATATCCCCGTCGTCCACGCGCACCGCAAGGTCAAACTTGAAAGGCGGTGTGAACTTGGGATCAAACTTTCCAGAGAGCTCGAAAATATCCGTGCGCAGTTCTCCGGAGTAGTTCCGTCCGCCCGGAGGCAGATCGTTCAGGTGAATCAAAGGGAGTGGCATACGGTTGGAATGGCTTAAAATTACGATGGATGCAAGCCCTTCAGGAGCTGCTGTGGCATTTGGACGCAGGCATTTACTCTTGATACGAATAAACGTGGCTGGCTGGGATCAGGGCTGGAAAAGAAGCCTGCTTTTCTTGAAAGAGGCGGATTTCACATTTCGGAAAAAGGCTTAAAACAAGAAACTTTTTTGAGATTTTCTGAACAGTGGGGCACTGGTGTGATGGTGGGGAAATGACCTAAAGAAACCGGTGAGCTGGTCTTGGAAGTTCTCCGGAACGGGTTCGGTCAAAGCATCGGATAATCCGTGCCGGCCAAGGATTTGAAGCCCTTCATACCGTCTTTCGGGAGTCCAAGTTGAGTCCCCCTATCCGGCAATGCGCAATTTTATGCGAAGCCCGTGCCGGGACCGCGTATGAGCGGTATGCTGAATTCACATCTTCTGTTAAGGCAGGCGCTGCTGCTGGCGGGGATGCTGCTGCCGGCAAGCCAGCCGTTTGCCGCCGTGGCGGCTGATCCAGTGGCGGAGGAGGTGCCGGCAGTCTCTGTGGAATCAGCCTCAGTGCCATTGTCTGGTAAAACACCGCCGCCAATCGCCGCACCGGATACCTCCTGGTGGTCCCTGCGGCCCATTGTGCGTCCGGCGGTGCCGGCGGGGGAAGGAAATCCAGTGGACGCCTTCATCCAGGACCGGCTGAAGGTTGAAGGCTGGGAGCCGTCGCCGGAGGCGGGGCGCGAGGTGCTGGCGAGGCGCCTGTACTTTGACCTGCTGGGTTTGCCGCCCACTTTGGAGCAGATCCGGGAATTTTGCGGGGATTCCTCGCCGGATGCGTGGGAAAAACTGGTGGACCGGCTGCTGGCCTCACCGCATTACGGCGAGCACTGGGCGCGGCACTGGCTGGATGTGATCCACTTTGCAGACACCCACGGCTTTGAGCACGATGTTTTCCGTCCCCATGCGTGGCGGTTCCGGGACTACGTGATAGGGGCCTTGAACCGCGACACGCCGTGGGGCCGCTTCATTGAGGAGCAGCTGGCGGCGGATGTGCTTTTCCCGGACCAGCCGGAGCTGATGCCCGCCCTTGGATTTCTGGGGGCCGGCCCGTATGACGCCAGTGCGGCGGGCACGGCACCGATGAGTTTTGAAAATCTGGACCGCGATGACCTGGTGACGCAGACCATGTCCGCCTTCACGAGCACCACGGCCAACTGCGCGCGCTGCCACGCGCATAAATTCGACGCCATACCGCAGGAGGACTATTACGCCCTGCAGGCGGTTTTTGCCGGCGTGGGAAAAGGGGACATTTTCTATGACGAAACCGCCGCCACCGCCCAGGCGCGGCGGCGGGCCATGGATCTCCGGACAGCGGCCCTGACGGGCAATGCCGGGGTGCTGACCCAACCGGAGCATGCGGTCCGTCTGGCCAAATGGGAGGAGGAGCGCCGGGCCGTGGATGGCTGGCGGGTGCTGCAGGCGGAAACCTTTGTTTCCGCCGGCGGAGCCACGCTGACCCGGCAGCCCGACGCCTCCCTGCTGGCAGCGGGAAAACGTCCTGACAAGGAAACCCTCACGGTCACCGCCGGGACGGATTTGCAGCGCGTCACGGCGTTGCGGCTGGAGGTGATGCCGGATCCCAGCCTGCCGGCTGGCGGCCCGGGCCGGGCGGACAATGGAAATCTGCACCTGACCAGCATCGGGGTCCATATGTTTGCTCCGGGAGCCAACCAGAGCACCGCCGTGTCCATTTTATCCGCCTCGTCGGATTGGGATGAGCCGGGAGGCTGGTCCGCGGATAAGGTGATCGATGCGGATCCGGCCACGGAGTGGGGGATCTATCCCAAAGTCGGGCAGGCGCATCAGGCAGTCTTCACCCTCGCCGCGCCTGTGGAGGTGCCGCCGGGGGCGAAGCTGACGGTGACGCTGAATCAATGGCATGGCGGGGCGCACATCATCGGACGTTTCCGGCTGTCTGTGACCTCGGCCCCGCCAGCGTTCATGCTGGCGCTGAATCCCACGGCTGACGCCGCCTTGGCCAAACCGCCGGCCGAGCGCACCCCTGAGGAAACCCTTAGCCTTTCCTCCACGGTGCTGGGCATTCTGGCGGCGCAGGATTTGACGGCCCTGCCGCCGCAGGCCCAAGTGTATGCCGCCGGCCGGACCTACAACAGTGGTGGTGGAGTGGCCACCCTGAATGAGCCGAGAGTAATCCGGGTGCTGCAGCGCGGGGATCTTTCCAAACCCGGCGCGGAGGCCCCGCCAGGAGCCCTGTCGGAAATCAGCGCGCTGCCCTCCAGATTTCCCATGGAGGGAGGGGAGGGCCAACGCCGGGTGGCTTTGGCCCGCTGGCTGGCGGATGGCCGCAATCCCCTTACATGGCGCAGCATCGCCAACCGGGTCTGGCAGTTCCACTTTGGAGCCGGCCTCAGCTCCACTCCGGGCGATTTTGGAAAAATGGGCGAGCAGCCCTCGCACCCGGCCCTGCTGGACTGGCTGGCGGCGGAGCTGCGGGACAATGGCGGATCGCTGAAAAAGCTGCACCGTCTCATCCTCACCAGCCACACCTGGCGGCAATCCGCCGAACACCGCGCGGAGCAGGCCAAGCTCGATCCTGACAACCGTCTGCTGTGGCGCATGAATAGCCGGCGGCTGCAGGCCGAAGGTTTCTGTGATGCGGTGCTGCAGGCGTCCGGAAAACTGGATCTGACTGCCGGCGGGCCCGGCGTGGCGCACTTCATCAGCTCCCCCGGTCCGCAGTCCACGCCGGCCCTGGACTATGCGGCCTATGACTGGAATTCCCCGGGCTCGGGCCGCCGCAGCATCTACCGGGTGGTGTGGCGGGGCATCTCCGACCCGCTTTTTGATGCGCTGGACTTCCCGGATGCCGCAGTGCTGACGCCGGTCCGCGGATTCACCGCCGCGCCTCTGCAGGCGCTGGTGCTCTGGAACAACAATTTTATCCTGCATCATGCCGCCGCCTTGGCGGAGCGGGCAGGGAATGAGGATGCCGCCGATCCCGTGGCCCGCATGTATCGGCTCGTCCTCCTGCGGGATCCCCGGCCGGAAGAACGGGAGACCATGCGGGCCTGCGCCGCCCAGGATGGGCTGGCGGAGGTGGCGCGTATTCTGTTCAACACCAATGAATTCCTTTTTGTCCCGTAACCCCGGAGGGGATCCGCGCACGGCCTCCGTGCTGTCGCGCCGCCGGTTTCTGCAAAATTACGGCGGCGGCTTCGGCGCGCTGGCGTTGTCGCATCTGCTGACGGGCGGTAGCCAGGCGTCGGTGTCGCTGGCCGGCGGCCTGCATCACAAGCCCAAAGCCAAACGCATCATTCAGCTTTTCATGAATGGCGGGACCAGCCAGATGGACACCTTTGACTACAAGCCGGAACTGGAGCGCCGGCACGGCGAAATGGCCGGTCCCAAGGAGAAACCGGAGGGTCAGACAGGGATGTCCGGCGCGGTGATGAAAAGCCCGTTTGAGTTCAAACAACACGGGCAGAGCGGACGGTGGGTGAGCAGTGTTTTTCCCCATCAGGCCAAGCATGTGGACCGCATGGCTTTTCTCATGGCCATGACCGGGGCCACCAATGTGCATGGGCCTGGCAGCTACCTCATGAACACCGGCTTTCAGCTGCCGGGGTTTCCCTCGCTGGGCGCGTGGCTGTCCTATGGGCTGGGGTCGGAGAATGAGAACCTGCCGGCCTATGTGGTCCTGCCGGACGTCCGGGGGCTGCCCTACAACCAGCGGGGAAATTTCTCGTCAGGCTTTCTGCCGGCCAGCCATCAGGGCACTATCATCCGGGCGGGGGTGAATGCCGCGGTGCCGGATCTGTTTCCCGGTTCTGCTTGGAATAAAACCGGCGGGGACGTGTCCAGCCGCGGTCTGGCGGCGCTGGAGAAACTGAACCGCGCCCATGCGGCGGAGCATCCGGGGGATTCCCGGCTGGAGGCGCGGATCGATTCCTATGAATTGGCCGCCCGCATGCAGCTCAGCGCCCCGGAGGCTTTTGATCTGACCAAGGAGACCGAGATCACGAAAAAAGGCTATGGTCTGGACCAGCCGGCCACGGAGGACTTTGGCCGCCGCTGCCTGCTGGCACGCCGCTTGGTGGAGCGCGGGGTGCGGTTTGTGCAGGTGTGGAGCGGGCCGCAGGGCGCAGCCAACAATTGGGACAACCATGGCAGCATCACCGCCGAGTTGCCGCCTATTGCCTTGGGCATGGATCAGCCGGCGGCGGCGCTGCTGGAGGATCTGGGATCGCGGGGCCTGCTGGAGGACACGCTGGTGATCTGGACTTCGGAATTCGGCCGCACACCGTTCGCCCAGGGCAACGGGGGGCGGGATCACAATGGCGGCAGCTTTGTCACTTGGATGGCGGGCGCAGGGGTGAAAGCGGGGGTGTCCTACGGCGAAAGCGACAGCCTGGGCTTCAAGGCGGAGGTCAACCGCACCCAGTGCTATGATCTGCACGCCACCATCCTGCACCTCATGGGCATCAACCACGAAAAGCTGACCTTCCGCCACGCCGGAGTGGACCGCCGCCTGACCGATGTCCATGGACATGTGATCCATGAAGTCCTGGCGTGAAGCCAGCCAAGGGGGCAGGACAGCGGTCCACTCGTGTTTTTGGCTTTGAGGAAAAAGGGCAAATGCCTGACCACAGGCGTCCGCGTATTCAGCGGCGTCAGCCGAGGAACATGGTCCAGTCCTGAATGCCGAGGGTGTTCCGGATCAGGGCGGCGGCGGGCATTTCACGGGGAGGCTGGGGAGGCCGTGCGAGGCGCAGTCCGGCCTCCTCGGGAGTCCGGTCACCCTTGCGGTGATTGACGCGCTTGTCGGCCAGCACACAATTTTCCCAGGAGGTGGGGCCGCCCCGGCTGCGCGGGATGACATGGTCGATATTCGCCTCATCGAACTGGAGCGCCCGTCCGCTGTACTGGCAGACCCCGCCATCGCGCATGAAGAGCCCCCGGCGCGAAAAGGTCAGACGCCGGCGCGGCATTCTGGCGAAGCGGGCCAGCACCAGGACCGTTGGCGAGCGCACCGGGCCGTGGACGGTCCCGATGCTGCGGTCGTGCTCCCGCACCGGCAGCTTCAGCCAGTTTGACCAAGAGACCGGCAGCAGCGCATTCGCTGAAATATCCAGCGCCTGGGCGGAGCCCGTGGCCATCATGGCGAAGGCCTGCGCGGGTGTTTTCACGTCGATGGCCTGCCAGTGGCGGTTCAGCACGAGCACGGAGGAGGTGTGGATGGCTTCGGTCATAACGAAGGGACGGTTGAAGGCGCGGTCGTCCCGAAGAGGTCCGGCATGGGTGTCTGTTCTTTTTTCACACACCAACTACGCCTCATCACGCGGCCCGCGCCGCAGTGACGGGCGTTATCAGGCCCCCTTTTTGTTACCACCAAAACCAAGTGGACCGCCACGGTGCCGCCCCGTGCTCTGCCGGTTAAAAGCCGGCTGCTTCGCTGCAAAGCTTGCGGTCCTGAAAAAGGAAAACTGAAAATGGTGCCCGGAGCGGGACTCGCACCCGCACTGGCGGCGCTCTCGACGCCGTGCCTCTGCTTTTGGGCTATCCGGGCTGAATGAATCGGTTTTTCCGATCCGGCAAGGTCAGCGCTTGAATTCGAAATCCTCCGCCGGGGAAAATTTGGCGGAAAGTGGAGGTCCTGCCCCCATGCCACATGAAGGTGGCATGATCCCGTCAGCACCGGGTCCCGGCACGCTGGTCCGGTTCGATTTCCATGGTCCTCCCGGCAGGATTCGCACCTGCACCTATCCCGTCTTAAGCGGGATGCCTCTGCTGATTGGGCTACGGGAGGGAGTTGTCGGCCTCCGGCTGATACAAAGCCGGATGACTGATGATGATTTGGTCCCTGCGGCAGGATTTGCACCCGCACTGTCCACGTTCTAAGCGTGGTGTCTCTGCTGTTGGACTACGCAGGGAAAATGGTCGGTCCGGCGGGATTCGAACCCGCAACCAAGGGATTATGAGTCCCTTGCTCTACCCATTGAGCTACAGACCGGAAAATGGAAAAAGCACGGCGGGGATGCCGCGGAAAATGCAGTGGCACCGGCCCATCCTGGACAGGGCGGATCAGGGAAAATGCCCCACTGACGGCTTCCTGATTCCATCCCCGTGCGCGATAATGCGCTGCTTGATCGCGCACGGGTTAAACAATGAGGTGAAATTGGGGAGTCCAACCGGTTCTGCCCCGGTTCCGCGGCGTTCACAAGGCCGAGTGCTTACTGTTACACTATGGACTCCATAAATGGATTGACTGACGGCAAGCCATGCCCTGCCGTGAGGGTCAGGCGCTCTATGGCTGAATTTGGCTGACGGCTGCCCTGCCGTTGCCGGTGGAGGAATGCCAGCCCTCCCGTGTGATCCGCCAGACTTGGTCTTCGGAGCGGGCCGGGGTAGGTTCCTTGGAAGGGCGGTTTCCCAGACAGGAATACCCCAGGCGGGCGGGGACAGCGGCGCTGCGGGCATTGGCCGGATCGCAGACGATGGTGACGGTTTGGACATCCGGCCATGTGGCAAAGGCGGCGGTGGTCACGGCTGCGGCGGCTTCGGTGATAAATCCTTGGCCGGTGGCGGAGACGCGCAGCCAGTAGCCGATTTCGCGGTCCGTATCCTCATTGCGGAGATGCAAGCCCAGGCAGCCGAGAGCCTCTGATCCATCCTTGGACAGGATGCCGTAAACAAATTCCCGGCCTTCCTCAAAATTGAGGGCGAAACCAGCGATGCGCTCCCGCAGAGCCTCCAGCGGTATCGGCTCATCATGAGCCCAGGGCATCCATTGGCGCAGGTGCTCCAGACTGGAATCCACCGCGTCCTTGAAAAGAGCGGCATCGGACGGGTCCCGCCGCCGGATGATCAGGCGCGGGGTGGTGATGAGGGCGGGTGGCAGGGAAATCATGAGGGGAAAACAAAGGGATGGCGGGTGGAAAAAATGGCTCCCCGGCATGGACTTGAACCATGACTTCCAGTTTCAAAGACTGGCAGGCTGCGTTACCTCACTGGGGAGTGGATGGATTGGGGAAGGGCTGAAAAATGGTGAAGGATGGTGGTAGTGCGCCACTGGTCACTTCCGGCCTCTTTTTGAGATGACGGCGGGTCTACAGCCCGCTGGCCGGGGCATCCTCCTGATCATGGGGGAAAAGGGTTGGTCAGCCGGAACTGCACCGGCATAGCCGGTTTGGAAGACCGTCGTCCTGCTGTTGAACGATGACCGCGTTTGTATAAGGGCAGCGTCAGCCGGACGGGACCCAACGGAGTTTGGGGTCCGCCGTCCGGCTGAGGCGCCTGATGTGGTGTGATGTGTGAAAAAAGAACAAACACCCCTGCCGCTCCCTCCGGAGCCGCACCCGCTGGATTTCACGGCGGATGTTCAGGTGTTTTCAGGCACACCGTATGAGAAGCCTGTAAGAGTATGAAATGGGTTTTCCCATGTAGAAAGTTGAGTGAAAACGCACAATACCCCTGACATCCGCCCTGTTGGAGGCGGGTTGACTTTGCGGGATAACGCCACCAAGGTTCGCGGGGATAAGTCCCGTGGGTTGGGGATGAGGCGTCGAAGCACTCTCTGTCTGCGGGCCGTCCTGTCGCCCCTCCGCCGGTAGCCGCCGGCGGAGGGGTCTTTTTTGGGTGGGCAGGACGGGCCTGGGTTGAGGAAAAAGGGAAAGGGAATCCGGATTGGGGTGCCTGTCACTGGCCGCCGCAAGGCGGAGGGACAGACTTTAAATCAGCGTAATAGGTTGATTTTGAATGATTTGGACAAGAAAAAAGCCCCGCTCTCCAAGGTGGTGAGCGGGGCTTCGGAAAACTTTTCCGGTTTCGGGGAAGTCAGGTCGGATCTTGGATGTCCGACCGCTCATCACGGTTTTTAGGTTTTTTATTAAGCAGGTGGCGGTAACCACCCGAATGACTCTCCAGCATCTCCTGCAGGCACAATTCGCCATCCCACATCAGTCCAAACCCCGAAGCCGGGGCTGGCTGTATGCTTGTAATGGGGCTGGCGGATGATTTCATGTGGTTCGTTGAAGGTGTGAGGATATTGCCACGATTATGAAAACCGTCAAAGGGTTTTTTACAAAATAGAAAAACTTTTTTAATAGCCTGAAGTCCGCACCGCCCAGCGCAGCTTGGCGGAGGTGGAGCGCGGATTGTTATGCTGTTCCTCCGGGCCGGCGCGGATCACCTGATCCGACACTTCACTCCAGGTGCCGTCCTTCAGCCCGGCGGCGAAGGCTTGCTTCACGCGGCGGTCCTCGCCGGAGTGGAATGTCAGGATGGCGGCGCGGCCTCCCGGCAGCAGGATTTGCGGCAGTTGGCGGAGCAGAGAATCGAGCGCGGAGAACTCATCATTCACCGCGATGCGCAGCGCTTGGAACACGCGGCGGATGGTCAGCTCCGCTTCCTCCGGATCGGGAGTCAATTCCCGCAAGGCTTCAGTCAGGCTGCCGGTGGTGGCGAATTGCTTCCCTGCAAGATGCCGGGCCAGCAGGGCGGCACGGGGCTCGTCGGCGTGGCCGGCAAGCCAGTGCTCCACTTTGTCAGGATTGGCGGAGGCCAGCAGGGCGGAGGCGGGAGCACCGCGTTCCGGATTGAGGCGCATGTCCAGTGGCCCCTCGCTTTTGAAGCTGAAGCCCCTCGCCGGATTGTCGATCTGCATGGAGGACACCCCCAGATCCGCCAGCAGGGCATCCACGCCCAGCAGGCCCAGACCGGCCAGCACTTTGGGCAGGCCGGCAAAGTTGCTGCGGTGCACGCTCAGGCTCTCCGGAGGATGCCCCAGCGCCCGCAGGCGGGACTCCGTGCGGGGCAGCTCCAGGGGATCCACATCCAGCGCGATGAGCCGGCCTCCGGGCTGCACGGCGGAGAGCAGGGCCTCCGCATGCCCGCCATATCCCAGCGTGCAGTCGGCCACGGTGTGGCCGGGCCGGAGACGCAGGGCTTTCAGGGTTTCCGGCAGCAGAACGGGCAAATGGGTGCCCGCCGGGGTCTTGCCGGAAGCCATCACTTTGCTCATGGTCTCCGCATCGCCTTGGTGCTCTTTGTATTTGTCCTCAAACCGGCGCGGGTTTTTTCCGGAATAACGCTTCCGGCGGGTCGGGCGGGGGGTATTGTCAGGTGAAGGCTGGTCCATGGGGAGCATTGGTGATGAAAGAGGAAAAACGGTACGGCGCCAGGAAAGCAGGAATGTTCCAGCCGCATTCCCAAACGATCACCGGGCCGCGGATGCGGCAACGGAGGAAAGCACTGCCACGCGACGGGGACCGGCGGTCCCGCGCGGTGTTTTTCCTGAATGATCACCAACCATTCATACTGCTGATCAGCCCAAACCTTCCGGCGGCAGCCAGAGTGTGAATTCCGGGGGCAGAGGAGCCTCAAAATCCAGCCGCTTTCCGCTGACAGGGTGGGTGATGCCCAGCCGCCACGCGTGCAGCATCAGGCGCGGCGCCTTGGTCTGTTTGGATGGGCGGGAATAGGTGGGATCGCCCAGCAGCGGATGGCCCAGATGCTTCATATGCACCCTGATCTGGTGGGTGCGCCCGGTGTGCAGCGTGCATTTCACGAGGGCGTCGCCGCCAAGCGTGTGCAGCACTTCGTAATCCGTGTGCGCCCATTTTCCGGCAGGAGCGGGCAGCACGGTCATTTTCAGACGGTCATGGGGATCACGGCCCAAGTGGGTCTGAACGCTGCCCTGACGCGGCGAGGGCGTGCCGCTGGTGACCGCGAGGTAAATCTTGTCCAGCTCCCGCTCCGCGAACTGGGCGCTGAGGTGCTGATGGGCGGCATCGCTCCGGGCCACGATGAGGCAGCCGCTGGTCTCCTTGTCCAGCCGGTGCACAATCCCCGGTCTGGCCACTCCGCCGATGCTGCTGAGTGCGCCGAAGCGGTGCAGCAGGGCGTTGACCACCGTGCCGTCCTCATTGCCGTGGGCGGGATGCACCACCATGCCGCTGGCCTTGTTCAGCACCGCCAGGTGCTCGTCCTCATAAAGGATATCCAGCGGAATATCCTGTGCTTGGGCCTCCGCCGGCTTGTCCGGGGGGATTTCAATGCTGACCTCCTCGCCAACGGTGGTTTCGTGACTGGGTTTGGCCGTCCGGCCATTCACCAGCGCCGCGCCCTCTTTGATCAGTGCCTGCAGCCGGGCACGGGAAAGCTCCGGCAGGCAGGCGCAGAGAAAACGGTCCAGCCTTTGTCCGGCCTGATCGGGAGCGACAGTGAAAATTTCGGGCATGGGATGAGGAAACGGAAGATGCCAGGAAGAGAAGGGGGGATTATTCACTTCCCCGGGCGGGCCTCAATTCCAACACCTTTCTTTTTACTGCTTTGGCGGCTTGCCCCCAAGGAGGATGGCAAAACAAAAGGCGCGGCTTTGGCAGCCGCGCCTTTGGTGAAATCAAACTCCGGAAAAGGGTGGGAACCTGTTCCGCTTCCCGGCTTGAGCTTACTTCGTCAATTCCAAGCTGCGGAATTGCACGGTCATGGGTTCGCCGGCGTGGAGCTGAAGACCGAGGACGCCGGATTTGGCTCCCTCAGGGGTTTCATCGGTGACGTCGACGGTCAGGCGGCCGTTGATAAAGTGTTGAAGGTGTCCGCCTTTGGCCACGATTTTGTAATCGTTCCACTCGTTCTGCTTGATGCTGGCCTGGATCTCGGCGGACTTGCCGGTCTCGCCGGTGACCTCCAGCTTGAACTTGCCGGCCTCCTCTCCGGGCTTGACGGTCACCTTCTGGCCGCGCTGGGCGAGAATACCACGGCCGCGCTCCTCATAGAGGATGCCGGAGTAGGTGGTGCCGTATTCAAAGTCGGCCTGGTAGCCCCCGAGCACGAAGGCGGCGGGATCCGCGATCTTGCTGCGGTACTGCACGCCGCTGTTGCCGAATCCCTTGTCGTTCTGGGCCGTGATTTTATACTGGAATTTCAGTTCGAAATCGGACACTTCGCCGCCTTTCCAGATCAGGAAGGTATTACCCTTGGTGGGGTGCTCGGCGGTGGTCTGGCCGGTAATGGTGCCGTCCTTGACGCTCCAGAACCCGCTGAGACCCTCCCAGCCGGTGAGGTCCTTGCCGTTGAAGAGCTGGATGGTTTCGCCGGCGTGAAGCAGGGCGGGGAAAAGAAGCAGGGCGGAGAGAAGCGTTTTGATTTTCATGGAGTCGTTGAGGATGCCGGGCTACCGGGGTTGCTGCTGGCATTTACGGCTGCGGGGGCGGTATCTTGCAAGCTGAATCCGCCCCGCTTGCCCGCACGCGGAACCCTGTGCGAGGATGGACGGAAAAGATGAAAATACTGGTGGCAATGTCGGGAGGTGTGGACAGCAGCGTGGCGGCGGCGGTTCTGCTGAAGCAGGGGCATGAGGTTGTGGCGGCCTACATGAAAAACTGGATCAACGAGGAGAATATCCTCGGCGACTGCCCGTGGCAGCAGGATATCGAGGATGCGCGGGCGGTGTCGGAACGGCTGGGCATCGAATTCCGCGTGGTGAACCTGATGGCGGATTACCGGGAACGGGTGGTGAAATATCTGCTGGAGGGGTACCAGCAGGGCGTGACCCCCAATCCGGATGTCATGTGCAACCGGGAGATCAAATTCGGCGTGTTTTTGGATTACGCCCTGGAGCAGGGATTCAGCGCCGTGGCCACCGGGCATTATGCGCGGGTGACCCATGCGGAGGAGAACGGTAGCGGGCCGTCGCGGATTTGGCGTGGCTTGGACCGCAACAAGGATCAGACCTACTTTCTGGCCCTCATGCGGCAGCATCAGGCGCGGCGGGCGCTCTTTCCCATCGGCAATCTCCAGAAGGCGGAGGTCCGGCAGCGGGCTGAGGCGCTGGGCCTGGCGACAGCGGGCAAAAAGGACAGCCAAGGCATCTGCTTCATCGGGCAGGTGAAAATGACCGACTTTCTGCGGGCTTTTGTGCCGGATGCTCCGGGCGGGATCGTGGGCACGGACGGACGCCGGCTGGGCTCCCACCGCGGCCTGCATCTTTACACCCTCGGCCAGCGCAAAGGGCTGGGCGTGGCCTCCAACACCTACAAGGAGGCCTATGTGGTGGTGGAGAAACGTCCGGCCACCCGTGAGCTGGTGCTCGCTTTTGAGCATCCGGAGGCCCCCGGCCTCTATGCCAGCCGGGCGGTGGTGGGCAGCCTCTCATGGGTGGGGGAACCGCCCATGACCCCCAATGAACACCGGCGCCTGCAGGCCCAGCCCCGCTATCGGTGCCCCGGCCAGGATGCCATGATCGAATGGACAGGGGAGGATTCCCTGACCGTGCGGTTTGACCAGCCGCAGCGGGCTTTGTCTCCGGGGCAGATCTGCGCGTTTTATGAGGGTGACGAACTTCTCGGCGGAGGTATCTTTCAGGAAATTCATACTGTCTGATCCGCCTCCCTATGAATCGCCGCACCTGTCTTGCCGGACTGCTGACCCTTCACCTTGGCATCGCCGCCTGCCCATTGCCGGCATGGGCGCAGGAGGCGGGGAAGGGAAAGAGTAAAGAGGAACCGGCACAGCAACAGACTCCGTCGCAGGAAAAAGCGCCGGAAAAGGAAAAGGAGCCGCAGCAGGGCAAACCTCAAAATACCGACCTCTCAGCGGAAATCATTCGTGCAGCCCGCGCCCAGATCGGTAAAACGGTGCGCTACGACCCCGCCTATGAGGTGCTGAAATACCCCGGCGGGGATGTGCCGCTGGAGCGCGGCGTCTGCTCCGATGTGGTGATCCGCGCGCTGCGGACGGCCTGCGGCGTGGATCTCCAGAAAGAGGTGCACGAGGACATGGCCGCGAATTTCTCCGCCTATCCGAAGGCATGGAACCTGAAGCGGACGGATAAAAACATCGACCACCGCCGGGTGCTCAATCTGCGGGTCTATCTCAAACGGAAAGGATTCGCCGTGCCCGCCGCCGAGCCGCCGGATTATCGTCCGGGGGATCTGATCACGTGCACGGTCGCGAAAACCCTGCCGCACATCATGATTGTCAGTGACACCAAAGGTCCTGACGGCCAGTGGCTGATCATCCACAATATCGGGGGCGGAGCCCAGGAGGAGAACTGCCTGGTGTCGTTCCCCATCACTGGGCACTACCGTTGGAAAACCCCGCAGCTGTCCGCAGTCAAAGCGGCAGGTGCCGCCAGCACCGGAGCATCCAAGCGGGGCAAAGCGGAATAACCGGCGTGCGGTTCAGGAAAAATTAAAAAATTCAGGTTGGCCCGGTGGCAGGGTGGCTTTTATATTCGCGGGAATCCGTTATGAAGCCCATGCACATTTTCCCTATCCTCCGTCTTGCAGGTGCCGCCAGTGTTCTGTTTCTAACCGCCGGCGCGGTGCCGGCCTTGCAGGCCAAAGAGCCGGCGGCCTCCGTCGCCAAAGTCAATGCCAGCGGGGAGGTTATGGGCGCGCTGGGCGAAGTTTTCTCCTTCCTACAGCCATCCTCCGGACAGGAGGCGCGCAGCGTGACTGCGAATCTGGCCGTGACCACGGCCACGGGCGGTGCGGAGTTTCTGAAGGACGCGAAATTCCATGTGCAGGTCCAGCCCCCCTCCCGCCTGCTGGTGAAGGCGGACATCGGGGAGCGCTCCCTCACCTTCTGCCAAGACGGAGAGAAGGTATGGATCCACGTGCCGAAGAAGGATTTCCTGATCCGCGCGGACAACACCGTGCCGCAGTTCAGCACACGCCCCGACAGCGTTCAGCCCGTCAAATTCAACCTGCTGAGCCTGCCGGTCAGCCATTCCCAGCTGGCGCTGCTGACAGTGCTGCTGCGCATGGAGCGACAGGAGACCGCCACGGCGGGTGAAGCGGAGTATGTCCTCAGCCCCTCGCCGGCGGCGGCGGCCATGGAATTGCCGGTCCGCAACCCCTCCCTCACCGCCACTGTGCTGGTGGGAAGGGACTGGCCCTCCATGCTCCGCTATCAGGACGACCGGACCAAAGTGGAGCTCTCCGTCTCCCCACCTGTCATCGCCGCCGCCCTGCCGGATGCCGCGTGGCAGCCGGTGACGGACAGCAATGACCGGGAGGAGCATGTGGCCCTGTCCCAGATTGACCGGTTTGTGAAGGTGGTAACGGCCAATCTGGGCTCCCGCATTCCGACCCTGCCGCCCGCCAAAGGCGCACGGCACCTAATCGCCGAGGAGGGCGCGGGCCGGCTGGAGGATTTCGACGGCACGAAGGTGCTCTTTTTGTCAGGCACCCCTGAGGAAATGGGCCGTCAGCACGGCACCCTGATGAAAAAGGAGGTCCGCCGGCTGGTGGACCGGGTGCTCTACGGGGTCGGAGTGGGCACCTCCTTTGAGAAAGGCCGCTGGTTCTTCGGGGAAATCGAGGAGGCCGTGCGACGCACCGGGCCGTTCATCGATCCGCGCCATCTGGCGGAAATGGACGCCATCGCCACCGCCGCCGGCCTGCAGCCGGAGGAGATCCGCTTGGCGAATTTTTTCCCTGAACTGTTCCATTGCAGCGGATTCGCCTTGTTGGGCAAGGCCACGCCGGACGGCAAGCTCTACCATGGCCGCGTCCTTGACTATATGCGGGGAGTCGGAATGGAGGAGAACGCCGCCGTGATCGTCACCCGGCCGGAGAAAGGCAATGCGTGGGTGAACATCGGCTACGCCGGCTTCACCGGCAGCGTGACCGCCATGAACGAGAAGCAGCTGTGTATTGGGGAGATGGGCGGTCGGGGCGAGGGCAGCTGGGACGGCAAGCCCATGGCCCAGCTGGTGCGCGAGGTGATGGAGAACACCTCCACGCTGGAGGAGGCTCTGGATTACATGCGCCGCACGCCGCGCACCTGTGAATACTACTATGTGATCTCCGACGCCAAAACCCACACCGCCGCCGGCGTGAAGGCCACGTCCACGGTGTTCGAGGTGATCCGCACCGGGGAATCCCATCCCCAGCTCGCAGAACCGGTGCCGGACACCGTGCTGATGTCCGCAGGCGACCGCTACACCGAGCTCGCGAAACGGGTGAAAAACGGATTTGGCAGCTTCGGGGTCACCCAGGCCATCAATCTGATGTCCCGCCCCGTCTGCATGACCAGCAATCTGCACTCCGTGCTTTTCGCTCCGGACAATCTGGACTTCTACGTGGCCAATGCCGACAGCGAGCGCGTGGCCAGTGAAACCCGCTACACCAAATACAATCTCCGGTCCCTCCTCGACAGCCCTCCCGCGAAGTCGGAGTGAGGTCCTTTTGAAATCGCCGCGCAGAGGTAAAGTTCCACCGGAATGGGGTTATCCTTCGCTCCGCTGGCGGGGAATGACGCTGATGGTGCCGTTGCTTTCCATGAAAGCAGCTTTAACCTCGGAGAGGTTCAGACATCCCTCGAGGCGCAGAGCCAGCATCAGTTCCGCATGGGTCAGCTTTTCCTTCCGCATCGCTTTTTCGAAGACTTTCCCTTCATGGATCAGCAGTTCCGGACGGCCCTCGATAAGAAGCTCCGCCTTCCGGCTTTTGAAGGTCAGCCAGCCTGTAAACCAGTTCAGCCCCACGAGGGTGGCGGCCAGGATCAGTCCGCCGGTGATGGAGTTGTCACCCCCGTTCATGGAGTTCTGCACAGCATTGCTGAGCACCAGCAGGAGCACCAGATCAAAAGGCTCCATCTGGCCGGTCTGCCGTTTTCCGGTCAGCCGCAGCAGGACGATCACGAAAATGTAAACCACGGCGGCGCGCGCCACAAATTCCCACCAGGGCAGGGTCAGAGTCCACATGGATACAGAAACATAAGGAGAGGAGCGAGAGGAGGAGTTGGCAGAGCAGGGACCGGTTGCCACCGAAGGACGTGACTGTCACGGGCAAAGCCGGGCCGAAACTGAATTTTTATCAGGGATTGCCCTGCCGCATGCATGGCGGGTTTTCCAGCACCGGTGGGACTGGATGTGGAAAAGTATCATTTATCCGGGAGGCGCGGCGCGAATGACCGCCACCGACCGTGATTCTGCTTGCACCCCCGCCTTGGGACTGATAGCAGCCGTGCCGAACTTCGTATCAGGGGGTTCACACCCTATTCCGCACTCAAAACCACCCAATCCATGGCAGACATCGACGGCATCAAACAGGAAAAGCAGAAGAACTTTTTCACGGACGTTCCCCAAGCCGCCCCTGGCTTCTTCCTCAAAGGCAGCCACCAGTACGACTGGGGTCTGAAAAACCGCCTCAGCAAAGTCTTCAATCCCAAGGACGGCCGCACGGTGATGCTTGCCTTCGACCACGGCTACTTCCAGGGACCGACCACCGGTCTGGAGCGCGTGGATCAGACCATTCTTCCGCTGGAGCCCTACGCGGACTGCCTCATGCTCACCCGCGGCATTCAGCGCAGCGTCATCCCCGCCTCCACCCAGAAGGCCATCGCCCTCCGCGCCAGCGGCGGCACCAGCATGGTCAGCCCCATGGAGGAGTGGGAAGGCGAAATCGACGGCAAGAAGGCCAAGTTCGCCCGCCCCGGCTTTGAGCCCCTTTCCAATGAGAGCACTGCCCTTAACATCGAGGAGGCCATCCGTCTGAACGCCAGCATTCTGGCCGTGCAGGTCTTCATCGGCAGCGCTTATGAGCGCCAAAGTCTGAAGAACATGACCGATCTGGTGGACGCCGCCTCCCGCTACGGCATCGGCGTGATGGGCGTGGTGGCCGTCGGCCGCGCCATGGCCCGCAATTCACAGTACTTCCGCCTGGCCACCCGTATCATGGCCGAACTGGGTGCCAACGTGGTGAAGTGCTACTACACTGAAGAGGGCTTTGAGACCATCACCTCCTGCTGCCCGGTGCCGATCGTGATCGCCGGCGGCAAAAAGCTGCCGGAGCTCGACGCGCTGAAAATGAGCTACAACGCCATCCAGCAGGGTGCCAGCGGCGTGGACATGGGCCGCAACATCTTCCAGAGCGATGATCCGATCTCCATGATGAAGGCCGTCCGCGGCGTGGTGCATGAGAACCTCTCCCCGGAGCAGGGCTACGAAATGTACAACGACCTGAAGTCGAAAGGTTAATTAAGCGACCGGCGGGCTGTCTGGCTTCCGGCGGTTGAAATGCCGCTCCGTCAGTCGGTCTGCCCAGTCAGATTCAATCCAGTGAGAGGACTTCCGGATCACCCGGAAGTCCTTTTCGTTTGGCTTTGGAAGTGGGAAAACGGAGGCATTCCGGAGTTTGCCTGGTGTGCTATTGGACACCACGGCCCGCTGGCGGCAGCTTGCAGAGCTGAGGCCCAGCCTGTGGCAACGCAGCCAGTGCGTCGGTCGATCTGCCTATGGGTGAACGTGGGGCCGGCTCAGTGTGTCTCCAGCCAGGCTTTCAATTCCGTAGCCAGCTTCAGGCTGATGCCGCGCACTTGGCTGATGCTTTCCGGGGTCAGCCGGCGCAGGCGGGCCACGCTGCCGAACTCTGTGAGCAGGAGCTTCTTTTTCGCCGGGGAAATGCCGGGACAGTCGTCGAGAATGCTCTCCGCGACACGGCGTTTCATCAGCAGCTGGTGGTAGCCATTGGCCCAGCGGTGCGCCTCATCCCGGATGCGCTGCAGCAGCTTCAGGGCACCCATGGTGTGCGGCATGACGATGGGCTCCGCCTGATCGGGGACATAAACCTCCTCACGCTCCTTGGCCAGACCGATGATGGGCTGGCTGTGCAGGCCCAGCCGCTGCAGCTCCTCACAGGCCGAGGAGAGCTGCCCTTTACCGCCGTCCACAATGATGAGATCGGGCATGCGGACATACGGGGTTTTGGAGCGGTTGTCCTCCGGGTGCTCCTCCAGATGCCCGGCCAGACGGCGCAGGGCATCCGGCGCGTCCTCCTGGCTGTGCTCAAACCGGTCAGGCGCCGCAGCGGCGGATTCCAGCAGAATGCGGGAGTAGCGGCGGCGAACCACCTCCGCCATGGAGGCGAAATCGTTCTGGCTTTTCACCGTTTTGATGCGGTAGCGGCGGTAGTTCGCGGTGTCCGGTACTCCGTCCCGGAACCGCACCATGCTGGCCACGATATGGTTGGAGGAGATGTTGGAAATATCGAAGCACTCCATGACTGAGGGCATGTGCGTCAGCTCCAGCATCCGGCCCAGTTCCTGCACATCCTCCAGTGGCTTGATCTGATCCGACGGCGCACCGCGGCTCCGGGTGAAGCGGCGGACAGGTTTGAGGGTGCGCTGGAAGTCAAGGAGCATGTCCCGCAGTTCCGCCGCACGCTCAAAATCCAGATCAGCGGCGGCCTGCTGCATTTCGGCCTCGATCTCCTTCAGGTGATCGCGGAATTTGCCGTCCAGAAAGGCGCAGGCCTCCTGCACTTTTTGCATATAATCCGCATGGCTGATGCGTCCAATACAGGGAGCGGTGCAGTTTTTGATCACGTCGTTGTGGCAGTGACGGTAGTCATTCTCCCCGGGTGCCACGGGCCGGCAGGACCGCAGGCCGAACTGCATCTGCATCCAGTGGAGAGTGGTGCGCAGACTGCCGCTGTGGGCGAAAGGGCCGAAGTAGCGTGCACCGTCCTCCTTGCGGGTGCGTGTCAGATGAAAGCGCGGCCATGGCTCGTCGGGGTGGATTTTGAGCAGGAGGAAGCGTTTGTCGTCCCGGAAGGCAATATTGTACTTGGGCCGGTACTCCTTAATCAGCTTGCCCTCCAGCAGCAGGGATTCGTGCTCGTTGCGCACGGTGTGGTATTCAAAGTCCCAGATGCTGTTAATTAGCGCCCGGGTCTTCAGGTCCGCCAATCCGCTGCGGGCCGGCTGGAAATAGTTGGACAGCCGCCGGCGTAGATCCTTGGCCTTGCCGACATAGATGATCTTCCCGAACCGGTCCCGCATCAGGTAAACCCCCGGCACATGCGGCACATCGTGCAGGCGGGCGTTGAGATCGGGTTTGACTCGGGTGGCGGACATGGGGAGGGACAAAAAGCCGGCGGGAACAGGAAGGCGGGACTTTACCGGACTTCGCGGAGGCAATTTAACCAAAAAACGCGTGTGCCTGCCCGCAGGACACACATTCCGACCGGGCCGGACATGCTGTTGGTCCTATACCCCTTGGAGAATCCTCTGTATCCGCCGGCGGCGGTTCGCCGGATCAGAGGCATAAATAGTCCTCAGCTTGGTTTGCGGCCAACGGCCTCAGTCAAACCCGATGAAGCACAGGGACACGGTCAGGGGCAAACGGAGCTGCGCGTGATTGCGGATGGAGATTGAAAACGAGGGCACACGCTTACAAGTGCGGAATATCCGCCACTGAAAGGCATCCGCTGTCACTTCCCCTGCCGGCGCCGGCCATCACCGGTCGCACTCGCCCATTACGAAGTCCAGCGATCCCAGAATCGCGGGCACGTCGCTGATCATGTGGCCCGGAACGATCTCCGGCACAATGCTCAGGTTCACGAACGAGGGCGAGCGGATCTTCAGCCGGTGCGGTACGCCGCCGCCCTTGCTGTTGATGTAGAAGCCGAGTTCCCCTTTGGGGTTCTCGTGGCCGAAATACACCTCGCCGGGAGGGGCCTCAATGCCTTGGGTGGCGATGATGAAATGGTGGATCAGCTCCTCCATGCTCATCAGCACGCGCTCCTTCTTCGGCAGCAGGCCCTTGGCCTCCGCGACGTTGTAAGGACCGTCCGGCAGCTTTTTCATGGCCTGCACGAGGATGCGGTGGCTCTGGCGCAGCTCCTCCAGACGGACGAGGTAACGGTCGTAGCAGTCGCCCACGGATCCGAGGGGAATGTCGAAGTCGAAATTCTCGTAGCCGAGATAAGGGTGGGCCTTCCGGAGATCGTAATCCACGCCGCTGGCGCGCAGATTGGGACCGGTGATGCCGTAGGCGATGGCGCGGTCGGCAGGAATGATTCCCACATCCTTGGTGCGGTCGAGGAAGATCTTGTTACGGGTCAGCAGCTGATCGATTTCGTCGATGTGCGCCGGCAGTTCAGCGAGGAACTTGTTCAGGCCGTTGATAAAATCGGCGTTCATGTCCCGCGTCTGACCGCCCACCCGCGTGTAGCTGGTGGTGAAGCGGGCACCAGTAAGGTGCTCGGACAGATTGTAGATCTTCTCCCGCTCCGTGAAGGTGTAGAGGAACACGGTCATGGCACCGCAGTCCATGGCGAACACCCCCATGCCCAGCAGATGGCTGGAAATGCGGGCCAGTTCGCAGCAGATCAGGCGGATGGCTTGGCCGCGTGCCGGCAGTTCCCAGCCCAGCAGTTTTTCCACCGCCATGACGTAGGCCACATTGTTGGCCAGGGGGGCGAGGTAGTCCAGCCGGTCCGTGTAGGGCACAAACTGGTTGTAGTGCATGTTCTCCGCGATCTTTTCATCGCCGCGGTGCAGATACCCCACATCCGGGATGGCCTTGGTGATGATTTCGCCGTCCAGTTCCAGCACCAGCCGCAGCACTCCATGGGTGGCGGGATGGCTGGGACCCATGTTGAGCACCAGTTTTTCGCCGATCATATCGGTGGTGGATTCCTGATAGGCTTCCACCTGCTGCTGGGCCCGCGAGGCGATGTCCGGGGCTTCGATTTCGCGAACCACTTTACTCATGAGCGATGATCATTCTTGAAGATTGCGGTAAAGTAGGGCGGGCTGCAGCTGGGGCAAGGTCGATTTGTGAAATTTTTCACAAGCGTGGACCGGAGCCGCCGGTTTACGGGAAAGGGGAACGTAGGCGGACTGTTTTGAGCCCAGGAAAGATTTGGTCCACCGGTGACCGGGGAATCTGAATCGGATTTTTCTCCGCAGGAAAAGAATTCCGTCCGCCAAATGACCAGCTTTTAAATCACACTAAAAATGTGTTTTAAAGTTGACAGCCATTCCACCTCCGCCCCCCGGCCGGCAGCAGCGGCTGGCCCTGAATGCGGAATACCGCCTGCGGTTCGCGGACCGGGTGCAGCGGCATTTCTTGGCTCATCCGGGTTTGCCGTGGTGCGGCTTCCTTGAAAAGCGAGGCAGATTGATGAGGAGCGGGAATGACGGACACACATTTTCCCACTCAAATACTTAGAATCCAAGAGCCGTGGGTCCTCAAGCAGGTGAAGCTGGATGTCCCTGGGTGGAAACTGGAGATGGAGGTTGAGCGCCGGCAGGAGCGTTGGGCGGATGAAACGGGGTGCAGGCTGCTCAATTCATGGTTGTGAGATGGGCAGCTGGCGGAAATTAGATATTAAATGAAATTTTTTTAGAAAATTTTTAAGCGTTATTGACCATTGGATATTTCGGGTTGATCAAGGCGGATAACGTCAACGTCCAGGAAATATTACGGGGCGGAGCCGGTAAAATCTGTTGTGTTCTCCAGTCGGTTTTGAAAAATTGAGGAAGTAGCGGGATTCGGTCAGGGAAGAATAAAAGCCCGCAGTGAGAGGTTCCCATTCTGAAAGATTCGTGGATGTTTCCACAGTGCTGGAACTCGCTGGGAAAAAGTCATTGTGCTCCCACGACAACCGCATCTGGGTGTCGGTTGCAGTTATGGCCAGACCGCCGTTCCGCGATATAAATGGAACTGCGGCGTAAACTTTTAAGCTGGGAAAATCCGCTCCTTTGTCAATTACGGAAAAAGCGACTTTCCCCATTCCGTCGCCACTTGCTGACAATGTGTCCTTATCAAAATATCCTTGCAATACCAGCACCGAAGGACTGGCATTTCCCTCCACATCCAGAGTGGCCATCCTGACCTTCGTAGCCTCATCTCCCAACCAAAAAATGGCTGCGCAATCAGCAGAGAGCCGAGCCAGAGCAGGCTGTCGGGCATTCTCATAGTCGGGGCCGGAAACCAAAGTGATTTTTGAAAAACCACTGCTTGAACTGCTCGCAAATATTTGCCCGGTCTTTTTGTCCCTCCACGCAGCCAGTGTTTCGCCGCCAAGACTGATTAATTGAGGCGACACAGCGTTGTGTTCAGGAGGCGAAATCCGGGAATATTTTATCCAGTAAAAAAGACTTGGGAAAAGGGCTCCCCTAATGGACGTCACACCGGGAGTTGCCAGATTTTGAGGATATTTCCATGCGACCCAACCGCTATCCGACACTGTGACTGCCGAAATTTCCCCGACACTGATATCAAGCAAGCGGCCTCCGGGCGGTGTCACCACGCCTTCACGGCTGACCAAGGCGGCACGCACCGACGACAGATATGTCCCATCGATAACAGAACCGCTCTCCTCATGCCAAGCGACTAAAAAACCAAATGAGCTGTTTGCGGCAACCGCAACTCCACGCTGGGAGCCCGATCCTGAGGCGATCACAAATGGTGCCCCTAACTGCCCCAGTGGAATCTCGGAGGTCGGCGCGTAAAAAACGCCCATCACATCGTCAGGATCAGCAGGCCTTTCCACCCCTTTGTCATCGAGATTGGAACGCCGGTAGGTCACCAGTTGGAGGTCGTTTCCCAGCCACGCCTGTGCCGGACTGGAAAATGGTCCAGAGTAAAAGGGAACTCCACCTGTGGCATTGGCCTGTTTGTTGTATCCCGTCACCAACCTCCCTGTTCATAACCGTAACTCTCCACCTGAAACACAACCTGCGGTCCCGATGAAGTCCAAGCCAAGGACGGGGCGGTCTGTCGTCCGCTTCCTTCGGTCAATATGGCTGGCCGCAAGGATGACGCACCGTCAGGAACTTGCCGGGCACGCAATTGATCTGAGGCCGGATTGCTGCAAAGCTGCAACACCTGCCCATTGGCCGTCGCATAGAAATTGCGGACGCGTTCGTCCAGCGCGGCCAATGTGGAAATGGATTTGTCCGATCTCACCAGCACGGCTCCGGATTCCCCCACAGAGATGACAAGGCCACCGGGGCCGGGAGTGAATTCATAGTCGCCCTGTCTTTGAAGGGACAACGTGGTGATCACTGCAGCCACAGACCCCTCTTTCCAATCTCCGGTTCTCGTCATTTCCCGCCCATACATCACCGGTTGCAGGTAGTTCACCTGCCACAAACCGAGAAAACCATCACCCATGGGCATCACTCCTCTCCAAACGCCCTCAGGAAATTCCAGTTGATAATGCCCGGAGAGTGCACCTGCTGAGTTCAACACGAAAGTCTCAACGCCATGATTTATGTCGTTCCCAATCAATGAAAACAGGCAGTGTCCTTCAACAGCCACAGGCTTTTTTGTGGGGTCAAAATTTTGAGGTAAAATAAATCTTGATTTTATGACCGGCCCTTCCGGGGTGTTTTCCATCACTGCACCGAGATAGAGTAAACTTTGGTTCTCAAACGACATCCAAATCAGCCACGCGTAATGCCCGTCTCCCGCCGAAGCCACCACCGCGGAGGTATTGCTTGCCCCCTGATGAAGCTTCAGGGGGGCTCCCTTCGGTCCACGGGCCGCCTGATCAAACCATTGTGCCCATATGGCCTCTGACTCCTGCCAAGCCATCCATCCTCCTCCATTGCCGTTCAGCGTCTGAGAGGAAGATGACGGGCTCTGATTGGTTATGATTACTGAGTCATAAGCAAAGCCTGACGCTGCATTCCCCCGCCCGCCCGGAGGCTGTTCCAAATTCGGCGGCAGCAGTCTGACCACTAGCCGGGCATATCGTTCATCGGGTCCGCGTTCCGCCCAGGATACCAGCCATCCTTTATCGCCGGTCGATGCCCCATGAATTTCCCTCACCTCAGCATCCACACCTCCCTCCGCTTTTGCGGGCAGGGGTGGTCCTGTATCCACCCGGAGAAAATCGGGGCTTGGCGTCGAAGGCTCCGCCTTCAATCCCCCGTTTATCGAGGAGAGGACCGCCATCAGCAAAAATTTAAAGACCAAAAACCGTCTGCTTTGGTGCGGCAAATTTTTGAGATTCACGAGGAATAATGGTAAGAATTTAGGCGATACGGAAATGCTGTGAGGGACTTGAGGCCTCCCGTAAACCTTTGAGTTATCAGGCCCGCCACTTCAGGCCAAGGAAAATCCGGCATAACCCGCTTCGCTCGGCCTGCGGCACTTATTCCGGTTTTCCCAAGCCCACCGCTCTGAGCCTGATGGGGCTTCAGTATCGGATTTCACGCGGTGAAATGCCCTTCTGAAGGGCCTTTCAGGCGATTTCCTGCTGACCTCCACTCCACCACACCGATTCAGAGCCCCACTCATTCCTGTTACGCCTAAAAATACAAACCCCCTTGGCATTCCAGTGGAGCACCAAGGGGGTTGTTGATGGATGGGCTGTTCTCCGCTGAGGGAGGAACATCCGTTGCTTGGCAAAAGGAATCAGTCCGTCACCGGCTGGTAGCTCAGGGAGATGGGATCGCCGGACTTGGTTTTGACGCTGACGCTGCCCCCGGCGCGCTTGATGATGAGACCTTTGTAGGATTCGCCGGAGACGGCATCCAGTTTGAAGAGGAGCTCGGTGCTGATCAGCTTCTCATAGGTCACATCCTTGGCCTTGGGGTTGTCCAGGAAGTAGGTCTGAGCGGAGTAAACGATCTGCTGGAGGTTATTGCGGATGGTTTTGGCCGAGGCTCCGGCAGGGACAGGAGCAGGGGATGGGGCCGGCTTGGGTGCCGCCGGTTTTTCCGCCGGCTCCGTTTCCTCCGTGGCCTCAATTTCCTTGGCGGCCTCCTCCTTTTCCGCTTGGCGTGCCTTCACTCCAGGCATGATTTTGTTGTAGCTGGCGAAACCGCCGGCCGCCAGCATGGCGGGAACCATTGTGGCCCCGGCGACGATGGTGGTTTTGATATTGTTGGGGGCGTTGGAGGCGAACAGCATGCCGTCCGCGACATTGGCACGCACAGCGGCCACAGGGGTGGTCGACATAGGGGAAAGCTCCTGCATGGCGTCCCAGATGGTCTTCATCTCCTGGGGGGACGGGCCGCCGGCGGAGGCGGAGGAGCCCTCCTTCATGACGGCGGTGACCACTTCCATCAGGGCGCTGGCCACCTTTGGGGTCACATAGGAAAGACTGTTGCCCTCCTTTGGCAGATTGGCCATGGCCTTCACAAAGGCTGGATCCCCGGACAGGGCTTTGGTGGAGGTCAGGGCGGAGCGCAGGTAGTCCAGATTGGTGGTGATCAGGATGCGTCCGGACTTGACGTCGTGATACACGGCTGGTTGCAGGAAGGGCATTTCCGGCACCGGTGGCTGGGACGCTTTGATCAGTTCAAAGCCTTCGCCTTTCTCCACCTTCACCTTGTCACCTGCCTGGGCGGTCATTTCCAGAATGGCGGGGAATAGGAAATCGATGTTGTCGAAGCTGAGGACCGCCTTGAAGGCCGGGATCTTCGTCTGGCTGTTGGGGATGGGGATGGATTCACCCTTTATCAGTTCACCGAAGAAAATGACCTTGGTGTCCAGCTTGCTGATCAAATCCTTCACCGTCAGATTCACCACCGGCACGGGGAAACCCAGGCTGCCCTGATACTGCTGCATCAGACGCTCGTCGCCGATGCTTTTGAGCACGTTCTCACTGATCTCCAGCAGGGCGCTGAGATTCAGATCCGTCTCCCCCGCGAGATCGGAGCCCGCCGGAGCGATAAGGGGGGAGGCGTAGGGCGAGGCCTTGCCGCCGAAGAGCTTGAAAAGTCCGACCTGCCCGCCGGGGGCATAGACAATGGCGCGGTTGTGGTAGAGCCCGGCCTCAAGAGTGCGGCTGCTGGCTCCGACCGCCTTGACGGTGGTCAGGCCGAGGGCCTCGATGATTTTGGAGGCACTGAGATTTTTGGGGATATCCGCTCCACCGTTCTGTTTCCGGGCGATGTCGAGAAACTTGTCCCCGATGCGGGCGAACCGCGCCAGATCGCCGTCCACATCCATGAACCCATAGAAAATGCCGCCCAGCTCCAAGTGTTTGGTCGCGGCGGCGTAATTCAAAGAGCCATTGGCCGCAGGCACGGCGGGCGACTGGGCAGGAGTGGTCACCGTCAGGGACAGGGCGGCGGCGCAGGAAAGCAGGCCGGCGGGAAGTAATCGTTTCATGGTCATAAGGTTTGCGGCTACAGAATATCAAGCAGTGCGGTATCGGAAAACCGGATAAAGTGCTATGCTCACAACATACCATGCGCTGCATTCCTGCAACCTGTTTCCGGAAAACACATTCTTCGTCAAAAAGAGTTCAAAATTCCGTGCATTGACCGTAATCCTGTCCAGACTCCGGAGAATCACGCCCGGCGGCGGGGGTTGCCGATTGACTCACGCGCATGCCCGTATTTAGCTGCGTCTTTCCCGGAGCGTAAGGTTCAACGCTGGTGTTGCTGCACGGTCCGGTCAAACTCCCATCCCGCACACCGCATTCCCACATCATGATCAAAATCGGCATCAACGGCTTTGGACGCATCGGGCGTCTCGTCTTCCGTGCTATCTGTGACCAGGGCCTCCTCGGCAAGGAAATTGAAGTCGTCGCCGTGAACGACCTCGTGCCCGCCGACAATCTCGCCTACCTGGTCAAGTACGACTCCACCCAGGGTAAAGCCAAAGAAGCGGTCTCCAGCAAGAAATCCTCCCCGGACGTGGCTGAGGACGACGTCCTGGTGGTGGATGGCCACGAGATCAAATGCCTGGCCGTCAAGGAAGGCCCGACCGCTCTGCCCTGGGGCGAACTCGGCGTGGACATCGTAATTGAGTCCACCGGTCTCTTCACCGAGCGCGCCAAGGCCGCCGGCCACCTCACCGCCGGCGCCAAAAAAGTCATCATCTCCGCCCCCGGCAAGGATGAGGACATCACCGTGGTCATGGGCGTGAACCATGAGAAGTACGACTCCGCCTCCCACCACATCATTTCCAACGCCTCCTGCACCACCAACTGTCTGGCTCCTATCGTTCACGTGCTGCTCAAGGAAGGGTTCGGCGTGGATGAGGGTCTGATGACCACGGTCCACAGCTACACCGCCACTCAGAAAACCGTGGACGGCCCCAGCAAGAAGGACTGGAAGGGAGGCCGCAGCGCCGCCATCAACATCATTCCCTCCACCACCGGCGCCGCCAGGGCCGTGGGTCTGGCCATTCCCGAGGTCAAGGGCAAGCTGACCGGTATGTCCTTCCGTGTGCCGACCCCCACGGTGTCCGTGGTGGACCTGACGGTGAAAACAGTGAAGGAGACCTCCTACAAGGAGATCTGCGCCGCCATGAAGCGCGCCAGCGAAACCTACATGAAAGGCATTTTGGCCTATACCGAGGACGAGGTGGTCTCCACCGACTTCATCCACGACACCCACAGCTCCATCTTCGACGCCGGCAGCGGCATCGAGCTGAACAGCAAGTTCTTCAAGCTCATCAGCTGGTATGACAACGAGTGGGGCTACAGCAACCGCGTGGTCGATCTCGTGAAATACATCGCCGGCAAGTAATTACCGGGTTTTTCCAAGTTCTCCGGAAAACAGCCCATCAAATAAAAACCGCCCGGATGCGCAAAGCGTCCGGGCGGTTTTTTGTGTTTTGACTTATTTTAAGTACCCATGCCCTACATCGCCGGCACGAAGTTGTGATTTGCCGGATGGGCCGGCCAAGTGTTTCACGCCGGCTTCTTCGCGGCCAGAGCCCCGTCGATGGCTTTGGCGATCTCCGGAGCGTCCGGGGTCACTTTGGGTTCAAAGCGGGCCAGGGGTTTGCCGTCTTTGCCGATGAGGAACTTGCCGAAGTTCCATTTCACGTCGCCGGGAAAGGCCCCATCCTTGCCGGTCAGATCCTTGTAGAGCGGGTGCTGTTCGGGACCCTTCACGTGGAGCTTGTCAAAGATGGGGAAGGTGACGTGGTAGCGGTTGGTGCAGAAGGTCTTGATTTCCTCCAGAGTGCCGGGCTCCTGGTCACCGAAGTCATTGCAGGGAAAAGCCAGGACCGTGAACCCCTTGTCCTTGTATTTGTCCTGCAGCTCCTGCAGCGCTTTGTACTGCGGGGTCAGACCGCATTTGGAGGCCACATTGACCACCAACAGGACCTTGCCCTCGTAGGCTTTGAGGGAGGTGTCCTTGCCGTCGATGTCCTTGAGGGGGATGTTTTGGAGGTCGGCCATGGCCAGTCGGGTAAGAAGTAAGAGAAGAGCGGGAATGAGCAGCGTAAGGCGTTTCATGTGGGAATTGGCGGATTTGAATTAAAGAAATTGCCTCGGAAATACGCTGACCGCCGTCCGGCTTCGTCATTTATCGGGCTTAAATTGCGGACATCCGGGCGGACTGCCTTCCCTGCCTGCGGGCGTGTGAGTGATGGAAATGCCATGGAAGAGACGTGGGCCCACTGGTGGGATATCAAATTTGAGATTTGAGATTTTACCGGCAGGCCAGAGGAATGTGTTCCAGACTGAATGAATGCGGATCATATGCCTGTGGCGGCAATTGAAGGCTGGAAGCTGTTCTCCGCGCTTCGCAACTTGACGGGGCGCGGGCAGGCGGGGATTCTTGCCGGAGTATGAGCCTTTTGTCCACCCCCTCCCTCCGCTGGTTGTCCCCCGCGCTTTCTCTCCTTCTTTTGCCCGCCGTGGTGAATGCGGCACCGGGGGTGGCCACCTCCTCAGGGGACTGGCCCTTTTACCGCGGCCCCAACGGCGATGGCGAAACCCAGGCCGGAGTCGGCAAGCCTTGGGACAGCGCGGGACCGAAGGAGATCTGGAAAGTGGATGCCACCGCCGGATTCAGTTCCCTGACCGTCTCCGCCGGCATCGCCACCACCCTCATGACGCGGGATTTCGAAGGCTCCCCCACGGAGTTCTGCGTGGCTCTGGATGCGGCCACTGGAAAGGAGCTTTGGTCGGCTCCGCTGAAGATCGCCAAATATCAGGGAGGCGGTGATTCCGGCACCAATGACAACGGCGGTGGCGACGGCCCCCGCAGCACCCCCACCATCGACGCAGGGAAAATTTATGTCTATGGCGCCAATCTGGACCTCTACTGTTTCGACGCCAAAACCGGTAAACCCGACTGGTCGGTGGATGTGCTCCGCGAGTACAAAGGCAAGAACATCGCCTGGTCCAATGCCACCTCCCCGATCATTGAGGGGGACCTGGTCATCGTGGCCGGTGGAGGCAAGGGAGCCACGTGGCTGGCCTTTGAAAAGAAGTCCGGCGCGCTGAAGTGGAAAACCGGGGACGATGTCATCACCCACGCCACGCCCACGCCTACAAACCTCCACGGCGAGCGCCAGATTATTTTCTTCATGAAGTCGGGTCTGGTGTCCCTTTCCCCCAAGGACGGGAAGGAGCTCTGGTCGCAGGAGTTTCCCTTCAATGTCTCCACCGCCGCCTCCCCGGTGGTGTGGGAGAATGTGGTTTACTGCTCCGCGGGCTACGGCGTGGGAGCGGCGGCCTACGAGGTGAAAAAGACCGGCCTGACCTACGAATCCCATGAGCTGTGGCGGAAGGAGGGCGATGTCCTGGCCAACCACTGGAGCACCCCCATCTGCCACAACGGCTATCTTTACGGCGTGTTCGGGTTCAAAAAATACGGCAGCGCCCCGGTGAAGTGCGTGGATATCCGCACGGGACAGGAAAAATGGAGCCAGGAAGGTTTTGGACCCGGCAATGTGATCCTGTCCAAAGACCGGCTGCTGGTCCTGAGCGACAAGGGGGAACTGGTGCTGATCGACGCCAAGCCGGACGCCTATAAAGAACTGGCCAGGGCCGATGTGCTGGACGGCAAGTGCTGGTCCACTCCCACGGTCGCCGGCGGTTTCATCTTTGCCCGCAGCACCAAACAGGCTGCCTGCTTCGCGGTCACACCGTGAGCGGACGAAAAACCGCCGCCAGGACAGGCGGGACTCCGCGAAGGAAGTCCGAAGCCGGATCCAAAGCCGGAGCGGACCCGCTGCAGCCGTTTTTCCAGAAGCGGAAATGGACGCCGTTTCCTTTTCAAAAGGAAACGTGGGAGGCCTATGCCGAAGGGAAATCCGGACTGCTGCATGCTCCGACCGGTCTGGGTAAAACCCTGGCAGTCTGGCTGGGGCCGGTGAGGGAGGCGCTGCTGGCGGCGGCGGGGGTGGAAGGTGCCCCCGCTGCCGCGCCGCCGTCCGGCAGGACCGTGTCAGCCCCGGGTTCCAAGTCCCGGGCTGCCGCAAAGGTCAAAGCGGCAAAAACGGTCGTTCCAGCCGTGGTTGAGCCTAAAACGGCGGGACCTGAGGGCTGCCGCGTTCTCTGGATCACGCCTCTCCGCGCGCTGGCGGCGGACACTCTGAGGGCCCTGCGCGAACCCTTGGAGGCTGCTGCTCCTTGGCTGGAGGTGGAGGCCCGGACCGGTGACACCCCGGCCTCCCTGCGGGCCCGCTTGAGGAAAAGGCTGCCTTTTGCGCTGGTCACCACACCCGAGAGCCTGTCGCTGATGCTGACCCATGCCGACACACGGGAGAAACTGTCCGGCCTGCGGGCGGTGATTGTTGATGAATGGCACGAACTGCTGGGCACCAAACGCGGCGTGCAGACTGAACTCTGCCTCGCCCGCTTGCGCCACTGGCTGCCGGACTTAAAAACATGGGGGCTTTCCGCGACCCTTGGAAATCTGGAGGAGGCGCAGGATATTCTGCTCGGCACCGGGGGCGAAAAGGAAGGCGGGGAAGCGGAAAGCGGGAAAACAGCGAAGCGGGATGGAGTGATCGTTTCCGCGGACCTGAAGAAGCCGATTGTGATTGATACCCTGATCCCGGAGAAAATGGAACGCTTTCCATTGGCAGGCCGCATGGGGACACGGCTGGGAGCGGAGGTGGCGGAACAGATTGAAAAAGCGCGTACCACGTTGCTTTTCACCAATACCCGCGCCCAGGCTGAGCTTTGGTTTCAGACGCTGCTGGCTCTGCGACCGGACTGGGAGGCCACCCTGGCCATGCACCACGGATCGCTGGGCCAGGCTGACCGGGAGCGCGCGGAGACCGGACTGCGTGAGGGACAGATGCGCTGCGTGGTCTGCACCTCCTCGCTGGATCTGGGGGTGGACTTCTCGGCGGTTGATCAGGTGATCCAAGTCGGATCGCCGAAAAGCGTCGCCCGGCTGCTGCAGCGGGCCGGACGCGCCGGCCATCAACCGGGGCAGACCTCGCGCATCCTCGGAGTGCCGGCCAATGCTCTGGAGCTGGTGGAGTTCGCCGCCGCCCGCGATGCGGCTGCTGCCGGAGTGCTGGAATCGCGCCGCCCCATGTCCAGGCCGCTGGATGTGCTGGTGCAGCATCTGGTGACCTGCGCCATCGGCGCGCCGTTGAATCCTGAACAAATGCTGGCGGAGGTGCGGACCGCCTATTCCTACCGGACGCTGACCGATGAAGCCTGGGAATGGTGCCTGGGTTTTATTTCCAGCGGCGGGCGGGCTCTGGCGGCTTATCCGCGGTATCAGAAAGCTCGGATCGAGAACGGTCTTTACACGGTGGACGACTCCCGGCTCATCCAGCAGCACCGGATGAGCATCGGCACCATTCAGTCCGATCCCGCCGTCACTGTGAAAATGGCCAATGGCGCCGTGCTGGGCACGGTGGAGGAGGGCTTCATGGCCCGCTTCAAACCGGGATCACAATTTATCTTCGCAGGCCGCCGGCTGGAGCTGGTGCGCCTGCACGAGCGTCAGGCCAAAGTGCGCCCGGCCCCCAAAAAATCCAAGGTCCCGGTCGCGGTCTGGGGCGGTACCCGCTCTCCGCTTTCCATGGAGCTGTCGCACGCCCTGGCCCGGCGGCTGGCGGGGAAGGGGGAGCCCGTGGCGGAGATGCGGGCGGTGGCTCCCATCTTGGAGCTTCAGCGGAAATGGTCGCACATTCCCACGGATGATTTCCTGCTGGTGGAACTGGCCCGGGTGGATGAGGAGGACCACCTCTTTGTCTTTCCCTTTGCCGGCCGGCTGGTGCACGAAGGACTGGGGGCCGTGGTGGCCTGGCGGTTGACCCAGACCATCGGGGAAAGCATCCAGGTCACGCAGAATGACTATGGCTTCTCCCTCAGCGCTGCCCGCGGCCTGCAGCGGCTGCTGGATGAGGAAACCCTGCGGGAACATCTGAGCCCGGAAAACCTTCTGGCGGATATCGTCGCCTCCATGAACACCGCGGAGCTGGCGCGCCGGCAGTTCCGGGAAATCGCCCGCGTGGCCGGCCTTATCCTCCAGCCGCCCCCCGGCCGCCCCAGCCGGTCCGACCGCGAGGTGCAGGCCAGCGCCTCACTCCTTTTTGATGTGCTGCGGCGCTATGATTCCGGGAACCTGCTGCTGGAGCAGGCCGAGCGGGAAATTCTGGAGAAACAGCTGGAGTTCACCCGCCTGCGGGAGGTGATGCTGGAACTGGCCGGACGTCCGGTGGTGATGGTGCGGACGCCTAATCTCACCCCCATGGCCTTCCCCCTGTGGGCCGACCGGCTGCACCATTCCACGCTTCACGCCGGGGATGCGGCCAGCCGTCTGGAAGCCATGCTCAGTGCCTTGGATCAGGCTGCGGGGTGAGGGAAGAGGGGGGAAGAGTGCCGTCGCCTTTTGTCTTTACCGGCAGTGCCTGCGCAGTCCCGCATTCCGGTGCGGCCTCCCAAAACGCTGGATGAAGCCCGTCGGAGACAAGTTTTTCCTGTTTTCATCAGGGCCATTTCAAGGTTGGCTGGCACCGTGATCCGATTTTCCTCCCCCTTTATCAGGTTTTTACCAGGCGGCCTCCTGCTGGGCCTCCTTTTTGGGCATGATGTGTCCCCCGCGGCAGCGGATGCCCAGCGCCCGGAGGGGGCCAACCGGCCCCGCGTTCCCACCCCGGTGGCGCGGCCTGTGCAGGTGGAGGTGATCCGGGGAGAGACGTCGTCCATTGTGCTGAACGGGCTCACTTCCACTCCCAAATCCTTGGAGTTCATCATCCGCCGGCAGCCCAAACTGGGGCGGCTGGAGGGCGGAATGACGCTTCAGGGCAAGGACAAAGCCGTGGTGCGCTACCGGGCGGATCCCAATCTGAAGGGGGCGGTGGACACTTTCACCTACTCCGTGAAGGTCGAGGGCAGCAGCACTTCCGACGAGGGGGTGGTGACCGTGAAAATCACGGATCCGGCACCGGTGCTGGACGTCACCAGCGGGGTGGATATGGGCACCATGCTGGCGGGCACCGCGGTGGAGCACTCCCTATCTGTTCGGAATTCGGGCAATGCCGCCTTCCGGGCCACCGTGCCCCTGCCGCAGGGCTGGGCGTGGGTGAGCCCTGGCGGAGGAAATTTTGAGGTCGCACCCGGTCAGACCTTCAACGCCACGGTGAGCGTGAAGCCATCGCGGGAGGGGCCTATCGATGAAAAAGTGGTGCTGCGCGGCACGGCGGTGACCCGCTTTGTGGGCACGGCCGTGGCTCCCATGCAGGCTTTTCCCTCCCTGCTGCCGCTGGCCTGGGATCCTGTGAGGAAGGAGCGGTCCGGCACCTTTGAAGTGGCGAACAATGGCAATGCGCCCTTCACGGTGAAGCTTTCAGCCCCGGCGGACATCACCTTGCCTGCTGATATAACCGTGGACAGCCGCGGAAAAAAAACGGTGACGCTGCTCGTGGCTGGAAAGCCCGATCAGGCGGTTTCCGGAACGGTGAAGCTGGAAGTTCCCGGCTGGTCGCAGGAGGTGAAATACCAGTCAGCGGCAGCTCCGGCGGTGGTGACACTCGCCGGCGCGGATGCCGCCGGGCTGGTGGATTTTGGCAAGCTGGATGTGGCCGGTCTGAGGACCGCGGTCAAAAAGCTCACGCTGAACAATACCGGCGGGACGCCCGCAGTGCTGCGGTTGGATCCCCCGAAGTCGTTCAACATCTCCGGTCCCGCGGACGGGAGTGTGCTGGCCCCGGGCCAGGAGGTGGTGGTCTCCATCAGTCCCAAGCTGGATGTGGCCGGATCCCTGAAGGAATCATGGAAGCTGGGTGCCACGGGCGGCGACTATGAACTGGAGCTGCGCGCGGAGCTGGACCCGGAGTCCATGAAGAAACTCATGATGTCCGGCGTGGCTCTGCCACCGATTGGCCCACAGGGCAGTGCGCCGGTATTTCAGGTGCAGAATGAGCAGGAGCGGAAGGCCATGGCGCTGCTGCTGTACGGGGGCATCGTGCTGCTGAATGAGAACACCGATCGGAGTCTGCCCACCATCTCCGCCGTGCGGGAGGTCAAAACCGAGCCCGACCGCCTGATTTTCGAGTGGGATGCGCCGGGGGAGGGAAGCTGGACCTACCGGGTGCTGTCCATGCGTCTGTCGCGGCTGCCCGATTTTCCCTTTCCAGTGAAGGACTGGGACGTGATGGACAACGTGAAGGTGACCAATGACGGCAACAAGGGCCGGGCGGAGGTCACCAAACTGATGCCGGGAGGGCGCTGGACATGCCGCATTGTGGGCATCCGCAGCGACGGCAAGGAGACCCAGCCGGGGGAAATACTGACGTTCTTCACCCCGCTGCCCCAGCCCCGGTCCTGGACGTGGATGCTGCTGGGAGCCGCCTCCGTACTGACGATCGGTTACTGGGTGCGCCGGAAATGGCGGGAGGACGTGAAGTGGAAAGCCTGACTCCAAGTTTGAAGCTGAATCAGCCAGCCACGGGGGCTCCAGTGCGGCATCTTTATGTCCATGTGCCGTACTGCCACAAAATCTGTCCGTACTGCTCGTTCTACAAGCACCTGCCGGACGGCGGCAGTCTGGCCGGGTTTGCGGAGGCGCTGCTGGCGGAGGCCCGGCTGTTGAAGGCCGGCGGCACGCCGCTGGAGCTGGAAACGGTGTATTTCGGCGGTGGCACCCCCACGCTGCTCAGCCGCGCGGTGCTGGGGCGTCTGCTGCCGGCACTGGCGGAAACGTTGGATTTCTCCGCCGTCCGCGAATGGACCATGGAGGTGAATCCCCGCACCATCACGCCGGAGAAGGCGGAGATAATGCGCCGGGCCGGCGTGAGCCGCGTCAGTCTGGGCGTGCAGGCCTGGGATCCGCCGACCTTGGCGGTGCTGGGGCGCGACCACGCGCCGGAGGAGGCGGAGGAGGCGTTCGGCATTCTGCGCGCCGCGGCATTTCCGGTGGTGAATGTGGACCTGATGTTCTCCGTGCCCGGCCAGTCGCCCGAGGTCTGGCGGCGGACTCTGGAGAAAACCCTGAGCCTGGGACCGGACCATGTGTCGGCCTACAATCTCACCTATGAGGAAGACACAGATTTCTTTGAGCGGTGCGCCAAAGGGGAATTCGCGGTGGATGAGGACAAGGACGGAGAGTGCTTCACCACCGCCATGGACACCATGGAGGCGGCGGGATTCGCTCATTACGAAATCTCCAACTACAGCCGGCCCGGCATGGAGTCCTGGCACAACCAGAGCTACTGGGCGGGAGACGACTACGCCGGGCTGGGGCCCGGTGCCGTGTCCACCATTCACGGGCAGCGGTGGAAAAACATCGAGAACACCCCTCTCTGGCAACAGGGTGCCATGGCGAACGGTATGATCCGTGTGGAGTCCGAGGAGATCGATGCCGGCAAGTGGCTCTGCGAACGCCTGGCGCTAGGCCTGCGCACCCGGCAGGGCATCCCGTCCGCCTGGCTGAACTCCGGGGATGGACAGCAGGCGGTGGCCCAGGTCATCGAAGGAGGTTTTGCGGAGGAGGCCGACGGTCATCTGCGCCTGACGCGTGCCGGTAAAATGGTGGCTGACAGAGTGATCAGCCATCTCTGGGCGGCCATCGGCTGACAGAATGGGATTGTCAGTAAACGATTTTCCAGTACCTTCAGCCTATGCAGTCAAAACCAAGCCGGCGCTCCCTTTTTTATCGCCTGTGCCGCGCGGCGGTGATCGGCGTGGTGGCGGGCCTGGGCGGGCTGACGGCCTGCCAGCACAAGCTGATCTACCTGCCCACGGCGTATGAGCCGGGGACGGTGAGGTCCTTTGAACTGGCCGGCGGCCAGCGGCTGGAATTCACCACCAATCAGGGAAAGCAGACCGCCTGGCTGCAGCCTGCGGCGGACGGTGCGGTGCCGGAGCATGTGTGGATCGTCTGCGGCGGCAATGCCAGCCTGGCGCTGGATTTCTCCTTCCTGCACGATGAAGCGGGCCTGCAGGGGGATGCGTTTGTTTATTTTGACTATCCGGGTTACGGAGTTTGTGAGGGAAAGCCCAACCCTGACCGGATCCGCGAAAGCCTGGAGGCGCTGGGACTGATGATCACGGAGCGCTGCCGGCTTCCAGTCGGAGCCCTCGCGGAGCGGGGCCTTGTGTTCGGCCACTCCCTGGGCGCCGCCGTCTCGCTGATGGCGGCGGAGAAGTACGGCATCCGCCGCGCCGTGCTGATCGCCCCCTTCACCAGCACCATGGAGATGACCCGCGTGTTGTTTCCAGTGTCCCTGGGCTGGCTGGTCACTCACCGTTTCGACAACCACCGCGCCTTGTCGGATCTCGTGGCGCGGGGCGGCCACGCCTGGATATTCCACGGGGATTCCGACACTGTCATTCCCACGCGCATGGGCCGCGAACTGGCGGCGGAGTCCGGAGCCGGGGTGACTTTCATGGAGGTGAAGGATGCCGGGCACAACAATATGCTGGACCGCGCCTGGCCGGATATTGAGGCGGCCATGAAGGCGGCCCGGAAATAACTTGGAGCAGCAGAGCATGAAGTTGTTCAGAATATTGAAATCCGCCGCTCACGGGGTGGAGACTTTGATCTATTTGGCGGCATTCTGCGGTCTTTGTCTGATCGTTGTCATTTGTGTCAGTTTGAGCACGGATGACAGGCGTCATGGCGCAAGGGAGAATGTTTCAATCTTCATGGCCGTCGACTGTCCGATTGTGCTTCCGCTTGGTGCTGACGATATCTGCTATGCCTACGATTTATACTATCAGGGAGGATGTATGGTGGCGCGTTACCACCTGCCGAAGGGCGACTTGAAAAAACAGGCTGGCATTTATTTGAGGCAACCGGTGCCATGGAACGAAATTTCCGCGGAAAAACCCGCCAACGTACTCGGCCACAGCTTTGGGGCGCTTGGCTGGTTTCAGCCCTCCACTATTACCCAGGGATTTGAAAGTGACTCATCCGGTATTTTATGGGAACCCAAGGTCTGGATTGATGAGGAAAGGCGTTTGATATATATGATCAATCAAAATTGAGGCGGGCAGGGAAAATGTGCGCGGCGGCAATGCCGCGCTTTGATTGGACAGTGAAAACAAACAGATTTGACATGCTGAAAATTTAGCATAAAGTGACTCTATGAAACCGGAGCCCGTGCCACCCATTCCGATCGCAAGTCCCTGTCCGAAATCGTGGGACGGCATGGATGGGGATGACAAAAAGCGGTTCTGCACGGAATGCCGGCTGCACGTGCACAACCTTTCGGCCATGGACACGAAAGAGCGTGCTGAAGTGTTGTCCCAGCCGGCGGATGGCATCTGCATCGCCTACGAACTGCGTCCGGATGGCGGCATGGTGACCCCATCACGCTGGTTCCGTCTGCCTTTTCACCGCATGGGGCTTTCAGTGGCCGCAGCCCTTGCGGCGGCGTTTCCTATGATGTTTTCGGCCTGTTCCCCATCCCGCAGAATGATTGCCGGCGGGATCCCCCCTGCGGCCGCGGAAGGCAAAAATCCAACGGCGATGCTGGGTGAATTCGTTCCGGAGAAGGCGGACCGATTCACTAAAGGGAAAAGGCTGCGGGAGACTCCGCCCATGATGATGGGCGCCCCTCCGGCTGACTGGACACCGCCGGATTTCAAAAAGCAATGATTACGGTGCGGGGAGAGGCGCGGAATAAAGCTCAGGGGCAGGCTTCCGTTGACGCCGGAGGACTGACCGGGCAGGATCGGGCAGGCACCTGGCAGGCGGCATTCCATCGTCGCCGTCGCAGGGTGTGACTGTGTTTTATTTCAATCCCGACCCGACCCTGACCCGGAACCATGCAAAGCCTTTGGAGTGATGAGGAAGCCCGCGCCTGCGGGGATGACGCCCTGGCCCTGAGAGTTTACACTTCGCGCCTGCTGGGCCGGGATCCGGAACTGGTGCTGCACGGCGGCGGCAACACCTCCGTGAAGGCCACGGTGAGCGACTTTTTCGGGGATCCGGTGGAAGTGCTGTATATCAAGGGCAGCGGCGGCGATCTGGCCAAAATCGGGCCGGAGGGCTTTGCCGCCGTGAAACTGTCCGTGCTCCTGCGGATAGCGGATCTGCCCACCCTGACGGATGCGGAGATGGTGCGGGAGCAGCGCGCCGCCATGCTGGATCCCGCCTCGCCGAATCCCAGCATCGAGGCCGTGGTGCACGCCGTGCTACCGCAGCGTTTCGTGGACCATACCCACGCCAACGCCGTGGTGGCGCTGACCAATCAGCCCGACGGGTTGGAACTGGTGAAAAAAACCTGGGGTGACCGGGTGATCATCGTGCCTTGGATCATGCCCGGCTTCCTGCTGGCCAAAGCGGTGCGGGAACTGACGAAGGGCGCCAATTGGTCAAAGGTTGAGGGCCTGATCCTCATGCAGCACGGCATCTTCACCTTCGGGGACACGGCCGCGGAAAGCTACAGCCACATGATCAAACTCGTCAGCGAGGCCGAAGCGGCGCTGGCGGCGCGCGGCGGCAGCTCTCCGGCGATCGCCAAGGCGGACGTGGAGATCACCCAGAACGATCTTCTGGCCTTGGCGGCGGCGCGGAAGGAGGTTTCCCAAGCGAGGGGCCGTGCGGTGCTGGCCTTTGCGGAGACAGGTCCGGAGGCGGCGGGATTTGCCTCCCGCCCCGACGTCGGGGATCTCGCCACCCGCGGCACCCTGACTCCGGACCACTCCATCCGCATGAAGCGCCGCCCGGTGGTGCTGGATGGCGAGGAGGCGGTGGCGGCTTTCGGCGGATGGTATGGCGATTCCCACACCCGTCTCCAGAAAGGCCAGCCGGCGCTGGATGCCGCACCCCGCTGGGCGATCTGGCCGGGGAAGGGCACGGTGGCGTTTGGCACCACTCTGACCGAGGCCGGCATTGTGAGGGATATTGCGGAGCACACTGTCCGCACCATTCAGCAGGCGGAGGCCGCCGGTGGCTGGACCGCCCTGCCGGAGGCTGATTTGTTTGAAATCGAGCACTGGGATCTGGAGCAGGCCAAACTGCGCGGTGCGCCGGCTCCGAAACCCCTTCAGGGCAAAATCGCCATCGTCTCCGGAGCCGCCGCCGGCATTGGCCGGGCCATCGCCGAGGAATTGCACGCCCAGGGCGCGGTGGTCACCGGGTTTGACCTCAATCCGGAAACCCCTGTCCGTCTGGGCGGCCGTCCCGGCCTGACCGGCCGGGTGCTGAACCTGACGGACTACCCGGCGGTGGAGCGGGCGGTGCAGGACGTGGTGCGGCAGTATGGCGGTCTGGATATTCTGGTCAGCAACGCCGGCATTTTCACCGCCGGCGCGAATTTTGAGCACATGGACCCCGCCAACTGGGCCAAAAGCCTGGAGGTGAATCTCACCAGCCACATGAAGCTGCTGCAGTATTGTGTGCCATGGCTGAAGCGCGGTGTGGAGCCGGCGGCGGTTTTTGTGGGCAGCCGCAATGTGGCGGCCCCCGGCGCAGGTGCCGGCAGCTATTCCTGCGCAAAGGCCGCGGTGACCCAGTTGGTCCGCGTGGCCGCGCTGGAACTGGCCGGAGACGGCGTGCGGGTGAACATCATCCATCCGGACGCCGTGTTCGACACCGAACTCTGGACTCCCGAGGCCCTGGCCCGCAGCGCCGAGCGCTACAATATGACGGTGGAGCAGTACAAGACCCGGAATCTGATGAAGACCGAGATCCGCTCCCGTGATGTGGCGGCGATGGTCTGCGCCATGGCCGGCCCCATTTTCGCCAAGACCACCGGAGCCCAGATTCCGGTGGATGGCGGCAATGACCGCGTCATCTGATCCGGAGAGACATTCTCCCTGTTTTAGTTTTCAAAGGAACCAGGAGAGGGCGGTCGGCGTGCTGCGCTGACCGCCCTTTTCGTTTTTGAGAAAAACACTCCGCCCACGGCTCAACGGTGGGTGAGTGATACCATCCCCAAGTAAAAAGGTGACATTTTTCAGTGGATGTGGCAGAATCCGGCATGGCCAGAGCCCGTCTTCATTTGGACCTTCCGGAGGTGACCGCCGTCATCGACAAACTGCACGCCGCCGAACGCGACGGATGGCGCAAAACCCGTCTGCTGGCCGTCAAGCTGGCGGCCCGGGGGAAACACACCTCCGCGGAGGTGGCGGATCTCTGCGGCATCGCCCGCGGGCATCTCTTCCGCTGGATCGCGGCAGTGCGCCAGGGCGGTATTGAGGCCCTGCTCACCCGGGGAGTGAGGGGGCGCAGGGCGGAGGGGCCGCGCGGACTGGCACCGGAGATCCACGCGGAGCTGATCCGCAGGCTTGAGGCCGGGGAATTCATCACGGTGGAGGATGCCCGCCGGTGGCTGGAGGGAAAGGACGGAGTGATGCGGCCCTATAACACCGTGTGGTCATGGCTAAAAAAAGCGGGAGGAGTGCTGCTGGCACCGCGGCCGGCGCACTCCAAAAAGGATCCCGCGGCGGTCGGAAAGTTCAAAGAGGAGCTGGTGCAAAAACTGGAGGTGCTGGAGCTGCCCGCCGGATCAAAGGTGAAACTGTGGGTGATGGATGAGGCGCGCTTCGGCCTGCACACGGAGCTGCGCCGGCTGTGGGCGCTCAAAGGAGCGCGTCCGGTGGTCAGCCGGCAGATCAAATATCAATGGGATTATCTGCATGGCTCCCTGGACATCACGGGCGGGCAGGCCCACTTCGCGCATATTCCCTCCGTGAATCAGGAATGGGACCGTGTGTATCTGAAGGACCTTGCGGCCACGGCTCCGGATGCCGTGCATGTGGTGATCCGCGATCAGGCGGGGTTCCATCTGAAGGACGGTGATCCGCGGCTTCCGGACAGGGTCCGCATCCTTGACCTGCCCCCATACAGTCCGGAGCTCAATCCCTGTGAGCAGGCCTGGGACATGATCCGGGACAGCATCGGCAACAGGGTGTTCACCACTGTGCGGCAGCTGCGCAGGGCCATGGCACCGGCGCTCAAACGCTGGTGGGATGACGCCGCATCCGTGCTCAGTCTGATCGGAAGGCCGTGGATGGCTCTTAAAACCCAGGAGTTCGCCGCCAGCGCAAATGTCACATTAGTATAAGGAAATGGTATGATTCCCGAGATGCCCGTGGCCAGCGGCGGCGGCATCATTCAGTCGCCGCCCAGGCCAGACCGTCAGCGGTCTTGCCGGCCTCGATCAGGCTGGCGACCGTCCAGGTTTTAAGGTCCACTGCGGCGACTTTGGCGGACGCGTCACAGGATACATAGGCCACGGCACCATCCGGGCGGGTCAGGACAAACTGAGGGGCCTTGGGAAGTTCCAGATCCTTCTCGAACTTCAGGGTCTCCAGATTGACCAGTCCGAGTTTGCAGGTGTTGTTCATGGCCACCAACAGGGACTTGCCGTCCGGGGTCGCGGACATGCCGTAGCCGAAGTCGGGCAGAGGGATACGGGTTTTGACGGCGTTGGCTCCGGTGTCGATGACCACGATCTGCGGATTCACCTGATCGGCGGTGAAGACCAGCTTGTCGTCCTTGGAAATGGCGATGCGCTGTGTGCGGTGGGACACCGGAATCGTTTTGATCAGTGTCCGAGCCTCCAGATCCAGGACCGAGACGGTGCCGGACTCCACGTTGGCCGTGTAGCCGCGCCTGCCGTCATGGGAGACAATCAGCATGTGCGACTCCGCCTTGCCGGTGGGAATGGAGCCGAGGATTTTCTGCGTGCGCGGATCGATCACGGTGACGGAGTTCTCCAGTTCCGTGGTCACATACAGCAGGCCGGTTTTGGCACACACGATCGGGCAGTGCGGGCGCAGGCCCTTGCCGAAATCGACGGTGCCGGTGATGGTCTGTTTCTGGAGATCGATGATGCGCATCAGCGTGCCGTCGGATCCGGCCTTGCCCACGCCGGAGTCACCGTAGATGGGCACGTAGGCCAGCTTGCCGTCCGTGGAGGCGGCGACCTCGTGGCCGGTGTTGCCGTTTTCGGCGATGGCTGCGGTCTGCTTGTTGGTCGCGGGATCGATGATGGAAAGGGTCTGGTCCCCCTTGTTGGCCACCAGCAGCATGCCGGAAGGTTTGGCGGCGGGCTTCGCCGTGTCCTCCGCGGCATGCATACGGCCGGTGGGGGAAAGAAGGCTTGTCAGAGCGAGAACAACGGGAAGGGCGGGGAGGAAATGGACGGTCATGGGAACAATTACAGTAGCCTGAGAAGGGAATGAGGGGCGGGGGCGGGGCTGATTCCCGGATACAGACCGGGGACGGCGGTCTTATCGCGGAATGCCCGTCTCCGCTCCAACGTCGAAAAAGCAGGAAATCTCACAGAAATGGACGCGAATACATATCAAATCTTTGCTTGCCAGCAGGTGGGGTATTTCCCAAAGTGCGCCTCCCATGACTCCGGAATATTTCCCAAAGATCAGCAAGATCGCCTACGAAGGCCCAACCTCAAAAAACCCCCTCGCCTTCCGTCACTACAATGCGGACGAGGTGGTCGGCTCCAAAAAAATGCGGGATCATTTCCGCTTTGCCATCGCCTACTGGCATGCGATGAAGAACCAGCTTTCCGATCCCTTCGGCGCCGGCACCGCCATCCGTCCCTGGGATGACCGCACCAACACCGTCGAAAACGCCTGCCGCGTGGCCGACGCCTGCTTCGAGTTCGCCGGCAAACTGGGCATCGACTACTACTGCTTCCACGACCGCGACGTCTCCCCCGAGCTGGATTCCCTGAAGGCCAGCAACGCCGCCCTGGACGCCGTCTCCGACCACCTGCTGGAACTGCAGAACAAGACCGGCATCCGCCTCCTCTGGGGCACTGCCTGCCTCTTCGCCCACCCCCGCTACAATCAGGGTGCCGGCACCAGCCCCAGCGCCGATGTCTTCGCCTACGCCGCTGCGCAGGTGAAGAAGGCCCTCGAGACCACCCTCAAGCTGGGCGGTCAAGGCTACACCTTCTGGGGCGGCCGCGAAGGCTATTCCACGCTGCTGAACACCAACATGAAGCGCGAGTTGGACCACTTGGCCAAACTGCTGCACATGGCCGTGGACCACGCCAAGGCCATCGGCTTCACCGGCCAGTTCTACATCGAGCCCAAGCCCCGTGAGCCCTCCACGCACCAGTACGACAGCGACTCTGCCGCCTGTCTGAACTTCCTGCGCGAGTACGGCCTGCTGGAGCACTTCAAGCTGAACATCGAGACCAACCACGCCACCCTGGCCGGCCACACCGTGCAGCACGAGCTGACCGTCGCCGCCGCCGCGGGCGCTTTGGGATCGATCGACGCCAATGCCGGCGACGAGCTGATCGGGTGGGACACCGACCAGTTCCCGACCAACATCTACATGACCACCCAGATCATGCTGGTGCTTCTGAGAATGGGCGGCTTCACCACCGGCGGTCTGAACTTCGACGCCAAGGTGCGCCGCGAGTCCTTCGACCCCGAGGACCTCTTCCACGCCCACATCGGCGGCATGGACGCCTTCGCCCGCGGGCTGAAGGCCGCCCACAAAATCGTGGAGGACGGTCGGCTGGGGGACTTTGTGAAGACCCGCTACAGCAGCTTCGACAGCGGTATCGGGGCTCAGATCGAGGCCGGCACCATTGGGTTCGCCGAATTGGAGAAGCACGTCCTTACCCTTGACGAGGTGAATCTCGCCCAGAGCGGCCGCCAGGAAATGCTCGAAAATCTGCTCAACGATTTCATCGCCTGAACCGCTCCGGCGGACGTAAATTGAATTGACCGACCCGGCGGAGGCCGCCCGCAGCGGCCCCGCCGGGTTTTTCGCGCACCGGTGAGGAGACCTGTTTTTCATCACCGATGGATGAATGACCACACCCCATGGAATCAGTCCGAATCGATAAATACCTCTGGGCCGTGCGCCTGTTCAAAACCCGTCCCGACGCGGTGGACGCCTGCCGTCTGGGCCGTGTGGAAATGGGCGGCCAGCCCGTCAAAGCCGGACGGGAGATCCGTCCGGGAGATCTCATCACCATCCACACGGACGATCTGGTGAAAACCGTCCGCGTGACCACCCTGCTGGAAAAACGGGTCGCCGGCAAGCTGGTGGCCCAGTATTTGGAGGACCTGACGCCGTCCGCCGAATATGAGAAAGCCCGCCTACGCCGCCAGGAGCACGCCCTCAACCTCGCCGCCAGCCCGCTCCTGCGCCCCACCAAGCGCGACCGCCGGCTGATGGAGGCTTTTCTGGAGGACGTCAAACGGAACGCCACCAGTCCGGTGGTGGAGGAATAGTAAAATACAGAATTTGGGACCATTTCAAACCACGCCATACATACGGTGCGTGAACGTCCCGGCCAAGGGTCAGGGAGGCTTTGAATGGATACAGATCAAGGCTGTCATTTTCCGCCATACGATGGACAATGCTCCTTCCGATGAGGGAAAATCCCGCTGAAACCCGTGCTGATTTCGTTATGGCGGACCGGGCCGGGGTGGTATTGATTTGACGGATGAGAAGCAGCCCGATTTTATCCCTCATGCTGGCGGCGGTCTGGAGTGCCGCTGTGGTTCCATCCTCCGTGCAGGCCCAGAACAAGGGCACGTCCTTGGACGACTTCCTCAGGTATCCGGGGGATTACAGCCAGGTGTGCGATGCTCTGCAGTTGCCTTTTCCGGCTCCGATTCCGGGCTTCCGCATGCTGATGCACGGAGAGGCCGGGTATTCCACCCCCCGGATGGCGGCCATGAAAGAGAACCGGGGGGAGCTTATCCCCGCCATCGCGGCCCGGCTGGAGAAGGTGGATCTGGCGAGGAAGCCTAAACCGCAGCCGCCGGACAAGTCCATTCCCAAGGATCAGATCGATATCGATCCTATCGGAGTGGATCCCGCCTCCTACAGCACGCTGCTGCTGGCGATGATCGAGGAACTGGATGCAAAGGAGGTTTTTCCCCAGCTGATGAAGGTGGAGGAGAAAATCCATGACATGCTGCTGGCGGTGGAAAAGGATCCCGCCGCTCCGCTGCCTCAGGTGGACGGGATGCAGGGAGCCGGTGTTTCGACAGAGATGCCGCTGAAGGAGGGTGAGGAATGGGACACCCTGACCCCGGAGCGGCAGCAGGAAATGGATCGCAAACAGAAACTCTTCAAAGCCCAAGCGGCGCAGCGGGACATCCTGGCGGTGCTGGTGCGGTCCATGCGCAAGGCGGGGTATAAACCTATGCTGGAGAGCGGTCTGGAGAAAACCTATGGCAAACTGCTGAAGGACCGGTGGAAGGATGACGAGACGCTTTCCAAATACAAAAGCGCCGCCGACATCCCGGAGGAGGACAAGGAGAACGTGAAGTTCGACCCCATCCACAAAGTCACCTACATGGCTTGGGAGCCTGTGCAGATTCCCTACTCCGAGGAAACCCGCACCGCCATTTTGGACTTGGCCAAAGCCTACTCAGCCGGTGGCGAGAAAAAGTAAGCCGGTCATCCGGCAACGTCACACCCCCGCCGGCCCCGCCATGCGCCCACCGTTTTTTCCATTGCTGCTGGCGGTGATGGCCATGGTGCCGCCGGCGGAGGTCTTATGGTCCGCAAAAGCGGCGGAGGGAACGCCCCTTGCCCGTGGCGGCAGCGGAAATGCCAACGCAAAATCTCCCGCCGCCACTGAGCCCGGACCGCATGGCCACCGGCTGATCACCGTGCCGGGCGGGGAATACACGGTGGGGTGCAGGGGACATCCCACCAATCCCCGGCGCACCGTCTGGCTGGCGGCCTTCTGGATCGCGGACGCGGAGACCACCAATGAACAGTTCGCGGAATTTGTGGCCGCCACCGGTTACAAAACCGACGCCGAGCGGCGCGGATCGGCGCATATTTTCCGGTATGGCCTGCCGGAGTGGAAATGGATGGACACGCCCGGTGCCTGCTGGCGTTTTCCGCAGGGGCCGGACGGTCCGGAGGCGGTGAAATCGCTGCCTCAGCACCCCGTGACCTGCATCAGCGCGGCGGATGCGGAAGCCTACGCCCGCTGGGCCGGAGGACGTCTGCCCACCCAGGCGGAATGGGAAACCGCGGCCCGCGCAGGAAGCGCCATGAATTTCCCTTGGGGTCCGGACTTCGATCCCAAACAGGCCAACACCTGGGATGGTGTGACCCACGGCCGGAGCACCAAAGCCGACGGCTGGGAATTCACCGCGCCCGTCCGCAGTTTTCCGCCAAACGCCTGGGGGCTGTATGATGTGGTCGGCAATGTGTTTGAATTCGTTTCCGATCTGCCGCCCGGTGTGGAGGAGAAATCGGACCAGCCCCTGACCTCCGCGCGGGGCGGCTCCTGGTGGTGCTCTGCCCGGACCTGCCACGCCTTCAACCTGCTGGACAACGGCACCATGGCCAAACACGGATCGCTGCCCAATCAGGGCTTCCGCATGGCGTTTGATCCGCCGGCGGTCTCCGGCGGCTCCAAGCAGGGTTGAAAAGACCTGCGCGCAGGTTATGGACAAGCCAGCCTCCGACCACATCCCACCCCACCATGCTTAACCCGACTGGAGCCCAAAGTCAGCACCATCTACCACCGCGGCATGATCGACAACGGTTTGCTGTCCCGGCTGGAGAGTTTTATCATGACTGATATTTATCCTGTCCGGGATCAGGCACTGATCTCCATCGCCTGAAGCAGCTGGGCGTGGATGCTGCGGTTCTCCTGAAACGCCGGGAAACGCTGGCTGCCGGGGCCGAAGGCGCAAAACTCCACCAGTTCCCCGGTGTGGTTGCCGCTGGTCCAGCCGATGCCGGTGTGGGCTTTAAAAATATCCGCCACACCGGATTTCAAGCCCTGTGCGTCCTTCACCTGCTGCTCGGTGAGGGCGATGCCTGTGAACTGCTGCAGGCTTTCCGCCAGTTTGGGGCCGCTCAGGCCGCTGACGCCGTTCTGCTTCATCCACTCGATGGAGCGGTTGAAGCCGCGCAGGCGGTCGAAATAAAGCGAGCTGGCATTGTAGATGCCGGGGGCGAAACCCTGATCGGCGGATCCGCTGACCCCGTTCATCTGAATGCCGCCGCAGCCGTGGTCGGTGGTGATGATGAGCAGGGTGTCGGGATTCCGGTCCACAAACTCGAAGGCCACGCCGATGGCGTCGTCGAAGGCCAGCTGGTCATGCACGCTGGCGGCGGCATCGTTGGCGTGGCCGGCGTGGTCGATGCGGGCACCTTCAATCATCAGGAAGAAGCCCTCCGGGGCGCGGCTGAGCCGGCTCAGCGCGGTCTGTGCCATTTCGGACAGAGTGGGCACCTGCTGCTGGAGAGCCGGAACGTTGTCCCGGTCGATGCTCATGGGCAGGTAGCCTTCCGTGAAGATCCCGAGCAGCGGGGTGGCGGCGTCGTGCTGCATACCCAGCAGAGTATCCCGGCTGCCGGCCAGTTCATATCCGGCGGCCGAGTAATCCCTGAGAAGAGCGGGGCTGAAGAATTTCTGCCCTCCGCCCAGCAGCACATCGACGCGGCGTTCGAGATACTGGCGGGCGATGTCCTCCTCCTTGCCGCGATCGTTGATGGCCACCGCAAAGCCGGCGGGAGTGGCGTGGGTGATGGTGGCGGTGGTGACCAGCCCCATTTTGCGCCCTGACTGGTGGACCTTTTCCTGAAGGGTGCGAATAGGGGTGGCAGTGCCCGGCACCACGTTGAGGGAGCCGTTGTTCACCCGCACGCCCCCGCCCCAGGCGCTGGCGGCGGCGGCGGAGTCAGTGACGCAGCTATTGGCGGAAAAGGTCTCCACCAGGCTGCGGACGATCGGCCGCTCGCGGTACATCCGTATCCAGTTGGTCTCCTTCTGATGGACGAGGGTGTGGTATTGTTTGGCAAGTGACAGCGCCCCATGGTTCATGCCGTCGCTGACCATGAAGATCACGTTTTTGGCGCTTCCCTGGTGCAGGGATGACTGGCGGGTTTCAGCCGCCGTCAGAGCACGCTCCGATCCGAACACCGCGGAGCTGAGAACGGAGGCACGGAGGAAGCTGCGGCGGGAGGTGACAGTGGAGGACATAATGGGTGGCTTGGATTCGGACGAAAACGTCTGAACGGCCAATTACGAGGTGGGAAGGGTAACAGTTTCGTGAAAGAATCCTCCAATTGGCACCGCCGTCTACGCAAGCACGGACCGGACCTGCAGAAACACACCGGGGTTCAAAGCACTCCGCGCCGGCTCAGGGCGGCCTCCATGGCACGCTCCACCAAAATGGCGGCCAAGGATTCCGTGGCCAGATCCAGCCGCTGGTTGGCGGATTTGAGCCGTGCCAGCTCCAGTCCCGTCAGAGCCGCCCGTACTTCCGCCGCCGCGGCGTCAATCTCCTGCCGGGTAGCCCCATCCAGCGCATCGCCCGCCTGGGGCAGGGCCGCATCCAGCGCGGCGAGCAGTTCCTGGGCTTTCAGGTTGGCCTCCGTGCGTTGGCGTTCGGTCATGTCCTCAAAGGCGTGGTCCACGGATTCGGCGATCATCCGCTCCACCCGCGCGTCCTCCACGTCGACAGCGGCGTGGGTGATCTCCAGAATGCGGTCGGTGTTGGTTTTGGTGTCGCGGGCCAGCACTTTGAGAATGCCGTCAGCGTCGATTTCGAACTGCACGCCCACGCGGGCGCTGGCCTTGGGGCCGGGCTCGAACTCCACTTCAAACTGCCCCAACTCCCAATTGTCACGCGCCATCTCGCGCTCGCCCTGCAGCACGCGGATGCGCATGGAGTTCTGGCCGGCCACGGCGTTGGTGAACATCTCGCCGGCGCGGGCGGGGATAGTGGTGTTGCGGGGCAGAATCACATTCATGAGACCGCCGAAGGTCTCCATGCCCAGCGAAAGAGGAGTCACATCCAGCAGCACCACCTGCCGCATGGCCCCCGCCAGAATACCGGCCTGAATGACCGCCCCCAGGGCCACGGTTTCGTCCGGATGCTGACTGGTGTCCGGCTCCCGGCCGAAGATCTCCTGCGCGGTGCGGCGGACCAAAGGAATGCGGGTGCTGCCTCCCACCAGCACGGCGGCGCTGAGGTCGGAGGGAAAGAGTCCGGCATCCGCCAGCGCCTGCCGGCACAGGGCCCGCGTCCGGTCCACAATGGGGCGGGCCAGAGCCTCGAATTCTGTGCGGGTCACGGTTTGCACAAAACTTTCCGTCCCTTTGAGGAAGGGCAGCTGAACCTCCGTGGTTTCCGCAAAGGAAAGAGCGTGTTTGGCTTGGATGGCGGCCTCATGCAGGCGGACTTGGGTTTCCAGCGGCAGCTGCCCCAGAGCGGTCTCCGGAAAAGCCTGCCGGGCCAGCCAGCCGGCCAAGGTGCGGTCCAGATCGTCGCCGCCAAGGCGGGTGTCGCCGTGGGTGGCCAGCACTTGAAACACGCCCTCATTCAGTTCGAGGATCGAAATATCGAAGGTGCCGCCCCCCAAATCGTAGATGGCGATTTTTGATTGGGACGCCAGCTTGTCCAGCCCGAACGCCAGAGCGGCGGCGGTGGGCTCGTTCAGGATGCGCTCCACCGTGAAGCCCGCCAAGGCTCCGGCCTGACGGGTGGCCTGCCGTTGGGCATCGTTGAAATAGGCGGGCACGGTGATCACTGCGCGGGTCACCGGGCGCTCCAGAGCGCGTTCGGCCACGGCCTTGAGATGCCGCAGGATTTCCGCTGAAATCTCCACCGGCGACCACTGGCGGCCATCCATGGGCACGCCCAGCCGTCCGTCCGCTCCCGGGCGGACAGGATAGGGCATTTCATTGGTCTCCTCGGATTCCCCGGCCCGGCGGCCGATCAGGCGTTTGATGGAGACCACGGTGCGGGAGGGCTCCGCCAGCCGGCGGCGCAGGGCATTCCGTCCCACTACGGGCTCCGCGCCCTCCGGTCCGAAATAAACCGCCGACGGAGTCAGCCGGCTCCCGGATTCATCCGCCAGAAGAATGGGAAAGCCGGCCTCCACCACGCCGATCAGTGACTGGGTGGTGCCAAGGTCAATGCCTGCGATGTCGGACATGAGCGGAAATATGGAAAGGGAGGGAAGGGAATTTAAACGGGAACAGGCAGAAAAGCGGAGCCCAAGCAAAAGAAAAGCCCGGATCCATTGCTGGATCCGGGCTTCGGAGATCAGCTCAGGCCCAGGGAAGGGCCGGAGGCGGCAGTGAAATCAGCCCGCTGGATTCTTCACGTCGTCGGCGTTGGTGCCCCATTCGGATGTGAAGACGTTCACATCGCGGCTGCTCTTTTTTTCCACGATCTGGAGGGTCTGACCGAGGTCTGCCACCTTGGAAGAGCCACCGACGCTTACCCATACAGCTTTGAGGCCGTTGAAGACGCCACCCTTTTTGGCCTTGTTCTTCTCGTAGGTGCCTGGAGTCTCTGTGAAGGCGTTGGCCAGGAGGGGCAGGTTGGACTGGGCGGCCGCGTCCAAGTTGTTCACGTAAGCCCAGGAGCATTCACCGGGAGAGAGAGCCGAGGTGTAGTCGGGCTCATTGCCGATGTCGTTGTCGGGCTTTTTGTTGCCACCGGGAGCGTTGTTCAGCCAAGGGTCACCAGGGATGGCAAAGCCCTGCTCATCATCCAGATACTTCTTTTTGAAGAGCTCGCGGAACGCGTCGTTGGAGGCGTTCTGAGTCTGAGGGAAGGTCTGGTCGTTCTCGTTGGCGTAGGCCTGCAGCCAGGTGTAGATGGCCTTGGCAGTCTTGTTGGCGGCGTTGGCGCGGACGCCGGGCATGATTTTACCGTAGCTGGCGAATCCGCCGGCGGCGAGCATTGCGATGATCGAGATCACCACGAGCAGTTCAATCAGGGTGAAGCCCTGATTGCGTCTGCGTGTTTTGACTTTCATATGATGTTGAGGTTTTGGCGGTTTTTGGGCCGCCGGTTGTTTATTATATGGTATTTATAATGGAAATGCCGGACGCCCGCACTCACGGACGGGTATTTCCAAGTATCATCGTATCAATTCAGGGGACCGGAGCAAGAAAAATTCCCAGGGATTTCCCCTATAATTTCACGTGAAAAACAAATGCCCTCTATCCGGCGGCAGTTGCTTCCCCCGCTGCGGGGCGCTATTTGACCAGCAGTTCCTTCACCTTGGGCTCGATGGCGGCGGCCCAGAGCCCGTAGCCGCGCGGGGAAAGGTGGAGGTGGTCCGGCATGATCTCCCGGCTCAGCACTCCGTCCGCGGGCACGAATGCGGAAGTAGTGTCCATGTAAAACACGTTCTTCCCGTCGTCGAGTTTGGAGATGATGTTGTTGATCTCCGTGGTGCGGACGCGCATGGCGTCATCCGGCTTTTCCCCGCGGGGAAAGACTCCGAGAACCAGGATTTTCATCTGCGGCTGTTTGGCGCGGAGGCGCTCCACGATGGCTTTGACGCCGGCGGCAGTGTCGGCGGCCGGATCCATACGGTGTCCGGTATTGTTGGTACCGATCATGAGCACCGTCAGCTTCGCTTTGAGTCCGTCGTAGTTCCCGTTATCCAGACGCCAGAGGACGTGCTCGGTGCGGTCCCCGCCGATACCGAAATTGGCGGCTTTCAGCGGAGCCCAGCTTTTTTCCCACTGGGCTTTGCCTTCCCCCTCCCATCCCTGCGTGATGGAGTCACCAAGGAAAACCAGCTGGGCCTCTCCCTGTTTGGAAATGGCATTGAAGCCGTCGTGCCGCTCCTTCCACCAGGCGTCCGGACGGGATTCGGGGGTGAGTGCCTTGATGGCAGCGGTGGTGGCGGGAGCAGGGGCGGCCTCCTGGCCTCTGGAGAGGGCAGGGGTCAGCAGGCAGAGCATGGAAAGGAGGATGCGTTTCATGTGCCCCGCTTGTCTCAGGAGGAAGCGACGGCGGCAAGAAGAATTCCTGAGCGCATTTGTGGAGGGATGTGACCGGGCGCGGATGGATTCCCCAGTCCCGAAAGAGGGCCGAAACCCCGCATGGGAGCAAATTTTCAGTTTTAGGACCAACTCCACATCCAATTCGGTTTGCCGGCACTGTGATTGCTGGCACGGCCCGTAGCCGGGGCTCCACGTGTCCAAAAGCGCCGTGAGCCAGGCCGGGAGGGCCACCTTTGGCTTCCCATCTGAGATTGCCGGCCTCCTGTGGAAAACGCACGGCCAGCAGGCGGTGGAAAACACCAGCGGCGGTCGGCGGAAAAAGGCTGATCTGCCGCGCCACCCAGAGGCAAAGAAAGACCGCCGGAGCCAAAATCCAGCATTTTTGATACCCTTTCCTATTCAGCCAGTTGTGAATGATCCGCACCGCAATGGCCCACAGCGGCACCGCCACCCCAAACGGCATCAGGAGTGCTGAATAGAAAGAAGCCCATTAAAAAACCTCCCCCCTCATGGCCCCGATAAGTTAGAATCTGACTGCCGATCGCCGTCGTGTGGCAGATCACAAATGGCAGCCACAGCAGGTGCCGGATTCTGATTTTTTCCGGCTGGAGAACGGTCTCCACGGGATGGATTTCCCCGAATCACACCGGATGCCGCAGATGGGAAATGGCGTCCGTGATGTCGCCGGCGGTGACGTTTTTGCTGACGTGGGCCTCTCCAAGCTTTGACAGGAGCACAAAGCGGATGGCACCCTGCTCGAATTTCTTGTCCCGGCCCATTTTTTCAAAAATACCGTTCTCGGTGATATCCTCCGGAAGTGCCAAGGGCAGTTTAAAAAGCCGCAGGAGATCCAGAATTTGGGCGGATTCCCCCGGGGAGAGGCCGGTGAGACGTTCGGAGAGGAACAGGGCGGCCCTCATGCCCAGGCTGATGGCCTCCCCGTGGAACAGCTCCCCGTAGCCGGCGCAGGCCTCGATGGCATGCCCCAGGGTGTGGCCGAAATTCAGGAGCGCCCGCAGGCCCCTGGTTTCAAACTCGTCCTCGGTGACGATGGCGGCCTTGATGGCCACATTCCGGGCGATGAGCAGGGAAAGCGACCCGCGCGGGGCCGCGGCCGCCTCCCGGATGTCCGGCAGCATGGCGGCGTCCCGAATGGCGGCATGCTTGATGATCTCGGCGAATCCCTCGTTGAATTCACGTTCGGGCAGGGTGTCCAGGACGGCGGGATCCGCCAGCACCAGCCGGGGCTGATGGAAGGCTCCGATCAGGTTTTTGCCCTCAGGGGTGTTGATGCCGGTTTTGCCGCCCACGGAGCTGTCCACCAGGGAAACCACGGTGGTGGGGATCTGGAGACAGGGAATACCCCGGAAAAAGATGGAGGCCGCGAATCCTGCGAGGTCGCCGACGACCCCGCCGCCCAAGGCCACCAGAAAGGCCTGCCGGCCCAGCCCGGCGCGGATCATCTGACGGCTGATGGCCTCGATCTCTGCAAAGCATTTGGACGGCTCGCCCGCCGGCACGGTGATGACGATGGGCTCGATGCCGCAGTCCTTCAGCGACCGGGACACAGTCTCCGCGTAGAGCGGACCGACCTTGCTGTCGGTGACCAGTGCGCAGGCGCGGCAGCCGGGAAAAAGAGCGCGGGCTTCCGCCCCCACAGAGCCGAGCAGGCCGGGGGCGATCCTCACCTCGTAGGGGGAATGCGGCAGGGGAACGGGGACAACAGGCATGGAATGCCGCACCCGTGGAATTGAATATGGCCCGGCAAAAGGGGAAGTTCCCTCCGAACAGAGGATTTTTTGAAACAAAATGCGGTCTGGCATCCGCTCAAATGAGTGCGTAATTAGTGCTGAACCCCCCGCTCGAATCATGATGAAAACCACTACTGAGGAACCTGTGCAGCCTGCCGGTTGGAAACAATGGTTTGCGACCCATGGCTCCCGTCTCCTGCTTTTCGCCCGTCAGCAGACCCGCACGGCCGAGGACGCGGAGGATGTTCTGCAGGAATCCATGCTGCGTCTCTGGCGCAGCGGCATGATCGAGATGACGGAGGACGGTGTGACCGAGCCCAGCCTCGCCGCTGCCTTCACGCACATCCGCCGCTCCGCCATTGATCAGGCGCGCAAGAATATCCGCCGCGCCAACCGTGAGGCCAAAGCCTTGGACTCCGATGAGCCAGGCGATGTGGTTTGGTTCCAGGACACCTTGGAAGCCGATGAGCGCGCGGCGCAGATCGAGAAAGCCATTCAGGGCCTTCCGGACTACTACAAGGAAGTGATCATTCTGAAAATCTGGGGGGAGCTGACTTTCGAGCAAATCGCCGAAACGTTGGACATCCCCATGAACACGGCCGCGAGCCGCTACCGTTACGCGCTGGAAAAACTGCGCCGCACCTTAACGCCCGCCAAACTGTCATGAATTTTGATTCCGAGGAGCCCATGGACAATCAACTTCTCCAACTGGAACGCGAGCTTTTCTCACTGACTCCGGTGGAGACTTCACATCGGTTTGCCTGCCAGCTTGAACGCGAAATCAGCGTGCCGGCATGCCCGGTGCCTGTAGCCCGCACTCTGGCCGCTTCCCACCCACGGATGATCACGCCTTTCCGCTGGCAGCGCATCGTGGTCCCCGCCGCCGCCGCCGTGGTGGTGGTGTCCGTGCTGAACCGTCAGGGCAATGGTTACTCCACCCTCGCGCTTGACGGAGCCCCGCCCCAGGCCGCCGCGCCGTCCGCGCCGAAAATTTTCAGCAGCCCTGTCAGTGTGGCGCTGCGCAGCAGCCGGCCCATGAATACTGGCTACATGATGGTGACTGAGCAAGCTCCACTTCAGAATGTGAACTGGAACGTCGCCCCTCACCATTATTGGGTGAATCCGGAAACACCCCATCAAACCACCTCTCCTCCGATGGTTTCGCCGCGCCGGGAAACGGTGCCGCTTTCTTTCCACTGAGCCCTGCCGGGGCCCGCCCGTCCGGCGCGGAAGTCTTCGCCGCCGATTTGCCAAGACGCCATGAGCCGTCCCTACCTCCTATTGCCCAAATGGCCCGCCGGCCGATGCCTTCCTTGGCTGGCTTGTGCGGCTCTGAGCTTCCGGGCAACCAGTCCAGCCCAGCCCAAAAAGCCCGCCGCCGTTCCGGATATGCCGGTTTCGGGACTATCCACTACTGTGGTGGAGGCCCCCATTCCCGGTCCCCTGCCGGAGGAGTCCATGGAGCGGGGGTTTCTGGGAGTGACTTTTGTGGACCTGCGCCCCGAGGTCCGAGCGCAGACTTCCTTAAAGGAGGGAGAGGGACTCATGATTTACCGTGTGGCCATCGACAGCCCCGCGGCCCGTGGTGGGGTGTGCCCTTATGACATCCTGCTGCGCTTCAATGACCAGCTGGTGATCTCTGAAAAACAAGTGGCCACCTTGGTGGAGAATGCGGGACCCGGCTGTGAGGTGGAGCTGACCCTCCTGCACCGGGGCCAGGAGAAACGCACCAAGCTTTCCCTATGCCGCTCCCCAAAACCCGAGGAGCGGGTCAAAATCCGCAGCCTGCCGCTGGCTCCGTCCCCCGAGGACATGCTGACCAGCATGCTGCACACTTTTCATGAGAACCCCGCCGTCCTGGAGTGGGTCTGGCGCATTTTCCACGGCCCCATCAGTGGGACGCCTGATAATGTGCCCGCCCAGACCACGCAGCGCTACACGCTGTGGGACGAGGGTGGGCAGGTGGAGTTGATCCAGAACGGCAACTTCCAGCGCCTGCGGGCCTGGGATGCGGAGGGGCACCTGGTTTACGATGGCCCCTGCCAGACACCACAGCAGCGGGCGGAGATTCCGGATGAGGCTCTGGTCCGCTTGGAGGCCTTGGAAAAGCGCCGGCGTATGCAGCTGACCCCTTCCGTTTCCTCCGGTGGGGTTCCTTACAGGCCGGGCACCGCCGCGCCTCCTGTTCCCCAGTCGGAGGCTCCCGCCGCCGCTGCCCCGCCTCCGGCCTCCGGTGCCGCTCCGGTGCCTCAGCGGGCGGACAGTTCCCCAGGCTCCAAGTGAATTCCGGAACGGGAGGTTTTGTCCATAAGCAGGCCGGTGAGGTTTGACCGAAACCGGACGCGCACCCAGATCACCAGCCCCAAGGCCAGGACGCCGAACACCGCCGGCCACCAAGGCATGGCCATGGCCAGCAGCCGGGTGTCTACCGACTCCTTGGGCAACCCGCTGAGCTCCCCCCGGTGGGTGCCGCGGAGCATCCAGGTTTGAAGCTGGTACATCAGCATCACCGCTCCATAAGCCAGATTCATGGTCAGCCCTTTGAAGCTGAGCACCGTGGCGCGGGTGGAGGGACTGCTGACACGGTTCAAATACTGGGAGATGAAATAGTGCAGGGACCGCATGGCCAGCCACAGTGGCACCACAAAGATGACTCCCGCCCAGCCCGGAATGATGAGGGAAATTCCGGTCAGTCCCAAAAAAATCAGGATGGCGACCGTCCCCATGTTCCGTGACGGGCTGGCGGTGCCCAGCAGCTTCTCCACCACAAAGGCCGTGCCCAGGCCGATCAGGGAGCTGACCGTGAGAATGAGGCCGTTCCATTGCTCATCAATGCCCAGCAGCCGGTAGTAGTTGCTGCCGATAGAGTAATACAGGCGGATGAAGGAGTCATACAGCAGCCCCGTCAGGATGATCACGATGGCCGCCGGACTGCGCAGGATGCCGCGCGCCGCGTCCAGCATTTGGTGATAACTGGCCCGGATCAGCGCATGCAGACCGGAGGTATTGGGAGCGTGCTCCCGGGTGTCCGTGAACCGCAGGCTGGAGACCACACAGGTCAGGGCCATCAAGAGATTCAGCACCAGCGGAATCCGCATGCAGAACTCCTTGGACAGATGAATTTCCGAGCCAACCGTCCGCAGGGCACGGTTCATGAAATCGGGGCTGTAAACCGCCGCCCCCATAAGAGCCACCCCCATGAAGGTGAGGGACTGCCAGCGCATCAGCCGTGCCAGCACCCGCGTCCACGCCTCCTGCTTTCCGGCCTCCGGCAGGGCATCGTAAACCAGCGCCTCGTCCGCGCCGCTGCAGCACGCCTCCGCCAACCCGCTGATGACCCGGTTCAGCGCCATGAGCGGCCAAACCCAGCTGCCGCCGATGGGCATGAGGCAGAGCAGGGCCATCTCAATCACCATCAGCCACGAGGCCAGCACCACCAGCCGCCGCCGGCCCAGCCTGTCCGCCAGCGCGCCGGACGGCACTTCAAAAATCGCGATGCTCGCCGCCCACAGCGCATTCAGTCCCGCGAACTGCTCGATGGTCAGCCCGAAGTCGAGAAACAGAATGGTGAATATGGGATAGTAGAACCGGGAATTGAAAAGCACCCGGAACCACAGAAACGCCTGAATATTGCGGGCCGCCACCGCCTCCGGGGAAAGCGCGTGAATGGAGGAGGGGCGGATCACGGATCAGGTCTTCTCAAAACTCGTGGCGGGCGGTGTCCTGTCAATGCTTCGGCCCTCCCTTGGAATGTCCAATGTTCCTATCCTACCTCTCACTGCGCAGGGCGCGCGCCGGGTCCATCCGTCCCACCAGAAACGCCGGCGGCACCGCGGCCAGGGTGCAGAGCACGAAGGCGATGCCGCAGATCATCAGATTGTCCACCAGGCGGGGATCAGCGGGGATCTGGCTCAGGCCGTAGATGCGCTCGTCAAAGATCTGCCAGTCAAAGGTTCTGCCGATCCAGTCGCGCAGAGTATTGCGGTAATGCAGCACCAGACTGCCCAGCACATAGCCGCTGCCCACCCCGATAGTGGCCACCACCAGCCCTTTGACGGCAAACAGGGAAATGATCTGGGAGACTTTGGCCCCCAGGGCCCGCATCATCCCGATCTCCTTCCGCTTCTGGACCGCCATGGTGATCATGGTGTTCATGATGCAGAAGGCGGCGACGATGGAGATAAAGGCCAGCACGAGATACATCATGCCGCGCTCGTTGGCGATGGCGTCGAAGTAGGTCCGGTGGCTCTCCATCCATGTGACAGGCAGCCAGGCCTCATTCATCCCGTGTTTTGTGAGCGCCTTCAACATCATCAGCTTCACTTCGCCCGCGCGGTAGGGATCGCGGATCTCCACACTGAAACCCTCAATCCCCTTGCCGGAGCCGGCCAGCTTCTGGGCCGTTTTGAGAGAGATGTAGCCGCTGATGGATCCCTGAAGCTTGGAGTCCTCCAAGGATCCCTGGACAATCAGCTCCTCAGGCAATGGAAGATCGCGGTCCTTGTCCTCCACGGCCTTCAGTTTCTCCGGATCGCCTTTGGCGCGCTGCTGCTCCTGATAGTAATTGCGGTAGCCGCGCAGGAACTCGGTGCCGTAGGCATTGACCGCACTCTCTCCGTAAGTCATGTCGAAACCATCCCGGAGCCGGTTCACTAAGCTGTGGGACAGGATGATACTGGGGCCCGCCAATTCAAAATTTCCCTTTCCGTTCTGGTCCATTAAACGCTGCAGGCGCTCCATCTGCACCGTGTCCTGCGTATCCAGCCCGACCAGCAGCGTCTGGGCCTCCCGCGGAGCACGGTTGAGGGCGTGCAGCATCTCCTCCTCCTCGGGCGTGGGTTTTTTCTCCAGCACCGCAGTGGTGGTGATCAGCGGGGAGACGGCGGTCACCTCCGGCACCTGTCTCAGAACCGCCTGCACCGCGCGCCAGTCCATGGTGTTTCCATCCGGATTTTCACCGCCTTGGCCACCGGAGAGTCCACCTTCCTGCGAGAGGTCACGGACGATCAGCGCCGGCTCGGCCTTGAGAAACTCCTCCTTTATCTTTTTCTCAAATCCGCTCATCACCGCGATCACCACCAGCAGCACCCCCACCCCGAGGGCCACCCCGGCCACGGAGATCAGAGTGATGACAGAAACGAATGTGCCGCGCGGCTTCAGATACCGCAGTGCGATGAACCAGCTGAACTTCATCCGCCGGGATACCGCCGTCGCGGCCGCCCCGCAAGGGATTCCGCGAATGGGCCCGCTCCGTATCCGGCAGGCTGAGTTCACACAAACCGTGGCACTGCATGCTCCATGCTTGGCGGGCGCGGTTTCAGGGAGGGGTTGCACCTGAAACGCGCGCCTGCGGCATTGTCCCCTATGGTGTTGGTGGTGTGTGTTTTCCGGGAGGAGTTGCCCCGCGCCGGCTGCGGTGAGACTGGCCCTCCGTATCCGGCGCACTGACGGGTATCGGCTGATCCCCCGGGATGGGGGAAAGTTTGAAAGATCCGGGCTTCAGGAGGGAAGAGGGGAACGCTCCCTCCCTGGCCCGGAAAAGTGTACACACCAGCGGCGGAATTACCTCCTGCCAGGGGTTTGACCAGTGGGGCCACGCGCCTACTCTGAAGCATACTCCGGCCCATCCAAAGCGTACATGCTTCCCTGTTTATCCCCAAAAAATTCCCGCTTTTGACAGAAAAAACCACCCGTGCCCGACAGTTGCCTGTTTTTCAGGACTGCCGTGCCTGGTGCCGCCATGCGGTGGGGGTCATCTCGTGGGTCTCCGCAAAGACCTCGCACAGTTTACGCGCGGTTCCGAGCCCGCTTTCAACGGCGATGGCATCCAGCTTCAAATCCGTGTCCCGCAGCAGGCGCGCGGCGCAGGCCAGACGGGCGCGGTGGATCTCCGCCCTGGGCCCCCGGCCCACCAGCCGTTTGAATTCATCCCGGAACTGGCGCTCGCCCATGCCGGCGGTGCGTGCCAGCCCGGTGAGCCGGATGGGCTGGGGGAAATTCTCCCGGATGTGGAGCAGCGCCCGGGTGATGCCCTTGGAATCGGTCACAAACGTTGCGGTGGAGGCCCGGGCCATCACCCCGCGCGGCGGTACCAGCAGGCGCGGCGGATCCACCTTTTCCCCGTGCATCAGCCGGTCCAGCAGCACTGCCGCCTCCCGACCGGCCCGGCGCCAGTTGGTGTCCACGGAGGAAAGAGGCACCGGAGCCATCAGAGCCTCAATGTTCCGGTTCTCGCAGCCCACAATGGCCACATCCTCCGGCACCCGCAGACCGGCCATTTCACAGGCTGCCATCAGCTCCAGCGCACGGCGGTCATCGTCTCCCATCACCGCCAGTGGCTTTTTGAGAGTGCCCAGTTCCTGCGCCAGCCAGCGCAGCCGCTCCTCCCGCGGCACCTCCAGGACGCGGGCTCCGTGGAGGGCCTGAAAATCAAGATGGTGCGCGGACAGGTCCACCTGCGCCAGTTCCGATTGGAAGGCCGCTCTCATCAGCCTCACCTCATCACCGTTGATGAGGGAATAAAAGGCGTGGTGGACATGACCCAGTTCCAGCAGGTGGCGGGCGGCCTGTCTGGCCGCAGCCTCATAATCCACATCCACGGAGGGGTATGGCCAGTCCGAAACCGGCCCGCCGATCTGCACCACCGCCGTGTTGCTCCATTTCCGCATCCACTGCCGCACTCTGGGCCCGACCGCTGTCACCAGCAGGCCATCCGCCTCCGACTCCGATGGAAACATGCCGTGGAACCGCATGTTGGAGATCAGTTCCCAGCCGGCCTCGCGCGCGTGCTCCACCACTCCCAGAAGAACCTCCTCCTGATAAAAATCCGTGATGAAAAGCACCCGTTTGGGATGGGGTCGCTGGGAAAAGGCCTGCGCCATATTAAGGTGTCCGCAAAGCAGGCACTCAGCTGGGCGGATCCCCGGCATTCAACAGAAAAATCAACTCTTTTACCAGAAAATAATCCCTTATTTCACTTTTTAGGAAAACGGAGATCGGCAGGTTTTGCCGCCAATATGCGCGGGGGAAAAAGCAAATCCGGCACCGGAGTTGTATCACTCCGGTGCCGGATGGCTTCAATTGACTGGACAAGGTGTGCCGCCCGCCCCGCGGAGCGGGCGGTGCTTTCAATAGGTCAGTTTTTCACTACCCGGAAGAACCGGCGCTCACCGGCAGTCACTGGAACGGTGGCGGTGGTCGAGGTGCCGGTGGCGGTGACCGGGTTGCCGGCGGCTGTCCAGCCTGAAAGCGCGGTCGAGGTTTGAACCGTGTAGGAGGCACCCGCTTCGGACGCCCAGGTCAGGGTCACATTCTGGATAGGGCTGCCCGTGGTGCTGACGCCGGTGATTTTAAAGCTGGGATCCGCAGGTGTCACCGGTCCGAACTCACCGGGCAGCTGGAGCTCGCTGAACTGCATCAGCCCCTGGGCGTTGTCCTTCAGGGCTGTCACCACAAAACGGTAGGAGGTCCAGGCCGTGCTGTTGGTGATGGAGACCGCCGCTTCCGCGCCGTTGCGGTCGGCCGGCAGTTCGATGGGGCCGCTGGAGATCAGTGTCCAATTCTCCGCATTGCCCACGCTGTTGTTGACGCTGGTGATGGGATCATTGGTGCCGTAGAGTTCATACGCGGCCGGATCGCGGCCCTCAAAGTCATTGGCGGTGAAGAGGCGGAGTCCGGTGACCACGGAGGACCCGCCTGCAGGGGTGACAATGAGACCGGAGTTCACGCCGCCGGTGTTGAGGTATTTGGTGTCCAATGCACTATCCACTGCCTTGTCCACGGTTTCATTGGGATTGGATCCGCTTGCCGAGTTGATGAAGGCGATGGCGCGGATTTCATCGCCCACGGCCAGAACAGCGCCGCCGCCCCCGTTTTGCCCTGTATAGAACTGCACGTCCCCGGCCTGCATGGCAGTGGCCACAGTGTCATTCTTGACCGTTGGGAAAACCAGCCGCCAGGACGTATAGGCGGTGGTGTTGGGGAAGCTCACGGCCTCATCCGGCAGCACAGCGGCATGCAGACGTTCATCTGTCAGACTGAGCCCGCCCGAGGCCACGAGTGTCCAGTTCTCGAAGCTGCCATCGCTGTTATCGCCGCTCACCACCGGATCATTGGTTCCATAAAGGGCATAGGAGGCCGGATCCCGCTCCGGCACGTCGTTGGCGGTGGAGAGGGAGAAGCTTTGAACCACCTTGGCTCCAGCCGCCGGGGTGACGATGAAGCCCGTATTGCGCTTGGCCCCGTTCAGATATTTGGTATTGGGATCCCCATCCAGCACGTTGGCGGGATTTTCCTGTTGAGGATAATTGCTGACGGAGGATGGCACCTTGATGGCTTTGACGGCGTTGGTCGGAGCCAGAATGCCGGTGCCGGCTCCATCCGGCTGCGGATAGAGCTGGACCTCCGCGATCTGCAAGGAGTTCGCCGCCACATTGTTCTTCACGCCCGGGAAGATGAGTCGGTAGGAGGTGTAAGCGGTGCTGTTGCTGAAGCTGACCGCGGGCCCTGCGGTGTTCCGGGCATCCGGCAGCGCGAGCGGGCCCCGGGAGATCAGCGTCCAGTTTTCGGCGCTGCCGGTGCTGTTGTCCCCGCTGGTGATGGGATCGTTGGTGCCGTACAGGGCATACGAGGACGGGTCGCGCTCCGGGGAGTCATTGGCGGTGGTGATAACCAGGCTTCTCACGGTCGAGGACGCCGTCGGCGTGACGATGATGCCGCTGTTCAGCTCTCCGAAGTTCAGGTACTTCGTTTCCGCCAGGCCATCGACCACGTTCTGCGGCTTCTCATTGTTGGTCCGGTAACCGCTGCGGGTGTAGGGTCTCTGGATGGGAATGATGGCGTCGTCCGCGCTGAAAATCCCGGCGTCGGATCCGTCCTCAGTAGTGTAAAGCTGCACATCGGCCACCTGCATGGAGTTGGTGGCGGGCGCATTCTTCAGCGTGGGGAACACGAGGCGGTAGGACTTCCAGGAGCCCACATTGTCAAAGGGCACCAGAGGGCCCGGCGTCAGCCTTTCTGCGGGAAGTGCCAGATCCCCGCGGGCGATCTCCGTCCAGTTCTCGCCGTCCCCGGTGCTGTGGGCCTCAGTGACGATGTCGTCATTGGTGCCGTAAAGAACCCAGGAGGCGGGATCCCGCTCCACCGCGTCGTTGGCAGTCGTCACGATGAGGCTTTGCGCCACCGTCGCCCCGGCGGCGGGGGTAACGATGAACCCGGTATTGATCTTTCCGAAGTTCAGATACTTGGTCGCGGGATCGGAATCCAACACGTTCTGCACCTGCTCCGCGTCGGGGGAACGGCTGTCCAAGGCGGGCAGGTTGATGGCCAGTGCGGCGTCATTCTGGGACAGAACTGGAGCCCCGGACCCGTTCGGGGTGCTGTAAAGCTGGATTTCGGCGAACTGCAGAATTCCGGCGGCGGCGTTGCGCAGCGTGGGGAAGAGGATACGGTAGGAGGTATAGGCGGTTTCATTCGTCACCGCCACCGCGGCCCCGGCGGTCAGCCGGGCCGCCGGTAGATCCAAGGTGCCGCTTTCGATGAGGGTCCAGTTTTCGGCATCCCCCCGGCTGTTGTCCGTGCTGGAGACGACGTCGTTGGTGCCGTAAAGCTCCCATGACGCGGGATCGCGGTCCGGCACATCCGACGCCGTGGTGATGACAAAGCTGCGCACTGTGGAGGATCCCGCCGCAGGGGTGATGATGATTCCGGAATTGAGACCGCCGGTGTTGGCGTATTTGGTGTCCGTGCGCCGGTCGATGGCGCTCGCGGCGCTGTCGTTTGAGGGGTAATCACTGTTGATGACCGCGATAAGGTCGCGATCGATGGCCAGTGCCGGATCGCCCGGAGTAATGAGATCAGCGGCAAAAACGGCGGACGCGGCCACCGGAATCAGGAGGAGTGCAGGTTTCATTGTTTGGGGGTTTTGTTGTTTGGGTGTAAAAATCCTAACACCGATCCGGCGGTCCTCCTTTTGAGGAAAAACCTGGCCAGCCGGGGAAGAGCCCCACCTGTGGGGAAGGGTTCAGCAGCCGGGCCCTTTCCGCCCCGGAGGAATCCTCTGAATCCCGGGAAGGCGGAGGATGCATCAGGTTGACTTGGGTGTTCAGTTTCCGGAGCGCCTTCCAGTAGCACTTGGATTTCCGCACCTCGGGGAAAGCGGCATTGTGCATCCAGCCGGACAGATGGCAGTCCTTCAGGGAAGAGGCCTTGCGCGCCAACAGGGTGAAGACCGCTTGAGTGACCTCGTTGGTCTCCGCCGGATCTCCGGTGCAGCGCAGCGCCAGGCCCCGATGGTGCGGGGCGTGCCCTCCGACCAGCTCCTCGAAAGCCCTGCTGTTTCCGTCGCGGATGAAACCTTGCAGCAGCAGATCAGAATCACTCTCTGTCTCCATTAATTCATACACCCTGCCAACCAAGCAGATTGAGACAGGAAATTGAAGGATATTCTGAACTTGATTGAAGAATCTAACAAATTCATTGTATTTTCATTATAAATCCATGAATATGATTTTCTGCGTAATTGGGCTTTGCTTGAGCAGTGGCAGAATTTAATCATCATTTTAATCTATTTGCCAAATGGATTATTTAGACACGGGAGGCATAATTGTTAAACTATTTATTTAAATTTTAATAAATACCCGTCTCGGGAAAATTTCCTTCCCACCGGTCAACTATGAAGGAGTTGTTCCTGAAGTGCCGCATTTTTGAAATGAGGCCCGGTGGATTTCTGGACCAGGAACCTCCGGAATAAACCATAAAGCAGAACAAACGCTGCACCCCGAATTCAAACCCCGGGCCGTGGAGCTGCTGGCCACCGGAAAGCCCGTTCAGCACCTGGCCGGGGAGCTCCGCATCGGTGCCAGTCTTCTCTGCAGCTGGCGGGCCGGGGCCCGGGAGTGCGCAGGAGCGTCCGCCTCCGGCAGGCGCTCGGAGGCGGACGGGCTGCGGCTCCTGCGCTTGGAACACGCCCGTCTTCAGGTGGAGAATGACATTTTAAAAAAGACCGCGGTTATCCTTGGGACCGGAGCCCAGGCCGGCTCCGTGAAATGACCGGGAGCATCCGCAGGGACAACGGCCCCTCCGTCCGGATCATCTGCGCCGTTTTGCAAGTGCCGCGCCGCAGCTATTTATCACGCCGCGGAGCCCACCCCCCCACAGCGCTGCGGCGGGGAGACCGGCGAAGTCATCGAAAAGATCTTCAAAGCCCACCGTGGCCGCTGCGGCTGCCGCCGGAGCGGCGCGGAACTGGACGCCATGGGCCTCACCCGCGCTCCCGAACGGCTCCGCCGGATCATGGGGGAGCGCGGTCTCAAAACCCTTCAGCCCAAACGCCTCACCCCCAAAACCAGTGATGGCAGGGCCGGCCACATCCCGCCAGATCTCATTGAAAATCAGACACTTCCAACAGATCCTGACAAAGTGTGGGCACCAGCTTGAAACTTTCATCAGAGCGCCGGCCCTGCGGGGATGACAGGCTGGAGGAACTGGTTTTGGAATCAGTGGGCCTGGTCATGGCCGGATATGGATCGGAGTTTGCTTTTTCCTGTCCATGGAGTCCTTGCATGCTTAGCCAGCGGCGGGTAAACTGAACGACAAAAGGGCCAAGTTGACATTACGGGTGCTGTGGACGCATAATAGGTCCCGCATTCACGGATTCCTCATTACCGTGCGTGTATGTCCACAGCCTTTCCCCGCCGGCAGCAGCGCGGGGCGGCTTTCCTCCTTTTCCATCCATGCGAATTCCACCCCTGTTTCCCGTTATGGCCCTAATGGCCGCCACTGTTCCCCGCGCTTATGCGCAGGTGCCGCAGACCCTGAGTTATCAAGGAAAAATCAAAGTGAACGGCAACGACTTCAACGGTGCCGGCCAGTTCAAGTTCGCGCTCGTCAATGCTGCTGGCTCTCAAAGCTACTGGAGCAATGACGGCGTGACCGTCAACGGCACCGAACCGGTCACCGCCGTGGCGGTTCCCGTTCAGGCCGGGCTTTACACCGTGCTGCTGGGGGACGCGACCCTCCCGAATATGGCTGCGCTGCCGGCGGGGGTTTTCAAAAACGGTGAAATGCGTCTGCGGGTGTGGTTCAATGACGGGACCAACGGCTGGCAGCGGATGTCGCCTGACCAGCGGGTGGCCGCAGTGGGCTATGCCCTGATGGCGGAGACGGTGCCGGATGGCTCCCTGACCTCCGCCAAACTGGCGGACGGGGCGGTGACCTCCTCCAAAATCGCCGCCGGCGCGGTGACGGCCACGGCACTGGCCCCTCAAGCCGTGGTGACTAGTCTCAATGAGGCGGGATTCAACGCCCTGCCCAGCGGCACGACGCTGATTTCCAAGGATTCAAATTCGGCCTCCCTTATCAATGCCGGTTATACCAGTGTGGGGAACATCAATGCAGGGGACAGCTGGACGGCCATCACCGGGGGTGCCGCGCGCGATCGCGCCACCGCCGTCTGGACGGGCACGGAAATGATGGTCTGGGGCGACAGCGGGGGGGGCTGGCGCTACAATCCAACGACCAACACATGGAAAGCCATGAACACCGTCAACCAGCCGGCTCCCCGGAATGACGCTTTGGCGGTCTGGACCGGCACGGAAATGATCGTTTGGGGCGGGGTCACCGATTTGGCCTACCAAAATACGGGCGGACGCTACAATCCAACGACTGATACTTGGAGCACTGTGGGAACCGCCAACGCGCCTTCGGCCCGTTACCGGGCCTCCGCTGTGTGGACCGGCAATGCTATGATCGTCTGGGGGGGGGTTGATGGGACCGCCGCGCTGGGTGATGGAGCCGCCTTCTATCCGGAGACGGGCATTTGGGCTACGATTTCCAAAGTCTCCGCGCCCTCGGCCCGGCAGCTGCACACCGCTGTCTGGTCCGGCGCGGAAATGATTGTCTGGGGCGGCGTCAACACCACGGCGCTCAGCGGCCAGACGGCCTATGCGGACGGTGCCCGGTACAATCCGGCGACCAACATCTGGACGGGCATGGCCGCTTCCAACACCAATCCCCGTTTCTTTCACACCGCCGTGTGGACAGGCTCGGAAATGATGGTCTGGGGCGGGCAATCCAAGGATCCCGCCGGGCCCACGGGAGCGGAGTTCATTCTTTTCAACAGCGGATCACGCTACAATGCTGCCGGCAATACCTGGACCGCCATGAGCGTCAGCGATGCGGTGCCGGCGCGGATGAGGCACACCGCGGTCTGGTCAGGCAATGAGATGATTGTCTGGGGCGGTTACACCAGCCCCTACAACCCGGCGGTTTACACCAGCACCGGAGGCCGTTACAGTCCCGGAGCCAACAGCTGGACCGCTGCCGGCCTGACAGGAGTGCCCGCGGCCCGCGCCATGCAGAATGCCGTGTGGAGCGGCTCCGAAATGATTATCTGGGGCGGCACTTCCGGCTCCGAATTGAACACCGGTGGCCGCTATCGGCCCGGCCAGACCCTCTACCTCTATCAGCGCCCATGATCCGCGTGTTTTTTCCCGCCGCCGCACTGATGCTGGCCGCCGCGCCGCTGCTTTCCGCCCAGGTGCGGCAGGGAGGCCCCTATCAAATCCAGGCGGAATCGCTGAACTCCGGCGGCACCGCAGTGTCCGGCGGCACGGTTTATTCCCAGACCGCCACTCTGTCCTCCCTGGCCGGGACCGCCTCCAGCCCGAAATACACGCTGCTGTCCGGCTTCACGGCCCAGCTGGCTGCAGGTGGGAGCACCGGCACCGGAGAGGGCCAGGTGGCCTTTGCCGCCTGGCAGACCGCCATTTTTGGCGGCACCACTGATCCCCCGGCAGCACCCGCCGCGGATCCGGACGGGGATGGCGTCACCAATCTGCTGGAATTCATGTTCAACCTTGATCCCCTGGCCTCAGGCACGCCGGTGCTCGCGGCGGGGGCCGGCAACAGCGGCCTGCCACTGATCCGGGAGGAGACGCTGGGAGGTGCCCGGTTCATCACGGTGGAGTACATCCGCCGTAAAAACAGCGGCGTTCAGACCGTGCAGGAAACGGCTGATCTGCAAACCTGGGGTGCCGCCGCCTTCGCGGCGCTGGGCAACCCGGTGACGGTCAGTCCCGTTTACGAGCGGGTCAAGCTGCTGGTCACGCCGGCCATCAGTGCCGGACTGCCGCGCTTTGTGAGGCTTAATATCACGGTCCAGTAGGAGGAAGCAAATTTTCAGTCTTCAGTTTTCAGAGTTGGAGGCTGAACCTGTTTCCTGATGCCGGAGGTTGCGGCTTTGTGGATATTGAAACTGAAAGCCGGGACCTGAAAACTTCCCCGTAATCCGCGGGGCCGTTCCGCGTTAGACAAAGCACCGGCACCAGTCATGGTGCGGGGAGCCGGAGCCGCATGGAGCGGTGGAACCGGTTTTTGCTTTTTACCCCTATGAGACTGATCAAAGTGGCGGCTGGAGTGCTGAATCAGACCCCTCTGGACTGGCGGGGCAATGGCGCGCGGGTGCGTCTGGCGCTGGCGGAGGCCAGAGCCCAGGGAGCCTCCGTGGTGTGCCTGCCGGAACTGTGCCTGACGGGGTATGGATGCGAGGACGCGTTTCAGGCCCCGGGAGTGTCCGCCGCCGCGTGGCGGCTGCTGGAGGAGATCGCGCCGGAGACGTCTGGACTGGTGGTCTCCGTGGGGCTGCCGGTGCGGCACCGGAAGAGCATTTTCAACATGGTGGCCATGCTGGTGGACGGGCGCATCGGCGGCTTCTCCGGAAAGCGGTTTTTAGCCGGGGACGGCATTCACTATGAGCCGCGCTGGTTCAAGCCGTGGCCGGCGGGAGTGGTCAGCGTCCTGACGGATGACAGCGGGCGGACCTGGCCCTGCGGGGATCTGATCTATGAGGTCGGCGGGGTGCGCATCGGCTTTGAAATCTGCGAGGATGCGTGGGTGGGCGACCGTCCGGGGGTTGGCTTGTCGCAGCGCGGGGTGGATGTGATTCTGAACCCCAGCGCCAGCCACTTCGCTTTTGGCAAGAACGCGGTCCGCCAGCGTCTGGTGCTGGAGGGCAGCCGCGCGTTCCACGCGGTTTATGTCTATGCAAATCTGCTGGGTAATGAGTCGGGCAGGGTGGTGTTCGACGGCGAGGCCATGATCGCCGCCCATGGCCGCCTGCTGGCCACGGCGGAGCGTTTCTCCTATGCGGACATGCGGATGATCAGCGCCCAGGTGGATATCGACGCCGGGCGGGTGACGCAGGCCAAAACCTCGGCCTATGTGCCCGACTTCGCCAACGGCGATCCCGGAGTGGTCAGGATGCCCTTTGAATGGCCGGCAATGACCCCGGAGCACAGCGGGCGTGAGGCCGCAGCCTGGGAGCTGGCCCCTGATCTGAAATTCGAGGAATTTTCCCGCGTGGTGCCGCTGGCACTCTTTGACTACCTGCGGAAAAGCCGGTCGCAGGGGTTTGTGGTGTCACTCAGCGGCGGGGCCGACAGCACCGCCCTTGCGGTGCTCATCCGCCTGATGGTGGAACTGGGCACCGAGGAGATGGGACTGGACGGGTTCCGGAAAAAACTGGCCTTTATTCCCAGTGTGAAGGAGGCGGCGGATGAGTCCGCGCTCGTGCGGGCGCTGCTGACCACGGCTTATCAGGCCAGTGAGAACAGCGGTGACGTGACCCGGCATGCGGCCCGGTCCGTGGCGGAGGCCGTGGGCGCGCGGCATCTGGAGTTCGATATCACGAAACTGGTCGAGGGCTACACCTCCATGGTGGAGGGCGGCATCGGCCGCGCCCTGACCTGGGAGCAGGACGACGTGACCCTGCAGAACATTCAGGCCCGCGTGCGCAGTCCCGGTATCTGGATGGTGGCCAATCTAAAAAATGCACTGCTGCTGTCCACCAGCAACCGCAGCGAGGCCGCGGTGGGTTATGCGACCATGGACGGCGACACCAGCGGAGGGCTGAGCCCCATCGCCGGCATTGACAAGGCGTGGCTGCGCGAGTGGCTGCGCTGGATGGAGCATCACGGCCCCGCCGGCCGGCATCCGCTGCCGGTGCTCCACGTCGTCAACGCCCAGGCCCCCACGGCGGAGCTCAGGCCTCCCGGTGAGGAGCAGACCGACGAGGGGGACCTCATGCCCTATCCGCTGCTGGACGCCATCGAGCGCCAAGCCATCCGGGACAAGCGCCTGCCACTGGAGGTTTTTCTGCAAATGCGGCTGGATTTCCCCCAATACACCACCGCCCAGTTGGGAGGGTGGGTGGAGCGCTTCTTTCTGCTCTGGTGCCGTAATCAGTGGAAACGGGAGCGCTATGCCCCTAGCTTCCATCTGGATGACGAGAACCTCGATCCCAAAACCTGGTGCCGTTTCCCCATCCTGAGCAGCGGTTTTGAAGTGGAGCTGGCGGAACTGAGGGAGACCATCGGCGGACTCTCCGCATCCTGACATCCGCAGTGTGAAAAGTATGTAAAAAGGGCTGGCCCGGAGGTGCAAGTTTGCTGGCAATCCGGCCCAATCCGCGCCAACCATTGCCGGAACTATGTCCAAAGTCTTCAACACCGGAATTATTGGCTACGGCTGGGCGGCGACCGCCCATATCCCCGCTCTTCACGCCACAGGTCAAAGCAACGTCACCTCCATCCTTTCCTCCCGGAAACTGGACGACGCGGAGCTTTCGGCCAAGTACGGCGGCAAAATCACCAGCTTCACGGACGCGGCGGCCTTTTTCGCCCAGCCGGACTTGGAGGTGGTGGACATCACCGGATACCCTTGGGACCACCTGCGCTTCACCGTGCAGGCGGCGGAGGCGGGCAAGCACATCATTCTGGAGAAACCCATCGCCCTCACTTGGGATGAGTGCCTGCAGGCGGACCGCGCCGTGGCCGCCGCCGGCGTGAAGACCTGCGTGTGTTTCGAAGTGCGCCACAGCGGCCAGTTTGTGACTGTCAAAAGCATGATCGACAGCGGCATGCTGGGCCGCGTGCATTACGGCGAGATCGATTATTACCACGGCTTGGGCCCTTGGTATGGCCAGTACCGCTGGAACACGCAGAAGAAAGGGGCCGGCAGCAGCCTGCTCACCGCCGGCTGCCACGCCATGGACGCGCTGCTGATGTGCATGGACGGGGAGGTGGAAAGCATCACCAGCCTCAACACCCAGAGCACGCACCCCTACTTCAGCATCTACGACTACCCCACCACCACGGTGTCCCTGCTGAAATTCAAGGACGGCCGCATCGGCAAGTGCGCCAGCGTGCTGGACTGCTTCCAGCCCTACTATTTCCACACCCACCTCGTGGGCAGCGAGGGCACCCTTCTTGACGAGAAGTTCCACAGCAACAAGATCGCCGGGCTCAACAAAGCAAAGTGGAGCCAGCTGAGCATCCACCCCATCGACTCCGGCGATGTGGCGGACCACCCCTATCAGACGCAGTTCGAGGTCTTCTTCAAAGCCTTGGAGGCCGGTCAGGAAATGCCCCTGACCAGTTTCAGGGACGCCATGCGCAGCCATCAGGTCATCTTCGCCGCTGACCACTCCGCCGCCCTCGGGGGCGTTCCGGTGCCGATCAGCGACATCGCCTGGGCCTGAGGTGATCCTTTGCCGGGACAGAGAGGCCGTTTTTCCGATAAGCCTGTGCCAATGCCTGAAAGCATTGGCACAGGTTTGTTTTTTCTCAAGTCACACGCGGAAACTCCGGATCACTTCCGTCGCCGCCTCTATTCTTCGCTGGATTTGGATTGAGCTGGGGAACTGAGGATGCTTTGGCCTTTTCCTGCGGGGCGGCGCTGGCCAGTTATCGACGGGGCAAGGACGTGAAACAATTCCACCAATTCCGGTTCCAAAACAGGACGCCAAGCCTTTGGGCCGCCTTCCGGCGGCTGTCCGCGCGATCACATGCGCCAAGCCTGGGCCGGAGGCCACTGCCGCAATCAAAAAGGATACCATGCACCTGTCTCCGTAATCAAGTTTGAGAATTCGCCTTCAGAGTAACGATGCCGGTGATAATCAGCAGCAATCCCACGATTTTCCCGGCACCAAAGGGCTCTCCAAGGAAGGCTCCCGTAACGGCGGTTCCCACGATCCCGATGCCCACCCAAACGGCGTAGGCTGTTCCCATGGGGAGGGTTTTCAGGGAGATCCCCAGCAGGACAATGCTTAGAACAAGCGCGGCCGCAGTGCCCACGCTTGGCCACAATCGGCTGAAGCCTTCCGTGTATTTGAGGCCAACCGCCCAGCCCACCTCCAAAAGCCCTGCAACAATCAAAATAATCCAGCTCATCATGCTCTCCAATAGGTATGGGGTCGTCCCCGTGCGAATCAGAGAGGCGGGGTCGTCCCCGCTTCAGGTGAAGCGCAAAGAGTGGCACAGAACCGGCGGTTTGACAAGCATCAACCTGCACAGTCGGTTGCTCCGGATCCGCTTCCTCGCCGGGCAGGAATCCGAGGAGGCCCTGATGAAGGCCAGCAAACAGGCGGCGGATCCCAAAGTCATCCCGGAAAGGAAAGTGAGACCGCCTTTCCCGCCGCCCCCGCCGGCTGTCAGAGGGTGACAAATCCGGAGCGGTCACTCTTTTCCGGAAGTGTCAGGACATCTGCCCGAAAGGCGGCGCGGAGGGCATGCTGGCGGAAAAGGAGCTGAAGGCGCTGAAGTGGTCCAAGCTTCCGGCTTTGGTGAATCAGATGGAAAAATGCGGCTGGCGGGCGGAGTTAGTTCCGATGGTCACAGGTCCTGGGCTTATTGTGGATTCAGGTCTGCTGGTCAGTGGGGCGGTCGATGGCTTCAGCATGGGTTGCCCCATCTGGTTGCCGGCGGCTGGGATGCGGACGTCGGCATTCTGGGGATCGCTCAGGTCCATGGCGCTGAAGCTGTTTTCCGTTTTCCTCAAAATATCCAATCGTTGATGCTCAGTGTCATTCCCATATTGGGAAAGGCAGGGTTGAGAGAATCTCCGGGGCGATGCTGGCTCTGACAAGCTCGGTGAACAGCGGATCATCCTCGCGGGTCTCAAAAATCCCCACCACGAAGTAATCGGGCAGGCGTATATCCGCGAAAACTCCTGACCGGGAGCGGATTTCATGCGTCAGGCGCCGGCATACCCGCGCCACGCCGGCCTGATGCTCCGCACTGACGATTTCCCAATAAACCTCGCCCCGTCCCACGAGATGATCCGACAGCTTCAGGTAATACGGCTGCATGGTCTCAAAGGCGCCGTCCATGTGGGAGTATTGCCAATCAGAGGGATGCCACCTCAAATCGATGCCCATCTCCGGGTCCATCGCCGTAATCCAGTTCTCGGTATTGAGGGCGAGCAAGGGCGTTCCGAACCGGGTATAATCCTCGTAAAAAAGCCAAAATGCGGCCGCATAGAACTGTTCCTGAGGGTGGGCTGAAACCTGGGCAAGGATAGCCTCGGCGGCAGTTTCAAACCACTTCGCTTCAATTTCCTGCAATAAGCCCATTGGTGCTCAGAAGGTTGAATTTTACTATGTGGGCAAACTTTGCCAGGCACCAGGGCGTGAAGGCCGAATGTCTGGTCCGGCACATGGAAGGTGTTGCCGGCGGCTGGATTCATGAGGGTGGGCATATCCGCTGCCGGATAGGATTGGTAAACAGCTTCGGGAGGCCCATTCCGAGGCTGGAGACAGCCCGCTGGCCGAAGATGCAGACAGTCTGCTCCCAAGGATGTCCAAACCAACCATCTCTGAAGTCCTCCGATAAGAAAATATAATAGTCTCCATCGGGAAAGGGCGGCACTTCCCAGTGGCCGTTATGAAGCGCGGGGGCAAAATAGTAACAGGGATGCTGCCAATCGAGAGCCAGCACTCTGCCCGAAGGCTGGCAGATAGCCGAACATATCCGCAGGGCGGCGTCATCGAATCCCTCCATCATCCGGTCGTGATGCTCCGGTGTCCCGTACACAGAGTCCAAGCGGTAGGTGACTGAAGGAACCGGCTCCCAGATACCCGGAAACGTTCCCATGCTTGGGCGGAAATCAAAATCATCGTAAAACCGGTCCCAAATGGAATCGACTTCCTGATCCGGAATGATGGTCCATGCACTCACGCAAAAAGGGGCAGGTGCTGGGTTTGGGCGGACCATTGGATTACGGCCAGGCCAGCAGGGGATGTGCGCCTCAAGTCTTTCAGACCGCCGCGGGCGGCGCGTGGTGGGCCTCCTCCTGGAGGAAGCGCTCGCAGTCGATGGCGGCGGTGCAGCCCATGCCGGCGGCGGTGATGGCCTGGCGGTAAACCTTGTCAGCGCAGTCGCCGGCGATGAAAACTCCGGGGACCTTGGTTTTGCTGCCCTCCGTGAGAACGAAGTATCCCGCCTCGTCCGTGTCCAGGGTGTCCTTGAAAAGCTGGGTGCTGGGGACCAGGCCGATGGCGATGAAGACTCCGGCGCAGTCCAGCACGGACTCCTCTCCGGTCTGGTTGTTTTTCAGGCGGATGCCGGTGACCACATCCTTGGCCACATCCAGTATTTCCGTGACCTCCGTGTTCCAGACGGGCTTGATTTTGGGATGCGCCAGCGTGCGGTCGGCCATAATTTTGGAGGCGCGCAGCTCATCGCGGCGGTGCACCAGATACACGGTGGAGGCGAAGCGGGTCAGATAGAGGGCCTCCTCACAGGCGGAGTCGCCGCCGCCCACCACGACCAGCGGCTTGTTGCGGAACATGGGCAGGGCTCCGTCGCAGGTGGCGCAGTAGGTGACGCCTTTGTTCTCCAGCAGGTGCTCGCTTTCGATGCCGAGGTGCCGGTGGCCGGCGCCGGTGGCGATGATGAGAGTTTTGGTGTGCAGCACCTCGCCGTCCACCGTTATGGCAAAGGGGCGCTGGCTCAGGTCGACCGCCTCCACGCGGCTGAGGCTGCGCATGCGGGCTCCGAAACGCTCGGCCTGCTTCTGCATGTTCATCATCAGGGCATAACCGTCGATGCCCTCCACAAATCCCGGGTAGTTCTCCACAATGGTGGTGGTGGTGAGCAGGCCGCCGGGCATGGTGCCGGTGACAACCAAGGGGGTCAGATCGGCGCGGGCGGTGTAAAGGGCGGCGGTGAGGCCAGCGCAGCCGCTGCCGATGATGATGACGTTTTCCATATTGGGTCCGGGTATTAAAAAAGATGGGGGGCTTGGTGGAAAGCCGCAGGGACTTGGCCTCAAACGCTGGTCGCGGGCCAGGGAGTATGGGGAAAGGCAGGGGTGGGGAAAGGGAAAATGCGGAGATTCTGCGTAGTGGCGCGGTGGAAAGCGTCACTCGGCTGGCGGGTGGGAAACGGGGTGTTAAGGAAAGCGCTGCCGCCACCGGAATTTGTTGGATAGCGAACGGTTCCGCTTTTGCGCTTGGCGGAGAGGCCTCCATTAAAAATGAATGTCTCCGTACCCGGTTGGCGGTTGGCAAGGCGCGGGTGCTCTGCTGAATAATGGTCCATGATCAGGGCAGGGGAGATTTTACATCGCGGAGGATGGCGGAGCACTGCGGTGCCGGTGCTCGCGCTGGCATTGGCGCTGGCTGGAGCGGAAAGCGCGTGGCCGGATCCGGGGCACGAAATCACGGTGGCTGACCTCACGGCTCAAATCGCTAAAATGCCGGAGGTTCCCGAACTGTATTTCCAGCGGGCGTGGAATTACCGCGAGATGGGCAAACCGGCGGAGGCGCGGGCCGATTTTGAGAAAACTCTGGCGTTGAACCCCGGCTTCCTGCCCGCCAGCCGGGAACTGGCGCGGGAGGAGGCGGCGGAAGGCCGGATTGAGGACGGCATCGGCCGGCTGCGGAAAGCCATGGCTTCGGCTCCGCCGGCCCAGGCGTTCCACATTCCCGGCTGTGACAGCGTGCTGGCGGATCTGCTGCTGCGCAGCGGGAAAAATGAGGAGGCCCTGGCTGCCGCGCAGGATGGTCTGAAGCGCTCCCCGGATTTGCTGCTGGATCTCTGCCTGCTGCGGGCGGAAGCCCAGCGGCGGCTGGGAAAACACGATGAGCGCATTCGAGATCTCTCTCAGGCCATGGGCAAAATCCGGAGTTTTGTGCTCCGGGAAAAATGGTATGACGCCATGCTGGACGCCGGTCGGGGGGATGAAATCCTGCCGGAGATCGAGGAGGAACTGGGCAATACCCGTTATCAGGCCGCCTGGCTCATCCGCCGGGCCCGTATCCGCCTGCATGACGGGAACCGGCCCGGAGCGGAGACGGATCTGCGCGCCGCCCTCTTGGAGATGGAGTCGCGGCTTCGTCCGGAGAATCCCGATCTGTCCCTGATCTGTGAAAAGGGAATTGCCCATACTCTGCTGGGAGACCGGACAGCAGGGCAAAAAGCTCTGGATTTGGCCCGTGGCAAGGGTGCCAGCCAGTGGATGACACTGCCGCTGGAATCCCTGCTCAGCAGCGAGGAAAACCCTTCTGAAAAACGAAAATGAAAATTGAATAAATTTTATTCAAGTGGCGTGAATCTGAAAATTTGAGGTTTTTATGGAAATTAAGAGAAATGAAGGGTATAAATCTCTTGCCTGCCATTTCAAAAAAGTTTAAACACGGCCCGCCGGCTGCTTTAATCGCTTCGCCGGTGCTCAACGTTTCCGGCTCCTGAATGTCAAAGGAGCCTGAAGTTCAACATTCCGGAGGATCTTGTTTTCCTGCGAATTAACCCGCCACTTCCGAATTTATGGCCTGCCGACCGCTTCTGACCGCCCTTCTTGCCGCCGCCTCCAGTGCCTGCTTCTGCAGTTGCTCCTCCACCACCAGCCTGGCTGATGCCAAGGTCCACAAAACCGGCAGTGGGCGTTCTCAAATCGACAACGCCAAATATTACAAAGTCCGCACCACCGCCTACAGCCACGTTGAGGCTGACAGCCTGAAATACGGGCGTGCCAGTGCCGAAGGCGGCAATCTCCAGTATGGCATGTTCCGCAGTGCGGCGTCCGACTGGTCCGTGTTCCCTCTGGGCACTGTGTTCAAAATCGAGGGTCTGCCCTACACCTACCGCATTGACGACTACGGCAGCGCGCTGGTCGGCACCAAGACCATTGATCTCTACAAGCCGGACATGGCCGGCATCAGTGAATGGGGCGCGCGCAATGTGCGCATCAAGGTGATCAAATGGGGCTCCTACGGCGACAGCCTGGCCATTCTGGGTGACCGCGTCTCCTATCCCCACGTCCGGACCATGGTGGAAAGCATCAGGCGCAATCTCCGCGGCTGATCCAGAGCCGCACCGAATTTGTCCCTCAGTCTGAATTTTCAAAAGCACTGGCAGGGCGTTCTTTTTCCAGTCTTTACAGAGACTGGAGGATAGGACGCCCTGCCGTTTTTGGAGAGGAGGAGTCAGTGAGTGAAATTTCCGGAAATCGCTGTTTCCCCAGCCGGGGCACTGGAGATTGGCACAAGGAAATGCCGCCGTTTACGATTCTCTCTTTCCCTGCATGACCCGCACCCGGCGAGCGGCCAGAATTTCCGAGGTGTTGGAGGAACTCTACCCGGAGACTCCCATCCCACTGGATCACCGCGATCCCTACACCCTGCTTATCGCTGTGCTGCTGTCCGCCCAGTGCACGGATGCCCGCGTCAACACGGTGACCCCGCTGCTGTTTGGCCGGGCGGACACTCCGGAGAACATGGTGAGGGTGCCGGTGGAGGAGATTCAGGCCATCATCCGCCCCTGCGGGCTGTCCCCCCGCAAGGCCAAGGCCATTTCCGAATTGTCCCGGATTCTGCTGGACCAGCACGGCGGCAAGGTTCCTCAAAGTTTTGAGGCACTGGAGGCTCTGCCGGGGGTGGGGCACAAAACGGCATCAGTGGTGATGTCCCAGGCGTTCGGCTTTCCGGCGTTTCCCGTGGACACCCATATCCATCGGCTGGCCCAGCGCTGGGAGCTGACCGATGGACGGTCCGTGGAGCGGACGGAGGCGGATCTCAAAAAGCTCTTCCCCCGGGAACGGTGGAACAAGCTGCACCTTCAAATCATCTTTTACGGGCGGGCGCATTGCACCGCCCGTGGCTGCGACGGCACGGTCTGCCGGCTGTGCCGGGAGCTTTTCCCCAAGCGCGCAAAGCCGGTCAAAACCCGGAAGTAGTCCTTCCGGTCATCGGCATAAGGACAGGGATTTCACCAAAACGCCGGCGGGGCGTCAGGCGATCAGCTGATCCACCACCTTGCCGTGCACATCCGTCAGGCGGTAGTCGCGCCCGGCGTAGCGGTAGGTGAATTTCTCGTGGTCAAACCCCAGGAGTTTCAGGATGGTCGCGTGGAGATCGTGGACATGGACCGGGTTGTCGCGGGCCGCGAAACCGAAGTCATCCGTGGCTCCGTGGACATATCCGCCCTTGGAGCCCCCGCCGGCCATCCAGTAGGTGAATCCGTAGTGGTTGTGGTCGCGGCCGTTGACCTTGCCGGCGTTGGCTCCCGCAGTGGGCAGCTCCACCACCGGGGTGCGCCCAAATTCCCCGCCCCACATCACCAGCACCTCGTCCAGCATGCCGCGCTGTTTCAGATCCTTCAGCAGGGCGGCGATCGGCTGGTCGCACTCCAGACCCAGCTGGCGGTGGCCGGCCTCGATATCATCATGGTGATCCCAGGGCTGCCCCGGACCGTGCCACAACTGGATGAAGCGCACGCCACGCTCGATCAGGCGGCGGGTGATGAGCATTTGCCGTCCATGCACGGTGTCGCCGTACATTTCCCGGATGTGGACGGGCTCCCGGCTGAGATCGAAGGCATCGCTGGCATCCATCTGCATGCGGTAGGCCAATTCAAAGGACTGGATGCGCGACTCCAACTGGGCATCCTCGTCGCGGCGCGCCAGATGCCGGCGGTTCAGCTCCTGCAGCAGATCGATCTGACGGCGCTGCTCCTTCAGGGGAAGCCGGTCGTTGCGGATATTCTCGATCAGCTTGTCCAGCTCCCGGTGCTGGGTGTCGATGTAGGTCCCTTGGTAGGTTCCCGGCAGGAAGCCGGACTGCCAGTTCTGGCTTTCCTGGATGGGATAGCCGCCGGGGCACATGGTGATGAAGCCGGGCAGGTTCTGATTCAGCGTCCCCAGTCCGTAGGTCACCCACGACCCCATGCTGGGCCGCACCAGCCGGGCCTCGCCGCAGTTCATCAGCAGCAGCGAGGGCTCATGGTTGGGCACATCCGCGTGCATGGAGCGGATGACGCAGAGATCGTCGGCAAACTCGGCGGTTTTGGCGAAAATCTCGCTGACCTCCAAGCCGGATTGGCCATACTTTTTAAAGCTGTAGGGCGACTTCATCAGGTGCCCGGTCTTGCGCTCCGTGCGCAGATTCTCCTTGGGCATGTCCTGGCCGTGCAGGCGGGTCAGCTCCGGCTTGGGGTCCCAAGTGTCCACCTGCGAGGGGCCGCCGTTGGCGAAGATGTGGATGATGTGCTTGGCCTTCGGCTGAAACTGCGGCGACCGCCCCTCCAGTGGGTTCCCCGCCGCGCTGGCGGCATCGGGGAACAGGGATTGGAAAGCCATCGCGCCCATGCCCATGCCGCAGCGTTTGAGGAAGTCGCGGCGGGTGGCGAAAAGGTGCGAAAGGTCAGGGGCGTGGGGGGATTTCACTGAGAGGGGATAATGGAGCGCGGAGCCGGTTCTTTCAATGCAGGGCACGGTTGAGACTTGTGGAGGCAGTGCGCGCGCATTGCTACGTAAGCAGGGCGCATTGATGCTGAATATACGCTTCAGGGCGATCCTGCGGGTTGCGGAGCGCCGCTTGACCCGCCATAGAGTCCGGCCCCTCATGCCGGCCTCCGTACTCGACTCCCTCCGCCTTCTCAGCGAACCCACCCGCCTCCGGCTGCTCCTGCTGCTGGATCAGGCGGAGCTTTCCGTGGCCGAGCTGCAGGATATTCTGAACATGAAGCAGAGCCGCATCAGCACGCAGTTGGGGCTGCTGAAGAATGCAGGGCTGGTGAAGGCGCGTCGGTCAGGGAAGAACAGTATCTACGGCCTTGGCGCTGTCAGCGCCACTCTTCAGGCCTTGGTGCGCGAGGGATCGGACAGCGTGCCGGAGGCGCTGGAGGACAAACGGGCCCTGAAGCTGGCGCTGCGCAAACGCGCGGACACCGCGCGGATTTATTTTGACCAGCTGGCCGGGAAATTCGGACGCAGCTATCTGCCGGGCCGCTCGTGGAAGGGGCTGGCGGAAAGCCTGCTGCTACTGCTCCCGCCGTCTTGGACCATCGCGGATCTGGGGGCGGGGGAGGGAACCTTCTCCCAGCTGCTGGCTCAGCGTGCGGCCAAAGTGATCGCGGTGGACAACTCCGAAAAGATGATTGAGTTCGGAGTTAAAACCGCGCGGGAGAACGGATTCGCGAATCTGGAGTTCCGGCTCGGCGAACTGGAGGAGCCGCCCATTGAGGATGCCTCCGTGGACTTGGTTTTCCTAAGCCAAGCTCTGCATCACGCGGCCCAGCCCCCGCGGGCCATCCGCGAAGCGTGGCGCATCACCCGCCCCGGCGGGAGGCTGGTGGTGCTGGACCTGCTGAAGCATGACTTCGAGCAAGCCCGCGAACTTTATGCGGATGTGTGGCTGGGATTCACGGAGGTGGAGCTGTATGGCTTTTTGGAGGATGCCGGCTTTCAGGATATCCATGTGCGCACCGTGGACCGCGAAAGCGAGCCGCCGAACTTCCAGACGCTGCTGGCCATGGGATGGAAGAGGCAGAGCTGATCCTGCCAGGCTGCTGTGACCCATCCGCGGCAGCTCCCGGAGTGCAGTGCCACAGCCCGGCAATGCACCACTGGTTGGCATGCGGCTCCGTGGTGGCATTTCCATTTGCGCGAAGGACATGCGGCAGCTTGAATGCCGGTCCGCCGGACGCCCGGAAAAATGAGAAAGCGCGTCCATTTGCCAAAGAAAACAAGCCATGTCCAGTCCAGCCAAGTCTGAACCACCCGTGATGGAGAAGATCGTCAGCCTCTGCAAACGCCGGGGCTTCATCTACCAATCCTCCGAAATCTACGGCGGTATCAACGGGTTCTGGGACTACGGTCCCTTGGGGGCCGAACTGAAGCGCAATCTGCGTGAATCCTGGTGGCGCGCCATGACCCGCGAGCGCGAGGACGTGGTCGGCCTGGATGCCACCATCATCATGCACCCGGCCATCTGGAAAGCGTCCGGTCACGTGGACACCTTCGCGGATCCCATGGTGGACTGCCTGGTGACCAACAAGCGCCTGCGCGCCGACCAGATCGAGCCGCAGAGCGGCATGGTTTACCGCTTCACCGGTGCCGCCGGCGCGGACGGCGCCTCCAGCAGCACCGCCTTTTCCGCCTTGGCCCCCGCCGGGAAGCCGAGGGAGTCCGCCCTCAAAACCGCCAAGGCTTTTTATGCCGCACGTGGTCTGAAGGACCCTGAGCCCATCGGCGGCGAAACCGGCGAAAAGGTGGAGAACTCCACCGCTTATAATCCCGAGAACGGCGCGGAGCTGACGGAGCCCCGCATGTTCAACCTCATGCTCAAAACCCACACCGGTCCGGTGGAGAGCGAGGAGAACATCGCCTACCTGCGCCCTGAAACCGCGCAGGCGATCTTCGCGCAGTACAAAAACGTGGTCGATTCCAGCCGCGTGAAAATGCCGTTCGGGATCTGCCAGATCGGCAAGGCCTTCCGCAATGAGATCAACCCGCGAAACTTCACTTTCCGCAGCCGGGAGTTCGAACAGATGGAGCTGGAGTTCTTTATCAAGCCCGATGAGGCCATCGAGATCATCTCTGGCAAAGTCGCCGCTTGGTCCGAAAGCGCCGACCTCAGCGAGCCCCAGGATGACTGGGGCTGGGAGATGTGGCACCGCTACTGGGTCGCCCAGCGCACGGCTTTCTATGAGAGCATCGGCCTTGGCAAGGTGATTCACTACTACTGGCAGAGCAAGGAGGAGCTGGCCCATTATGCCCGCGCCTGCGTGGACATCCTGTGTGAATTCCCCTTCGGCACCGAGGAACTGGAGGGCATCGCCGCCCGCGGTGATTTCGACCTTTCCCAGCATCAGAAGCACTGCGGCAAGCCGCTCGAATACTTCGATGAGGAGCTTAAAACCGCCGCCGCCAAACTGGGCGATGAGGAAAAGGAGGCTCTGATCCAGCGCCGCATCGCGGCGGAGCAGGCCAAGGAGAAAGGCGCGCTCAGCGAGGCCGAGGTGCGCGCCTGGTTCGAACGGCTCTTCAAGGGATTCTACCTGCCGCACGTCATCGAGCCCTCCGCCGGTCTGGACCGCATGGCCTTGGCGGTGATCGCCAAAGCGTTCGATCAGTATGAGAAGACGGACGGCAAGGGCAAGCCGGAGACCATCACCGTGCTGCGTCTGCATCCCAGTATCGCCCCCGTCAAAGTCGGTGTGTTCCCGCTGCTCAAAAACAAGCCGGAGCTCGTGGCCAAAGCCCGCGAGGTCTTCGGTCTGCTGAAAGGCCGCCTGAACGCCTTTTACGACGAGGCGGGAGCCATCGGCCGCCGCTATGCCCGGCAGGATGAGATCGGCACGCCCTTCTGCGTCACCATCGACTTCGAAACCCTCGGCGAGCAGGGCCCCGAGCTTGCGGACACCGTCACCGTCCGCGAACGCGACGGTGGCGCGCAGACCCGCGTGAAAACCGCCGGCCTCGCCGGTTGGCTGCTGAGCCGTCTGTAGGCGGCCTGCAGGGTCAGGGTTTTGCCCCGCCGGCCTTTTGCCAATCAATCCATCCGCAACCCGCCCCGGCATGAGGTTTCCGCCCATGCCGGGGCGCTGATTTTTTAATCCCGGAACCCATGCCGGATCAAGTCTCCGCCCTCTGAAAAAGCGGCATCGGTCAAAGTCGCTAAACGGAAACACCGGGCGGTGACGCCTTTGCCCAGGCCTCCCGCCCTTGCGGGGCCGGGCACGCGGCATTCCCATGGCCGCCTGCCGGCAACGTAAGACTCCGTTCCGCCGCTGCGTAGTTCCGTCTTGCCGCTCTGTTGCCCGGAGGCCTGCAGCCGCTGATCCCCCCGCTCCATGATAAACCTCCCATTCCTGCTGCGCCGGCGTTCCGTCCGGCTTCCCCTGCTGGCGGTGTCGTCCTGCCTTTTTCTGCTCCCGTCCTGCCGCCGGGGTGAAATCAGCACTTACCTTGCGCCCAAGGATGTGGAGTTCTCAGCCACAGCCGCAGGGACGGCGGATGACGGCGATGGTCATGACCCCGCCCCCGCGCCCACCCCGGAAGTGCCTCCAATAGCCTACACGGCTCCCGACAACTGGGAAAAGCTTCCCCGGGACCGCATGAATGCGGCGCAGTTCCAGTGCTCCACGCCGCAGGGCGATGTGACCATCAATGTCACATCCCTGGCCTCCATGGAGGGGCGGGAAACCATGCTGGTGGGCATGTGGCGGGGCGTTTTCGGCCTGCCTGAGCTTTCCGAGGAGGAGGCCAAAAAAGCCCTGTCCCCCATCCCGATCGGCGGCATGCCGGGGCAGATGTTCGAGGTGATCGGCGACCGTCAGGGCCAGCCTCTCAGCATTGTCACAGCCTTTGCGCACCTGCAGGGCAAGAGCTGGTTTTTCAAGCTTCAGGGGCCGCCGCCCGCGGTGGATTCCCAGAAAGCCGCCTTCACGGCCTTCCTTGCGACGGTTAAATTCTAACTTCCGGCCTTCCCTTTTCCTGTGAGTTCCGAAACCTCTCCCTTACCCCCGCCGGCATCCTCCACCGCCACCGGTAATGCCCGTCCTCCGGCGGATGCGCCCTCTTCCGCCGCGGACAAACCCGCGCCGTCAAAGCCCGGCTTTTTAAAACGGACTTGGAATTACCTGACCTCCTTCCAGTTGGCGGTGCTCATCCTGGGCCTGAGTGTTCTTCTGGTTCTTGGGGGCACGGTGGCTCAGGTCCATGAAGGGCTTTACCTCGCCCAGGCCCGCTGGTTCAAAAGCTGGTTCATCATCCGTCAGGCCGGGGATCCTTGGTGGGTGCTTTATTATCCGGGCGGCTACCTTCTGGGGACGCTGTTTCTGGTGAACATGCTGGGAGCCCACTTCCGCCGGCTGAAATACCCGCCGGGCGGGCTGCTGGCCATGGCCGCGCATTACCTGATTGTCATGGTGGTGCTGTTTTTCACCACCAAGTCCCTGATTTGGATGCCGTACTATTTTGTGCTGTCCCAACTGGTGCTCCTCACGGTGGACATGGCGCTGTGTATGACCGGCTCCCGCCTGCCCTCCAGCGGACGGAAGATCGGCGTGGACTTGGTCCATATCGGCATCGCGGTACTGCTGCTGGGCCAGCTAAGCACGGATCTTTTTGCGAAGGAGACGCACCTGGCCTTCCGCGAGGGCGAAACCAAGCACTACAGTGAAAGCCATCAGGAAACGGAGCTGGCCCTGGCCCGCACCGTGGATGCCAAAACGGATGAGGTGACCGTCATCCCCGGCGGCATGCTGACGGAAACCGGCAAAACACTCCATGCGGACAAGCTGCCCTTCTCCGTCCAGGTGAAGTATTGGACAATCAACAGTGACCTGATCGACCGGGAGGAGTGCCGCAAACAGGAGGCCACCCTGCGCCAGGCGCTGGCCACGCTGGAAAGCAAATATTCATTGGCGGAGCAGTTGCCCGCCACCGCCGCGGAGGCCTTGGAATCCCCGGGCCGCCGCGCGGTGTGGACCAAAGCCCTCCAGTCCGTGGGTGAGCCCAGCAATGCCGATCCCGTGGAGAGCGCCAAACGCATCGCCGCCGATCCCGCCAGGGCGGCCCGTCTGCTGGAGGAGCTGAAGTCCGGTTTCCGCAAGGAAATGCTGGGCCGCTTCCAGATGCAGGGAGGGGCCATGGCCTTCACCGCCGCGCAGATCGAGGCGGGAAAACAGCTGGAGGACAGCTTCCCCAAACCCCAGGCGGACAGTCCGGTGGCCGCGCGCTACTTCACCATTCCCTTGAAGGAGACCCGCACCATGGACTCCCGCAATGTGCCCTCCGCCGTGGTGGAACTGACGGGCCGGAACGGGGCCAGTCTGGGATCATGGCTGGTGACTCCGATGCTGAAGGAGCAGACCGTCAGTGTGCAGGGGCAGGAATACCGCATCAGCCTCCGTTTCGCGCGGGAATACCACACCTTCGCCATGACCCTGCTGAAGACCACTCATGACAAATACCCCGGCACGGACATCCCGAAGGATTTCCGCAGCCGCGTCCGCATTCAGGAGGACAACAGGCAGGGGGACCGCGAGGCGGAAATCTTCATGAACTCCCCCCTCCGTTTTGAGAACGGGAATCTGACTTTTTTCCAGAGCCAGATGGGCCGCGATCAGGTGAATGGCGCCAATATCGGCACCAGTTCCCTCCAAGTGGTCAGGAATCCCGGCTGGTTCTCCCCGTATTTCGGCTGTGCGCTTGTCGCCTACGGCATGTGCCGCCACTTTCTCCTGCATCTCGGGCGTTTCATCTCCAAAAAGAAAGCCAAATGAAAAACCGCCTTCCCCTCATTCTGACTCTCCTTTTCGCTCTTTGGCCGCTGGGATCGCTGCGCGGGCCAAAGAATCCTGACAGCGGCCTCCCCGTGAAGGAGTTCGGTGCCCTGCCGGTGGTCAGCAAGGGCCGGCACCAGCCCTTCGACTCCCTGGCGCGCAACACGCTGATGCAGCTGCGCCTGAAGCAGACCATGCTGCTGGAGCCTTGGAACTCCAGTTTCTGGAAGCCCTCCGCCAGTAAAAAAATCTCCGCCACCGAATGGCTGGTGGAGCTGATGATGAAGCCGGAGGCGGGCGACACCCGGCCCTGTTTCCGGGTGGACAATGATGATCTGAAATTTCTGCTGGGCCTGCCCAAGGAGCCTGATCCCGCCAAACAGTCCGATGGCAAGCATTACTCATGGAACCAGATGGCTCCCAAGTATGACGCTTTCATTCATGAGGCGCAGCGCGCCGCCGCCATCAAGGAGGAGCTGCGCTCGGCTTACGAGCGCTCCGTGATGGATCTCTCCCAGTCCATCTCCACGTATCAATCGGTCAAAGCCACACTCAGCCTTTTCACCGGACCGAATCTTGAGGAGTCCATCGCCGGTTACCGCGCCAAATTTGTTGAGGTGCAGCAAGCCCTCAACGCCCGCACCAACGGGCAGGCCGGAGATCCGGCCATCCTTGAATGGGCGCAGACTCAGCTGTCGGCCCCGCTGATCGTGCCGCCCCACCGGCCGGAGACTGGCAAGGATGACACCTATCAGAATGTCCTCAATGAAATCCGCCTCTCGGCACCGTCCGCACAGCCGCACTTCGCTTTGGCCTCCTACACCGCGATCGTCAGTGCCTACAGGGCCGGCGACATGCCCGCCATGAGCAAAGCCATCGCGGATTACCGCAGCCAGCTGGAAAAGGCGGGTGCTAACGAGGAGGAGAAGAGCATCTACAGCAAAGACCTGAAAAAGGGCACCCGGGAACAGTTGTTCAACTTCGTGGAGCCTTTCTACAAAGGCATGCAGATCTGCGCGGTGGCCCTGCTGTTGGCTCTGGCAGTCTGGTTTGCCCCCGAAAAACTGGAGTATCTGCGTAAATCGTCGATGGGTCTTATGACAGTGGCATGGGTGCTGATGACGGTGGCGCTGATCATGCGTATGGTTCTGGAGGGCCGACCGCCGGTTACAAATCTTTACTCCTCAGCCGTTTTCATTGGATGGGCGGCCACGGCGGCGGGCCTCATTATCGAGAAAATCTGGCCGGTCTGCATTGGAGTGGTGGTTTCCGCCTTCATTGGTTTTGCAACTCTGATCATCGCCCACTTCCTCTCGCTCAGCGGCGACACCATGGTCATGCTGCAGGCGGTGCTGGACACCAACTTCTGGCTGGCCACCCACGTGGTGGTGGTCACGCTGGGCTACATGGCCACCTATGTCGCGGGGGTGATCGGGATTATCTATGTGGTCCGTAGCTTGGTTGATCCGTCCTCCCAAGCCAAGCTGGGAGGGATTTTCTCCTCCATGGTCTTTGGCGTGGTGTGCTTCGGGGTGCTCTTCAGTTTTGTGGGCACGGTCCTGGGCGGCATCTGGGCCGACCAGTCGTGGGGCCGCTTCTGGGGATGGGATCCCAAGGAGAACGGCGCGCTGATCATTGTGCTCTGGAACGCGCTCATTCTCCATGCCCGTCTCGGCGGACTGGTCCGCGAGCGCGGGCTGATGCTGCTGGCCATCGTCGGCAATATCGTCACCAGCTGGTCATGGTTCGGCACCAACATGCTGGGCATCGGCCTTCACAGCTACGGGTTTATTGATGCCGCCTTCTACGGTCTGTGGGGATTCATCGCTTTCAACTGCCTGATCGTGCTGCTGGGCCGCCTGCTGCTTCCGGCTTCAGGAGCCGCCGCGCTCAAAGCCAAAAAATCCCTGGATGCCGCCGGGCCTGCCAAGGCTCCCCTCAGCAGCCCGGCCTGATCGGTCAGGCGGCAGGGTGCGGACGGATGTCATGCATCCCCGCAGCCGACAGGCAGACAGACTCTGACAAGCGTTCGTGACCCCGCCGGGAAAGGCTTTTCCCGGCAGGGTTTTTTGTAGGTCTCCAGTCCAGCAGGCGGCTCGGGCCAGGCTTCAACCTCCGCCTTCCGGTTCATCATCCCAGTTGAGTAGACCTTGGCGGGATTTGCGGCGGTCGGCGCGGTGTTCAATCTGGCGTTTCTGTTTGGGGGTCAGGTCCTTGTCCCGCTCCCACGGGCGCGGTCCGGCGTCGCCCGCCATGATGCAGCCCAGCGGGCGGATCTCCGCCACCACCTCCGCCAGCCCGAACTGCGCGATCTGCGACTTCACTTGGGCCGCCGGCTTGTAGGCCATGGGGGTTTCACTGAGGTCCGGTTTTTTGTGCCACCAGCGGACCGCGATGCCCGGTGTCTGCTCCGAGACCAGCCGCTGCAGCTCTTTGGCATCCGGACCAAGCCCATCCTCCTGCTGAAAGGCCCTCACCGCCGCCCGGCGCGAGACATTCCGCCCGGCCCCGTGGGGGGCGAAGCTCAGGTATTCCGCATTGTCCCGGCCCAGCACCAGCAGGATGGGAGCCGCCATGTGCAGGGGGATGAGGCCGATGCGGGGACGGCCCAAGTCATCATTCCATGCGGGCGTGGCTCCCTTGCCATGGAGAAAGAGGCGGTCCCGTTTCCAGACAAAATTGTGCTCGTTGCCCACGCTGGCGGCGATGACCGTGCCCAGCTTTTCCGCCAAGGAGGCATGGATGCACTGATGATTGGCCAGAGTCCAGCGGCTCACATACTGCAGCGCCTCCCAGTAGGCCGCGCCCTCCTCCGAATCGAAGTCCAGCCAGCAGGCTGCTATGGGGATGCCGGCGGCGGTTTTGGCGGTCTGCTTTTCGGCAGCTTTCTGGCCGCGCTTGTAAACGTGGGCTCCGAGTCCCCGGCTGCCGTGGTGGGTCACCAGCACATTCCATCGGACCACGGACGGCGCGTCCGCGCCGCCGGCTGACTTGAGTTCCGGCCCCAGGGCATCGGCCAGCTCCTGATGCCCGGCTTTGGCCAGAGCGGCGCATTGCTCCGCCGTGAGGAGGCATTCGCCTAGAAAGGCGAAGTGGTTGCCGTCCCCCTGATCCCCCAGATGCATGGCCGCGTGGCGCTCCAGTCCCTGAAGGTAAGGGTTGTCCCACACGTCCTCCTTCAGCACGGGATGGCTCACCCAGTCCTCCTCCTTCCTTCCTCCCGCCCCAAAGCGCGTAGATTTCATCAGGGCATCCAGCTGCGTCTCCACATCCGCGTCCGTTTTGAAGAACGAGGCCATCATGGAGCAGCAGATGTCCTCGCTGTGGGCGCTGGGGATGATGGCGTTCTCCACCGCGATGGCCCCGCCCACGGGAATGGTGGCCACCGCATGCCCCGCCGGGCAGGCGTCGGGCATGATGGCTCCGCGCTGGATCACCGGCACGCGCAGCAGCTGGTCCATCAGCCGCTTCACAGCGGCGATGTTCGCTTCGTCCACCGGGCCGGTGGCCTCGATGGCGGTGGCCAGCGGTGCGGCCTCGTCCCGCATGCGGCATTTGGGCTCCGGCGGGGGGAAGTCGCGGCGCAGCAGTTTCATGGCATAGCCAGGATCCTGGATGCCACGCTCCTCCATGCGGGCCACGGCGGCCAGCATTTCGGCGAGCTGCGGTCCGTGCAGCCATCCGGCGAGCAGCAGATCGCTTTCGTTCAAAAGTTTCATGATTGGTTTTATCTCGATGTTCCCCGACGTTTCGGCATCGGGGGGATGGCTGTGCCGCCCGCCGGTTTTCTCCTGCCCGCCGGCACCGAAGACCGGAGGGCCAACGGTGATGGGGAGGACAGGGGAAGCCGTGCGGGCGGCGGCCATCATAGTGTTTGAATAGTGTTGTTTATCAGGTTTCAGGCACCACTCTGAAGGTCAGGTGCGGGGTGCGTTTCCGCTGGATCTCCGTGGCGATCACGGAGCGCAGCAGGCCGGCGGCTTTCTGAAGGGACTGCTCCAGCGCGCCTATCGCGCTGTGGTCCACCTCGGGCACCGCCACCACGACCAGCAGATGCGCACCGCTGCGCATGGGCTCCACGGATTGAATGATCAGATCCTTCAACCGCTCGTCCCCGCAGGCGGAGGCCAGGCCGCCCTCCAGGGAGCGCTGCACGGCCTTGCAGTATTGCTGGTGCCGGGCATTGGCCCGCCCACCGGAGGACCCGGTCGGGCGTTCCAGCTGCTGCTGTTGTTTTTTGAGAATGTGAGAGGGAATTCCGTCCCCGGGGTGCGGTTCGGCGCACAGGGGTTTCATTTCCTTCACGGATGCTTTGCGTTGTGTTTTCAAGTCAGGTCAAACAAGGGTGCCCCGTCCACGGCTCAGCCTGGATGGGGCAAAATGGAATCTCAGCGGACCGCCGCACCCTGTTTTGTCAGAGGGGCGGAAGTCCATCCTCCGGGCATGGCACGATCGTGCCCGGTTTTGCCGGAGTGCGCGCTGACCTGAATGCGTGCCGCCGGATGAGGTGGAAAACAGGCGGGGGTCCTCCTCCCGCGTGGAAATCTGTTTCTGCTTTCCTGTTTACCGATCCCTCATCAAACCGCACAACCCCGGCCAGCGCTGCTTTCAGACAGCGTTGATGCCAATGGGGATATTTGTGCGGTGAACATAGGGGCCTCCTTGTTGGAAGGCCATCACTGTCCGCCGAATCTTAAAAATTTCAAGGAATGTTTTTGCCGTTTTAAGGCGCAGCGGGCTTCCGGATGGCCAGAAACCGGGAACTGGACGGCTTGATAATGGGATAGAAAATGGATATAATTGGATATTTAATGGATATCCCATGCTGAATCTTGTCCCAAAACCCGGCATCACCCCGGAAATGCTGAAGCTGATCGCCTCTTTGGATGATTTCAGAGGGCAGTGGAGGATATTCCGGCGGCTGTCCCGCGACCAGCTGTCCCAACTCCGGAAAATCGCCACTATCGAAAGCATTGGATCGTCCACACGCATTGAGGGCAGCCGGCTCACCGACCAGCAGGTGGCCACCCTTCTTGCGGGAATCAGCATCCAGGAATTCAAAAACCGCGATGAGGAGGAGGTTGCCGGATATGCGACGGCAATGGACGTGGTTTTTGAATCCTTCGAGCACATTCCGGTGACGGAAAACCATATCCGGCAGCTTCATCGGACCCTGCTCCAGTATTCCGGCAAGGATGCCCGGCACCGCGGAGACTATAAAGCGCTGGACAACCATGTGGCGGCTTTCGACGCGGACGGTGTGCAGCTGGGCATCGTGTTTGAGACTGCCTCCCCGTTTGAGACACCACTGGCCATGAGGCGCCTGATCGACTGGATGATGGAGGCGGAACGCGACCAGGTTCTGCATCCTTTGCTGATCACAGGCGTTTTTGTCGTCTGGTTCCTCGCCATCCATCCGTTTCAGGACGGCAATGGCCGGCTTTCCCGTGTGCTGACAACCCTGCTGCTGCTCAGGCACGGTTACAGCTATGTGCCGTACTCCTCACTGGAATCGGTGATTGAGGAGAACAAGGAGTTTTACTACCGGGCACTCAGAAAGACCCAATCGGCCATGCGGTCGGATTCCGTGGACTGGGAGCCATGGCTCCTGTTTTTCCTGCGCTGCCTGGGGCGTCAGAAGGACAATCTGAACCGGAAAATCCAGCTGGAGCAAAAGCGGTTGGAATCCGGATCACCGCTGATCGCCTCGCTGCTCCGCCTGTTCGATGACGGGCAGCAGGTGACACTTTCCGAGGCCGTCACGGCCACCGGAGCCAACCGGAATACTCTGAAAGTGAAAATGTCGGAGATGGTGGATTCCGGATTGATTGCACGCCACGGAAAAGGCCGTGGTGTTTTCTACACACGGGAAGCTGACCTGTGAGGTTGCCGGTATTTGCCGGACTTCATGGAAGGATTCCGATGCAAAAAAAACCGGCTCCATGAAAGAGCCGGTTTGAAATAAAAGAATGATCTTTGAGCCGGATGCGCTTTCCAGTCCAATGCTGGTGAAGGCGCTGAAGCGGATCAGGCGTCGTCCTCGACGACGTCGGGCCACTCGGTGTGGAAGGGCTTGCCCTCCGGCTTGTCGAGGCGCTCGTAGGTGTGGGCGCCGAAGAAATCGCGCTGGGCTTGAAGCAGGTTGGCGGGCAGACGGGCGGCGCGGTAGCTGTCGTAGTAGCCGAGGGAGGCGCTGAAGGCCGGGACGGGAATGCCGTTGGTGACGGCGATGGCCACCACCTCGCGCCAGTTCTGCTGGAATTTGTTGAGCAGGTCCTTGAAGAAGGGATCCAGCATCAGGTTGGTCAGCCCGGGATTGCCGCGGTAGGCGTCGGTGATGCGGTTGAGGAACTTGGCGCGGATGATGCAGCCCCCGCGCCAGATGGCGGCGATTTTGCCGAGATCAAGACCCCAGCTTTTCTTCTCGCCCATGGTTTTGATAAGGTCGAGCCCTTGGGCGTAGGAGATGATTTTGGAGGCGAAAAGAGCGTCATGCACCTTGTCCACCAGCGCCTGCTTATCGAGGCTGATGGCGGCCTCCGGGCCATGGAGCTCCTTGCTTGCGGCGAGGCGCTGTTTGCGCTGGCTGCTGAGGATGCGGGCCTCCACGGCGGCGTTGATGGTGGAGATGACGATGGCGTTCTCCACGGCGTTTTGAAGGGTCCATTGGCCGGTGCCTTTCTGGCCGGCCTTGTCCACGATCAGGTCCACGATAGGCTGGCCGGTTTCGTCATCTTTCTCAGCGAAGATTTTGGAGGTGATCTGGATCAGGTAGGACTCCAGGTCGCCGTCGTTCCAGTCGGTGAAGACCTTGGCCATCTCGTCGGTGGTGAAGCCGGCGGCCTTGAAGATGTTGTAGGCCTCGCAGATGAGCTGCATGTCGCCGTACTCGATGCCGTTGTGCACCATCTTCACATAGTGGCCGGCGCCGCCGGGGCCGATGTGGGTGACACAGGGCTCGCCGTTCACCTTGGCGGAGATGCTTTCAAAAATGGGCTTCATCACCTCCCAGGTGCTGAGCGGGCCGCCGGGCATGATGGACGGGCCCTTGAGCGCGCCCTCCTCACCGCCGGAGACGCCCGCGCCGATGAAGCGCAGACCCATCTCGCTGAGGTCGGCGTCGCGGCGCTCGGTGTCAGTGTAGAGGCTGTTGCCGCCGTCGATGATGATGTCACCCTTGTTCAACAGAGGGACCAGGGAGTCGATCACGGCGTCCACGGCCGCACCGGCCTTCACCATGATCTGGATCTTGCGGGGCGTGGACAGGCTTTCGACAAAATCCTCCAGCGTGCGGCAGCCGACCAGCTTCTTTTCCGGATTGTCGGCGATGAACTGATCAGTCACGGCGGTGGTGCGGTTGTACACGCTGACTTGGAAGCCGCGGCTTTCCACGTTCAGCACCAGGTTCTGGCCCATGACGGCCAGTCCGATCAGTCCAAAGTCACTTTTGCTCATATTTTCGATAAGGTATTCGCTCTTGCGGGCCGGGGGCACCGGGAGTTTGAGAGCGGGCAACGTGTCCCTCCTGAAGGGCTTGGCAATGGAAAATGCGTCTGTTCTGATCACCATTGGGCCTGAACCGGTGCCCGAAATCCCACCTGCCGATTCCGGCGAGTGGGGAGCTCAGGTCTGCTTTTACGGCCGGGTGCGCGATTCCGAAAACGGCCGTCCCCTGCGCGGCATCACCTACAGCTCCTACGACTCCATGGCGCTGCGCGAGATGGAGCGGCTGGCTGCCGGAATGCAGGTCGATTATGGACCGCATCCGCTGCGGCTGCACCACCGGACCGGATTTGTGGCCAACGGGGACGCCAGCCTGCTCATTGCCGTTGCCGGAAGGCACAGCGCGGAATCCTTTGCCCTCTGTGCCGAATATGTCCGCCGGCTGAAAATTTCCGTGCCTGTCTGGAAGCATCCTGATTATCTGGAGCCCTCCTGACCCATACCCGACTTTCTGACCGCCTGTCAAAACCCTGTTCCTCCCTTCATGAATCTTCCCAACCGGCTCACGGTCTCCCGTTTGGCGCTCACCGTTGTTTTTGTCGCCGTCACGGCCGTTCCCTGGGCCTACGCCTTCACCATCGGGCTGGCGCTTTTTGCGGTGGCCTCCATCACCGACTGGCTGGACGGCAAAATCGCCCGCGAGCGGAATCTGGTCACCGCCTTCGGCAAGCTGATGGACCCACTGGCGGACAAGGTGCTGATGGCGGCGGCGTTTGTGACCCTCATGGGCCAGTCCTTCGCCGGCTCGCCCCCCCCGCTGTCCACCGGCCAGCTGATTCCCGGCTGGCTGGTAATCGCCATTCTGGCGCGGGAATTCCTAGTCACCGGCCTGCGCCTGGTGGCGGGCTCCAAGGGCGCGGTGCTGGCCGCCGACAAACTGGGCAAGCAGAAGACCATCTGGCAAATCGTCACTGCCTGCTACCTGCTCGTCTACCTCGCCACCCGCGAGCAGCCGCTGGCATTCGCCCGTCCGCTGTTTGAGCTGCCGGGACTGGGCTTCCGCTACCTGCATCCCCTCCTGCTGGGCATCACCCTGGCCACCACGCTGTACTCGGGCTTTGCCTACTTCTGGAAAAACCGGCAGGTGGTGCTGACGGAGATGTGAGGACGGGCCGGGGACGGACCGCCGCCTCCGAACCATTCAATGCCGCTCCCGCTTCCGGCTTCAAAACGTGAGAACGGAATTCCCGGACATCGACCGCCTGAAGGCTGTGCTGGACGCGCACCGTCCACTGGATCTGGAATTGATCGCCAGCATTGTGAGGGACAGCTTCAGGTCCTGCTGGCATGCCCTCGGCCTGCCATGGGAGGGTGGGGGCTGAAACAAGTCGGCAGCCGGCAGGAGGCACTTCTTTTGTGCGTGCAAGGCGGTTCCACGTTTTCCCATAGGCTGAAAGGCGGAAAAGGATTGCCAGCGAAAGGCGGTTTTTGTAGGGAATGGGCTTATCCTCCGCCATTCAGATCAGGCGGTTGGCAAAAGGCCCATGCGCAGCAATAAATGGATTTGGCTGGTGATCGCCGTATGGCTTGGCGGAGCGCCGATGGCTCCGGCTTTTACTCCTTCGTCGCAGTCCTATGCCAAGCTTTCCGCCGACTGCAAACGCCTGCTGGTGATGACCACGGGAAAATCAGAGCCCCAAAATCGTTGGGATGAGCTCTTCAGACTTCCGGACGGGCGGGAACTGGCGCTGAGCGAGGTTTTCCTAAAATCCGGGGTTTATGAGGTGGGCACTCTGTCTCCGGTCTGGCAGGTGGACTGGTATGCCTATGAGAGAAACTTGAGGGTTTCGCCGGATTTGGACTCCATGGCGGTGGTGTTTGATCACGCTTTGCAGTATCCTGATGAGCCGGCCTTGTCCTTTTTCCATCAGGGAAAACCCATCCGCGAATATGGGTGCCATCAATTACTGGGCAGATTGAGATCAAAAGTGTTTTTCAAGCTCACCAACGTGAACTGGCACCTTGACTGGTATGAGGAATTTGAGACGCACGGGAATTATCTCACCTTCATCACCGCCCAACGCTCTTTCGGGGCGGCGGAATGGAGGCTGAATCTGGGATGTCAGGATGCCTGGGTATTTGATCTCCGTACTGGCAAGGTCGTGGAACGCCGGACTCTGGGGGCGCAGCGGCTGGCAATGATCGCTTTGGCCGTGGCCGCACTCTTCGCAATTCCTGGGCTGATCGCGTTCCAGCGCTGGCGGAAGCGTGCCAACTCATGTTGATCCCTATGAAGAAGTTTCAGACTATCGCCAATGCGTTTTCCGGCTCAGTTTCGTCAGGATGCGCCTCCTGAGCGTGGATGCCGGCGAATTCCCCGGTGCGGGCAATCCAGGAGGCCGCGATGTCCTCCAGCTCCATCATACTCTGCACGTGGCAGAAGCGGGTGCGGAGGAGACGGCTGCCGGGAAGGCCCTTGCTGTAGGCCATGAGGCGGGAACGCAGGGACTGGACGAGGGCCCGCTCGTTGATGAACCGCCCGGTCTCCATGGCCAGGCGGCAGTGACGCAGCATGAAGGCCCAGCGGTCCTCCGCCGGGACGGGTTCGGGCTGGGTGCCGGTTTCCAGATAGTGGCGGGCCTCGCGGAAAACCCAGGGATAACCCATGGCGGCGCGCCCGATCATGAGGCCGCGCACTTTGGTGGTGCGCATGCGGTGCTCCACATCCGCCCCGCAGGCGAGGTCGCCGTTGCCGATGATGGGCAGGCGGGAGGCTTCGGCGCACTCCGCGATGACCTCCCAGTTCGCCTGGCCGCTGTAGCCCTGGGCGCGGGTGCGGCCATGGATGGTGACCGCAGCGATGCCGCAGTCCTCCAGCAGGCGGACCACTTGGGGGGCGTTAACGGACTTCTCATCCCACCCGATGCGGATCTTGGCAGTGACGGGAACACTGACCGCCTTGGCCACCGCCGTGGCGACGGCGGTCAGCAGCGGGCAGTCGCGGAGCAGGGAGGAGCCGCCGTTTTTGGCGACCACCTTATTGACAGGGCAGCCGAAATTGAGATCGATGAAATCCGGGGCCTTCCAGTCCACGACTTTTTTGGCGGCCTCCGCCATGTTCTCCGGAGTGGCTCCGAAAAGCTGCACGCCCACGGGGCGCTGCCCCTCGTCGAATTCCGTGTAGTGCCGGGTGCGGTCGTCTCGCCGGATGATGCCCTCGCTGGAGACAAACTCCGTGACCATGACGTCCGCGCCCAGCTCCTTGCAAAGGCGGCGGAAGACCACGTCGGTCACGCCCGCCATGGGGGCGAGATAGAGCGGAGGACGGGAGGGATTGAGCCACGGAAGCATTGGCCACCATACCCGGCGAGGGGCCCGGTCCGCAATCCGAAAGCGGGGAAGGCGAAAAGCCGGGTTTCTTCTCCTCCGCTGTTCATGCTTCCTGTTGGTTTTTGTTAAAGCCTCCTTGCCGGAACGGGTTATTCCCGCTATGGGCGGCGGAATCATGACGGAATTGGAAGCGCTGCTAACTCTGAATATGCTGCCGAAAATCGGGCCGGTGCGCGTGCGCCGTCTGATCGCGCAGCTGGGTTCAGCGGCGGCGGCGCTGGAGGCGCCGGCGGACTCTCTGCGGCGCGTGGAGGGCATCGGGACGGAAACAGCGGGCATTCTGCGGAAATGGCAGGACCATGCGGACCTGGGCGGGGAGCTGAACCGCATCCGGGAAATGGGTCTGACGGTGGTGCCCCTGGGCAGTGAGCTTTATCCCGAACCGCTGACGGAGATCCACGATCCGCCGCTGGTGCTTTATGTCAGGGGGAAGCTGGAGCCGCGGGACCGGGTGGCCATCGGTGTGGTGGGCTCGCGGCGGGCGACCTCCTACGGTCTGACCGCGGCGCGGAAGCTGTCGTTTCAGCTGGCCCATGCCGGTGTGACGGTCCTGAGCGGCCTGGCGCGCGGCATCGACACCGCGGCCCACGAGGGGGCGGTGGCCTCCGGCGGCCGGACCATCGCCGTAATCGGTTCCGGAATGGCCCATCTTTATCCTCCGGAGAACGCGGCTCTGGCGGACCGCATCGCGGATGGGAGGGGGGCTGTGGTTTCCGAGTTTCCCATCCTGACGGAGCCTGACAAACAAACTTTTCCCCAGCGGAACCGCATCGTCAGCGGATGGAGTCACGGCATCCTCGTGGTGGAGGCCCCTGCCTGGAGCGGCGCGCTAATCACCGCCAACAATGCCGCCGACCAAGGTCGCAGCGTCTATGCCGTGCCGGGTCCCATTGACCGCGCGTCCTCTCTGGGCTGCAACAAGCTGATTCAGAACGGCGCGCGGCTGGTGCTGAGCGCGGAGGACATACTTGAGGATCTGAACCAGCTCTTTCCGCCGTCCGCCGCTGCGGCGGGCGGCAGTGGCGGCGGCGCCTCCGGTTCCACGCCTCCCGCCGCGGCTTTGGTGGATCTGACGGACGAGGAGTCCGCCCTCTGGCAGGCGCTGGGACAGGAGGAGCGCCAGATGGACGAGCTCATCGACGCCACCGGCCTGGCGGCCTCGAGTGTCTCCGTGGCGCTGATGCGTCTGGAGCTCCGCCGTCTGGTGAGACAGCTGCCGGGCCGGCGCTACACGCGTCTGGTCTGAACCGGGCGAGGAAAGCAGCGGAAGTGGTAAAATTCATATAAATTCCGCGCTTTCGTAAATGGGAACCGAAGAAGGGCTGATGTATCACCGGAGCACAGTCAACCATCATAAAGACCGATCCCATCATGAACCGCCTTCTGCCCGTCGTCCTTGCCCTGAGCCTGCCGCCCCTGGCGCAGGCCGCTCCCTCCCCCATCCGTGTGCTGTTCCTGGGCAGCGAGGCCACCGGCGGACGGCAGCACTGCCACACGGTGATGCGGGATTTCGGTCGCGAGGCCCTGTGGTTTGACTATGCGGCGGATCCCTCGCAGGTCACGCCGGAGTGGCTTTCCAAATTCGACGCCGTGCTGCTGGACGCGCCCGCCGACGGCTTTCCCGCGCTGGCCGGTCTCGACAAGTCGAAAGTGGTGACCACGGATTTCAGTGGCAGTGACCGCAATCCCACACCGGACGCCTTTTTGAATCCGCTTCTGGAAAAACTGGTGGCCGCGGCGGGTCCGCAGCGGAAGGCGGACCGCGAGGCATGGCTGAAAGCCTTGGAGCCGGAGGAGCGCAGTCCGGACAGGAATGTCGCCAACTACGAGCGCCGCCCGGAGCCGCTGACGTTCCAGCATCCCATGAGTGTGAAGGCCAGTCTGGAACGCACGCAGACGGCCCCGGACCTGCGCATTGAGCTCTTCGCGTCGGAGCCCGACATCGCCAAGCCCATCGCCCTGGCGTGGGACCTGCGCGGGCGCTGCTGGGTGGCGGAGACCAGTGATTATCCCCACGGCGTGACCCCGACCGGGGAAGGGCATGACCGCATCAAAATCTGTGAGGACACCGATGGCGACGGCAAAGCGGACAAGTTCACGGTCTTCGCCGACCACCTCAATATTCCCACCAGCCTCACCTTCGCCAATGGCGGCATCATCGTGGCCCAGCCGCCGCGCTTCCTGTTTCTGAAGGACACGGACGGCGATGACAAGGCGGACATGAAGCAGGACATCATCACGGGCTGGGGCATCGGCGACACCCATGCCCAGGCAAGCAACCTGCACTACGGCATCGACAACTGGTTCTATGGCTGCGTGGGTTATTCCTCCTTCGACGGCACCGTCGGCGGAGAGCGGAAGCGTTTCACGCAGGGCACCTACCGCTTCAAACCGGACGGTTCGGCGCTGGAGTTCCTGCACCAGTTCACCAACAACTCCTGGGGCCAAAGCGCCAACGCGGCGGGCGACCAGTTCGGCGGCACCGCGAACGGCGCGCCGATCTTTTACGGCGGCATCCCCGCCGCCCATGTCCCCGACGGGCTGCGGGTCATGACCGCCAAAAAGATCAATACGGAGGACATGGTGCACACCATCACGCCCAACTACCGGCAGGTGGATGTCTTCGGCGGCTACACGGCGGCGGCGGGCAGCAACTTCATCGAATCCGCCAAGCTCCCGCCCCGCCTTCAGGGCCGGGCCATGGTCTGCGAGCCCACCATGAAAGTGATCACCCTCATGGATGTGAAACCGGAAGGCGCGGGCATGACCGCCGGCGATGGCTTCAATCTTGTGGCCAGCACGGACGAGTGGATGTCCCCGGTCTTCGCGGAGGTGGGTCCGGACGGGGCGGTGTGGTTCACCGACTGGCAGAACTTCATTATCCAGCACAACCCCACACCCTCCCAGAGAAGCGGCGGCTACGATGCCAAAACGGGTCCCGGCGGTGCTCACGAGAATGATTTGCGCGACCACTCCCGCGGCCGCATCTACCGTGTGGTGTGGGATCAGGCGAAGCAGCCGGCGGCCCTGCTGAAACTGGATCCCGCCGATCCCGCGCAGCTGACCGCGGCGCTGAACTCCGATGTGCAGGAGCGCCGACTCTCCGCCCAGCGGGAGCTGGTGGAGCGGAAGATGACCTCCGCCGCGGATGGGCTCAAAAAGCTGGTGCTGGCCAACGACGGAGCCATCGGCGCGCTGCACGCCCTGTGGACCCTGCAGGGCTTGAATGCTCTGGATGAGGCCACTTTCAATGCCGCCCTCTATGCCCGGGACGCCAGGCTGCGGCGCAATGCGGTGCGCGCCCTGCCGGCGGACGCCGCGGGGCAGAGACTTTATTTCGGCTCCGGCATCATGACCGATCCCGATCCCGTCACGCGCCTGGCGGCGCTGGTGAAGCTGGCGGAGTTCCCCACCACGCCGGAGATTCAGACCCTGGTCAAAAAACTCTCCGTGGATCCCCTGAACCGCCAGGATGAATGGCTGCATGAGGCCACCAGGATGCTGTCGCGGAAGCACAAAGCCGAGGCTTTCAAGGAGGGGCCCAATCTGCTGCCGAATCCGGGGTTTGAAATCACGGGCGCGGATGGTCTGCCGGAAGGCTGGGTGCGCCGGGACTATAATCAGTCCCCTGGCACTGAAAGCGCGGAGTGGACCACCACCGATCTGCCGGGCTGGACCCACAGCGGTGCCAAATCCGTCCGCTGCATCACCAAAAGCATGGCGGACACCAGCCTGCACGCTGATGTGGAGCTAAAGCCGAACACCGACTACCGCCTCAGCGCCTGGATCAAAACCAACAACTTCCGGGGCGGCAAGATCAGCCTGAATGACCACCTGATCCGCGCCGAGACGGAGAAGGTCACGCGCAATGCCGATTGGACGCTCGTCGAAACCACCTACAACAGCGGCACCGCCACCAAAGGCAGTATCAACCTGCTGCACGTGGCGCGGGGTGACAGCCACTTCGATGATGTGAAGTTCTGCGAACTGGTCCCTGAAACCGAAACGGAGACGGTCAGCGCCGGAGATGCCAAACGCGGGGAGGATATCTTCTGGAAACACCCCGTCGCCGCCTGCGTGAACTGCCATATGCTGGGAGGCAAAGGCAGCCCTGTGGGCCCCGCCCTCGACGGTATCGCCAGCCGCAGGGATGAAGCCTACCTGACGGAAAGCCTGGCCGATCCCAATGCCCGGCTGGCCGAGACCTACACCGCCACGCCGGTCTCCCCCATGCCGCCGATGCGCCTGATTCTGAAGCCGCAGGAGTTTGAGGACGTGAAGGCGTTTCTCCTGTCTTTGAAATAAGGAAACGGCTCCGGACACCCATTTCCACTCCGGTTTTGAGCTGGAGCGCAGGGGCCGTCCGATCCCTGAACGCGCAGGGCGGGTGCTGACAAAAGCACCCGCCCTTTGTCGTTTGCAGGGGGCTATGAACCGCAGAACTCTTGCCCTTTCCCTTCTCGTCTCCGCCTTGATCCCTCCCGCTCTCAGCTCCAGCCGCGCCGCCGATCCCGCGGTTCCCCTGTCCCCAGCGCCCGCTCAGCCGGAGGCGCAGCCTCTGCAGCTGCGGGTGCTCTCCTTCAACCTGCGTTACAAGAATCAGAACGACAAGGATGAGCGCTCCTGGGAGTCCCGCCGCGCGGAGGCCGTGGAGGTGATCCGGGAGGACAAGCCGGATCTAATCGGTTATCAGGAGGCGCTGCGCTCCATGCTGGATGACCTGGGCTCCCTCATTTCCGGCTATGAGGAGATCGGGGTGGGCCGCGAGGACGGCAAAACCAAGGGCGAATACTCGGCCATCTGGATCAAAAAAGACCGCTTCACCGTGCAGGAGTCCGGCACCTTCTGGCTGTCGGACACCCCGGAGGTGCCGAACTCCAAAACCTGGGGCAACCGGGTCACCCGCGTCTGCACCTGGACCAAACTCCAGGACAAACCAACGGGCCGGGAGTTTCATTTTTATAACCTCCATCTGGACCACGAATCCCAGGAGGCCCGCGACAAGGGCACCGCGCAGGTGATCCGCTTCATGGAAAACCGCAGGCCCGCCGGCCCTTTTGTGCTCACGGGCGACTTCAACTCCGGCGAGGACAGCTCCGTAGTGAAGGCGGTGCGGGAAAGCGCTTTGGGGCTGGTGGATTCCTGGCGGGTGCTGCATCCGGAGACACCGCTCTCCGAATCCGGCACCTATCACGACTTCACCGGCGTGCGGAGCCGCTCGAAAATCGACTATATCTTCGTGCCCAAAACCGCCCGGCTGATTGATGCCGCCATTATTTACCGCCACAGCGGAAATGTCTGGCCCTCCGACCACTATCCGCTCCGCGCCACGGTGGAGTTTCCGGCTCCGTAAGGCTCCTTCCTGCAAACTTCCGCGTCGGCGGAGAAGGTGGTCCTCCTGTTTTGCCGCCCAGCGCGGCCTCCGGCCCATGATGCCGGAGCCGCGCTGGCCTTTTACCATTTCCAAAGATATTTCGGTTAATTCGCGGGTAGGCTCCCCGCACGGAATTTCAGCGGCCCGGCTATCCAGCTTTGAGGATTGAAATCGCTGACACAGTCCGTGCCGTCCCATCGTCTTGGGGGGATGCGTTTTTTCCCTCTGTGCGCCAGTCTGCTCTGCCTGTTCCCGCTGCTGCTGAAAGCGGCGCCGGATCAGACTCCGTTTCCTCAACTGCCGGATATCAAAGGTCTTCAGGTGCAGATGGTGGACGACGCCCTGGCGCTGGGGGTGCATCATGCCGGCATCAATGTAAACATCTCCAGTCTCATTGATCCGGAGAAGCGGGAGGGCAATCCCCGCTGGACCTGCGAGGGCACGGAATACGCCTTTCAAGCTCGGGCCCTTGCGGCTTTGGATAAACAGGTGAAGCCGCTGTCGGAGGCCGGAGTGGCGGTGTATCTGATCATTCTGGCCTATCCCACGGGGGACCCGGTGAAGGACAAAACCGTGCAGCATTCCTCCGCGCGCGCGGACCGATCCTACAGCATTGGGGCCTTCAACACCGCCACCGCTGAGGGCCGGCGCTGGCTGCGGGCGGTGATGGAGTTTCTGGCCGACCGCTGGAGCGGGGCGCATCCGGAGCACGGGCGGGTGTGGGGATGGATCATCGGCAATGAGGTGAACTCCCACTGGCTCTGGTACAACCTGGGCAAAATGCCCATGGCCGAAGCCGCGGCCGAATACGAAAAAGCCTTCCGCATCGCCCACCAAAGCGTGCGCAAAGCCTCCGCCAATGCCCGGCTTTACATCCCGCTGGACCATCACTGGAAGGCCTCCATGCCCGGCATCAGCCCGGAGGAGGCCACCTCCGGACGTGATTTCATGGACACCTTCGCCCGCTTGGCGCGGGAGGGGGAGGGCGGCGACTACGACTGGGCGCTGGCGCATCATCCGTATCCCGATGATCTGGGCAATCCCCGCACCTGGCTGGACAAGGACGCGACACCGGATGACGACAGCCCGCATGTGACTTTCAAAAACCTGGAGGTGCTTTCCAAACACCTGTCCCGTCCGGAACTGCTCTGGCAGGGCAAGCCTCGGCGTGTGATTCTGAGCGAGCAGGGATTCCACACCCTGGACCGCCCTGAAGGGGAGGACCTGCAGGCTGCCGCCTTTGCCTACGCTTGGGAAAAATGCCGCCGGGTCCCTCTGGTGGACGCCTTCATCTACCACCGGCATGTGGATCACTCCCAGGAGGGCGGCCTGATGCTGGGGCTCTGGCGGCACAAACCGGGCTCCATCTCCACCCCTGACCGCTCCAAACGCATTTACCCGCTTTTCAAAGCCGCCGGCACGCCCGCCTGGTCCGAAGCCGCCGCCTTTGCACTGCCGCTGACAGGGCTGAAATCCTGGGATGAACTGCCCGGAAGCTGAAGGCGGGATTTTAATAAATTCCGGACTGGAAGGGCCTGCCCATTCCAAAGGCCAGCATTCCAAGGCCAACCCTGAAACAATACCGGACCGGCATCACGTAATGTTGCACACTTCCCGGTTCCGCTCCGCGATCTAAAAGTTGGCATTTGCCCGCACCCGGCCTATCCTCCGCGACCCCTCCCTTTTCCGCATGTCCGCCGCTCCCCCTTCCGCAGTCCTGCCGTCCGTCACTCTGCCGCCTGCGCTGCCGCCGACTTCCCGGCGCTTCCGGACTCCCAAAAAGAACATTCCCCAGACCAAGCCCGCCCGGGATGCCCTGCTGCGCTTCATCCGGGAATTTGTGGAGCGTGAGAAGCCGGTGCCGCCCCTGCCGTCGGATGAACTGAAGGAGCTGGCGGCGCGCGTGGTGCTGGAGTCGGGCTTGGACCCGGCGTACCGGGACTATGCGGGCGTGCTGCTGAACAACGAGATCTGGCGCGAATCCCTGGCTACCATTCCCTACGAGCGCCGCCTGCTGCTGATGCCCAAGTGCCTGCGGGTGGAGAGCAAATGCCCCGCGCCCTTTGACGAGTTTGGCCTGCTCTGCAAGCAGTGCGGGCTCTGCACCATTCAGGATTTTCAGAACGAGGCCGAGCGTCTGGGCTACGCGGTGCTGGTCGCCGAGGGCAGCGCCATCGTGATGTCGCTGATCCAGACGGGGAAAATTGAGGCCATCGTCGGCATTTCCTGCCTGCCGGTGCTGGAGCGCACCTTCCCGTATGTGGAGGCCGCGGCCATCCCCGCTGTCGCCGTGCCGCTCCTCCAGGATGACTGCATCGACACCACGGTCGATATCGACTGGGTCTGGGACTACCTGCACCTGACCAGCGAGGACCGCACCCGGCGGCTGAATCTGAACGCCCTGCACGAGGAGGTGCGCACTTGGTTCTCCAATGAGAGCCTGACCTCCCTGATGGGTCCTGCGGAAGGGCAGGCGGAGGAGGTGGCCCGCACCTGGCTGGCGGGGCATGGCAACCGCTGGCGTCCATTCCTCACTGTGGCTGTCAGCCAGGCATTGCGGGAGAATGCCGAGGCCCCCTTCACGGACAGCGTGAAAAAACTCGCCATCGCCGTGGAGTGCTTCCACAAGGCCTCGCTCATCCATGATGACATTGAGGACGGCGACGCGGAGCGATACGATGTGCCGGCGCTGCATACTGAGCACGGTCTGGCGGTGGCGCTGAACGCTGGCGACCTGCTGATCGGCGAGGGCTACCGCCTCATCGCCGAATGCGGCCTGCCTGCGGCGTCGCTGGCTCCCCTCATCCGCATCGCCGCCCACGGACAGCGCGAGCTCTGCCAGGGACAGGGAGCTGAACTCGCCTGGCAAAAAAATCCCGTGCCCCTCACCAGTGGCCAGGTGCTGGAGATTTTCCGGCTTAAAACCGCTCCCGCCTTCTCCGTGGCCCTGCTGCTGGGAGCCGCCCACGCCGGAAGGCTGGATGAGGTGGAGGAGACCCTGCGCGCCTTCAGCGAGGCCCTTGGCATCGCGTATCAGATCAAGGACGATCTCGAGGACTTCAATGCCGGCCCGCCGGCGGAGGGCGTGGCCCCGTCCGTGAATCTGGTGTCCTGCCTGACCGCGGAGCGGTTCAGCGGCGATCAGGAGAAAGCCCGCCAGCATGCCAGCGATCTTCTGGACCGCTACAGGGAGCAGGCCATCCGGTCGCTGCAGGACCTCGACAACGCCAATCTCAAAGGTCTGATGCGCCGCGTGGTGGGCAAAATCTTCACGCCCCTTGAAGTCAAAGGCTGGTGCCACACCGAGGCCGGCGTGTCCGCTGTCCCAGCGCAGATTCCCACCGCGCAGGTGGCGTAAATCCAAGGGGACAGGGCAGGGGAAAAGGAGTTTTCGGCGTTTGACGGAAGCGGTCCGCGGGGAGTGTCATGCACCGGCGGTGGTGATGTGCCAGCCAGCCAGGAATCCCGGTTTGACCGGGCCGTGCCGGAGCGCGGCTTTTTACCTCCGGAGGAGTGGTGCGTGGATGCCGCCCTCTGCGCCCGGGCCGGCATCCCGGAGGAGTGCGGATTCAAAACCAAAGCCGCCTTGGCCTTGGAGTTCATCCGGCACCTGCGGAGCACCGGGGCTGCCTTTGAGGCCGCGGTGCTGGATTCCGGTTACGGGAAGGATCCCGCGCTGTTGCGGGCGCTAGACGATGCCGGGGAGACTTTCGTGGCCGATGTCCACCGCGGCCACCGCTCCGGTCACCGTCACGGAGTGGACCGCCGCCCGGCCCGCAGATGCCTGGACCGTCACCGTCCTGCGCCGGAGGACCCGCGGGGAGGTCCGCGTCGAATATATTCATGAACGGGTGTATTTATGGGATGGCCAGGAGGAGCGGCCGCGCCTCCGGCACCTCACCGCCCGGCGCGCGCCGGACAAAAACGGGCAGTCGGAGGAGATTTCATGGACTCTGAGCAATGCCCGGCGGACACTCCCGCCGTGCGTCTGGTCCACATGGCCTGCGCAAGGTATTTTATTGAGCGCGGCTTCCAGGGCACCAAAATCAGCCCCGGCCTTGCGGACTGTCAGACACGCGGCTGGCTGGCATGGCGTGACTCGGGGCACCCGGTGATGCTGGCCATGCTCTTCCAGGCTGAGGGAGCGCATGATGCGCACGGAGGAGCACCCTCTGCTCAGCTGTGAGGATATTATGGGGCTGCTGCGCCATTTCCTTCCCGCCGCCGCCGTGACGCCGGACGATGTCCTGCGCCAGTTGGAGCTCGGACACCGTAAAAGACGGTCCTCCATGGACTTCGCCGCGGGATCCCAGGTTCCTTTGAAGGGCACGCCTGAATAATTCAGATAAATTACCAAAGCCGGATTATGTGTGCCGGGACTGGTATGAAAGGGTGGGGAGGCCCGTGTCACATTCCGACGCTGCCCCTTGCGCGGGGCGCGGGGTGCGGTGTTATGTCGCCGCCTTATGACGAGTGAACCGAAGACTGTGTTTGTGGGCCTGGCCGGGCTGGGAAACGTGGGGGCGGGTGTGTACAAGAATCTTTTGAAAAACGGGAATCTGCTCACCGACCGCACGGGAGTGCGCATCCAAGTGCGCCGCATCGCCGTGCGGACACCCGAGAAGCATACGGAGCTGCAGGTGCCGGAGGGCATGCTGACCACGGACTGGCGCGATCTGGTGAACGACCCGGAGATTCCCGTCATCGTGGAGCTGATCGGCGGTGTCACCGAGGCTTATCACCTCGTCAAAACGGCGATTCTGGCCCGCAAGACGGTGGTCACCGGCAACAAGGCGCTGCTGGCGGAGCACGGCCATGAATTAGTGGCCTTGGCGGAGCGTGAGGATGTGCCGTTGTATTTTGAGGCCGCCGTGGCCGGGGGCATCCCCATCATCAAGGCCGTGCGGGAGGCTCTGATCGGCAACCACATCAAGGCCATCTACGGCATCATCAACGGTACCACGAACTACATTCTCACCCGCATGAGCGAGGCCGGTCTGAGCTATGACGATGCTCTCGGCGAGGCCCAGGTGCTGGGTTATGCGGAGGCAGACCCCACGCTGGATGTCAATGGCTGGGACGCCGGCCACAAAGCCATCGTGCTGGCTTGGCTGAGTTACGGCGCATGGCTGCGGCCGGAGCAGGTGCATGTGGAGGGCGTCACGGAAATCACCCAGACCGATCTCAGATTCGCCCGCAGCATGGGCTATGTGGTGAAGCTGTTGGGCGTGATCCGGCTGGACGACTCCAACCGCATCGAGGTCCGTGTGCAGCCCTGCCTCGTACCGCAATCCCATATCCTGGCCAATGTGCACGGCGTCATGAATGCCGTGGCCGTTTACGGCGACATTGTGGGCGAGACTCTTTTTTACGGAAGTGGCGCCGGCCAGAATGCCACCAGCAGCTCCGTGATCAGCGACCTTGCGGACGCCGTGGACAACTTGGCAAACGAGGCCGGCACCAACAACGGCTTCATCCCCCAAGGCCACTACGGCTCCTGCCTGCCGGTGGACCAGACCGTCAGCCGTTATTACCTCCGGCTGCGGGTGGACGACCGCCCGGGCGTGATCGCCTCCATCTCCAAAATCATCGCCGGCCATGGCATTGGCATCCTGTCCCTCCAGCAACCGGAGGTGGATCCGAGCGCGGATGCCGATCTGATGCTCATGCTCCACCAAGCCACCTATGGCACCATGAAAAAAGCCGTCGCGGAAATCGCCGCTTTGGAATGCGTGCAGACCACCCCTGTCCTGCTGCGTGTGGAATCGCTTAAAGGCCGCGGTGCCTGATTACTTCGGTTTTGGTAATTTATCTGAATAATTCAGGCGTGTCCTCTCCAAACTGTCCGCCGCTGCCAGCGGAACGGCTCAGACCCTGACACTCGAAGCCTACGCCGCCGCCACAGACAAAGTGCAGGCCCCGGCAGCGGCAGGCAGGCTGCTGTCAAGCCTTGACGAACGGTCACGCGTCAAAGGCTTACGGCAGAACTCCGCCAGCGAAAGTCCACTGATTTCAAACTTGCGCAGCAGTGCCATGCTCCGTTCCTGTGCTTTTGATTGCGTTACGCCCCCCCATGGCACACCGCAGCCGCCTCACCGCCTTGCGGGACGGTCATTCGTCAAAGGCTTGCGTTAGCGTGCACTTTTTTCCCTTTGTGTGGTCTCCCCCTATTGAAGCATGTGGCGGTCTGTTGCATTAATAAATTTTCTGCACGAGCGGTTCGATCCGAAGCGTCACCACATCCACACCGGGTGGCCGGGTGGCGGCGAATAGAATTGCTTCAGCGACTTCGCCAGCTGGCAGCATCTTGTAGGCTTCAATTTCAGCCGCCCGTTGCTCGGCCGAATAAGGCTGCAGCGCCGATCCGATCGCTCCTGGCTCGATGAGCGTGACCCGGATGCTTTCCGGGATAAGCTCCTTGCGAAGCGTTTCGGCGAATGACGCGACGCCGCCTTTGGAGGCATTGTAAACGCTTTCGCCAACCGCCTTGATATGAACGCTGATCGATCCGACCAGGATGATCATGCCGTCGTTTGTGCCGCCCGCTTTGATCCGGTCGATTGCCCCCTTGGTGCAGGCAACATAGCTGACGAGGTTGCTTTCGATCACATAGCGCCAAGCGGCATCATCCATTTCAAGCAATGGTCCGGAGCCTACGCCTGCGCAGGCGACAAGGATATCGAGGCCACCGAGCCATGCATCCACCCGGTCAAACATCCGTTTGAGCCCGCTGGCGCTCGATAGATCAGCAGTGACAGCTTCAATATCGCGTGACGGTGCGAGCTTTGCAACAGCTTGGCGCAGCTCGAGCTCGTCCCGATCGGCGAGAAGCACTTTGGCGCGAGCCGCGACCATCCGCTGGGCGACTGCGCTGCCGACGCCGCCTGCCCCGCCGGTAATCAATACCCTTTTGCCATGTAGGTCAGTCATATGTGGTGCTTTTGTGGGTTTGGAAAATAAAAGCCGGTGCCGGAATGGCGATTCCACCCGATTGAGTCAGCAGGCCGTCCGGCCCAACATCAAAGAATGTGACGATGTTGCCCTCCTCGTTCGCGACAACCATCAGTCGCTGTTCTTCGAGCAGGAGGAAAAAGCGGGGCGACGCCCCGCCGGAAGGTGTGTCACGCAGGAACGACAATTGCCCGGCATCGCCAATGGCGAAGGTGGCAATGCTGTCATGGCCCCGATTTGTTGCGTAAAGCCGGTCGCCAGCCGCATTGATCATGACATGGCCACCAAGATTTTCGGTGGTGGCACCAGGAGGTAACGTGGATATCAATTGCAGCATGGATAGTCTGTCCGGCTTCACCTCGAACAGCGTCAGGGTGCTCGCCAGTTCGCTGATCAGAACCGCGAGCGGCTTTTGCGGATGAAATATCAGGTGTCGGGGCCCCGAGCCGGGCGCGGCCTTATAGGCCAATATGCGTTCTCCGGTCAGGCCTCGGTCGTTGTCAAACCCGAAGGCCAGAATTTCGTCGGTGCCGAGGTCTGTCTGGTAAAGCCAGTGCCCGTCAGGACTGAAAACGACACAATGCGCGTGCGGACCTTCCTGCCGTTCCTTGACCTTGCTGCTGCCGTCATTCTGCCGAATCGTCGGTTCGCTGAGCAACCCACCGTCGGAACCTAAAGGAAACAGAGCGATACTCCCTGAGCCGTAATTAGCTGCAGCCAACCACCATTCATCCGGATTTAATGCAAGATGGCACGGCTGATCACCTTCCGTTGAGGTGCTGGCCAACAGCCTCCATTTGCCTTGATCACAACGGTAAACCCCGATTTTTCCTGCTCTTTCGTCGACCAGATAAAACAAGCCATGACGCTTGGACCAAACTCCGAATGAAGCATTTGGTGCGCTCCTGTACGCGTCGCCAGCTACCCATTTTCCATCTTCGCGGCCAAGCGGGTAAATGCCTTTACCGCCAGCATCGGCATAAGTGCCTACATACAGGTGCAATTCGCTGAGGCTATCACTCATCAGATTGAGATTGCGATAAAGGTAGCCGCTGTTTTCTCCTTTGCCGCACCGGCTTCGAATGCATCATTGATCTGATCCAGGGTGAAGCGGTGCGTAATCAGTTTGCTGGCGTTCAGCTTGCCTTTCGAAAGCAGTTCCAGCGCTATGCCCTGTTCGGCGTCAAGTCCATAAAATGAGAAGCTGGCACTTGGAATAATCTGTATTTCGGACATCTGAATCCGCTGCCATTCCAGTCCGATTGTGGTCACCCCTTTATCGAATCCGCCGACGATAACCACCTTGCCTCCACGCCGCGCCATTTGTGTGGCCTGAGGCAGCGTGACTGGCATACTCCTGCCGCCCGAGCATTCAAAGACGATGTCAACGCCACGGCCTCCGGTGAAGGCCATCGCCGCTGCCGCGGGGTCGTCACGGCCCGTGTTGAGAACCACATCCGCGCCCAGCTCCTTCGCCAACGCGCTGTCCACGACGTCGGTGATCAGCACATCGGCGCCGCTTGCCTTGGCGAGCATTAATTGTCCAAGGCCAATTGGCCCCGCCCCTATAATCGCGACCTTGTTGTTGATGGAAAGCCCCGACTTGTGTTGTGCGTGGACGCACACCGAAAAAGTGTCGATCAGGGCGGCCTCTTCGAAACTGATATGCTCCGGCAACTTGTAGAACTTACTGGCGGGACCGGTGACAAACTCGCCGTAAGCGCGCGACACGCATTTGGTCCTGACCTCGTATAGATTGGGGCAGAGATTATACTGCTGCACGCGGCACCATTCACACTCGCCGTCACCCATGACGCTTTCGATGACGACCCGGTCTCCCGGAGCGACATTGGTGACTGCTGAGCCGATTTCAACGACTTCCCCCGCCAGTTCATGACCCACAATATGATGTTCGAGCTCGGGTTCAGGTTTGTCCCAGTGCCGCAGGTCAGTGCCGCAAATCCCCGCGACGCGCACCCGCGCAAGCACCCAGTCGGCATCGGGAATACCAAGGCGCTCAACTTCGGTGATCTCAAACCTGCCACGGGCCGTCTTCACCGCGGCTTTCATCAAAAAGGGTGGCTGTTGTTTCATGTTCTCAGCTGGTTTTCTGGAGCCGCGGCTCGATTCGCAGATTTACGATATCGGTTCGCTCCGAACGCGTCAGAATGAATTCAATTGCTTCGGCCACCTCCTCGGCATGAAGCATTTCGTGAGCGGCGACGGCCTCGCGCTTCTGCTCTGCGGTCAATTCCTGCATATCGGTGTCCACCGAACCGGGCTGGACGACGCTTACTTTGATATTCTTTACCGCAACTTCCTTGCGAAGAGTTTCGGCAAACGCCTGAATGCCAGCCTTGGTCGCCGAATAGACGCTTTCACCCTCGGCCTTGATTTCAGTACTGATCGATCCGACGAATAGCAAATGTCCGCCACCCTGCGGTTCCATGCGCAGGATCGCTTCGCGGGCGGAGGCAAGATAGCCGACCAGATTGGTCTCGATCACGTAACGCCAGTCATTATCGGCCATTTCATGGATCGGCTGGGCACCCAGCGCCGCACATGCAACAAGAATGTCGAGGCCTCCCAGTTTTGCATCCATTTCGGCGAAAATCTTCTTGATCCCATCCTTGGTTGCAGCGTCAGCGGTGAGGCCGATTGCATCAGGAACATAAGCGAGTGCGTCTTCAAGCGCGGGGGCATCGCGCCCGAAGGTGAGCACGCGCGCACCCTTGCCCACGAGCAGCTTAAGCGTTTCCCTGCCGATGCCGGTTGTGCCGCCACTCAACAGAATGCGCTTACCGGATAGATCTGTGTGCTTTGACATAATTTAATTCCAGTTGAATATGATCCGGCCTCCAGCAGAACTACTCCGACGGATTGCATTTCCTAAAATGAGCCCAAAGGGGTATGTTCGGAATGATGGGCGAACCCAGATCTTATTCTGGACTCGTCACGGCTTTCACCATCTTCGTGAGCGCCTTGATGAAGTGATTTTTGGCGCTGTAAAGGTCTTTGAATCCGTGAAGGAAGAGAGCTTCGAAGGCTTGCAGTCTCATATTCGCAGTTGGTTTTTGGTTTGTGTATGCGATTGGCGAAAACAGGAACTGCGTTTTGATGAGGGGAAGCGTGGTGATTGCCAGTTTCTTAAGCATTGCGTCAGATGCCTTAGCCTGCACCTTGTTCATCGTTTTCCGAGCAACTGGCACCCACCTTCCTGTGATGAGGGAATATCCACTGCCCGCGTTGCTGCCAAGGGACGTCATTGCTTTATCAGTCCATTCGGACACCGCCTCACACGGGAACGCGTTTTCGGTGGATTCCACGGAGCTGTTAACGGTAGCGGTATTGTTTGCATAAGAAGTATGTTTTTTAGAATGGGGGGTGGGTGCCGATTCCGCAGGCCCAACCCCCGGAGTGCAAAAAGCGCCCCGCGAGGGCCAGCGATATAAATACTCAATTTACAACTTAGAGGCATGAGGGAGCGCCGAGTCTGACCTCCTGTTCGCGACCGGGCTACACATCGCAGAATCAGGGCCGGGGGGGAGTAAGGCAAAATTCGGGTGGGTCTGTGTTGGAATCATGCAGCCTGCGGTATATTATGCAGACATTCTTGCAAAACGCCTCGCTCTGCGGGCGGACCATGATTTCTTGGAAACAGGCCTCATTTCATTATGGTGCGGATGGAGGAAATCCTCGTGAAGCGGGAACCTTTTGCTGAATCGCTGTATCCGGCCAAAGCCCGCATGGCCGCAGCCCGGCTGCGGACCCATGGCCAGCAAAGCCGCCACACCACTGACAATACCCCGCAGCCAATGGCATAACTCCTGAAAGAGTCACTTCGCGCTGCTGGCGGCTGCACTGGGGGCAACTACCCGGAGCTGGGTGCAGAAGTGGGAGGTGAGCTCCTCCATGGAGAAGCCGCAGTCGATGTAGAACGCCTGGCCGCCGGTGGCGGGCTTGGGCACCAGGGCGGTGATTTTGCCGTCGGCGGGAATCTCCAGCGTTTGAGGTTGCCAAGTGGACTCGCGGAAATCGCGTGAGGTGGCAGTGGCGGCCCACAGCGTGGCGGATTTGGGAGCTTGGGAAGCCGTCACGGTGAGGCGTGACCAGCCGTCCGCAGTATCGTCGTGCCGCCACGTCAGGGTGGGCATGGGTGTGCCGGTGAGCTGCCAGCGCACAAAGGCACAGAGGGTGTCGATGGCCCGGTTGCGGTCGCTTTGGCCGGTTTTGACGGACTTCTCGTTCAGGCTGTGGCCGGCATTGGGGATGTAGGCAATCCATTTGTTTTCCGGAAGCCCGTCCCAATAGAGATTCAGGGCGTCGGTGTTCCAAAAGGGGTCGTTGGTGCCGGCCAGAATCAGCTTGGGCATGGTCAGGCGCTGGCGGTAAAACCACGGATCCACCCAGCTCCAAAGCCTTTTGGCGGCGGGGGTGTCCGGCATGGGCACCAAGCCGCGGGAGGTGTAGTCATCGATCATGCGGCTGTACCCGCCGTAGATTTCCTTCTGGTGGGGAAGTTGCAGCGCCATGTTCAGGGAGTCGAACACCATGGGCGCGATGGCGCTGACGCGCGGGTCGGAGGCGGCGGCCAGATAAGTGTTCCAGCCGCGCTTGGAGCCGCCGGTGAGGATGAAGCGCTCCACCTTTTTGCTCAGGTGCTTCTCCGAAAAGGCCTGCAGCGCGTCCATGGACTTGATCACGCTTTTCACCATGGGGAAGAGCAGGGGCCAGGACTCATCACCTGTCTCCAGATACTTCACAAAAGTCTCCGCAATCAGGGCATCCTCCTTTTTGCCGTCAAACAGCGGCTGGTTGGGGATGCCCAGCAGCATGGCGCAGGGGGCTTTGATCTTGGCGGCCAGCAGCATGCCGTAGGGATAGCCCCGCGGATTGGCGCTGCCGCCCTCGTTGAGCAGGAGGATCTGGTCCGTGGGGGCGGCGTCCTTCGGAGCGAACACCACCAAGTCGTGATTCCATTGCATACCCTGCCAGACTTGGGAAACCAGCTTCAGCCGGAAAATATCACAGCCCAGCATATGCACGGTTTCGGTCAACTCCCATTGGTAGTCCGGCTCCGGCCTGTCCAGCCAGCTTTTCAGATCCGCCCGCGCTGGCTTGGTGCCGGCGGTGATCAGGAACAGGCACAGGACAGGCAGAAGGCGGAATGATTTCATAAATGGAGAGAACGGACGGGGGTGAATAAAGTGGGAGTGGGCCAATAACGCAATACCGGAGGGGATTATGCCGGAACCTGACGAATTGAAATCGCCGCGCAGGCACCGGGCGGCCTGTCACTTTGCGGCGGCGGCAGGGGGTTTTGAGCCGCCGCGTTCCGGAAGGGGACCCCAGATGTCCGCCATCAGGGTAAAGATTTCCGGTTCGGCCTGTTTCAGCTCGCCGGCCACGAAGGGATAAAAGTCATTGGAGCCCAGATAGGCTTCGGTCATTTCGGCGAAGAACTCCTTGTCATTGGTCAGGCCGTAGTGTTCCCGCAGAGTGCCGGGGCTGGTGAGGACCGAGGCGTATTTGCCGCCGGCGCGGAATTTCTCCCACGCCGCCCGCACGCGGGTCTCGTCGAATCCCAGCACCTGATCGTGATAGCCGTGCGCCAGCTCGTGCAGCACCGCCCACGGCATGCGGTGGTTTTCAAACGGCGAGAGAAACTGGTCAATGTCCGGAATGTGGACGCACTTGGCCAGCTTTTCACTGTAGCCATTGCTCCTCAGCCAGCCGGCGTCCGGATGGTACTGCATGGAGTGCAGGTCCCCGCAGTTGAGATCCAGCTGAATGGTGATGGCGCGCAGTCCGGCCAGCGGCTTCTCCGGCAGCACAGCGGTGATGGCCGTCAGCCGCGAGGTGAGCAGCTTCACCGCCCTCTCCCCTGCTGCGGCCCCGTCCCCCTTCAATAGCCGGTCATCGATCCGCACCTTCCAGCCCTCAATGCTGCGTTCGGTGTGGGCCGCGGGCTGGGAGCCTGTTGCTGTGGCTATGGTCTTGTTCTGGGTTTGGGTTTGGGTTTGAGCCTGTTCGGGAGTGGAGCCGGTGGCTATCAAAACTCCGGGAAGACTCAGACAGAACAGAAAGTGGCAGGCGTGGACAACGGACTTCATGGCGGCCCGAATTAAAAGGCACCCCCGGGGAAACACCAGCCCGGTGTTCGAAATGAAATGCGGATCAACCCTAAGCTCAAATGCCCACCGTTCCCGGTTTCAGACCGGGAAAGATTTTGCCCAAATCCACCTCAGGAGCGGTGCGCCGGAGGACGGTGGACAGCACATGATGCACGCCATGGCACACCGGAACATCGCCGGGACCCTCCAAAAGCTCCGGAGCCAGGCCGGCGGCGGGCCAGTCGGCCAGCACGCGGCCTCCTTTCGTGCCACCCCCGAGCACCATCATGACGCCGGCCCGGCCATGGTCGGTGCCGATGCTGACATTCTCCGCCACCCGGCGGCCGAATTCCGTGCCAACCACTGTGCTCACCCGGCCCGCCTCCGGACCGAGATCCCGTTGAAATGCGGCCAGCCCGCCCGCCAGTTCCGGCAGCAATGCAGCGGTGAGGGTGAGCTGCGTGAAATGGGAGTCCCATCCGCCCAGTTCGATGGTGGCCGCCCGCAGGCCGACATGGGCGCGGATCAGCCGTGCGATCAGCCGCAGGCCATTGCCAAAACCGCCTACCGGATACTCTGCTCCGTTGGCAGGCTGGTCCGGTGATTTCCTTACGGATTCGATCCGTTCCAGCGCCGCCAAAGTATCACGGCCGGCCATGCCCAGCGGCCCGCCCGTCCGGGCATAAAGCGCCGCCAGCTGGCCCCGCAGAGCGGGATCCTTGTCCGGCAGGGTGAAATCCTGGAGGTCCTGCAAAGCCACCGCGGCCGTGCCGCGCAGGGAATCCGACACATTGGGACCAATGCTGACGGCTGTCAGCGGGCCGTCCGTAGGGCGGCGCTGATGGTGCAGATACCGGCCCAGCCACCCGCCTCCCTGAAGCCCGCCATGGTGCAGGTAGTCCTCGGCTTCAAAATGGGAGCGGCTGGACTCCGCCGTGCCGCACTGGTGAATGATGGACAGACTGCCTTCCTTATAAAGCGGGTGCAGCGGTGCCAGATCCGGATGCAGCCCGAAAAAACCATCCAGGGGCAGGGCCGCGGTTTTGGCCACGGCGAGGGTGGGGCGGGAGCGGTGATAGGCATCGTCCTCCAGCGGCGGGGCAAGGTGCAGACCGTCCGCGCCGCCTCGCAGGAACACACTCACAATCACCGGTGACGGCGTGCGGTCGGGTGAGATGATGGTTTCAAGGCCGACGGACATGGCGGGGCAGGGGAAAACCGGATGGGAGCGATCAACAAAGGAGGGCATCCCCGGGAGAGGGATGACAGAAGGCCGGAATGGCTAGAAGGTCTGAAAAGCCGGGGAGGCAAGTGCCAGCGCCAGCGGAGAATTCACACTGCCGGCAGCGGCGCATTCGGCGGTGTCGGGATCGCGGCCGAACAAATGACGCAGCAGTCCGTCCCTCCCGCCGGCACAGGCAGTCAGTTTGGCAGTGTCCGTGCGCGTGCATTTCAGGCTTCCTCCGGCCAGTTGAGAAGCAAAATCCCAGCGGCAGAGCAGGGTGGCCAGCCAGTCCGCGCCGGAGGGCGGTGGGCCTTCCGGCGTGGGATAATGGAAAGGGGCGTGCCCCATGATCTGCAGCGCCCGGCGGACACCGGTGCCGCAGGAGGTGGCGCTGCCCGTGGCCCGCAGGGCGGAGACGATGAAATGGAAAGGTTTTTTTATTTTATCCCCGCGCAGGGTGCGGAATTCCTCCGTGCGGAACAGGGCCCGCAGCGTCTCCGGAATGTCCCCGGCGCTGTTGTGAAAAGCGGCGGCCACTTTTTCCACTGCCGGATCCGGAGGCTCGTCGGCAATGAAATGCCGGCAAAGCTTGCGGGCGATGAAGGCTGCGGTGGAGGAATGGGCGGTGATAACCGCGAGGAGACGGTCCAGATCCTCCGGCCCGCCGCCGGCGGAGAGTTCCTGGCCGAGCACGGATTTGGCCCCGTCGTCGTGGGCCGCCGCCTCAAAGAAAACCCTGCCGATCCCCAGTTTCACCTCGCGCCCGGTGACGGTCCAGCCGGTCAGGCAGCGGGCGGCCTCCATCACATCGCCCTGGGTGTAGCCGCCATGGATGCCGAGGGTGTGCAGCTCTAGAAGCTCGCGGGCATAGTTCTCATTCGGCTTGTCCCCGGCGGTGCGGTGCTTGTTCTCACGCCCATCCAGGTAAAACAGCATTGCGGGGCTGAGGGCCGAGGCCCGCAGGAGGCTGCGGAAATTCCCCAGCGCATGTTTCCGGATGATGTCGCGGTCATCCACGGTCTTGAACCAGCGGCAGTCCAGTTTGGAGGAGTCAATATTGAAGTGGTCGGACCAGAATGCCACCATGACCTCATAAAGCTGCCGGCGGCTGTGGGAGGCGCGGATGACGGCGGCACGGGTGAGCTCGCTGTCGAGCTGCGAGGGTTTGTATTCAAACAGCTCCGTCACCGGTTCACGGACCGCTTCCAGCCGGGCCAGGGCGGCACGGGTGACCGGATCTTCTATTTTTTCCGGATGCAGCTGCTCCTCCAGGAACCGCTCCAGGCAATCCTCCGGCGTGGAGCCAAGCGCGGAGACTCTGGCATATTCACCGGGCGCGGCGCCCCAGGTCAGGCGGTTCAGCGTGTGGCTGATCAGATCCGGGCCGGATCCGGAGGGAGTCTTAAAGGGGGCCAAAGTGTCCGCTCCCGGTCCCAGCGGCAGACTGGCTTTCAAATCCTTGAGCCGGTCGCACGCGGTCACCCATGAAAGGGCTCCCGCGCCTCCGGCAAGGCGGAGAAAATGCCGGCGCGGCAAATGGGTTCCTGTTTTCATGGGCGTATGATTGGGATCGTGCGGAGCGGAACCGGTGGACTGGGGGTTTTGGCTGGAGGAAACTCTGAACCGCCCAGAGGCCGGACATCAGAGCGGTCACACCATTTCCGGGGTCATGGGAGGCATGACCGGATCCAGGACGGTGGCGGGAGGGGTGGTTTGGGATTTGGCTTTGGCTGTCCGCAGATTGCGCAGGGTGCAGCCCAGTCCGCACAGCAGGGAGAGAGGAAGCACCAGGAACCATCCGGCCACCGGCAGCAGGTAAGTCAGGGTCAGCGCCGCCGTGCCACGGATGGCGGCGGGCCAGCCGGCGGGGTCCTCCCCGCTGCGCATACTGCGGCGGGCCATGCGCACCACCTGGCCCGATACCCCGGCCAGCGACATGAGGATGACCGTGCCGATGATCAGCAGGGTGGGAAGCTGGCCGCCCTGTCCCAGACGCTGCATCAACGCCACAAGGCCTCCCGCCACCGCTGCGGCTACAAGGCCAAGCAGGATATGCCGGACAGGACGGGCACAGGATCCCGCGCAGCGCTCCGAAAATTCCGGGAAAAGCGTTCTCGCGGTCAGCAGGCTGGCCCCCAAAGTGAGCAGGATGCCGATGATCAGCCACACGATGGACCAGACGACGGCGGAAGTGAGGTAATTGTCCATAAAGCGCGGCAAAAATGGTGTTTGCCCGCTGGATGAATCCAAAATGGAGAAGGTTACACATTTCGCCATCTGTCCCGGGCTTTGAGTCTGCCGCGCCATCTGAAATCTGCGGTTCAGTCATTAAATCCCTGATGCTTATGGAAATTGCTTGATATTCCGGGTTTCCAAATGATTAGGTGGATTTTGTGAAAATCAGTACCAGTCTACTCACTGCCGGGCTGCTGATGTGGCTTCCCGCCGTTCCCTGCGTTCAGGCCCAAGGGCAATCCGCGTCCAAGCCTGTCGTCTCAGGCAACAGCAGTGGAAGCTCCAAAAAAGGCACGGCTGCGAAACCTGGCACCCTGAAACCCGCAGCGCCTAAAAAGACTGCCGCCAAATCCTCACCAACCGCAAAAGCCCCCGGCTCCAAAGAGAAGGGCCAGCCCAAAGCCGTGGTCAAAGTTCCGGCCAAACCTGCACCGGGCAAGGACAAAGCTCTGACAACTGCCAAAAAGAGCAAACCCGCCGCCCCTGCGGCGGGGAAGTCACCCGGGAAAACCGTGGCTGCCAATTCAAAGACCCTGGCCAAACCCTCCGTCAAGCCCGCGAAGTCCGCGCCTGACAAAACCCAGGCCAGCGCCGGCACGAAAAAGAAATCAAAGCCTGCGGACAATGCCCCGCCGGCCAAAACCGCTGGAGCGGGCACTGTGGCTGCCGGTAAAAAAACCGGTGCCGGCAAAGGGAGATCCCTGGCATCCTCCGGTCTGGTGCAGACCGCCTCCAACTTTACTAACGCTGATGGCGATAGGAATGATGCCGGTGCGGACTCCCCGAATCATGATATGTTCGCCTCCCGGGTTTTTGTTCCCGCCGATCTTGGACAGCGGTTCTTTGGCATGCCCACAGGGCTGCCCTCCGCCCTGACTTTCGTCTCCCTCATGGTGGACAGCACCGCTCCCCGGACTTTTTCCGCCTCCAATCCCGACGTGGCCCCGCCCAAAAGACCGGTGGCGCCGATTGATGCCATGACCGCCCGGGCCGCCATGGCGGCCAGTGCCAAAAAGCAGAGCACTTTCCGCCCCGCGCCGGCGTCAGTTTCCGACAAGTTCTCCCTTCCCGATGACAAACCGGGACCCCTTCCGGCTTCCGTCGGGTCTGACCGCCGGCAGGCGGCGGATTTTGTGACCAAGGCCGCGCCCCTGTCTCCGGCAATGCCGTCGGATGACTTCAGCGGGCTGGGTGATTTTCTGCACTCCCGCACCGCCAGCCTGACTCTCAAAGGAGGACCGGATGGTGCTCCCGGCTCCGCAGGGGACGCTGGCAGGGATGCCGGCAAAACAGTGGTCGCCAATCCCTCCGCCCGTCAGGGTGGCAATAAACCGGAGGCTGTGAAGCCGCCGGCAACGGCGGCTGCCAGTGCTCCGCCTGTCCCTGCCCGCACCGCGGCTCCGGTCCTGGTGGCGGTCCAAGCCCCCACGGCCCCCGCGACCATTCCCGTTTTCCTCAAGCCCGGCGGCAATGCCGCTTCCTCCTCCTCCCCCGCCGCCAGGCCGCCGGCCCAGCGTGAGGAGGTTTTTGCGCGCTCCCTGGCCCTTGCCGCCACCCGCGTCTCCGAAAATCCGCAGCTGGAGTCCGCGGCTGAACCCGTTCTTTCCCGCTCCATGCCCACATCCGCTGTTCTGCCATTGAGAGTGGAGAACACTGTGATGGAAAAACTCCCGGAGAGTCTTCCGGCTTTTGATGAGCCGGCGATCGGCAGTGTGGACATTCAGTCAGCGGGCCGGACAGAGCACGATCAGAAGAACAACAAGGTCATCTACACCGGCAGAGTGGAACTGAATGACAAAGTGGTCCACCTGCGGGGGGACCGTGTGGAGGTGTTTTTGAAAAAGACCGGAAACGGCATTGAGCGGCTGGAGGCTTCCGGCCATGTGATGCTGCGCGCCCAGGCGGGGCAGCCCGGCTCCGCACGGATGGTCAGCGCGGGCCGGGTGATTTACCGGCCGGCCACCGGCGAGATCACTCTCAGGGAGAAACCCGAGGTCCGGGAGGGAGGCAAAGGGGGCAGAGCCCACGTCTCCACCTCGCCCTCCACCGTGATGGTGATCAAATCCGATGGACGCATTCTGACCGAGGGGCCGAACCGCACGATCATCGCCAATTGACGGGTGAAGGGTTTGACCGGAAGGAAAGAACCGCACCCGGTGTTTCGCGCACGGCGGACTCCACTCCCGCCGCACGCGGCCAAGGCGGGAGTCCACCGGTTCCCGTGATGCCGGTTTGCCCCTTCCCTTGTTGACCGCCCATGGATTATCTGGCCAAAGCCCGAACTGTCATTGATCTTGAAACCGCCGAGGTGCAGCGCCTTTCGGAGCGCCTGGACCAGGCTTTCGTGGAGGCGGTGGACCTGCTGCGGAGTGTGGTGGGAGAGGGACGCAAGGTGGTCCTCTGCGGAGTGGGGAAATCCGGCAACATCGCCGCCAAAATCGCCGCCACACTCAACAGCACCGGCGCGCCCGCGGTGGTGCTGAATGTCCAGGACGCCCTGCACGGTGATCTGGGCATGGTGTCGGTGGGGGATGCCGTCATCGCCCTGAGCTACAGCGGGGAGACGGATGAGCTGCTGAACCTTCTGCCACATCTCAAACGCCAGCAGTGTCGTCTGATCGCCTTCACGGGCAATCTCCAGAGCACGCTCGCCTTGGCGGCGGAGGCGGTGCTGGATGTGAGGGTGCAGCGGGAGGCCTGCCCGCTGAATCTGGCTCCCACCAGCAGCAGCACCGTGATGCTGGTGCTGGGGGATGCCCTGGCGATGGTGCTGCTGGAGGCCCGGGGATTCCAGCCCGAGGATTTCGCGCTGCTGCACCCCGGTGGCAGCCTGGGGCGGGCGCTGCTCACCAAGGTCTCGGACATCATGCGCACCGGCGACCGCCTGCCCTTGGTGCCCCCCGATGCCACGGTGCGCGAGGCGGTGCGCACCATGGGGCGCTGCCGCAGCGGCTGCGTGATCCTGACCCATCCGGACGGCACTTTGGCCGGGATCTTCACGCAGGGCGATTTTGCGCGTGCCTTTGAAACCAACCCTGGTCTGGCCGGCGAGGCCGTGGCCCGCTTCATGACGCCGCAGCCCATCACCATCCACAGCGGCAAGCTGGCCGCGGAACTGCTGAATCTGCTGGAGCACCATCCTGTGGACGAGTTGGTGGTGTTGGACTCCTTGCGCCATCCTGTCGGTCTGGTGGACACCCAGGACCTGAGCCGTCACCGGATTCTCTGATTTAATTTATAAGGCCTCACCGCGCTTCTGAATTCAGGCTCAAACCCCCTCCCATGCGCCGTTTTTTATTCCCCTCCACTCCGATGCGGCGTTCCGGCCCCTTGGGGGTTTTGTGCCTGAAACCCTGGTCAGCGGTCCGCTGCTGGCTGGCAGGCTTTGTAATCCTGCAGGCAGCCGGTTTTGGTGGAATGCCGTTGTTGGCACCGCCGGCAGCCTGCGCGCAGGAAAAACCCGCCACAGCGGCTGGAGCTCCGGAAACCGATGCTGCGGCCAATGCCCTGACTCTGGAGGGGGTGGAGGCGAAACTTAAAAGCTGGAAATCCGCCTCCGTCGATGCCGCTGTGCAGAAAGCTGTGGTCCCCTTGGCGGAGGAGGCGGCCAACCTGCTGGACCAGGCGGGGCAGTCCCGCGCTCAAAGTGCTTCATTTCAGGAGCGCATAAAGAACCTGCCGGCCCGCGCGTCGGAAATCCGCAACGGGGCCGGCAAGCCGGCGGTATTGCCGGAGAATCTCCAGCCGCCGCCGCTTGGCGCGGAGGTGAATGCTCTGGAAGTAGCCGCCAGCCGCATGCATGCCAGTCTGGAGGAGGCCAGACGCGCCGCCGCCGCCGCCCGCGATCTGCCGCAGCAGGCAGCTGCCCGGCGTAAGGAGCTGACGGTCTCCGTCACGGCGCTGAACGCCCGGTTGCTGGAGTTCCGCTCTGAACCCGCCGTGCCCGCCACCAGCGGGGAAGCTGCAGAACTGGCCGAGGCCCGGGGCATGGTGCATCAGGCGGGAATCATCGCCGCCCAGGCGCAGCTGGACGCCGCGCAGTCTGAACTGGCGTGGCTGGATGCCTCGGATGCCACCAGCTGGCCATCGCTCGCTCTGGCCGCCGCCATACGGCTTCAGACTGCCTTGGAGACGGCGGAAGCCGCTCTGGCTCAGCGTATCACCCAGATGCGTGCGGAGACGGCGGCTACGGGGGTGGAGACGGCGGCCCGCAATCAGGCATCGGCGCCCGAGGAGCTCAGGCCTCTTCTGGAACAGGTCACTCAGCGCGCCAACGAGAATAAGAAAGTGGTGGAGAAACTGATCCCCGCCGCCGACGAGGAGTGGCGGCACTTGGACTCCCAGACCCGCCGCTGGCTCGATCTATCCCTGCGCACACGGGAGAAAATACGGCGGCTGGGGGCCACCGGCGTGGTGGGGGTGGAACTGCGCCAGCAGCGTCAGAGCCTGCCATCCGCCGCCAGCCTGCAGGTGCAGGCCACGCAGCGCCAGGAGCGGCTGAATCAGGTGGAGCTGGCGCGCCTCTCCCTGGAGGAGGAGATCGCCGCCCTTCCGCCCCCGTCCACCGCCAATGGCCATCCACAAACCGCCGCCGCCTGGACTTCGCAGCGTGACGGGCTGATCACTCTCCAGCAAAGCTATGACCGGTATTACAACATGCTGGTGCGGGTGGAGGAATCCGCCCAGCAGCTGCAGGCGGTGGTGCAGGCCCACCGGGCATTCATTCACGAGAACATTCTATGGATTCCCAGCAGCGGGCCGGCGAGCCGGGAAAGCCTGCGCAGCCTGGGGGCTTCCCTGCAATGGCTGATGTCGGGCGTGCTGGATCCTGCACTGCCTGCTTCCTGGTGGCAGGGAGTGTGGGGAGCACCCATGCTGGCCGTCATGGCGGTCATCCTGCTGGTTTCTCTGTTTGTCCTGCGGCAGATGGGCCGCAGACGGCTGCAGGTGCTGGCGCGGATGGCGGAACTGGCCGAATCCAAATTCCGCCTGACTGTGGCCGCCTGTCTCTGGACCCTGCTGATCTCACTGCCTTGGCCGGCCCTGCTGTGGCTGCTGGCGCTGCCTTGGCGGGACTCCACGCTGAGCACCCCGTTCACCCTGAGCCTTAGCATCAGCCTGCAGCGCGTGGCGGTGGCTCTGCTGGGATTGGAGCTGGCCCGTCAGCCCCTGAGACATGCGGGGCTGGCGCTGGCGCATTTCCACTGGCCGGCGGCCGTGGTCCGGCAGCTCCGCTGGCAGTTCCGCCACCTCAGCGCGGTGGTGCTGCCCTGTGTGCTGCTGGGCAGCCTCTTCCGGTTTTCCGACGGCACGCGGCATGATCCGGCGGAGCGCGGATTTCTGGTGCTGCAACTGCTGGCGGCGGCTTGGTGGGTCCACCGCTTCTGGAGGCTGGGCCGCAGTCAGACCGGCCTGCCGCCGCGGGGCACGCCCCGGATGGCCTGGCTTGCGGCGCGGAGTCTCAGTCTGCTGATTCCATTAACCCTCATCATGCTGGCGCTGCGGGGCTATCTTTACACTGCGGAGGTTTTAACGGAACGGCTGGCGGCCACTCTGCTGGCGGGAGTGGCGTTTCTGCTGGGAAGGGCGTTGTTCTACCGCTGGCACGCCCTGCACCGCCGGAATCTGCGGTCGGAGCGCGCCCGCCGTCTGCGGGAGGCCAGGGAGGCGGCCCGCGCCGCCGCCTCGGCAGCCGCCGCCGCCAGTGAGAACACCCCGCCCGGTGCCGGCACCGCGGAACTGCCACTCAATTCCCCGATTCCGGAAATCACGGGATCGGACATTGATGAGGCCGGCGAGGAGATGCGCGGGCTGGTGGATATCATTTCCTTCATCCTCGCCGCCGCCGCCGTCTGGGCCATCTGGGCGGATGTGCTGCCGGCGGCCAAAAACCTGGCCAACCGTCCGCTCGAGAGCCTGTCGGCGCTGATTTCAGACAACCCCGCCCCCGCCGGAGCTGCATCCTCCGGGTCCGCCGGGGAGAAGGCTTCCTCCTCCTCCGGCCTGACCTCGCCCATTCCCTCGCTGGCTTTGGGAACCATGGGAGGAAAGGAGGACCAGTCCTCACGTGTCACCTGGCTGGGGGTTATCCTGGCCATGGCTGCAACGGTGCTGACCTTTCTGGCCGCGCGGCGCATTCCCGGTGCGCTCCAGTTTCTTCTGACCACACAGCTCAGTCTGGATGCCGGCGCGCGGTTCGCCCTGAGCACCATCACGCGCTACGGCATCATCATCGCCGGAGTGGTCATCACCCTCGGGCTGTTGGGCATCACCTGGTCCAGTGTTCAATGGCTGGCGGCGGCACTGACGGTGGGCTTGGGATTCGGGCTGCAGGAAATCTTCGCCAACTTCTTTTCCGGGCTCATTATTCTGGCGGAGCGCCCCATCCGTCCGGGGGATGTGGTCACCATTGACGGCATCACCGGCTCCGTGGCCCGCATCCAGATCCGCGCCACCACCATCCGCGCCGGGGATGGCAAGGATTACATCGTGCCCAACAAGGAGCTCATCACCGGCAAGCTGCTGAACTGGACACGGACCGACAGCATCACCCGACAGGAGATCGGCATCAGCGTCGCCTACGGCACCGATCCCGCCGCCGCTCTCAAACTGCTGGCCCGCATCGCCGCCGATCACCCGGCGGTCATGAAGGAGCCCCCGCCGGTGGTCTCCTTCGAATCCTTCGGAGACAGCGTGCTCAGGCTGTTTCTGCGGTTCCATGTCGCCACTCTGGACCAGCGGCTGCCGACCCTGACGGATCTGAACTGCAGCATCGCCAGGGAATTCGCCGCCGCGGGCATCGGCCTGCCCCTGCCGCAGGGCCATGTGATGGTGCCCACCGTCACCACGGCTGCTCCAAAGTAAGGGAAAGGCGGTCTTCCATCCGGATCCATGAAGCCTGTTGCGGCCGGGAAGAGGGTATGCAATTTGGGAAAAATTCCGGTCAGGAGGATCCGGAGTCGGGGCGGGGCCAGGTCTTCACGATTGTTGAAACAGTCCGTTTTCTCCGTCACCATAGGCTTCACCTATGGAAATGCACCAGCTCCGTTACGTTGTGGCCGTGGCCCGCAGCGGCAATTTCTCCCGAGCCGCCGCCCGGTGCCACGTCTCCCAGCCCTCCCTCAGTCAGCAGATTCAGAAGCTGGAGGAAGAGCTCGGCGGCAGGCTTTTCGACCGCGTGAAGCGGGAGGCGAAACTCACCCCCCGCGGAGAGGCTTTTCTCCCCCGCGCGGTCCGGATTCTGGAGGAGGCCGACGCCGCCAAACGGGAAGCCACGGAGGCGCTGGATCTGCAGAGGGGCACGCTGAGCATTGGCGTGCTGCCCACACTCGCACCGTATCTGCTGCCCGGGGCGCTCACGGCTTTCATGCGGAAGTTTCCCGGCGTGGAGGTAGTGGTCCAGGAGGACACCACCGCCCGCCTGCTGCAACTGGCGCTCGGTTATGAAGTGGATCTGGTCCTTGCCAGCCATCCGGTCCGGGATGCGAGGCTTGAGATCATCCCACTTTTCACGGAGCCCCTTTTTCTGGCCCTGCCGCCCGGCCATGCTCTGCTGCGGAAAAGCGCGGTGACCGCCAGGGATTTGGAAGGCGAGCGCCTGATTGTCATGAGGGAGGGCCATTGCCTGGGCGACCAGGTGCTGGGCTTCTGCGACCGGCAGGGGGCCCGCCCTCTGATCAGCTTCCGGGGAGCCCAGCTGGAAACCATCCAGGCGCTTGTCGCCACCGGCATGGGACTGGCCCTGATCCCCCGCATGGCTTTGCGGGGGAATCAAACCAGCGGCCATGACGCTGAGCCATCGAAACCGGCGGCAAAAAGCACTGAGGCCAAACCCGCAAAATCCACCCCGGATCCGCAAAAGGCGGAATCCTCATGCCACCCCGAATACCGTCCATTTCAGACACCCCGGCCGGACCGGGAAATCATTGCCCTATGGCCCCGGCAGAGGACGCCAGGGCGTGCCGCACATGAATTGCTGCGGCTGCTGAAGGAGCGTTTTCCCTCACCTGACAACCCCCGTGATCCGGGACGGGCAGCCTGAAGGAAAGTCCGCAGGGTCCCCCTGCCGGCAAAAAAAGCCCGGCTTTCCTTTGAAGGAGAGCCGGGTCTGTGAATGAAACCGGGGATGAGGCTTCCGGAGGCCGGACTCCCGGACTATTCCACTTTGGCCTCGGCGGCGGCAGTGCGTCTGGCATTGAGCCAAGCCTCAAAAAGCGGGCTGACGCTGGCCGGACTGGGGCCGAACATATTGACTCTGACAGGGGTGTCGCTGGAGATGGTCTGAGTGGCTGCCAGGCTTTTCTTGTCCTCCTCCATTTTGGGATCCTTCATCAGTTCCTTTTTGATCACACTCACCAGCAGCAGGCCCTCCTCAACGGTCTGCGGCTCGGACACCTCACCGGGATTCAGGGTGGCGGCCTGGCCGGTGATCACAAAGGAGTGCTTCACATCGGCGGCCGGCCGCTTTTTTGAGGAGAAAGGGGGAATCTCCACCGCAGCCAGTCCAGCCTCTTTGGCGGCATCGGCAAAAGACTTGCCCGCCTTGATTCCTTCCAGGATTTTGGTGCGGGCGGTGTCGGCGGCCGTCTTCAGCGCGGTGGTCAGATTGATGGCTTTAAGTTTCTCCGTGATTTTCTCCTTCACCTGGTCCAGCGGCAGCATAGCCGGGGCCTCAACCTTGATCAGTTCAAAGAGGGCATAACCTTGGAGGGGGGGACTGGCCGGAAACGGCACCGTGCGGGCCACGGAGGAGCCGCTGTCGGCGGTGAAGATTTCATTCACCACGTTGGGCTGCGTCTTCAAGTCCTCAGGCGGGGCGGCCCGCGTGAAGGGCTCGCTGGTTTTAGCCTCAAACCCGTTGGCTTTCACGATCTCTTCGAAAGTTTGGGTGCGGTCCTCGGCCACCAAGGCATTGCTGATCACATCTGCTTTGGTGAGAGCCGTCTTCTGAGCGTCCTCATAGGCCTTCATGTCCCCGGCGCGCTTGGCGAGGGCGGCGGTGTGCTCCTCCATTCTCTTTTTGAACTCCTCCTCCTTGGCCTTTTTCTGGTCCTCAGGCAGTTTGGAGGTGTCCTCGGCGGTGGGGGCGGGAGTGGTGACGGGAGCGGGCTGCTGAGGCATATTGATCAGCAGGTAGCGCACAGCGCGTTTTTCGTCGGAAAGCACTATCGGATCCGCGGCGGCCGCCGGTGGTTCCTGCTTCGCGGCCAGGGCGGCAGCCGTTTTTTCAAACTTGGCCTTCTCATCGTCGTAAAATTTCTGAATGTCCGCGTCCGTGGGAGCCGCCGGGGTTTGTTTGGCCTTCTCAACGAGGGCGCTGGCGGCGGTGGTGATTTCGTGCTGGGAGGCGTACTGGAAATCCACCTCAGCTTTGGAGGGAGCGAAGGAGCCCCCGATCAGATCCCGGACTTTCTGATAGGTTCTCACATCCCGCAGCATAGTGTAGAGTTCACGCTCGGTGTTGGTACGGTCACCCGCCACGCCGCTGTTCAGAAAGCTTTCGTATTTTTGGGAATCGAACTGGTTGCTGGTCTGGAAGACGGGCAGGGTCTGGACGAAATTGACCAGATCCTTCCGGTCCACCTCCACTCCCAGCTTTTTGGCTTCGGTGCGGAGCACGGCGACATTCATCGCCAGATCCAGATTGGGGTCCTCACGGCTTTTGCGGCCGAACCGCGCTCCGACACTGCTGAGACTGTTGATATACTGAATCAGCGGATCGCCGCCTCTCATCTGCATCATCAGCTGCATCCGCATTTGCTCCGGCACCCCCTGCATATCCGGCACCTCCAGCATGTTCGCCAGATAACCCACCAGTCTTTCCTGGACGTCAATCCGGCGCACATCCTCTTGGAAATAGTCTTTGCCCTCCACCCTGAAAATGGGCTGGTTGCCTGGTCCGCCCCGCGTATGGGTGGCGTCGCCGAAAAACACGAACGCCACGCAGACGATCACGGCGACGAACAACATGAGGATGTAGTGATGCTTGCGCAGGGTCTCGAGCATGACGGGGAGGCGGAATGGGAAAGGTGATCGTGAAAAAAATCCGGCGGGAAGCACTTCCAGCCGGGCGGGAGGACGGGCAGTCTAGGAGGAAGGCTGTTAAGCGGCAAGAGGTTTTTGCCTGCTGGAAATTCAGTGTTTTTAACTGTTCAAAATGACAAAATTCCGTGGCGGAGAGGAGGTCCGGCTTTCCGACCGGAAAAACAGGTGCCGCCTCCTCCAGGAGGCGGCTTTGCAGGTCACATTCTGCATCCTTTGAAGTCCGGATTTCGTTCGGGCATGGCGGATGCCATCCCTGAACCGCGTCTGAATGGGCTTGAAGCCGTGAAAATGGCGAGGAAAACCGTTGGAATTCAGGACACATTGACTGTTTAGTAAAAGAATCAAAATTCCTCTGGATTTTAAGAATTTCCGCACATGCAACTGACTGGACACAAAATTGCGCTGCTCAAAGGGGGCCCGGGCTCTGAACGGGCGGTTTCCCTGGAAACCGCCAAAGGGGTCGCGCTGGCCTTGGATGAATTGGGGGCCGGTGTGATCGAAGTGGATGTGACCGGTCCGGATTTTGTGATTCCCGCAGGCATTCTGGCGGCCTTCAATGTGATCCACGGCACCTATGGCGAGGACGGCGGGCTGCAGCGGGAGCTGGAGGCCCGCAGTGTGCCCTACACCGGGGCGGGGTCGGCCAGCAGCGCGCTGGCGTTCGACAAGGAAAAAAGCAAGGCGGCATTTGTGACTGCCGGAGTGTCCACCACGGAGTACCAGGTGCTGGAGCTGGCAGGGGCCACGGCAGCGGATGTGAAAATCCCGCTGCCGATCGTGATGAAGCCGCTGCGCGAAGGCTCAAGCGTGGGAGTGCATATCATCAGGGATGAGCCGGGCATTGCGGCGGCGATTGAGGATCTGGGAAAATTCGGCGGCACCGCGCTGGTGGAGCCCTTCATTTCCGGCAAGGAACTGACGGTGGGCATTCTGGGGAACCAAGTGCTCCCCATCGTGCATATCCAGCCCCGCACCGGATTTTACGACATTTCCAACAAGTACCCCTGGATGACCGGGCAGGGAGGATGCGATTATTTCTGTCCGGCGGATCTCAGCCCGGAAAAAACCGCGGAGGTGCAGGCGGCGGCCATGGCAGCCCACAAAGCGCTGGGCGTGGAGGTTTACAGCCGGGTGGATGTGCTGCTGGATGAGGACGGAACACCCTATGTGCTGGAGGTGAACACCATCCCTGGCATGACCTCCACCAGCCTTCTGCCCAAGGCGGCGCTGGCGGCGGGCATCACCTATCCGGCCCTGTGCGCCCGGATTCTGGAACTTTCGCTGGCGGTGCAACGTTGAAGGCGGTCTGAAACTGCTCCCGACCCATGGTTTTTCCACTTCTCAAACGCCGCGACAGGGACAACAGGCGCTTCCGCAAACGGAAGACCGAGCACCAGCTGACGTTGGAGGTGCCCCTGTCGAAAAAGGAGGTGGTCATGCGCCGTCAGCGGATGGCGCTGCAGGTGCTGAGATGGACCGTCTTGGGGGGAGCGGTTGTCTGGGCTGTGGTTTTTGCGGGCGGACTGTGGCACCGGGCCTTCAACGCCAGCGGGGATTTTGCGGTGGGACAGTTCGAACTGGTGACCAATGGCGTTATCACGGTCCCGCAGGTCGCCGCCGCCACCGGGCTGCGGCCTGACCAGAACATCACGGATCTCGACCTCGGCGAAATCCGCTCCAAACTCATGGAGCTGCCGCGTGTCTCCAAAGCGGAGGTTGAGCGCCGTCTGCCGAACCATCTCTCCATCCGGCTGGATGAGCGCCGCCCCGCCGCCTGGCTGGCCTGTGTCCCGCAGGGGCTGCGCCCATTTGACGGACGCGGCCTGCTGCTGGACAGGGAGGGAGTGGCCTTTCCCTGCGGCATTGTGCTGGAGGAGTACAGCAGTTTGCCAGTGATCTACTGCGCGGATGTGTCCGGAGTGATTCCAGGCCGCCAGGTGCCTGCGGAGGCGGTGCGCACCGCTCTGGATCTGGCGCAGCGGATGCGCCGGAAAAACTGGTCCCCGCCCATGGGGCTGGAGCAGATCCACATTCTCAATGAGTTCACGCTGGTGGCGCAGATGGACACGGACGCGCTCTTCACCTTTCTGCCTTCGGATCTCGACCGCCAGATGGCCAGGCTGGACGCCATCCTTCAGAAAACCGGAGCCGCCGGCCGCCGCGTGGCCAGCGTCAACCTTCAGCTCCATAAGAATGTGCCGGTGACCTTCCGGGACTCCGCGCCTTCCCCGTCCGCTGTGGCGGCTCCCGCCGCGCCAGGATCCGTGAGCCCGGC
>JAQGPJ010000030.1 GCA_028293125.1 Verrucomicrobiales bacterium | reverse complement strand
CTTCACCTGCGGACACTCTCATGTCATCCCCGTTCGGCTTGGAACTTGAAACCGCCCCGTGCTCTCCGGGAATCAGCCCTTCAAATCCGGAGCCGCCTATGTTTTCACCAGAAACGGCACCTCATGGACACAGCAGGCATGGATGAAAGCCTCCAATATCGGCCACTACGAATTTGGAAACGCCGTTTCCATTTCGGGCGACACCATTGCGGTGAGCGCATGGAAGGAGGATAACCACGTCTGGATCGGTCCTAGTAATATTTACATCCCGGCATCCGGTGCCGTCTATCTTTACACGCGCTTCAACGGCGCATGGAGCCAGGTTTCCCGGCTGACCACCCCGCAGCCTCGCAGAGATGACGCTTTTGGCGGCGCTTTGGGACTCTCGGGCGGGACAATGGTCATCGGCGCCCCCGGGGATGACAGCAGTGCCACAGGCATCAATGGCGACCAACTCAACAATGCCATGGCGGATTCAGGAGCAGCCCACGTATTTGTGATGAATGGGTCCGGCTGGAGCCAGCAGGCTTATCTGAAAGCATCCAACACCGGTCGGCGGAACAGTTTCGGCCAGTCGGTGGGCATAGCCGGAAACACCATCGTGATTGGATCGCCGGGTGAGGGCAGCAAATCCACAGGTGTCAACGGAGATCAGAGCGATAGAAGTTTTTCGGAGGCTGGAAGCGCATATGTCTTTGCCCGGGAGGGCTCTGCCTGGAGCCAGCAGGCCTATTTGAAGGCATCCAACACCGCCAGCCGGTCCCGCTTTGGGTGGTCCGCATCGGTCTCCGGAGACATCGTCGTGGTGGCTGCGGATCAGGAAAACCGGGCCGCCTCCGATCCTGTCAATAACATCGCCTCCAACAGTGGAGCGGCCTACGTCTTCCAGCGCACGGGCACTGCATGGATCCCTCAGGCATACCTCAAAGCGTCCAATGCCGATGCCAGTGACCGATTCGGCACTTCCGCCGCCGTTTCCGGCAATGTCATTGCGGTGGGAGCTGCAAACGAGGCCAGCACCGCCACCGGAGTTGATGGCGACCAGACCGGTAACAGCAAGCCAGGCACGGGCGCGGCTTATCTTTTTGAGGCCAGTCCGAGTCACTCCCCTCCTGTTCTCACCGTGACGGTGCCGGAAAACCAGACCGTCACCTATGCGGACAGGGTCATACTGCATGCTGAAGTCTCAGGGCTCCCTTTCCCTGATTTCCAATGGCACATTGGCAGCACCGGCGACACCTCCCATCCCATTCCAGGAGCGAACTGGAAAACCCTGGCCACTCCGACCATCACGACCCCTGTCACTTACTGGCTCCGGGCCACCAATTCAGTGGGCAGTGCGGACAGCCCCACAATCACCCTAAACCCTGTCCAATCCCCGCTCCAGCTGTGGAGAACCGCCAACTTTGGCTATCCCGACAACACAGGCGCCGCCGCCGACACCAGCGATCCGGATGAAGATGGCAGCTCCAATCTTGATGAATTCATCGCCGGCACTGCCCCCACCGACCATAGCGACGCCTTTGGCATCATTTCCTGCGGGGTCCGCGGACAGGGCACCTTCACCGTTACGGTTTTTGGCACAACCGGCAGAACCTATCAGCTGGTGCGCAGCGCTGAGCCCCGACTGCCTGTGAGATTCTGGCAGCCAGTGGCTGCTTTGGAATCCACTGCCTCGGATGGCCCGGTGGAACTGACTGATTTCAAGGCGTCCTCCGCCCGTATTTTTTACCGCGTCCTTGTCTCCAAGCCCTGACCGGCTTCCGAAAAAAGACCTGTATCAGCCATACTGCTTCACCGAATCTCAACCCTCACCATACAAAGTGTTTCAAAGCTAGGAAGAAGGAGCGTCCAACCTTGCCGGAATGAAACCCGGACCGTGACCAAGCTGATGGGCGAGACCAGCCGGCAGGATGCCGGCTGAAATAAAAACAGGCGGAGGAATCTACTGTTGACTCCTCCGCCTGATCTGATGGAATACGCGGAGTGTTGGCGGCTTCAGCGCGCTCCTGAAGCCCACCCTGAATCACTCCGGCTTGCTGGTGAGGAATTTGAGCAGCTCGAGGGCTTCACGCTCGGGAAGGGATTCGAGGAGGCCGGGCGGCATGAGGGACTGCTCCAGTTTTTCCCGCTCCTTGATGGCCGACACGGGCACGGTGACGGTTTCGGTGATGGTCCGCAGGGTGACGGAGTCGGGTTTCTCGGAGGCGATGATGCCGGAGAGCACGCTGCCGTCGGTTTTGGTGAGGATGACCAGCTGGAAGTCGGAGCCGATCACGGCGTTGGGATCCACGATGTTCTCCAGGAAGTAGTCGATGCCGTTGCGCCAGGAGCCGGCCAGATCGGGTCCAAGCTTGCGCTCGGTGCCGCCCATGGTGTGGCAGGTGGCGCAAACGCGGTCAAAGACCACCTGCCCCTTGGCGGTGTCGTAGGCCCAGAGCGGAGCCTCGCGGAAGGTCTTTTTCAGCCGGGCGATGGTGGCTTTGCCCTCGGCGCTGGATTCGTTGAACTTGCCCCAGGCTTTCTCCAGCCGGGCGTCCAGCGCGGCATCCTTCAGATTCCGCATCTGGCGGATGTGCAGCGTGGTGAGCTGGTTCCTGTCGAAGCTGCTGTCTTCCATGGCCTGCACCAGAGCCAGTGCAAAGGCCGGGCGGCTGGTGAGGGTGGACAAAGCGAAGGCGGCATCCGCCGGTGGGAAGGTCTTCATGCCGGCCAGCAGTCTGGCCGCGATGACGGGATCGTTGGACCGCGCCAGCTGCGGCAGGACGGCGGAGCGGAATGCGTTGTCATCCAGCAGTCCGGCGAAGACCGGCAGGGCCTCGGGATCGCCGGTGCGGCGCAGGATTTCAAAGGCGGACCGGCGCTCCGGCAGGGGCAGCGCGGCATTGGCCAGCACCGTGCGCATGCGGCCCAGCACCGCTTTGTCACCAAAGACCGCGGAAAGCTGCTCGGCATCGGCGCGCACGGCGGTGTCCTCACTGGCGGCCAGCCGCTGCTCCACCGCCGGCCAGGCGGCGGGCATGGGCAGGGAAGCCTCGGACTGCACCGCAAAAGCGGCGATGCGTGCCGTGCGCCCGGCGGCGGGCGGTGGCAGGGACGCCATTTCGGAGGTCAGGGCGTTGCGGCCCTCCGGCGTGAGAGCCGCATACCAGCGGATGGAGTCCGACAGATCCGGCAGCGGGGTTTTGGCGGCCAGAGCCAGGGCGCGGGCCAGATCGCCACCGGCGGCCTTGGCGAAACCGCTCCAGATCAGCTTGGGCAGGAACCGGTCCTGGGCATCCTCCGAATGGGCGGCGAGAGCCTCCGTCAGCGGCCAGACATCGGCGTCCGCCAGAAACGGCAGGGCGGAGGCGAGGGCCAGGCGCACCATTGGGGAGGGGTCGGACTGCGCCATTTTCGCCAGCACCGCCGCCTCCGCACGGGGGCCACCCGCCTTTTCGGTGGCCAGCTGCACCGCCCAGCCGCGGACGGTTTCAGCGGGGTGGGCAAGGGCTTTGGCGACGCGGGCGGGAGTCAGGCCGCCGGTCTGATTCAGCGTCCACAAACCACGCAGCACGGTGGATGTGTCAGCGGAATCCGCCAGATTCTCCAAAGCCGCCGTGGTTTCCGCGGACAGCGTCCCCTCCGCGGCGCGCTCCTGCAGCAGGCGGCGGGCGGTGCGGCCATACCATTGGTTTTTATGGGTCTGGAAGGCCACCAACTGGGCCTCGGTGGCCTGCGAGAGATCGGCCTTCACCGGCTTGAAGGTCGCGGCCCAGGAGAGCCGGTAAACGCGGCCATTGCTGCGGTCCCACTTCTCCTCGATGGGCGTGTGGCAGTGCTGCTGGTCGCACCAGTCGATGATGTAAACCGCGCCGTCGGGACCGGTCTGGAGATCGACCGCGATGTAGCGGGGGTCCGGCGTGTAGAGCAGGTCGTAGCCCGCATGCATGGTTTCATAACTGGAACCCTGCGGCACATTGACCTGATGGTTTAGCTGGTGGCCGTGGAGGTTGTGCGTGAAGAGGTGGTCGCGGTAGATGTCCGGCCAGTTGTCGCCCTGGTAGATGAGGGTGCCCACGTGGGAGTGGCCGCCATAAACCGCCGTGGTGCCGGGCTTGCCCGCGCCGCCCTCACCGCTGTCATACTTGGCGGCGGCGGGCAGGTAGTTTTTCAGACCGGGCGCGAAGTCGGTGCCGGCGGCGGAGATGTAAGGCGCATAGTTGGCGTTGGCCTGATTCCAGAACTGGCCGCTGCGGATGACGTGCGTGGTGCCGCCTCCGCCGTAGAAGCTGCGGCAGTGGGTCATGAAAAGATGGCCGGCGTCGTTGTAGTCCAGCCCCCACTGGTTGCTGCCGCCGCTGGCGAAGATTTCAAACTCGTGCCGCACGGGATGGAAGCGCCACACCCCGGCATGCATGGGCACGCGCTGGTCCTCCGGAGTGCCGGGCTTGCCGATGAGAGAGGCGGTGAAGACCCCCTGACACCCGTAAAGCCAGCCATCCGGCCCCCAGGTGAAGCTGTTGAGCGTCTCGTGTGTGTCCTGGTAGCCCCAGCCGTCCAGCAGCGCCTCGGCGGGGCCGTCCGGCTTGTCGTCACGGTTGCGGTCCGGGATGAATAGAAGCTGGGGCGCGGCTCCGATGAAGACGCCGCCAAAACCCACCTCGATGCCGCTGGCAAGGTTCAGTCCCTCGATAAAAACCGTGCGGGTCTCAAAGTTTCCGTCGCCGTCCTTGTCCTCCAGGATGACCACGCGGTCGCGGCCCTGCCCCTCCGGCTGTTTGGAGGGGTAACTGATGCCCTCCAGCACCCACAGGCGTGCCTTCTCATCCATGCAAAAGGCGATGGGCTGCACGACTTCAGGCTCGGCGGCGATGAGCTCCGCCTGAAAGCCATCCGTGACCTCCATGCCGGCCACCACCTTCTGCGCCTCCTCATTCACCACTGCCGTGGGTTTGGCGGGATTCGGACGCAGATGCCATAACACAGGGCTCTGGCTTACACGGCTGCCGGCGGTGGCCTCCCGCTCCGGCGGGGTGTCATGGAAAACAAAGTCGTCAAAATTGACATGCCCCCAGCCGTCGCGGGCGCGGTCGATGAGCCTGACAAACACCTTCTGTCCCGCCAGCGGGCGCATGTCCACAATCTCGCGGTGCATGTCCTCCTCGAATCTCCCGGCGGCGGTGTGGAAGACCTTGCCGGTCCCCGCATTCACAATCTCCGCGCGCACGGCAGCCACCTCCCCGCCGCCGCCCACCAAAAAGCTCGCCCAGGGATGGGTGACGTTGAAGGTGGCCGAGGTCAGGACCCCGGTGCCGCGGTCCGTCAGGCCGGGCTCGTATCCGCCGATCCAGAAGCTGCCGGTCTGCCGGCTGTGCTGTTCGGGTTTCCGGCGCTGCACCGTGTCGCCCTCGATGGGCTGGCTGGCCCAGGCGTCGCCGTCGGCAGTCCAGTCCTCCAAGGTTCCTTTTTCAAACCCCAGATTCAGCACCCGGCCCGCGTCATCCGTGGCGGGAAAGGAGGGCGGGGCCGGTGGAGCCCCGGTCGAGGCCCCGGTCGCCAGCGGCGGCGGCACCGCGGTTTTGCCCAAGGTTTTCAGGCGGATGTTTCGAAACTGCACCTTCGCGGGGCCGGGGCCGGCGTGGAGCTGGAAGGCGATGCGTCCGCTGTACTCGGCGGCCTTGCTCTCATGATCGTCCAGCGCGCCGAAGAATACGCCGTTGACCCACAGCTCCATATGCGGCCCGGCGGCGCGGATGCGGTAGTGGTTCCAGTCATTGGCTTTGGGCACGCTTTTGAAGGAGACGGGGTCGGCGAAGGGATCCACCCAGCGGCGGCCATCCGGGGCGATGGAGACACGGGTGCCGCGCTCCATGATCAGCTCACGGCCATGCTCGTCGTAAAGGCGGCCCAGCCATTCGGCACCGGCGTCGAGGTCGGCCTGATACCCGATGGCGTGCCCGTCCTTGGCGCGCGTGGTGCGGATCTGCACCCCGCTGTTGGCTGTGGGGCCGCCAGTGATGCGGTATTCCAGATCCAGCTCGAAATCATCCACCTCCCCGTCCCAAAAGATCCACTCGTTGGTTTTCAGGTCCGCTCCATTGGCGATCTCCCCGGTGATGGCTTCGTCCTCAACGCGCCACATGCCGGGCGTGCCCTGCCAGCCATTAAGGGTGGAGCCATCAAACAAAGACTGCGGCTGCGGCTCGGCCGCCCGGCCTGGCAAGGAGGAGAAGGCGAAACTGAAGGCCAGCAGCAAAGCCGGACGGACCAGCGGGGTCAGCGGTGGGAACGGGTAATGGGACATGGATGGGATGGGGAGAAAAGCGGAACGGAACGGAAAGGATGGGACGGGACGGGACGGCGGGGACAGTGAAAAACGACGTGGGTTCGCAGGTGGGCTTATCGTTAAAATCCTGTCGCGAAACCTATGGAAAACACTGTGTCCATTCAGGGGCGGGGAACGGCTTTCAGCTCACTGACCTGGCTCCAGTGCGGGGTCTCGACGGTCCCCTGATAAAACATCAGGGCGATATGCGGCTGGCCGCCGGCTGCCGGCAGGGGAGCGGTGGTGGTGCCGGCCGGAAGCCACGGTCCCTCCCCGCCGGGCTGGTATTCCCCGCTGATTTTATCCCCCCGCACCACCAGACGGAGCTTCACCAGAGCGATTGCCAGCGGATAAATGCCCATGGTCCGGGTCTGGTCCCTCTTCTCACGGCCCATGACCACGCTCAGCTTTCCGTCCACCATCTCCTGGCCTATTTTGACCATGTGGCTGTCATTGAAGTACCACACCAGATCCGTTTGCTCATACTGGCCGGTGGGCTGATTTTTGACGGTGGCCGTGATTTCCAAAGAGCCTGCCGCAAGCGGTGAAACCGGACGCACGAGGACATTTTTACCGTTATTGGCCGGCCCCCACATATTGCCGGGCTCTATCCTCACCTCCAAGCCCTGCTTTCCCACGCGCCAGGCGTCCCGGTTTTCCCGGATCCATTTCCAGGGAGCCGCGGGAGCCGCCGTAAAATTTTCCGTGAATCCAGCCTCCGGCTCCGCAGCCACTGCTGGCTGAATCCCCATTACCCCTGCCAGGGCCAGCCCCGTGACCGTCGGCGCGGAAGCCTGAAAAATGCGGTGCCAAAGCCTGAAATTCATGCCTCACCCTGCCCTGACCTGCGTGCCCATGACAAGAAAAATGCGCCGCGTCCGCTTTTGCGTCCGCCCAGGCTTGCCAGAAACCTAGAAACCGGACAGCTTAACCGGCCATGAACCGCCTTCCGACCTCTCCTCTTCAGATCGCAGCCGTTCCTTGTGAAACCGGACGCGGAACAGAGGGTTTAAGGGCAGTGGCACCGCTCCTGAAACCGGCACTCCTGCTTACCTTGCCCCTGCCGCTGATTCTGCTGACAACCAGATGGGCGGGGGCGCAGGAGCCGGCTCCGGCCCCGGTCCTGACCGCCGCGCCAGGGTGGACGGTGGAGCGGGTGGCGGGTCCCCCGCTGGTGGACCGCCCGGTGGAGATGTCCCTGTCCCCGGATGGCCGGCTGTATGTCACCGAGGTGTCCGGGACCAATACACCGGTGAAACAGCAGCTGGTGGACAAACCCCACCGCGTGCTCTGCCTGCGGGACACGGACGACGATGGCAAATTCGACAGCCGGACCATTTTCGCCGATGGACTGTCCTTTCCCGAAGGCTGCCTGTGGTTCGCGGGCTCTGTCTATGTCGCCGCGCCGCCGGTGATCTGGAAGTTCACGGACCGGGATGGCGACGGCGTGGCCGATGAGCGCACCGTGTGGTATGACGGCAAAACGCTGACGGGCTGCGCCAATGACCTGCACGGCCCCTACGCCGGACCGGATGGCTGGATTTACTGGGGCAAGGGAGGGTTCGCCAAACAGACTCATCCCGGCACCGATGGCAGGGTCAGGGAAACCGCCGCCAGCCATATTCTGCGTGCACGCCCTGACGGGTCGGGCGTGGAGACCGTGATCAACGGCGGCATGGACAATCCGATCGGCATCACCTGGACGGCGGACGGCGAATGCCTTCTCAGCAACACCTTCCTCCTGCACCCCGGCGGCGGGAAACGGGACGGCCTCATCCACGCAGTGGAGAACGGGCTTTGGGGAAAGGATCATGACATTATCCAGAGTCTGCCCATCACCGGCCCCTTGATGCCGGTGATGACCCACATGGGCCCCGCCGCCCCCTGCGGGGTGGCTACCCTGGGCACCGGGGACATCCTCGCCTGTCAGTTCAACATGCGCAAAGTCTCGCGCCATGCGCTGAGGCCGGACGGCGCGACCTTCACGACCGAGGACTCGGATTTTCTGATTTCGGAAGATCCCGATTTCCACCCCACCGATGTGCTGGAGGACCGCGATGGCAGCGTGCTGGTGGCGGACACCGGCGGATGGTACAAAATCTGTTGCCCCACCAGCCAGATTGCCAAGCCGCAGGTCACTGGGAGCATTTATCGGCTGCGGCGCACCGCTGCTCCCGGCCAGTCCGCCCCGACCCTCATTCCCGTTGCCGGTGCCGGCACCGCCGGCAATATCTGGGCTGCCTGCCGCGCCGGAGACACCTCCGCCATCCGGGCACAGCTTCAGCCCGGCAATCCCGCGGCCCCTGTCCGCGCCGCCGCATTGGCCGCCGGACGCCTCCAGGACCGTGAGGCCGTGCCCGCCCTGGTGGCCTGCCTTAAATCCGGGGACGCCGGAGTGGTCCGGGCCGCCGCTGAGGCCTTGGGGCGCTGTTCGGGGGATGCCGCCCCGGTCCAGCCCCTGCTGGAGGCTCTGCGCCGGCTGCCGGAGGACCGGTTTATCCAGCACTCCGTGACCGATGCCGTGCGCCGGCTGGCGGATGGCGGGGTTTTGTCAGCGGCATGGAAAACGGAATCCTCCCCCGCCGTGAAAGCCGCCCTGCTGTACGCCGCCCACAGCCGGGAGGGAGCGTGGCCGGAGGCCGGCACCGTGCTGGCCTGTCTGGCCCCGGGCACACCCGGGTCCCTCCGCGCCGCCGCTCTGAAACTGTGTCAGAACCACCCAGGCTGGGCGGAGGAGGGCGGCTTGGCCCTGCGCGCCCTGACACCGGAAAGCGGTGCCCTGCCCGCGGGATTTGCCAGCCTTGCCACGGGCTGGATCGGAGCTGCCGCCATGAAGGAAACAGTGGCCGGATGGCTGAGCCAGGCCGGAACCTCCTCAGATGCTCTGGAGATTATTCAAAAGGCGGAACTGAGCACCCTGCCTGCGGAATTCACTCCTCCGCTGCTGCGCCTGCTGGAGAAAGGGAAAGGTCTGGAAGCCATTGGCAAACTGTCCAAAAAGGACCGCCAGCCCTTTCTCCCCGCCCTGCAAAAGCTGGCTCACGGCGGGGACGGAGCGCCGCCCAATCCCAAAGCCCTGCAGCTGCTTGAGCCCGCGCCACTGGAGGAGGTGGTCTTCGCCGGCCTGATGAAGCAATTGTCCGCCAAATCCGGGGAAAGCGGACCAGAGGAGGTGGCCAAAGTGCTGGCGGTTTCCCCGCTTAGCGCCGCCCAGCGCACCGTTCTGCTGCCGGCGCTGCCAACTGCCGGCCCCGTATCCCTGCCACCTCTGGTCACGGCTCTGACACAGCAGCCGGATGAATCCCTCGGTCTGGACCTGCTGCGGTCACTGGACCGGCATCATCTCCTCACCAGCCTGGCGCCGGATTTCCTCAATGCCCGGCTGGCCTCCTTTCCGGATGCCGTGAAAGCGGCGCTGAAGTCCCTGCAGGACCGGGAGCAGGCTGCCGCCGCCGCCCGCCGCGCGGGCCTGATAGAACTCGCCGCCGCTGCCACCACTGGGGATGCCGCTCATGGGCACCTCGTGTTTCAGAGCGCCAAAGCCGCGTGCGTCACCTGCCATCAGATCGGATACAAGGGCGGCACTTTGGGTCCCGACCTGTCCAATATCGGAGCCATCCGCACCGAACTCGATCTTCTGGAGGCCATCGCCCTGCCCAGCGCCGGATTTGTCAGAAGCTACGAGCCGCAGCTGGTGAAGCTGAAGAACGGGGGCATGCATTACGGCATTCCGCACAACCGCAGCGACCGTGACCTGACTCTCGGCGTGGGTCCCGCAGCCGAGATCCGCATTCCTCTGAGCGATATCGAGTCCACCGGGCCTGGCGAATTCTCCCTCATGCCCGCCGGCTTCGGCGAATCATTGACGCGCACGGAACTCATTGATCTCGTGGCCTTTTTGAAATCCCTGCACTGACGGGTCCGCAGGATTGGACCGAAGTCCTGTTTGCAGCACTGTGTATTCCAGCAAGTGAAACACGTAAAAAATGCGTATTCCGCTGTATTTTGATGACTGTTTTGTGGAATTCGTTTAATTTCACATCGTTTTCATCAAATGTGTCACGTCCGCAGATCGTGACGCCGGTTACCGCTTCCGTGGAAACCGGAACTGCAACCCAACCCTTCCCCCACCATGTCGCCTGTTTTGCTTTTCTCCCTGCGCCGCTGGCTGGCGGCGGGGGCCACCGGGCTGGCCATGACGCTCCCGGTATCCGCAGAGGACCTGATCATCAACAACTTCGACACGGCGGACGAAGTCCCCCAGTGGCCGACTGAGAATTTTCCCTCCAAGCCCAACAATGTTTGGGAGCTGTGGTGGGGACAAGCCATCACCGATGGCGTCTCTCTGTCCTTTGACGCGTCCATGGACGCCGCGGGCAGCGCCGCCTCCGGCTCTATGAAGCTGGTGGCGGACTTTGACCGCACCAGCGGCAAGGGGGAGTACTCCGTGGTCCGGTACCTTGCTGACAAACCATTGGATGGCAGCCAGTACCTCACCTTAGAGATGGATGTGCGCTTCAAGCCGGACGCCGTAACCCGGCCGGACGGCACCTTCGGCACGCTGGAGGTCGGCTTCGCCACTATGACGTGGGGCCAGATCTACGCCGCCCGGGTGGCTATTCCCGCCTCCGCCGGATCGGAGTGGTATCATATTTCCGCCCCCATCAATAAAGCCGTGGATCAGATCGACCAGCTGCAAGGCATCCACTTCAAAATGTGGATGGGCGGGGAGACCGACCCGGTGGGCAACAGCACCATGTGGGTGGACAACATCCGCCTCATTCCTCCCACGGTGGTGGAGGAGCCACCGGTGCCGGTGATGCGGCTGGAGCCCGCCCTGCCCGGCCTGCACCTAGTGTCCAGCGCCCCTGGCATTTACGACCGCCAGACTCTGCGCACCGTCACTCCCGAATATTCCTGGGTGGGCCGGAACCAGCCGGTCACCTACTCCTTCACCGTCAAGGAGTTCCCTTCCATGCCCGGCTACAACGCTTTCCTCTATCTGACGCCTGGCAGCGGTTTCGCCACCGGACTGAACTACGTGGACTACAGCGCTGAGAACTGTGTGGTCCTGTTTCTGACCAACAATGCGGACGGCAGCGGCGGCATGCGCCTGGCCTACAAGGACAGCGCCCCCAACAGCAACGGGCAGGCAGGCCACGACTACTGGACCACTGACGACGGCACCGGCAAGGGGGGCACGCTGGCCTATGTGAACTCCAGCACCGTGACAGGCACCTGGTCACTCACGTTCGACAGTGACACCGCTGCGACCATCACCTCCCCCGACGGCCAGACAGCTACAGGTTCCCTGCTGCCGGAAACCGCCGCCAAATACGCCAATCCGGTATATGCCTACTTTGGTGCCATGCCCGGCGACGCCGCCCGGCAGGGCCGGACCGCCGTGTATTCCCGTATCAGGATCAGCGGGACCGCCAATCCCATTGATGAGGATTTCTCAGTCATGCCCTTCACGGAACTGCTTGAAAAATCGGCATCCGATGCCAACGGCGTCCAGCAGGTGACTCCGCTGGACACGCCGTTCTGGGTGAAATGGAGCCTGCCCGCCGTAGGTTACAAACTGCAACAAAGCCTTGACCTCGGGGCTACTGGCTGGCAGGAGATTCCCATGACGGGAGCGCTCACCGCGCTGTCCGAACGCTGGCGGCTGATAAACGCCAGCGAGTTGTCTGATCTCAATTTTAAGAAAGGCTTTTTTCAACTGATCAAACCCTGACCGTTTTGCCGCGTCTCCTGTGGAGGATGCGGATTCCCTTTCCTGATAAGAAGCCCCGGCCTCCGGGGGGTGGCCGGCCTTCAAATCAGGAACTTACCGGTCGTTCCCGCTTCCAGCGGGGACGGCCCTTTTTTTCCAGGGAACCGTTCAGGTTTTCGTGCTCAAAGCCAAAAGCTCAAAACAGGGCTGGCGGTTTTCCCGGAATCCAACCGGTGCAAATGCCGGCATGGGCCGTTCATGGTCAGTGGTCCAAGGCGTGGAGAACCTCTTTGCCAACACGCTCGGAGGTGATCTCCTTCATGCAGCGGAAGTCGAGAGGGCACTGCCGGAGAAAACATGGCGAGCACTCCACATGGCGGCGGATAATCACGTGGCCATTGCCCAGCGGACCGGTCCAGTCCGGCTCGGTGGAGCCGAAAATGGCCGCCACCCGCGTGCCCAGCAGGGCCGCCAGATGCATGGTGCCGGTGTCATTGGTCAGCAGCAGGCGGCACCGGCGCAGCTCCTCCATCAACTCCTCCAGCGTGGTGCGGCCCACTTTATTTTCGCACTGGCCGTCCGTCAGCCGGTTCAGCTCCTCCCCCATCGCGGTTTCGCCGGGGGCACCGAAAAGAACGAATTTGGCTTCAGGCCGCGCGGCCTTGATCTGTTTGATGGCCTCCGCGAAACGGTCCAGCGGCCAGCGTTTGGCCGGGCCGTATTCCGCGCCGGCGCAGATGCCGATGCGCAGCTCCTCCTCCTGCCGGTCCTCGCCCCAGCGGAAAACCATGGTCTCCCGCCCGCTGCCGATCACGGTGCGGCTCTGCTTTCCCTGGGCTCCCGGCAGGGGATCGCGCAGGGTGGGATCCTCCACATCGGCTCCCAGCCGCCAGGCGATGCGCAGGTAGTGCCTCACATGGTGCTCGGTGGGTGTGATCCGCTTTTTGGGCGGAATGATCTGGTGCAGCAGCCATTTCCGGGAATGCCCTTTATAGCCCACGACGCGCGCAATCCGCGCCAGACGGGCTTCCAAAGCCGCCCGCAGGGAGTTCGGAAACAGGATGGCGGTATCATAGGTCCTCCCGCTGCCTTTGATGACACGTGCCGCCCCCCGGATGCCCTCCCCTTTGGGAATGCTCAGCACCTCGTCCACCCCGTCCACCGCCCGCCAGAAGCCGGCGAGCTTTTCCGGCGTCAGGATGGTGACGCGGGCATCGGGCCGTCCGCGTTTGATGGCACGCACCGCCGGCACGGACATGCAGGCATCCCCCAGCCAGTTGGTGGAGCGGATGAGAATTTCAAAGCGTTGAAGGTTTTCCATCGCCTGGCCTGGCGGCAGCGCGGCGCCCCGTTTGTAACGGATCAATAGAAAATCAGGATTGGGAGTTTTCCAGCGATTATGCACCCAGAACCAGTCCGCGGGCGAGCGCCGGATGCCGGTTTCCACGGCGGCGTTCATGACCGCGGTGACGGTGTCGGTGTCCATCCTTCCCCCCGCCCTGGGCAGCGGGTCACCCACCGTGATTTTCCAGAAAGCCGCCTTCGTAGTCTCCACGCTGAGCGTCAGAATCGGAGCCCCGGTGCGGCGGCTGAGCAGGGCAGGCAGGTTGGTGGTGGAGGCCAGCCGGCCAAACAGCGGGCACCAGACTCCCCCGTCGCCGGCGTGCTGGTCCACCAGAATGCCCAGCACCCCGTTTTCCCGGAGCCACTGCGACGGGCCGTGAAAGCCGTCATTGCGGTCGAAAAGCCGGTGCCCCACCCGCGCCCGCTGGCGCTTCACATGAGCGTTAAGAAAAGGGTTGCTCAGCGCTTGGAACATGGCTGCGGATTTGGTGCCGGGGCCCATCAGCTTGGTTTGGGACAGCACCTCCCAGTTTCCCATATGGCACAGGGCGTAGATGACCCCATGGCCCGCCTCCAGAGCGGCGGTGATTTTCTCCCCGCCCACCACTTCCAGCCGCCTGGCCACCGCCTTTTCGCTCATCCAAGAGATTTTCAGGCTGCACAGCAGGTTCGCTGTCAGCATGGCGAAGTGATCACGCGTCAGCCAGGCGAGCTCCGCCCTGGAGCGCTCGCTGCCGAACGCGATCTCCAGATTCCGCCGCACCAGCCGCTTGTAGCCGGGAAAAAGCAAACACCCCACCCTGCCAAGGATCCGGCCCGCATGCCAGATGAGGGTCAGAGGCAGAATCCGGCAGGTGGTCTCCACCAGCCGGTAAACGAGATACGTGAACCGGTGGGACATGCGGCGGCGGGTAGAGGGGGAAGTTTCCCGGTCGGAGGGGATTGGCCATCAGCGGGCCGGGTGCCGGAGGTCACACGGCCAAGCCGGCACCTCACTTTCCTGGCCGGGACCGGCGGAAATGGAACGGGGACAAGCGGCATGCCGCCACCATTCCCGTGCCGGCCGCCGGGCCGTGCCTCACATGCCCATGATCTGATATCCACCGTCCACGTAGATCACCTGGCCGGTGATGGCCGCCGCGCCATCGCTGGCGAGGAACACACCGGTCGCCCCCAGTTCCGCCGGATCGCAGGACCGGCCCAGAGGGGCGTGGGCATCATAATGCTTCAGCATGGCGCCGAACCCGGAAATGCCGCGCGCCGCCAGGGTGTTCACCGGACCGGCAGAGATGCAGTTCACGCGGATTTTTTTCTTCCCCAAGTCGTAGGCGAGGTAGCGGGTGCTGGCCTCAAGACTGGCTTTGGCCACGCCCATCACGTTGTAGTGGGGCACCACCTTCTCCGCGCCGTAGTAGCTCATGGCGATGATGCTGCCGCCTTGGGTCATCAGAGGCTCGGCCTTGCGGGCCAGATGCACCAGCGAGTAGGCGCTGATATTGTGCGCGGTCAGATAGGCCTCACGGGTAGTGTTCAGAAAACTGCCCTCCAGCGCCTCCTTGGGGGCGAAGGCCACGCTGTGCAGCACCAAGTCCACACGGTCCGTGATGCCGGCGACTTTTTCAAAAAAGGCGTCCACCTCCTCATCCTTGGACACATCGCAGGGGAAAAGCGGCGTGTCCGGCCCGAAGGTCGCGGCCAACTCCTCCACATTGTCCTTCAGACGCTCACCCTGATAGTTGAAAATGAGCTTTGCTCCCGCTTCAGCCCAGGCTTGGGCAATGGCCCACGCGATGCTGCGTTTGTTGGCGACGCCAAAAACGAGGGCGGTTTTTCCGGCAAGTGGCTGTTGGCTCATAGTCAGTCAGTCGATGGGTGAGAAGCAAAAGGGCTGGGAGACGGAATGGACCGCTCCCCGGCGGGAGCGTCAAGGCGGGAAACCATTACTGCGGGACCAGGCCGAAATGCGCGTAGGCGGCAAACACGATGGGCTTGGCCCATGCGGGTGTGCGCGCCACCTGGCCGGCATCCGGAAACGTGAGCTGTTTGTCCTCAATGGACAGCACCAGTTGTGGCTCAGGAACTGATCCGGTGGCGGGATCCCGCTCCTCGGAATTATCAAAAACCCGCAGATCGCTCACATGCGGTATCAGGCGGACAAGGTTGGCGTGGCTGCCGGTCCAGCGGCGGCGGATATCGCTTTCCGGAATATCATGCCCGCCTTTCGTGACACGCAGTGCCACCCGCCGCAGATGCAGGTCCACGCTGGCCAGGCCGGCGAACCAGATACGGACAGCCGCTCCGGCCTCCGCCGCCTCCAGCAGCAGTTGGGTGATGGTGCCGCCTCCCAGTGTGGTCTCGAAGGCGAAATGGGTGCCATTGGCGACGGCGGTTTCCAGCCTGCGTTTCCCCTCGTGCCACGCATAGGCGTTGGCATCCTGCTGACTCAGCCCGGGCACAGCGGTCATGGCCGCGCGGGCAGCCTCGTCGGGATTGAAATACTCAGCCCCGTGCGCCCGCAGAAAGGCACCGCCGATGCTGCTTTTCCCTGCCCCGTTCACACCGGCCAGCACCGTGATCTCCGCCTGCCGCACGCCGGATTGGCGGCTTGGTTCAGCGGGCATGGGGATCAGCCGCTTTCACGGCGGTCCGGCCAAGCTCCTTCGAGCCGGCTTGAAAAAGTTTGGCTGTGCCCTGCCGGGCGGCGGATGTGTCCATTTTGGACACCATGGCATCAAATTGGGCACTCAGGGCATCCAATGGAGCCTGCCGGGCTCGCTGAAGCTCGGCATACTGGGCCACAGGCAGCAGAACGAATTCCGTCCGCTGACGGCGGGTGATGGCCAGAGCTCCCTTGGCGGCTTGCCGGCTGGCATGGCCAAAGTTGTTTTTCAGGGCGCTGGCGGTGACGGAGGGCAGGCTGCCAATTTCCTGCAGCAAAGTGACGGAGGCTTGGTTTTCGTGCGTGATAGCCATGGGGACCATTATGGCCGGTTTGGCCATTTTGTCCAATTAACTCTGAAGCATGCTTCGATCACTGCCGCTCCTCACTCATAGCGGAGCGCATCAATCGGATCCAGCGCCGCCGCTTTCCGGGCCGGATAGAAACCAAAGAAGATGCCGATGGCTGCGCTGAAAGTAAAGGACAGCACAATGGCGCTGGGGGAGGTGACGGTGCTCCAGCCCGTGAAATAAGTCACCAGCTTGGCCGATCCGACGCCCAGCAGGATGCCAAAGATACCGCCAAGGGAGCTGAGCACGATGGATTCCACCAGAAATTGCAGGAGGATGTCCTTGCCGTGCGCCCCGACCGCCATGCGGATGCCAATCTCGCGGGTGCGCTCCGTGACGCTGACCAGCATGATGTTCATGATGCCGATACCGCCCACCAGCAGCGACACGCTGGCGATGGCCGCCAGCAGCGCCGTCATGACCTTGGAGGTCTCGGTGGCCATCTGGGCGATTTCCTCCTGGCTGCGCACCATGAAGTCCGGATCTTTGCCACCGCCGATGCGGTGCCGCTGCATAAGCAGGCTGGTCACCTGAGCCTGAACGTCGGCCATGGGGGAGGATTTGCGGCCCTGCACGTGGATCATGCGCAGGGAGTCAGTGCCCATGATGCGCTTCATGGCGCTGGTATAGGGGATGAACACCGCATCATCCTGGTCACTGCCCATCAGAGAGGAACCCTTGCGGGACAGCACGCCGGTGATCAGAAACGGCACATCGCGCACCCGCAGTGTCTGGCCCACGGGGTCCGAATCCCCGAAAACCTCGCGGGCCACTGTGGCCCCGATGACAGCGGTTTTGGTGGCCCCGCGCACATCGCGGTCCGTGAAGGAGACCCCATCCGTGAAAGGCCATTGCCGCAGATCGAAATACTCCGGCGAAACCCCGGTGATCTGGGTGAACCAGTTCTGATTGCCCGCCGCCACCCGCATGCTGCGCCGCACCTCCGGACTTACGGCCTGCACGCCGCTGACCTCCTGCACGATCGCCTCCATATCCCCCACCGTGAGGGTGCCCGCCCCGCCGAAGCCCGAGGACATGCCCCGGCTGTTGACGTTCCCCGACATGACCAGCATCACGTTCTCCCCCAGACCGGCGATCTGGCTCTCCACCTGCGCTTTGGCCCCGTTGCCGATGCTGACCATGGCGATGACCGCCCCCACGCCGATGATGATCCCCAGCGCGGTCAGCAGAGAACGCATTTTATTCCGCCGCAGGGCGCGCAGGGAGGTCCGGAAGGTGGTGCCGATTCGCATGGGATAAGAGGAGGGAGGCCAGAGAAAGCTTCCCCCCTCACAACGCGTCCGGCCTTTCCTTTTTCCAGCGCAAAGCCGGATCGGACCTCCCCTGAATCCCTCAAAGCCTGTTATTTGAAGTAATCGCGCAGCACCCGGCGCTCCTCAGGGAGGAGCCGGTCGCGCCACACGGCGTCACCACCGCTGCCGGGCGAGGCCACATTGCCCCCGGCGCTGGGGCCGGTCGGCGTTTTGTCCAACTGATGCTCCGTGTCGGTGGTGCCCAGATTGTCGCCCGGCAGGGTGCGGCTCAGATCCTTGCTTTCCAAGTGCTCGAGCCGGGAGGTGCCCAGCTCGGACTCGTTTTTCTCAAAGCGCAGCGGTCCGGTGCCCGGCCCCCGGCTCACGCCTCCCCGACCCATGCCTTCCCCCTCACCCTCACCATCCCCTTCCCCCTCGCCCTTCCCTTTTCCTTTGCCGTTGCCGTTGAGCAGGTCATTCAATGCTTTCTCAGCCTCACTCATGCCGGCCTCACCCTGTCCCTGACACTGGCGGCAGGCCTCGCATTTGGACTTCAGATTCTGCAGCATCTTCTCCAGTTGCTGCGGATCCAGCTGCTTCAGCTTTGACGGATCCAAGCTCTGCAGTTGCTTCATCAGGGCGTCGTTTTTACCCAGCGAGGAGTTTTTGATGCCCTCCACCGCGTTCTGAAAATCGCGCTCCAGCTGCTGGCGGGCCGCCGGGCTCAGGCTGGTGTCGAATTTCTCCAGCGACTCCGCCGACTGCACTGCGGTCTGAAGATTCCGCCCCATCTCGCCGGCGGCGTGCTGCAGGTTGCTCTCCAGCGTGTCCGCGGCCTCCAGGCTGTGATGGCTGTAATATTCCTTTGGATCCTGCGCGCGCAGGGCCTCCAATTGCTCACGGGCCTTTTCCAGCTCCGCGGGATCGGCGACCTGCTGGGACTCCAGCGTTTTCAGGATGGCGTCCGCCCGCTCCAGAGCCTGCGGCGGGGGAATGGTCACGGCGGCGGCTTTCTCCGGCACCGGCAGCAGAAACGCCAGCAGCAGGCAGGCGGTGGTGAGCACCGCCGGAGCCGCGAGCCACGAGGAGCGGAAGCGCAGGCCGTCATCCACGGTGGATGGCACCTCCGGCCAGGCGGTTACCCCTTGAGAGGCGGCGGTCAGCGCATTGTTCAGCCTTAGATGGGACTCCAGCCGCACCATGGCATCCGCCCGATCCGCAAACCGACGCTTCACCCGGCCCCATGCCCACAGCGCCGCCAAGCCATAGGCACCGGTGATGACCGCGGCTGACAGTCCGGCCGGCAGCGGATGCCCCTGGGTGCGAAAGTAAAAAACTGTGCCGAAAACCGCCAGGCTGACCAAGCCGGCCGCCGGCGCGAACGCCTGCAGCCACCAAGCCAGATTCCAGCGGCGGGCGGCGCGGGCCGCGTGGCCCTCCCAGACTACGGATGAGGCATTCATGCCGCCAGCATGCACGGTTTTTCACTGGCCCGCAACTGCCCGTCCGTGTGGCACGGCCAGGCTCCCATGGGTCCCGCCGCAGCCCAGCTCCAATCCCTCTCCGGCCAACACTCCAACCGCAGTGCTCTTTTTATTTTATTTTTCACCTCCGAACTGTTCATCAGCACAACCCCCTTTCTTTTCCCGCGATTTGAACCTATCAAAATTTTTGAATTGCCGGATTGATCACTCCGACCGTGCGGAATCCTTATTTTTCCACGCCGCTTTGAAATTTATCATGACTGGCCTTTTGAAAAGCAAGTCCAACGCTTGGGAAAACCGCATATTGAAATGCGTGGTTTCCACGCCGCATCTGTAATCCATCGGGGGCTAAAGCGTAGAACCCAACCTGAAACGCTCTGCTTCACACCATTCACACTGCCTGCCACACAGTGCCCAATTATATAAACGGGACGTTTTGGAGGAATTTCATGCGCGCAAACTAATATACTCAAAGGACGGAAACCAAGACAACAGTGCAAATTCAGGATCAAATTAAAATTTTTCATTTGGAACCGTTCCGGCACCAAGGGTGCTGCAACCCTCCATGTCCAACTCCCGGTTTTGTGCTCCATCCTCCGCTCCACCCATCACTATGAAATCCATCAACCGCCTTGCCACCGCTCTCGGCTGCCTCATTCCCGCCGCGCTTCCCGCCGCGACCGCCACCTTTGACGATCTTTTCGCGCCGCCGGCGCTGGATGCCGCCACCGGCCTGAGATTCACCACCGGTGCGGTTACAAGCCCGCTGTATGAGGGAGTCGAATGGGACGACCGGGTGACGGTGGTGGGCAGCCAGTATAAAGTCGCGGCGGACGCCCCGCTCTTCGGGCTGCCGCATTCGGGCAACTATTTCATCACCAACGAGTCCACCGACGGTGGCAATGGGATCACGCTGAACACCACACTGATCCTCACAAGTGCCTGGTTCGGACAGAATGAATATTACGGTTTCGGCGGCGGCGCCACCTCCGTCACCATCACGGCTCTTGCCGGCTCCACTCCCTTGGGCTCTGTCACCTTTGATCTGCAGGACCAGGTTGACGGACAACCGGAGGTGCTCGCCCCGGTGGACACCTCGGTGTTCCTCACCTATTCCGGCATCACCGGCTACCGTATCGACCATGTGGCGCCGAATGAATTCGCCCACAACTGGGTCGCGGATGACTTCACCTTCGTGCCGGAGCCCGGCATCATGGCCGCAGTGCCTGCCGCCGCCATGCTGGGTTTTGCCGCCGGACGCCGCCGCCGGCGGAGGCAGGCATAAGGAAAGAAAAGAAAAGGGGGACGGTTCCCCGCCCCCCTTGTCATTCAAATTCCGCCTCCTCAGCTCCCGCTCTGCGGATACAGCAGGACGCGGTCGTGCAGCAACACGAGGATATCCGGGCGGCCATCGCCGGTGAAATCCTGGGTGAGAACCTCGCGGACATTGTCCTCCCCCTTCCGGCCCCGGAAGTGGATGTTCTCCTCGAACATCACAAAGTGCAGCAGGCTTTTCCAGCCCTCACCAGCCAAGCCGCCGGGGCGCAGCACCTCCATGAGTTTGTTGGCGCCGTCAAAAGCGATGATCTCCTCCTGCCCATCGCCGTTGATGTCGGCGGCGGAGACATGATAGTAGCTGCAGTCCTTCAGATCCGTCTCATAGCTGGCGGCAAGGGTCAGGCCGGTGTGGGTGCCGCTGAGGGGGGCGGCCCAGAAGCGGTCCCGGCCCAGCGCGAGCAGCCACGGGCTGCCCTCCCGGCCCAGCTTCACGGACAGAGCGGCGGTGGCCTCCATCAGGTCCGACTGAAGCCGACGGCTGGAGCGGTAAACACCCGCGCTGTCCTTTTTCAACACCTGCCAGTAGGCCGTGCCGGTTTCCTGGAAAAGCAGTTCGGGCACTCCGTCGCCGTCCGTGTCGCAGAAAACCGGGGTCGTCAGCTTGTCCTCGGGCAGCCGGGCATTGAACTGGTCCACAATCACCACATCATTGCCTTCCGGCGTCAGACGCAGCGAGCGGGCGAATCCTGTGGCCGCGGTCACAATCTCCCCTCGTCCGTCCCCATCCAGATCGATCACCGACACCCGTTCCGGCGGCAGATCGGAAAGCTGGGACTTCAGCGAGGGCGTCTCCTTCAGCGGCTCCGCCAGTCCGCCGCCGTCGGCTTTGGCCAGCAGCACCAGAGCCGGTTCCTTGGCCAGCATGACCAACAGGTCCTCGCGGCCGTCGCCGTTCAGGTCCCCGGTGCGCAGCCCGGCGGGCTCGCGCCTGAGGGCTTTCAAAGTCTGCGCCTGGGTGGTCCATTTGCCCTCCGCTCCCGGCTGAAGCGTCTGCAGCGTCCAGTTTTTGTCCTTCTCCACCGCCACCACCGGCAGGCTGCGGCCGTCGGACTGCTTCAGTTCCGTCACTGCGGCGGGGGTGCCCTCCACGGACTGCAGCACGGGAAACTCCAAGCGGCCCTGCTCAGAGAGACGGCTGATGCCGACTCCCTCCTTGCTGCTGGTCACCACCAGCACTTGGGGCTTGCCCGCCTCAGGGCGCGCGGCGGCTAGCCCGTTGATGCCGGACAGGGAGGGAAAGGTCTGCGGCTCGCCGAAGGTGCCATTGGCCTGCTGGAGATACAGGGACACCTGCGCCGCCTTGCTGTCGGCCTGGGCAATGTCCAGCAGACCGTCGCCATTGAAGTCCCCGGTGGCATTCAGAGCGCTTTTCACTCCTCCGGGCGGGGCATACAGGGTGGGCACCAGCTTGTCCTCCTGCATTGCGCCGGGGACATTCATGGTCAGCGTGTGGCGCTCGATCAGACGGCTTTTCAGATTCACTTTGCTCAGAAGCAGGCACCCTCCGGCATCCCGGCTGACTGCCATCCCGTGGGCGGGCAGCGGGTAATCCAGCGATATTTCCGATGCGAAGGCTCCGGGAGCGATCTGTCTCCGCAGGCGCAGGGCTCCCTCGCCGGAGGGCGCGAGGTAAAACAGGTCCGGCTTTTGATCACCATCCACATCCTCGGCTATCAGGTAGCCGGCCTTCTCCTCGGTGGTCAGATAGGAGACCGGCTCGCTGAAACCGCCGGCAGGCAGTTGGCGGAAGATGAGCAGCCGGTTTTTGGCCAGCACCGCCAGGTCGCACCGGCTGTCGCCGTCGAGGTCCTTCGCCACCATCGTGCCTGGTCCCTGCAGCGGCTCGAAATTCCGCCAAGTCCAGGATTTGCTGAAGCCGGCGCTTTCCCCCTGGAAGCGGACAGTCAGGGCATCGGTGGCTCCGGTCATGGCCAGATCAGGCCGGCCGTCGCCGTCGAAATCCCCCGTCACCAAGGCGAAATGACGCTGGTCCGTGGGCAGGGACACTTTCTGAAACCGGGTATCCTCCAGTTGCGGCTCCCAGCGGTCGCGGGACACCGCCCGGCGGTCGGCGGTCACTGCAGGACTGCCGGGCGCGCGCTGGTAGAGCAGCACCAGCTTGCCATTCTCATTGTTCACCAGGGCCACGTCCAGCTTGCCGTCGCGGTCAAAGTCCGCGGCGGCCAAGCCCCGGGTGTCCCAAGCCAGCCGGGCCACCTCCGGACCATCCAATCGCACAGGGATCAGTGCCGGCTCCGGAGCCGCAAAAGCCAGCGAGGCGGTGCAGAGAACGGGAAGACAGGAAAAAAGGACACGGGACATGGGACAGTGAACAAAGGATTCCGGTGAATCAGGGCTTCTGAGAGAGACGCAGACGGACGTCCACGGATTTGTCGGAGACATAGGAGCGGTCCACGGCGAAGAACGGCAGATCGACCTGATCCGGCAGACTTTCCAAAAAGTCTCCGAGCGGACTCTCCCCGTCGTCAAAGTTCTCCAGCAACGTTTTCACTGTGGGCAGCAGGGCATTGACCATTTTACCGGTGTCATAATAGGAGGAGGCCACATGGCCGTCCGGCAGACTGGCAAAGGCGCTCTTCACAAAATCTTCCTCCAGCAGCGGGGCTGCCGGCTTTTTGTCCATGCCGGCCAGCACCTTCTCCAGCAGGTCGGGCTCGCCAACGCTCAGGATGAGGGTGTCCCCTTTGACCAGCCACGCGATCCGTTGTCCGGGAGGCGAGTCCTTGACCTCACGGATGGTGTTCCCCATATACTCGCGGTCATCAAAGATGGCCGTCCCCGGGGCCACGGCGTTCAGGATGCTTTTGACGCTCAGTTCAAAGGCTTTGGAATCGCGCAGGGCAATGCCGACCAGCTGGGATTCCTTCAGACCGGCATTGTCCAAGGCCTCGTCCTCATCCTCATCCTGCTTTTTCTCCTTGGCGGATTTGGCATCCTTTTCAGCTGGAAGGGTTTTGGCCACCGTCCACAGGTTGTCCCCCATATGGGCCAGCACATCCTTGTGCAGGTCCACCCCGATTTTGGATTTCAGGGTGTTCATTCCCATTTCCAAACCGCCGCCGGCGACCGGGCTGATGGCGGCGGCCAGCTCCTTGAGCTGCTCAAACATTTTACCCCAGTCAAAAGTGCCCCAGGAAACCTGCATGGCATCCGATGGCGCGAAAAGCGGCGGCTCGCCGGGACCGTTCGCGGTGTAGAGTTTCAGAATGGCAGGTTTGCGTTCATAGGACACCGCCGCATGGAAATCCAGAACTTCGCCCTGCAGATCCCAAGCCATGAAGGCGGTGCGGAACTGGTCCATCCCCAGACCATTCCAGATCTGCAGCGGATTGACCGGCATCCCGGTGTTGAGTTCACCTTTCTCCATCTGCTTGCGCATGGACTCCTGCACCAGCCCCAGGCCGCGCTCCAGATTGGCCCCCGCCAGCACATCCCAGTCCCCAGCGGCGGCGTCGATCTCCTTGTAGGCCGCCGTCGCGGCCAGGCTGCCTTCAGTCGAATCCTTCACCTGCCGGTGCACGGCATCCTTGGTGTCCACGTCGCCAATGCCCAAAATCAGGCGTCCGCCGGCCACAGCCCACGAAATTTTCATCCCCATGGTTTTCTCCTCATCCTTCACTGTCCACCCGTGGATGCTGACGCCGTCGGCCTCGGTGATGCTCTCCTCGTACTCCTCCGGCCATTTGGCCTGGGGTTTGTCCCCGGAGGAATCGTCGTCATCGTCCGCATCATCATCATCGTCCTTGTTCTTTTTAGCCTCGGCGGCAACCTTCTCCTTTTCTGCTTTGGCAGCCCCCGCCTTGGCGGTGGCGACCTTCTGCACACCGGACAGGATTTTTTTGAAGAGCGCCTCATCGCCGGTGAAATCGGCCACGATCAGACCTCCGGGGCGGGCGGATTCAGGATCAGCCATCAGCTTTTCCACGGGCACCTCAAGTCCCGCCGCGACTCCACCCGCGAACTTGGCCAGAGCCTCTTCCATGGACAAGCCGGCCTCCTCCTTGAAGAGCGCGTTATATTTCCGGTTCTCCGGAGTGTCCGATGCCGCCGTCAGTTTGTCGAGCAGCTTGCCCAGCTCCCCGGAGCGGATTTTCTTCGCCAGGGGATGCTCCGCGGATTCCCGCAGCTTGGCAAGGTTGCGCACCTCGCTAAAGAAAAGCGCGTCTTCCGGCAGCACCTTGGCCAGATCATCCGCCTGGGCGGCGAGCGGCAGGAGGGTGAGGGTCAGGATGGAGGCCGCGGCACGGAACCGGGAAAAGAGAGGCATGGTCATAACGGAGAAATGGATGGCTGCAGGACAGGAGGGAAGCTCAGAGCGGCTTGGGCGGGCTGGCGGTTGGCTGGGGCTCGGGTTTCGGAGGCTTGTTGTAGCGGAAGCCGGCATTGGGGTTCGCCGGATCGTAGGCAAAGGCGTCGCGGTTCTTCAAAAAAGTCTTCAGGACCGAACTGGGAATGGCAAAACCCAGGCCCTCGGCGCCGGCGGCCACGATTTTCATGTTGTTCACTCCGATGACCTCGCCCTTCAGATTGAAGAGGGGCCCGCCGGAGTTGCCGGGATTGATCTGCGTGGTGGTCTGGATGTACATCCGCCCGTCCTCCAGACGGTTTTTGATGGACACGATGCCTTGGCTGACGCTGCGCTCCAGACCCAGCGGAGCGCCGATGGCGAAGACCGGCTGACCCTGCTTCAGATCGTCGCTGTCGCCGAGGGGCACGGTGGGAAACTGGCGCTTGTCCGGGGTTTCGATCTTCAGCAGCGCCAAATCCATCTCGGCATTGGTGGCCACGATTTTGACGTTCTCCCATGTCTGCTTGTCCATGCCTTTGTCCCCCTGGGCGAACACGGTGAGCGTCACCTGGGTCTCCCCCGCGACCACATGGTCATTGGTGATCACAAAGCCGTCCTGATGAATGATGAACCCGGAACCCAGCCCCGACGGGGTTTTCACCAGCACCACGCGGTCGCCGATGCCGTTCACCAGGTCCTTGACACTCTGGGTGCGGGCGGTGGCGTCCAGACGGTAAAGCTCCGCATCGCTGGCCGTCATGGAGGAATTGGCCGCCGCCGCCACATCCTTCACAATCCGCGCTACGGCATCGCGCGGCACCTGAAGAATGGTGAAGCCCAGATCGACCACCACGCGCTCGGCCGACTCTGACAGAATCTCCCCGCGGACACTCCCGCCCTGGGTGAGATCCACAGTGGCCGGGGTGGCGCCCGCGCGGAAAACCAGACCAAATGCCAGCAGAAGCCCCGGATGGAAAAGAAGACGAATCATACGGAATATAGGAACAGCGGCCCATTCAAGCATGATCCATCCCGGCGGGAAACTGTTAATATTGGTTTTTCGTTACCCTCACACCCGCAGCTGTCAGGCTTGAGCCTCCGCTCCGGCGTCAGGACGGACACCCGGCGGATAGGTTCATTTTATGTAAGAAATATCCCTCCGACCGCATCCAACAGGCTGAATGATATTTTCAGCAAGCCAGCAGGAACCGCAGCCGCGGGACGGACAGTTTGAGGACTGGGTCCACACCCACGCCGCCATTCTGCACCACACCGTCCACGCCTTCGCGTCCGGCGCGGACCGGGAGGATCTGATGCAGGAACTGCTGCTGGCCGTGTGGAAAGCGGTTCCCGCCTTCCGGGGGGAATCGCAGGTGTCCACCTTTCTCTACCGCGTGACCCACAACGCGGCCATGACTTGGAGGAGAAGGGAGCGCACCCACTCCCGCCGGCTGGAGGCTTTCCGTCTCCAGTCCCCGGAAGCCGGGGCCGGCGGTGAAATTCCCTCCGCCACTGGCGACCCGGATGGCACCGCCGCCAGGTTGGAGCGGCTGTATGCGGAAATCCGCCGGCTCCCGGCTTTGGACCGCTCCCTGGTTCTGCTGTCGCTGGACGGGATGAGCCACAGGGATATGGCCGCCATCCATGGACTCAGCGAAAGCAACGTCGGCGCAAGACTCAGCCGCGCCCGTCAAAAACTCACCCACAACCTGAAAGAAAGAAAAACACTATGAACAGTCACGAATTGGAAAACCTGTGGAGCTCCCCGCAGAACCGGCCGGATCCGGCGGGCATCACCCTCGAAATCGGAAAACACCTCCGGCGGCTGCGCTGCCGGCACCGCTCGCTGGTGGTGATTCTCAGCCTTGCCGCCGTCTGGCTGACCGTCATTCTGGTCCGTCTGGCTTTTTTTGTGGCCAGGGGCGGTCCGCTGGACCTCACACGGGAATGGGGTGCGGTGGCGATGCTGCTGCTTCCTCTCATGGCTCTGATTCTGCTCGTCCGGCAGTTCCGCCGCCATCTCCAAACCCACACCACTCCGGAACGCTCCATCCAAGCCAGCCTGCTGGCGCTGCTGGATGAGAACCGCCTGGCGCGCCGGCGTGTCAAAATGATCACAGGACTTTATGCCGCCGTGATGCTGATCACGCCGCTGGTGGTCCATCAGCTTCAGGCCGTGGGCAAAGCCGGCGATGAAGTGCGGATTCCGGCCTTTGTGCTGCTGCCCCTCCTGCTGCTGACACTTTCCGGCATTCTGCTGTTCCACCACCGGTTCCGCCTCCTGCCCCGTCACCGTGAACTGCGGGAACTGCTGGAGGCCTACCAATGATCCCTGTTCCGGGAGTTTGAGGGCCCGCTTGCTGACGGGCAGTCTCCGCAGCCGAAAAGGAGACGGAGGAATAATGCCTGGAAGATCAGAAAATGCTTGCGCCCTCCGGCTTTCCATGTAGGATGGTGGTGCGGGATAGAGCAGTCCGGTAGCTCGTCAGGCTCATAACCTGAAGGTCGTTGGTTCAAATCCATCTCCCGCAACCAAATCAAATTCAAAGCCCCTGAATTCAGGTTCAGTGGCTTTTGCTGCTTTACGGGGCAGGAAGCTTCAGGTGTTCAAGTGATTTCCTGGCTGAAACATTGGTTGTCTCCTTTCGGGCTTCTCCCCGCCCGCCCCCCGGCGGAGCGGTCACCCCAAATGAATCACCCAGCCACAGGACAGGTGGAAGACAGGATGGATGCTTGGCACACCGCACCTTTCAGCCGGGCATGGGTGGCAGTTCCCTTCCTCTTCCTGTATAGCGGTGCTGCACCTGCCGTTCCCAGATGTAGCGCCGGAAAAGCACCTTTACGGAAGCCGTCAGCGGCACCGCCAACAGGGCTCCCAGCAGACCCCCGATGAGCAGGGACCAGAAGAGCACCGAGAAAATCACTGTCAGCGGGTGCAGCCCCACGGCATCGCCGATGATGCGGGGCGCAGTGACCAGGGAATTGATCTGCTGCACCACTACAAACAGCACGCTGACCAGCACCGGATAGGCCCACAGGCTCTGGATGCCGGCGAAGGTGTTGATCAGATAGACATGTCCGGCGGCGTCCACGCCTGTCCGGCCAAAGTGGGCGATGGAGATGAGCACCGCCGCCAGCCAGCACATCAGATTTCCCACATAGGGAATCAGCCCCAGAATGGCCACAAAGATGCCGATGAGCATGGCATAGGGCAGCCCGATGATCGTCAGACACAGGCCCACCAGCAGTCCGTCGATCAGGCTCACCAGCATCTGGCCGCGGAAGAACGCGATGAGGTAGCTGTTGATCTCCCCCAGGGTGCCAACCACCTCCGCTTTGAATTTCGAGGAGCGCAGAGGCACATAGTCACTCCAGTTTTTCTGGATGGAGTCGGCCTCCTTCATGAAGTAATACAAATAAACGGGGATCAGCACAAATCCCACAAGGTAGCCGAAAAGACCCAGAAATCCCTGCAGGCTGTTGCCCAAAAAGGTGGCCACCCGCTGGGAAATATCCCCGCTGTGATCCGTCACCCATTTGGTGAAGCGGGCGGCGCTTTGCTTGGTACTGACGGGATCCGTGGGATCCTCCGCTGCTTTGTCGGGGTTGGCTCCGGAGACAACCGGGGAGATAGGGTCCGCTGTTCCTCCGGGAGCCCTGCCCTCAGGCGTTGTTCCGGTTCCAGCTCCTGTGACGGGCACGGTTTGGTCCCGGACCGGCGGCGTGGGGGAGAGAGGGGCCGGAGTCTTCGGGTGCTCCACCGGGGACGTGCCGGGTCCGGATTCCGGAATGGCCGGTTTCTGCCCGATGAGCGTGAAGCGGTCCGCCATGCGGTCCACAGCCTCCAAGGTTTTGCTGACAAATCCCCCGACGTTCTGTGCCCAGTCACCGGAGCGCGTGGCGATAAGCCGGCCGCCCTTGCTGACGGTGGGCACCGCCACCGCCAGAAACAGCAGCAGCAAGGTAAGATGGAAGATGATCCACACCCACAGCATGGCGCGGAATCGGGGCAGACCGCGCTTCGCCAGTTTGTCCACCAAAGGCTGCAGCAGGTAGGCGAGAATGCCGGCGAAGGCCACCGGCACCAGCACGGGCTGCAGAAACTGCAGCACCCGCGTCACCACACTGATGCAGTAAACGGTCATTGCCCCGATCCCCAGCAGGGAGGCCCCGGTGATGGCGGCCCACAGCGTTTTAAGCTGAAAGCCAGAGGGATGTTCCTTTTTTGGGCCGTCCGGACGTCCGTTTTTCACAGCGCCGAGACTACGGGCGAATCCGCCGCTGACAACTGATCACTTACGCAACCGGCCATTGATGGCGCGGCGCGTTTCCGAACGGATGCCTCCTCACGCGCGGAGGATTTTGGGATCCCGGATGGCTCAGTGGTGGTGGCCGCCACCATATCCGCCGCGGTGACCTCCGCCATAACCGCCACCACGATAGTAACCTCCTCCACGGTAGTAACCGCCGCCCCCGTAATAGCCCCCGCTCCGATAGTAGCTGCCTCCATAATAAGGACGCCCGTAGTAGTAGGGCCGGGGCGCCACATACACGGAGGGAGCCACCACCACCCGCGGAGGAGCGGCCACCACGGCAGTGGGGGGCACATAGGATGGCGTGGCGTAATACGGATCGTAGTAAGGATCCACACAGGAACTCAGCCCTGCGGCGGCGCAGACGGCGGTGAGCAGGGAGACAAAGGGTGCTTTCATAATGGGTGGGGCGGGGGGTTTGGGGAGTGAAAGGAGGAGGTCCGGCCTGTGACCGGTAATCAGTTTCCGAGTTTCATGCGTTCCAGCACTTCGGGATGGTCATCGATCCAGATTTTGGCCTCCCGGGCATCAATGGTGCCGTTTCCATTGCGGTCCGCCTGGCTGAGCACGTCGTGACAGAATCCCTGGCGGCGCGCATAGAGGCTCACCTCCCCGCGGGTCAGGTGTCCATCGCGGTTCAGATCCCGCTGCCGCATGAAGGAGCCATCGCCCGCCGGATCCTTTTTGCGCCACTCGGCTTTGGTGATCACGCCGTCGCGGTCGGCGTCATAGGTGTTGAACACCCCAGTGGCCACCGCGTCCTGCAATTCGGACAGGCTTAGACGGTGATCGTGGTTCAGATCCAGCTCCGTGAATGCCTTCTCCTCCCGGACGCAGGCGGGGAGAAGTCCGGCAAGGACAGCGACAGTGAGAGGCATAAGACGGGGAAAAGCTTTCATTGGGACGTAAGAGGAACGATTTTTATTGAAGGAAATCCGCTGAAATCTTCAGGGGGACTGAAAACTCCCGAAAACCGGCGTCTTCCTCCACCTGCGGAAACCAGCAATGGGAGGTTTCAGGCGTGCAGAAACATTAAAATCCCTCAAAAATGTAAGAGCGAACCATCGACGTGAAAGACGGGCCCCGGGCCAACCGTCACCGCAGACAGCCCCCCGCCGTGCCCTCTGTTCCGGAAAATTTTTCCGGAAACAAGGGTGGGGCACTGGAAAGGCTGTGTTCCAAGATTCTCCCGAACTTCTATTTTCCACCAACACCATGCTTTCCCGCCGCTCCCTGCTTCAGACCGCCGCGCTTGCCCTTCCCTCCCTGATCACCGGGCCGGCCCGGGCCCAGGCGCCGGCGGCCAAAACACTTCCGCTGGCGCTGGGTTTCGACAACTTCTCCATTCGTGCCCACGGCTGGAAGGCAGGTCAGCTGCTGGACTACGCGGCATCCCAAAAAGTGGACTGCCTGCTGCTTTCGGATATCGATGTTTATGAAAGCCACGAGGCCGGGTATCTGCAGGATATCGGCAAAAAAGCCCGCGATCTGGGCATCATCCTCCATGCAGGTACCGGGGCCATCTGTCCCAGCTCCGTCCGCTTCAGCGATAAATGGGGCAATGCCGACGAGCATCTCGCTCTCTGCATCCGCATTGCCCAGACTGTAGGCTCCCCCGTGCTGCGCTGCTTTCAGGGTGTCGGCGAGGACCGCAAGGCTCCCGGCGGCCTGCCCGTCCGCTACAAGGACACCATCAAAGTCTGCCACGCCGCCAAAAGCCGCGCCGTGGATGCCGGGGTGAAAATCGCCATCGAAAACCATGCCGGCGACATGCAGGCGTGGGAGCTGCGCGATCTGGTGGAGGCCTGCGGCAAGGATTTTGTGGGCGTCACCATCGATACCGGCAATGCCACATGGACGCTGGAGGATCCTTTGGGCAATCTGGAAATTCTGGCCCCTTACGTCCTCAGCAGCGGCATCCGCGACAGCATGATCTGGGACGACGCCGACGGCTCCGTGGTGCAGTGGACCGCCATGGGCGAGGGCATTGTGGACCTGAAGACCTACGCCAAACGCTACGCGGAACTCTGCCCGCAGGCCCCGTTCATTCTGGAGATCATCTCCGGCTTCTCCCATGGCCTGCCTTGGCGGAAACCTGAATTCTGGGAGCACTACAGCGACATCCGCCCCGCGGAGTTCACCCGCTTCCTGAATCTTTCCAAAAAAGGCCGCCCCATCCCCGCCTGGCAGCCCGCCCCCAATGAGGACCGCAAAACCGCCGAGCCCGCCTACCAGAAAGCCGAGCTCGAGCACAGCCTCGCCTACTGCCGCAACACCCTTGGCCTCGGCCGCCGGGCGTAGGCCGCTGTGCCGTGCGGTGGCATCCCGCGGACACCGGAGATTGTTTCTGTGCAAATAGTCCGGCGCATCCTGCTGCCATAGCCCGCAGGATGCATTTTTTATTAATTCTACTTTATTAAATTGAAGCCATAACTCATTCAACAACAAGGAGTTGTGACTTTCATGAACAGCGCCTGTGCAATTAGACGAACTCGTTGATTATCAACCACCTAACTTTAAAATGCAACAAAGTAGAATTAACAAGGAATATGGCTGCTTTCGGCTTTGACCGTGCTGGCTGGCATATTCAAAATTTCTAACTTCCAACCGCCGCCTGCCATTGCAGCCCCTCCGGCAGGCGGAAGCCGGCGAATTCGAGATGCAGGATGCGGCGGGGGCGCAGGCTCGTGGAGCGGGCGGAGGCGTGCAGCAGGAGGGGGCGCATGAGGAGGGCTCCGCCGGCCGGCACGGCGCAGAGCACTCCGGGAGTGGCGGTGCGCCATTTCTGGATTTGAGTGGCTGAAAGCCGCCCGGCGGCATGGGAGCCGGGGATCACCCGCAGGGCTCCGTTGTCCGCCGCAGTGTCGTCCAAGTGCAGGCGCACGGTCAGCATTTGCTCCAGCAGCTCCGCCGGCGGCTGCACATGGGGAGTGCCATCCTTCACACTCCAAGGCCCGAAGCCGGGAGTGTCCCGCTTTTCCCGCAGGGCCAGAGTCAGGTCCTGATGCCATGGCACCAGCCAGTTGGCGTCCGGCGATTTGTTAAAAAGCAGGGCGCGCACCGCCAGCGGACGGTCCGGCAGGTGCGGGCGGACCAGATCCAGCAGGCGCTCCGACTGCGCCAGAGCCGCCACCGCCGGATAGGCCAGCACTCCCCGGTTGCCCGCTCCATCCGCCCCAGACCCCAAGGTTTCCGTCAAGGCTGTGGTTTCCTCCGGGGACAGCAAGGCGGGGAGGATTTCAAATCCGTGGAGTGCGGTCGAATAGAGCATGGCGGCAAAGGAAGGGCGGCGGGACCGGGATTTTATCCTCCGTTCCATTCTACCCCTGCTCCGGCGGATAAAGACTTTGCAAATTACTAGTCAGTGTGGTTTTTATAAAGCGCCCTTTTTCATTGAAACATGCACACCAGCGAATTGACCTTTCACGGTTACATCATGGCGGAACCGCCCGTCGTTCAGGGCACACCGGCTGGGGACTTTTTCAACAGCCTGATCCGGGGGCTGGTGCATAAGCAGAACAACTTTCTGGCGGTCATCCAGGGATTCTCAAGTCTGATCCTCATGAACGACGGGCTGGACACCACCACCAAGGAGAATCTGGACCACATGAAGGAGGCCGCCCAAGGGGCCGCCGTGCTGGCGGAGCGTATTCTGGCGGCAGGCGGCTGCGTGCGCATCACCCCGCAGTCGGTGCAGCTGAAGGATTACCTGCAGCTGATGGACGCCACGCTCCGGGCTCCGTTTCTGAAATTCAATGTGCCTTTCCAGATCAACACCGCCCCCCACCTGCCGGCGGTGCTGGTGGACAGCGGACGCTTCAAGGAGATCCTGTGCGATCTGCTGCTGAACGCCGCGGAGGCCGTGGCGGCCAGTGGCGAGCCGGGGGCGGCGGCGCTGGATATCCTGCCGCCTGGCCAGATTCCGGAAAGCCGCCCGAACTGTGTGGACATCCTGGTGCGGAACACTGGAGCCCCGATTCCCCCGGCCAAGCTGAAGGAGGTTTTCAAACCCTTCACCAGCACGCGGGACAGCAGGCATTTCGGCATTGGCCTGGTGGTGGCCTCAGTGATGGCAGCGCAGATGGGGGCCACCCTGGGGGCGAAAAGCACGCCGGAGGTGACCACCTTCTGGCTCAGCGTGCCGGTGGCCCCGTGATGACGATGATGCGGCGGGCGCAATCCGCGGTGGAATCCGCCGGTGTCCGCGGGAAGGTGGGTGGCATGGCGGACCCTGTTTCCACCGGATGGGCGGATTCCGGTTCCGGCTCCGGATTTCCCCTTCTCCCCACCACCGCGCCTGGCCCTGCCCCGGCGCGGAAGGAACTGCCGCGCGCCCTGCTCTACAGCACCAGCGCACGGCTGGGCGGCAGCGGACTGGATGTCAGCTCGCTGGAGGGAGCCAGGGCGGCGGCGGAGAGCGGATTTCTGGCGCGGGCCATCGGTTATGCCAATCAGCAGCGGGTCATTCCCGCAGTGAAAATCCGCTCCCTGGCCTGGCATCCGGTGCGCCTGCTCTCCGGACTGGGCAGCGCCGCCTATTACGGAGCCAAGAAGCATTATGTGGACGCGGTCACCGCGCGGGAAATCCGGTCCGGACGCTACGACTTTCTGCACACCTGGAGCGGCGATGCCCTGAACAGCCTTATCGCCGCCCGCCAGCGCCGCATTCCGTCGGTGATGGATATTCCCACCTGGCACCGCAACAAAGGGCACCGCAAACCCTTCATGACCAAATCCGAGCGCAACGATGCCCGGCTGCGCGGCTGGGCGGGCTGGAAACACCGGCTGCTGATTTCCCGCCAGCGGATGCTGATGGAGTATGAGCTGGCCACCCTGCTGTTCATGCCCTCGCAGTGCTCCGCCGGCACCTTTCTGGAGGCAGGCCTTCCCACCGGACGGCTGCATTACGTGGGGCGCGGGGTGGATCCGGAGCGTTACCAGCCAGGAACACCGCCGGACCGGTTCCGTCTGATTTTTGTCGGGGCTCTCATCCAGCGCAAAGGGGTTCACCACCTGCTCCGGGTCTGGAAAAAGCTGGCTCTCCGGGATGCGGAGCTGGTGCTGGTCGGTGAGGCCCATCCGGAAATCCGTGACGACCTCGCGGCGGCGGGCTCCAATGTGACCGTGAAGGGTTTTGTGCCCTGCGTGCCGGACCTGCTGCGGACGGCTTCGGCGTTTGTGTTTCCCAGCGGGTGCGAGGGATTCGCCAAATCCACGATTGAAGCCGCCGCCTGCGGGCTGCCGCTCATTGCCACGCGCGAGAGCGGCGACGCCATCCTCGACGGCGTCACGGGCCGGCTCATCCCCCCCAACGGCCCCGACGCCCTGGCCGCCGCCATCCTGGAGGCGCGGGACCATCCGGAAAAATTTGCGGAAATGGGCCGTGCCGCACGCCGGCTGGTGGTGGACCATTTCACCTGGGATCACTTCCGCGCCCGCATCCTCACCGGCTACGCGAAGGCACGGCGGCTGCTGGAGTCTTGAACTCCACCGGATTTGCCTGACATCCTCCGCAGGTCCCTCTTTTTCCTTCTCCCATCCTTCCTCCCGCTTTGTCCCGCATTCTGCTGCTTCAACTGAAACGCATCGGCGACGCGGTGCTCACCGCCCCGTCGCTGGCCGCCCTGCGGGCCGCTCTGCCGGATGCCCATCTGACGCTGGCCCTGGCCGGAGCCGCCGCCCAACTGGGCCCCGTGTTCACCGATGCGGATGCAGTGCTGACTTGGACGCCTGAAAAGCCCAATCTGCGCTTTTGGAGGCACCTGCTTACCCGGAAGCCGGACATCGTGCTCGATTTCAGCGGCACCGACCGGTCCGCCCTGCTCTCCTTGGCCTCGCGGGCACCGGTGCGGGCGGGATATGACAAATTCGCGCAGTCCCTGCTCCACCGCCGCGCTTGGAACCAGCGCAGCAGCGCCCAGGTCAGGGAACTGCACACCATTGATTTTCATCAGACCCTGCTTCCCGCCGCCGGGCTTCCTCTTCCGGCAGTGCCGGATTCCGGACATTTGAAAATTCCTGAAAACACCAGGCTGCCGGCCTATCTGCCCGCACAGTATATTGTGGTGCATCCCGGCACGGCACGGGAGGAGAAATTCTGGCCGCCGGAGCGCTGGGCCGCCGTGCTGGACCACCTGCACGCCACTTATGGCCTGCCGCTGCTGCTGACCGGGGGCACTTGGGAATTTGAGATGCGGCATCAGCAGTCCATTTTCCGTCTGGTGAAAGCTCCGGTGCTGGATCTTGCAGGACGTATCACGCTGCCGCAATTGGCGGCAATCATCGCCCGTGCGCGGATGGCCATCACCGTGGACACGGCGGCCATGCACCTGGCGGCGGCTTTCCAGGTTCCGCAGATTGGACTGTTCGGTCCCACCAATCCCTTTCACTGGGCTCCCCGCCAGCCACGGGCGGTGGTGCTGCGGGCGGGATACAGCACTCCGGAGAACGCCGATTCCGGCGGTCCACCCCAGCCCCGGCAGGCCAGTCAGCTCATGACTGAACTGAGCATGGAAACGGTTCGCAACGCTGCGGACCGGCTCATGACCGCCACCGCGAATGATTTAAAATGAATTAACTGTTAAGAAAGCCGAAGCCTTTTATAGGTGCTGGCACGATATTTGCTTGATTTATACCACAGCCTTGGCACGGTGGCTGCCGATGAGCATCGGAACCCACCTCGGACAGAATCTCAGCCAGCAGCAACGGCTCTCCCCCCAGCTGCAACAGAGCCTCAACATTCTCCAGGCACCCGTCTTCGAGCTACGGCAAATGGTGGAAATGGAGATGTCCCAGAATCCCGTTCTGGAAATGGAGAGCTCCGATGTCTCCACGGAGGACGGTCCCTCGGAGAAGGAACTGAATGACGATGGTTTTGACGAGGAGTTCAGCCGCCTCTCTGAAATGGACGAGGAGTGGCGCAACTACATGCAGCAGAGTGCCAGCCGCTCCCCCCGCACCAGCGAGGACGAGGAGCGCCGCCAGTTTTTGTTTGATTCCCTGACCTCTCCTGTGACTCTGCAGGATCACTTGGTCCAGCAGCTGGGCATGGCCGACTGCACAAAGAAAATCCGCGATCTGGCCGAGATGCTGATCGGCAGTCTGGACGACCGGGGCTTCCTGCAGGGTTCGCTGGGCGATCTCAGCCTGCAGCTGGGCATACCCTTGGTGGACCTGCGGGCCGCCGCCGTCATTGTGCAGTCGCTGGACCCTGTGGGGGTGGGCGCGGAGGATCTGCGGGACTGCCTGCTCATCCAGCTCCGCCGGCAGGGCCGCGAGCACAGCTTGGAAAGCCGCATCATCGCCGGCTATCTGGAGGATCTGGCCCGCCGGCGCTTTCCCCAGATCGCGCGCAAGCTTTCCGTGCCCGTCAGCGAAATTGCCCGTGCCGCCGAGCACATTGCGACCTTGAATCCCCGCCCGGCCTCGGAGTTTGTCTCCGTCCCGCAGCAGTATATTTCCCCGGATGTGCATGTGGAGCGCTCCAATGGGAAATACACCATCAGCCTCAACGGCGATCAGCTGCCCCGCCTGCGCATCAGCAATCTTTACAAGGATCTGATGTCCAGCCCTGGGAGCCGTGAGGAGGTCCGGGGCTACATCCGCGACAAAATCCGCAGCGGCAAATTCCTCATCCGCTCCATCCACCAGCGCCAGCAGACCATCCAGCGCATCGCCGAGGAGATCGTGTCGCGGCAGAAGGCGTTTTTCGATGTCGGCCCCTCGCACCTCAAGCCGATGAACATGTCCCAAGTGGCCGACGCCGTGGGCGTGCATGAAACCACGGTCAGCCGCGCCATTTCCGGAAAATACATCGCCACTCCGCAGGGGGTCTATGAAATGCGGTATTTCTTCACCTCCGGCGTGGCCACGGAATCCGGTGAGCAGGTGTCCAACACCAGTGTGAAAACCGCCTTGGCGGAGGTGGTGAAGGGCGAGGACTCCTCCCAGCCGTGGAGCGATGAGGATCTGGTCCAGCAACTGGCCCTTCAGGGGATCAAAATCGCCCGCCGGACGGTCGCCAAGTACCGGGAGGAGCTGAATATTCTCCCGAGCCATCTGAGGAGGCAGTTTTGAATTGAGAGGTTAAAGGGTTCAGGTTTCAAGGTTCAGGGAAGGATGCTGTGGCGGGTGGCTTTGGGGTTGCCGGAAGGGGATTCCACGCTGAGCCGGGGGTGACTGTCCGGGGATGCTTGAGCCGGATGGATCGGGACTGTATTTGAAATGACGACGCCGACTGAACTTGAACCGCCGATACGGGCCGCAGTGGAGGTGGCTGCCGCTCATGGGGTGACGGCGGACCGCTGGGGGATTCTGCAGAATGGGAACACGCTGGTGCTGCGGCTGACGGAGTCGCTGGTGGCGCGGGTGGTGACGGATTTGGAGGGACCGCGGCAGGGTGGCGGGTGGTTCCAGCGGGAAATTGCAGTGGCCCGGCATCTGGCGGAGCGGGGAGCGCCGGTGATTCCCGTGCATCCCCTGATGCCGCCCGGTCCCTATGAACATCTCGGTTACACACTGAACTTCTGGCAGTATGTCACCTCCATTGAGGCGGAGGCCGGGCCGGCGGAGACAGGCCGGGCTCTTTTTCAATGCCATGAACTGCTGCGTTCCTATGACGGACCGTTGCCGGAACTGGCCATTCCTGTGGAAAGCCTGACGCTGCTGAAGACTCTGGAGCGGCGCGGGCTCTTTCCGTCCGCCACCATCCAGCTGCTGCGGGAGCGTTTGGAGGCTTCGCTGGAGGCGCTGAGGGGGTTCCCCCGGCAGCCGCTGCACGGCGACGCCCACCCCGGCAATCTGATGAACACCACGCAGGGCCTGCTGTGGACGGACTGGGAGGACACCTTCCTGGGTCCGGTCGAGTGGGACCTGGCGTCCGTCATCTGGAATGCGCGGATTCTGGACAACGACCACCGGACCGCGGATGCGGTTCTCGATGCTTACCGCGAGGCTGGAGGCACCATTGATGGCGATGCCCTTCACCAAAGCATGATCGCCCGCGCGGCGGTGATGAGCGCCTGGTATCCCATTCTCTACCCTGCCCCTTCACCGGAGCGGCGGATCAAGCTTCAGCAGCGGCTGGACTGGCTGAGGGATGTGCAGCTGTAAGTTAACGGTCCGCCATACGGACAGGACTTGCCTTCAATGCGCCGCCCGCCCCAGTCTCCGCAGCAGCACGCCGTGCTTCGGAGCGAAAAGAAAGGACAGGGTGAAGACTGCCGCCTGCACCAGCACGATGCAGGCTCCGGTGGAGCCGTCGATGTGGTAGCTGACTAGGATGCCGGTCAGGGTGGAAAGCACGGCGGCGGTGACCGCGATGAGCATCATGCGGTCGAAGCGGTCCGTCCACAGATACGCGATGCAGCCGGGTGTGATCAGCATGGCGATGACCAGCACGATGCCCACCGCCTGCAGGGCCGCCACCACGGCCAGCACCAGCAGGCTCAGCAGACCGTAATCCAGCACCCTCACCGGGAGTCCCAGCACCCGCGCATGCGAGGGGTCGAACGCCGCCAGCATCAGATCCCGCCGCCAGATCAGCACCGCGGTGACCACCAACGCCCCAGCCCCCATCACCTGCCAGAAAATCTCCGGCGGGATGCCAAGAATGTTTCCATAAAGAATATGGTCGAGATGCAGTTCAGACTCCGTACGGCTGTGCAGCACCAGCCCGATGGCAAAGAGCCCGGTGAAAACCACGCCCAGCACCGTGTCCTCCTTCACCCGGCTGTTGTTCCGAATGTAGCCCGTGGCCAGGGCGCAGGTGAATCCGGACGCAAACGCCCCCGCTGCCAGCGGAATGCCCGTCAGATAAGCCAGCACGATCCCCGGCAGCACCGCATGGGAAATGGCGTCACCCATGAGGGACCATCCTTTGAGAATTACAAAGCACGACAGCATGGCGCACATCGCCGCCACGACTGCTCCGGCAATCATGGCATCGCGCATGAAGGGAAACTGCAGGGGTTCCAGAAGCCAGTTGTTCATAGTGCCGTTTCCCCTTCCATCCGCGCCAGCCGTTTCGCTTTGCGTGATGCCGCCAGCACGCCGTGTTTGGGAGCAAACAGAAACGCCACCACAAACACCAGGGTCTGCAGGGTGACAATGCAGCCGCCGGTGGCCCCATTCAGAAAATAGCTGGCGTAGGCCCCGGCCAGAGCAGTCACCGCGCCCAGTGCGGACGACAGCCACAGCATCACTCCGAACCGATCCGTCAGCAGATAGGCGGTGGCTCCCGGCGTGATGAGCATGGCCACCACCAGCAGTGCGCCCACGGTCTGCAGCGCCGCCACCGTTGTGGCCGCCAGCAGCGTGAAAAGCAGGCCGTGCAGCAGGCCGGTGCGGATGCCAAGCGTCCGTGCCTGACCGGGATCGAAGCAGAAGAGCATCAGGTCCCGCCACTTCAGCACCGTCACCGCCACCGTCACCACGCTGATCACCACCAGCTGCTTAATATCCGGAACGGATATGCCGAGGATATTGCCGAAGATGATGCTGTTGAGATTCACGCGCGCCGGATTCAGCGAGATCAGCAGCAGTCCTAAAGCAAAAAACGAGGTGAAGACGATCCCGATGCTGGCGTCCTCCCGGATGCGGCTTCCGGTTTTCACCCAGGCGATGGCCACCGCCGCAAGCAGTCCGGTGACAAACGCGCCCAGCGCGAAGGGCAGCCCTATCAAATAAGCGATGGCCACCCCCGGTACGACCGCGTGCGACAGGGCATCGCCCATCAGCGACCAACCCTTCAGGGTGATGAAGGCGCTGAGCAGTCCGCACACACCGCCGATCAGGGCGCTGACCAGAATGGCGCGCAGCATGTAGTCATAGTGGAAAGGAACGAGAAGCGTGTCCATACGGTGCGGGTCAGTCCTGCTCCTCCGAGCGGATTTTCACCAGATCCTCGCGGCCGGTGCGGTCCTTGTACTCCAGATGGCCGTCCTTGCCGAAAACCAGAGGGCGCTCGTCATCGGTCAGCACCCGCACCTGACGGCCATCGTGATTTTGGATAGTGGAGTGCTCGAAGTGGAACTGCCGCAGCACGCCTCCGAAGGCTTTGGTCAGGTTCGGCTCCGTGAAGACCTCCTCCACCGGCCCGCTGGCGAGCACCGTTTTGTTCAGCAGCACCGCCCGGTCGCAGAATTCCGGCACGCTGCCGAGATTGTGGGTGGACACCAGAATGATGCAGCCGTCATCCGCCAGCTGCCGCAGCAGGGTGATAATGGCCTCCTCCGTCTGCACATCCACGCCGGTGAAGGGCTCGTCCAGCAGAATCACCCGCCCGCCTTGGGCCAAGGCCCGGGCCAGAAAGACCCGCTTCTTCTGACCGCCGCTCAGTTCGCCGATCTGCCGGCCACGGAAGTCCCACATGCCAACCCGGCGCAGGCTGGCCTCCACCGCCGCATGGTCCGCAGCACGGGAAATGCGCAGGAAATTCATGGCCCCGTAGCGCCCCATCATCACCACATCGGTCACATTCACGGGGAACTGCCAGTCCACCTCCTCGGCCTGCGGCACATAGGCCACCAACTGCTGTTTAAGCGCCTCGCGCACCGGGCGGCCATTGATGCGCACAGTGCCCGACACCGGATTCACAAAGCCCATCACACTTTTGAAGAGCGTGGACTTGCCGCTGCCATTGGCCCCCACCAAACCGCAGACGGTTCCGGCGGACAGGGAGAAGGAGGCGTCATTCAAAGCCCGCTGGCCATTGGGATACATCACCGAAATCCGGTCCACCTTCAGGGACAGCGGCGGAAAATCCCGCGCAGCTGCCTGGGCCGCCTCAGCAGCGGAATGCGGGTGGCCGATGCCGGAGGCGCCACGGTCCGCCAGCGGACCCGGCATTGGAGAGGGCAGAGGGATAGTGTTCATGGCGTGGCCAGAAATCCTTTCACCAGGGTGTCGGCATTCGTCTCCAGCAGTTTCAGAAACGTCGGAGCCGGCCCCGGCGCATCTGTCAGGGAGTCCACATACAGCACGCCGCCGTAGCGCGCCCCCGTTTCCTGGGCCACCTGCCGCGCCGGCTTGTCACTGACCGTGCTTTCGGAGAAGACCACCGGGATCTGGTTCTCCCGCACGCCGTCGATCACTTTTTTCACCTGCTGCGGCGTGCCTTGGGCGTCGGCGTTGATCGGCCAGAGGTAAAGCTGCTTCAGGCCGTAATTTTTGCAGAGATAGGAGAACGCGCCCTCGCTGCTGACCAGCCAGCGCTTGCCTTCCGGGATCGCCGCCAGTCTGGCGCGCACCGGCGCGTCCAAGGCCTTCAGTTTTGCGGTGTAGGCCGTGGCGTTCTCCATGTAGACCGCACCGTTCGCAGGATCGATGCCGGTCAGGGCCTTCCGGATGTTCTCCACGTAGATCACGGCATTGGCCGGTGACATCCAGGCATGGGGATTGGGCTTGCCGGTGTAGGGACCCTCGCTGATCCCCATGGGCTCGATGCCCTCGCTGACCACCGCGCTGGTCACGTTTTTCACATTGCTGAAGAACTTCTCAAACCAGCGCTCCAGATTGAGTCCGTTCCACAGCACCAGATCGGCGTGCTGCGCTTTTACAATATCCTTGGGAGTCGGCTCATAGCCGTGGATTTCCGCGCCCGGTTTGGTGATGGAGTCCACCTCCGCCGCGCTTCCCGCCACCTCGCGCGCTATGTCGGCAATGATGGTGAAACTGGTCACCACCTTCTTTTTGCCGTTGGACGGGGTTTGGGGTTTCTCCCCGCAGCCCGTGAGGGAAACCGGCAGGAGGGCGGCCCCCGGGCTGGCGAGGAACGCCTTGACCGCCGACCGGCGGGACCATGGGGAGGAAGTGGAATTCAGTCGGTTCAGCATGGCGGTTTAAAGTAAAGAAGGAAGGAAAAGTTCAGGGTCCGGGTTTGAGAAAAAATTTCACAACCGGCGCGTGATGCCGGTGAAAAGCCCGAACTCCTCCGCCGCGGAGTTCAGACCGATACGGCCACCGATGTCCCATTGGACGTTGTCCGATGCTGTCCATGTGAATCCGCCGCTGCACGCCGCCTGGTAATCGAATCCATCCTCCCGTCCCGCAGTGCCTGCATACTCCAGATAAAATCCCAGCTTCTCCGTCAGGCCAAAACCCACCACCGCAGTGTGCACCCATTCCTGATGTGTGCCGCCACCCCCGTCATCCGCCACCCAGTCCAACTCCACCATCAGCCCCAGACTGACGCGCTCCGCCACTTCCACCGAAAACGGCACAATGATTCCCCCCTCCCACTCCCCCGCACTCACCTGACTGCCCGTGGGGATGCCCACAAACGGCATCACCGCCAGCGCGGTCCGGCCCCCGTCATTGCCGAAAAGGTTCACCTTCAGCCGCACGGCGGGATCCCCCGCGCCGGAAACGGTTTCCCGCACGCCCCCGGGACCGGTCAGCCGCTGCTCGACCCAGGGATCGAACACAATCTGCAAATCGGCATTCGGCAGCAGACCGGCCTTCAGGTTGATGGAACCCCAGGTGAAGGTGTCCGTGCGGCCCTCCGGGGAACGGCCGCGGCCAAAGTCAAAAAAGCTGGACTCGATCTGAAAATGTCCGGCATCCACCGTGACAGGGCTTTCCGTGGTGTCCGGCCGGTCGGCGGACAGATCCCGCATCAGCGCCTCCGGCACCGGATGGAAAAGACTCCACCTCTCCGGCGGGGGCTCCAGTCCAAAAGCCGGGGAAACCGCCGCCACCACGGGCAGCAGAAGGCCGGAGCACTTCCAGGCTGCCACGCGGTATCCGGAACAGAAAGGGAGGGCGGACATAGCGGATGGAGAAGGCTACAGCGGGTAAATGTAGCGTTTATTTCCAAATGTAGTCGAAGCTACATTTTTTGCGCTGGACAGTCAACTGCTCATTTTGGAAAGTTTCCAAGTGCCCCCCGACACACCGCGCTCCACTTCCACCCGCCGTCCCGCCGCCGCTCCGCGCCGGCAGGCCGCAGGCCCGGACGCGGCCACGATCCACCATGGTATCCGCCGCGACCACTCGGAGGAGACCGCGCAGGATTACGTCGAGGCCATCGCCGCCCTCATCCAGCAGAGCAATGAAGCCCGCGCGGTGGACCTCGCCCGGAAGCTCGGCGTGTCCCATGTCACCGTCGTGCGCCGGGTGGCCCGGCTGGTGGAGCAGGGTTATGTGACCTCGGAGCCTTACCGCGCCATTTTTCTCACGGACAAGGGCCGGGCCCTGGCCGAGGAATGCACTGTCCGCCATGAGACGGTGCTCGCTTTCCTGCTGGCTGTCGGTGTTCCCGCCGCCGCTGCGGAGCGCGATGCCGAGGGCATCGAGCACCACGTCAGTCCGGAAACCCTGGAGGCGATGAACGGCTTCCTCAAACGGAACTCATGAGGCGGCGGAATGGACGGTGCCGCCCTCCCCACCGGTCAGGCTTGCCGGAAAGAGCCGGCTCACTCTTTCAGGATCCCGTTCTGGCGGCGGATGATATCGTAGGAGGCGGTGTCCAGCACATTGGCCGTTTTCAGATCCGCCGCCGTCTGCAGCACTTGGTTATTGACTGTGAAAGGCCAGATAAGATCCGCCGCCGGGTCCGGCACCAGCGCGAAGTTGGCGGGGTGATTCACCACCTCCGGCGCCATCTGCGGGGAAAGGCGGCGCACGAGTATCAGGGATTCGGATTTGAATGGGCCACTTTGAATGACAGGGGCCTGGCCGGTCAGCATCGCCTGGCTGCCGCTGCCGTCGCCGAAGATTTTCAGCTGCTGGCAGACCGTTATATTCTCCCGCAGATTCCGGGAGATGGCTCCGATCTCCGACGGATTGTTGTAGCCGGCCGCTGAAAGAGCATCGTTCAGAAAATCGGTCTCATCGGCCTCCAGTCGCTTTCGTTGTTTGAGGTCGCGGAAGTCGGCAAGGATCACCAGTGACCTCATAAACAATGCGTCCGCCTGTCCGGACGGGGACATGGGATCCGCCATCCGGCGGTCCATGGTGGTGGCCAGAGCTCCCACCTGGCGGTCGTACTCCACTCGCGCCTGCTCCTTCGTCCACCAGTACACGCCGGCACCCGAGGCCAGGGCCACAAACAGGATTTTGTTGATCAGTTGCATGGGAGGGGGGCTTGGAGCGTGGGGAACAATATACCGGAGGCAGCCGGGGAAAAGCGGCGGATTCAGTGTTTGACCCGCTGGGTGGAGCGCAGCCATTCCTGGAAATTGGATTTCAGCAGCGCCACATCGCGGGCGTGCAGCATGGCGTTCTCCAAAGAGATGAACCCGCCCTTCAGCAGGTGCAGCAGGCTGTCGTCCATGGTGTGCATGCCATGCACGGCGCTTACCTGCATGAGTCCGTGGATCTGCTCAAACCGGTGCTCCCGGATCACCGCGGACAGGGCCGGAGTCATTACCATCACTTCACTGGCCATCACCCGGCCCGCCACATCCGCCCGCGGCAGCAGTTTCTGATGCACAATTCCGACCAGTGCGCCGGACAGTTGGGTGATGATCTGCGGCTGCTGGGCGGCGGGGAAAATATCCACCATGCGCTCCAGGCTGCCAACGGTCCCCCGGCTGTGCAGCGTGGAGATCACCAGATGTCCCGTCTCGGCGGCGGTCAGGGCGGCGGCCACGCTTTCCTGATCCCGCATTTCGGAAACCACGATGACATCCACATCCTGCCGCACCGCCGCCTTCAAAGCTTTGGCGAAGTCATGGGTGTCGGTGCCGATCTGGCGCTGTTTGATCAGACTGTCCGCGTGCTCGAAGGTGAATTCGATAGGATCCTCGATGGTGGTGACCACGCTGCTACGCTCCCCGAGAATCTGCGCCGTCATCGCCGCCAGGGTGGTCGATTTGCCCGCTCCCGCCATGCCGGTGACCAGCACCAGTCCCTGACGGGCGCGGCAGAAATCCTGAACATTCGGTCCGTGGCCCAGACTCTGCAGATCCGGCACCGAGGACGGCACATAGCGGAAGGCCGCCTCCAGATTTCCCCTGCTGAAATGCGCATTGCCACGGAAGCGCCCGACGCCCCGGAGCTGCAGGGCGAAGTCCAGCTCCCAGTTTTTCTCCAACCGCGTGCGTTCACTTTCCGTCAGCACCGACATCAGCTGCTCCCGGCATTGCTTGGCCTCCAGGGGCTCGGTCCCCAGGGGAACCAGCGATCCGTTCACCCGCGCCACCGGCGGCGCGCCGATGCTCAGGTGGAGATCCGAGCCATCCAGCTCGCGGGTCATGGTGAGAAGATCAACAAGGTCTCGGCTGGTGGACATAAGGGGGAGGGGCTGAAGTAAGGGGGTGGAGTGCGGGGAAAAGGCCAGCCGGGGCAGCGGTGTTTGTTCAGTCAGTCAGTCAGTCAAACTCAAAGGTGCAGCATCCCAGGCTCAGAGTTTTTTTCTCCATGCAGACCCCCGCTTGGAACCCCGGCGTGATGCTGAAAAAGACATGCTTCCCCTGACGCTGGCAAATGATGATCCCGGCCTCCCGCAGCACCCGCGCATGCTTGGAGACATTGTACTGGCTCATGCCCAGGCGCTCCACAAGATCGCTGCCGGTCAGAGGGTCATGCAGCAACTCTTTCACGATGCGCCAGCGGTTGTCATCGCTGAGCGCTTTCAAATAGGGCAGACAGGGGTTGGCGGACGGGTCGCTCATGGCGGAATTGTTCCACTGCCGCCGCGGAGGCACAATGTTTTTCCCCTTTGCGGAAGGAGCGGGCGGCGCGGGATTCATGACCATGGAGGGCGCTGGCGGGATCACGGTCCGCGCTCAGGAAATGCCGCGGATGCTGCGGCTGAACTCCGTGGGGTTGGAGGCATTGGCGAGCGCGGTGTCGTAGGCGATCCGGCCTTCATTCACCGCCTGCAGCAGCGAGCTGTGGTAGGACTGGCAGTGGGTGCTGCCGCCGCGCCTGAGAAAGTCGGAGAGTGCGGGGATATCCATCGCCCTCAGCCATTCACGGGCGGCGGCCACGATCTCCAGATATTCGCAGATCAACGTGACGCCGTCGCCGGAGGCATTGGGCAGCAGGCGCTGGCTGAGAATTCCAATGGTTTGGTTGGACATCAGGGACAGCACGGACTCCCGCTGGTGGGGCGGCACCAGATTCACCAGACGGTCGATGGTCTCCGCGATGTTCGGGCTGTGCAGAGTGCTGAAAACCAGATGCCCGGTCTCCGCCGCCTGCAGGGCGGTCAGCGCGGTGACCGCATCCCGGATTTCCCCCACGAAGATGATATCCGGAGCCTGCCGCATGGCCCGGCGCAGGCCATCCTCAAAGGTCGGGGTGTCCAGCCCGACTTCACGCTGGGTGAAAAAGCTGTGCCGGTCCCGGAAAACATATTCTACCGGGTCCTCGATAGTCACAATATGGGCCGCACGCGTGGAGTTGATCCACTCCAGACTGGCGGCGAGGGTGGTGCTCTTGCCACAGCCGGTGGGGCCGGTCACCAGAATCAGGCCGGAACGGCGGCTCAGCCAGGAGGTCAGCACTTCATAAGGCAGCCCGAGAACGGTCAGGTCGGGAATATCCGTGCGGATCTGCCGCATCACGGCTCCCAGCCCGCTCAGGTGGCGGTGAAAGTTGACACGGAAGCGCGGTCCCTCCGGCATTTTCCAAGCGGCGTCCATATCCAGCGTGCTGGCGGGATCCGCGCCGCAGGCCCTCCACAGCGCCTCCAGATCCGCAGTGGTCATCACATGACTGCTCAGTTCCTGAATCACTCCGCCGATCTTGATACGGGCCGGCAGCCCTTCTGTCAGAAACAAATCCGACGCCGCCGTCTGAAGGGCCATGCCGGTGAGTTCAATAATGCGGTTGAGGGAGGACATGCGGGGGGATACGGGAATAACCGTGATAGAAACCAGCGGCTGATAACGTTCGCCGGTATGGCGGTTTGTGAGTCCGCAGGCAAGCTTTCCATGTGCGGAATCCTGAATATTTTTCCCTCATCGGATTCCAATCTTCCGTGAGCTTATGATCCCGCTGCCCAGGCCCGGCACACCCAGTCCCATGCGGTTCCCCTTATTCCCGCAGAGCTTTCAGCGCGCCGCTGTAGCCGGTCATCTCCAGATATCCTTCCGCCTCAATTTTCCCTGTCCCACAGGTGCCCGACGCGTCCACCGCGCCCTCCCAATAACTTACCGGACTCAACGCCAACTCCTGGTCGGGCAGCAGGGCGCGCACCTCCAGTTTCAGGTTTTTCGCCGGCAGCTCCACCTGCCAGAGGATGGGATAGACGCCACCGGATTTCACGCTGCGCCATTGATGGCCGGGCACCGGCGTCAGGGAAAAATCGCGGTGGGTCAGATGCTCCACCGCTCCATCCGGCCCGATCAGCGTGCCGCTGGAGTATTCATCGGCTTTGCCGTCCTTGCCGCGCAGCTGATAGATCATCAGATCGCTGCCGTCGCTGAGATGCAGCGATAGCCAGTCCCAGCCGATCTGGCCTTCGGCCAACTGATTGGTGGCCCATTCACGGTCCAGCCAGCTCAGCCCGGTCACCGGTTCCGCCCTGCCCTCCACGGTCACGGTGCCGGTGGTCTCCAGACGGGGCATGGAGTAATAATGCGAGGCATTGCCGGCCCCGCCGGACTTCTGGCTCACTCCGTCCCTGCCGTTGATCACCGGTTGGCGCCGCGGCATCAGCCGCAAATCCAAAGCCGCGCCTGGCTGGGAGGCCTTCACGGAAAAAGAGCCTTCCTCCGTCAGCCCGATGGCCCAGTCGCCAATCCATGCCAGCCGCGGGTCTGTTGCCGCGGCGGCTGGGGACTCCCCCGCCCCGCCGCCCGGCAGCGGGAAACCCGCCTCACCGAAGGCTCCGCGCATCAGCCGCTGATGATAATAAAACCGCGCCCCCTGCTCATCGGTCAGGGCGAAGTGCCCCAGCGGCAGGTCGTTCACCACCCAGTGCGACCGCACCGCCGCCTGCTCCAATGGAGGTCGCAGACCCCGGCGGAAGATGGTGAACTGATAACCAAACCGCTTGCCGGAAGCCGCGCGCACCCTCCCGGTGGCATACCACCACTCCGTCTTGAAATCCCGGTGCGTGAAGTGGTCACGCGGAAACTCATAACGCCAGCCCGGCAGCGCCCGCGCCCAGCCGTCGGCCGCATCCTGCGCACACGCGACGGTGCTTCCTGACAACAGTCCGGCCGCGGCGCACAGCGCAGGCATGGCCGGAAGGGGAGACCGCAGGAATTTCATAACATTCATTTCCCTTTCGCTCAATGCACCGGGGCGGCCGGCACATAGTCCCCGCCCTGGAGTTTGGCCAGCTCCTCCAAAGCCGTGCTGCGCCGGAGCACCGGCAGATCCTCGCGCACCAGACCGTCCCGCATCATGATGTTCCGCCTGGTGAAGGCCGCGATGTCCGGCTCATGGGTCACCATAACCACGGTGATGCCGGCGTCGTTCAGTTTCTGAAACACCCCCATGATCTCAATGCTCGTCCGGCTGTCCAGATTTCCGGTGGGCTCGTCCGCCAGCAGCAGCACCGGATCGTTCACCAGCGCGCGGGCGATGGCCACGCGCTGCTGCTGACCACCGGAGAGCTGGTTCGGCATGTGGTCCGCACGCTCTCCCAGTCCCACCAGTTCCAGCACCTGCATGGCTTTCTCCTGCTGCTGGCGCGGGCTCAGGTTGGAATGATGGTACATCATCGGCAGCTCCACATTCTCCAGCGCGGAGGTGCGGGAGAGCAGATTGAAGCCTTGGAACACAAAGCCGATCTTCATGTTCCGCATGTCCGCCAGGCGGTTGCGGTTCAGCAGGGACACATCGTCCCCGTCCAGCCAGTATTTCCCGCCGGTCGGGCGGTCCAGGCAGCCGATGATGTTCATCAGGGTCGATTTCCCGGACCCGCTGGAGCCCATCACGGCCACAAACTCCCCGGCTGCGATCTCCAGGCTCAGCTGCCGGACCGCATGCACCTTCGATCCGCCGCTGTCATAGGTTTTCTCCAGATTCTCGAGCCGGATGATGGGATGCGGGGAACTCATGAAGTCAGAAAATAACCGGACGGATCATTAATCAGGACAAAAGGCAGTCTGTGCCGGCTGCATTCCGACAGAGGGCGCGGCCATCGGTCAGGCGCAACTGCAAGGAAGCGGCGGCCCGCAGGGCACCGGTTTAGTTTCCTTCGCCAAATTGCCGCAGTGCCTCCGTCCTGACGGGAAAAACACCGTCAAGGCGGGAATGATGCCCGGAAGCGCGCTCAGGCGATGGACTCCAGATCGCCGGTGCTGTCGCCAAAACGGTCCATTTTGAGTCCCATCCGGCTCATCATGGAGACATAAAGATTGCACATGGGCTGGCCTCCGGTGAGCTGCAGGTGGCGCCCGCGTTTCAGGGTGCCGCCCCCGCCGCCCGCCAGGATGACCGGCAGATCGTCATGGCTGTGGGCGTCGGGATCGCTGATGCCGCCGCCATAAACGATCATGCAGTTGTCCAGCAGGGAGCCACCGCCTTCGGGAATGGCCTTGAGCTTCGTCAGGAAATAAGCCAGCTCGCCGCTGTAGAACTCGTCGATCCTCGCGATTTTCTCCAGCTTCTCCGGATCTCCCTGGTGATGGGAGATGCCGTGGTGCGCATCCGGCACGCCAATATCCGGGAAGCTGCGGTTGCTGCCGTCATGGGCCAGCAGGAAGGTGGAGATCCGGGTGGAGTCCGTCTGGAATGCCAGCACCTGGAGGTCGAACATCAGGCGGATGTGCTCCTTGTAGGTGGCGGGAATACCGGTGGGCTTGATGTAGTCCGGCATCTCCCGGGCGAATTTGCCGGCGTTGCCCAGGCGGCGCTCGATGTCGCGGACGGAGGTCAGGTATTCATCCAGTTTCTGGTTGTCAGTGTAGCCCAGGTCCCGTTTCAGGGCCTTGGCGTCCTCCATGACAAAGTCGAGCACGCTTTTGTTGAGCATCTCACGTTTGGCCCGCGCGGCATCCTGCTCGGTGCTGCTGCCGTTGCCGAACAAGCGCTCGAACGCCAGCCGGGGATCGCGCTCCGGCGAAAGCGGCGTGGTTTCGGATTTCCACGCCAGATTGAACTGATAGGAGCAGGAATAGCCGCTGTCGCAGTTCCCCGCGCGCCGGGGCTCGTCGCAGCTCAGCTCCAGGGAGGGCAGGCGCGTGAGCTGGCCGACACCGCTGGCAGCCACCTGATCGATGGAGATGCCGTTGCGGATGTCCGCCCCGGCAGTTTTGCGGGCCTGCATGCCCGTGAGGAAGGTGGCATTGGCGCGGGCATGGTCGCCACCGCCGTCGCCGTTGGCGCGGGCCTTCTCATGGCGGAGCCCGGAGATGACCTGAAACTCGGACTTCAGATCCTGCAGCGGCTTGAGCGCCCGGCTCAGCGTGTAGTCCGCGCCCTCGCCTTCCGGCTTCCAGGTGCGCATGTTTTTGCCGTTTGGAGAATAGATGAAGGCCATGCGCACCGGCGAGAGCCGGGCGGCTCCGCCGGCGGCGGCGGCACCGGTGGACCCGGCGGCGCGGGCGGCGAAGGGTGCGGCGGACTCCAGAGCGGGCAGCGCCATCAGAGTGCCGAAACCACGGAGAAAACGGCGGCGGGAAAAGGCGGAGGACGGCATGGGGCGTGGAGGGTGGGAATGACGGGCCGCAACCGCCGCGGGGCGGGCGTCGGGCGGCCTGGAAAGGGGACGCGGAACCGGAATCGTTCCTTTCAATCCGGAAGCGCGGATCAGGCAGGTTTGATGCCGCCTTGCACCAGGGATTTTCCCGCATACCACAGGCGGACCATGTCGTCATCCGGCTTTTTCGTTGTCCCCCGGCCCCTCCACCGCGACCTCATCCGCGCCGCCTACCGGCACCGCGGCTACACGGCGGAGGAGGCGGAGGACGCCGCCCGGTTCTGCGAAATGGCCAGCACCCATGGTATCCGCACCCATAACGGCATCAAGGCCCTGCACCTCGACGAGCACTTCGGCAGCAAAGCCGGCGGCTGCGTGCCCGGCGCGGAGATTGAGGAGATTCCCTCGCGGTTCCCCGCCTCCAAAATCTGGAATGCCAACCGCAAGCTCGGCCAGTCCACCGCCTTCGCCGCCATGGAGGAAGCCATCCGCCTGGCGGACCATTACGGCATCGGCCAGGTGAGCGTGGACCACGCCTTCCACTATCTCTGGGGCGGCGGTTATGTCATGGACGCCGCGCAGAGGGGCTACATCGCCTACACCAACTGCACCGCCGCCCTGGCCGAGGTCGTGCCCTTCGGCGGTAAATTCCCCACCCTGGGCACCAATCCCCACAGCTGGGGGTTCCCCACCACGGAGGCCCTCGGTTATCCCATCGTCATCGACTGGGCCACCAGCACCGTGGCCATGGGCCGCGTGCAGCAGTTCAAACGCGAGGGAAAGGAACTACCGCCCAACGCCGCCGTGGACGCCGACGGCCGGCCGACCACCGACCCGGACAAGGTCGCGGCCCTCGTGCCCTTCGGTGCCCACAAGGGCTACGGCCTGGCTTTGATCAATGAGCTGGTCGCCGGCCTGATCGGCGGCTCATTGCCCACCCTGCGCAGCCGTCCGGTGCCGGAGGGGGAAAAGCGCACCTGCTGTTTCTACTTCCAAGTGATCCACCCCGATGCCATCAGCGGCGGGCTTTTCGCCGAAGAACGCACCCAGCAGGAGAACCTGAAGGCCGTGCTGGCCGATGTTTTCGGCCACGGCAATGAAAGCTGCACCCTCCCCGGCCAGCCGGAGGCCCAAGCCGCGGCCGCGGCCCAAAAAGCCGGCGGTCTCCTCTTCACCGCCGCCGAAATCGGGGAGTTCAACGCCATCGCCCGGGAGTGCGGCCTGCCAGAGTGGCAGGTGGACCGCTTCGCGGCCTTTGCCGGCTGAGGTTTTCATTCCCCGCATACCACTCCGGGAAAGCGGAGGGTCAACGGACGTTCCGGCTGCCTGCGGGCAGTGCCGCGCACGTGACCCAACGACAGCGCCGCTCGACAGCGGGACATGACTGTGATTGATAACGCCTCCCATGGCCTCCTCCGACGCACTCAAAGCCGCCCTGACGCATTCCCCGGACAACATTCCGCTGCTGCTGCTCTATGCGGAGGCCTGTCTCGGCGAGTGGGAGACCGGCGAGGCTCTGGCCAGTTATGAGCATGTGCTCCGGCTCGAGTCCTCCCACGCCGCCGCCGCCCTCGGGCTTGCGAGGACTCTTTTCATGAGCGGGCGGGCCTCCGAGGCCGCGGTGCGTCTGGAACTGCTGATCCAGCGGAATGACAGCAACGCCCCGGCCCATCTGCTGCTGGCCCGCGTGCTGCTCAGTGAAAACGACCGCTCCGCCGCCCGCGGCCACTACCGGAAAGCCGTGGAGCTGGACGGCACTCTGGCGGATCCAGCTCTGGACAAGGATCTGGGCGCCGGCGCCACCCGGATTCCGGTCACCGGTGATGGCGGAGCCTTTCCCTTCACACCCGAGGGCGGGGAGCCTGATAATCCCTTTTCGGACCCGGAGGAGACCGATGCCGCGGCCGTCGCCGAGCGCCCGCGCCAGACCTTTGCGGACATCGGCGGCATGGAGGCGCTGAAGGAGGAGATCCGGATGAAGATCATCCACCCGCTCAAAAATCCGGAGCTCTTCCGCGCCTATGGCAAAAAGGTGGGCGGCGGCGTGCTGCTCTACGGTCCTCCCGGCTGCGGCAAGACCCTCCTCAGCCGCGCCACCGCCGGGGAGATCAAAGCCACGTTCTTCTGCATCGGCCTGCACGACGTGCTGGATATGTGGCTGGGCAGCAGCGAGAAGCAGCTGCACCAGTTGTTCGAGAACGCCCGCCGCCATGCGCCCTCGGTGCTTTTCTTTGACGAGATCGACGCCCTCGCCGCCGACCGGCGCGATCTGCGGGGCAGCGCCGGACGCACCCTGATCAACCAGTTCCTCGCGGAGCTGGACGGCGGGGACGACGCCAATGAGGGCGTGCTGATCCTCGGCGCGACCAATGCCCCGTGGCATCTGGACCCCGCCTTCCGCCGGCCCGGACGCTTTGACCGCACGCTGTTCGTGCCCCCGCCGGATGAGCCCGCCCGCGCCTCCATCATCGAGATCATTGCCCGCGACAAGCCGGTGGCCGAACTGGACGCCCGCGCTCTGGCCAAAAAGACGGACCGCTTCTCCGGGGCCGATCTCAAGGCGGTCTTCGACAGCGCCACGGAGGAGGCCCTGACCATGGCTATGAAGGAGGGCCGGGTGGTGCCCATCCAGAACCGCATGCTCCAGGCCGCCGCCAAACGCCTCCAGCCCACCACCGGCCCGTGGTTCGAAAGCGCCCGCAACCACGCGCTTTACGCCAACCAGTCAGGACAGTACGACGAGATCCTGGCCTACCTCGGTCTGAAGAGAAAGTAATCAATCCCATGGAGAATTCCCTGCTTCTGCGCGCCAGCCTGCTACTGGAGCGCGAACGTTACGCCGAGGCTGAAAAACTGCTGCGCGAGAATCTGGCGGTGGACCCGGAGGATCCGCAGTCCATGCGGCTGATCGGCATCTGCCAGTACGGGCGCGACGCCCTGGCGGAATCCCTCCAGACTTTCGACCGCGCCGTGGCCCTTGATCCCGAGGATGCCGATCTCCACGTCTGGCGGGCGCGGGTGCTGCTGCGGCTGCACCGCGGCGCCCAAGCGCATCAGGCTCTGGACACTGCTGGCGGGCTGGATTCGGACCTGTCGGGAGTCCCCTCCACCCGGGCCTCGCTGTTCTACCAGGAGACCAAATGGCCGGAGGCCGAAAACGCCGCCCGCGCGGCCCTGGCGCTGGACGGCGATGACGTCAACGCGCAGAACATCCTCTCGCACGCCCTGATGATGCAGGGCCGCCGGCAGGAGAGCGAGGACCACATCCGCAGCCGACTGATGCGCGATCCGGAGAATGAACTCACCCATGTGGCGGCCGGCTACGCGGCGCTGCGCCGGGGGGATCACCGGGAGGGCGCAACCCATTTCGCGGAGGCACTGAGACTGGATCCGGACAATGAAAGTGCCCGCGACGGTCTGCTCACCAGCTTCCGCGCCCGCTCCCTGGTTTACCGCGGTTTTCTCGCCTTCTCGTTCCGGGTCGCCAAGCTGCAGATGAAATACCGCCAATGGCTGTTTATCGGCGCCTGGCTGGTTTATAGAATCGTGGTCAGCGCCCTGAAACCGGTCTCGCCCGCTCTGGCCATGCTGGTGATGGTTCTCTACGGACTGTTTGTGTTCTGGTCCTATGTCGCCCAAGGGATTGGCACCCTGTTTATCCTGAAGGACGCCCAAGCGCGCCTGGCGCTGAGATCCCGGGAGAAAATGGAGGGCATTCTGGTCGGCGGCGGCGCGGTGCTGGGTCTGGCCTTGGTCCTCCTCGGCATCCCGCCGCTGCTTTTCCCCACTCTGATCATCGGGCTGGTGCTGATGCTAATGACCATTCCTTGGTCGCTCAGCCTGGGGAATGACAACGCCACGGGCCGGAAAATCTACGGCGCCTTGGGGGCGGTGTCCTCCCTTGGGGTGCTGATGGTGCTGGCCGATCTCCTGTCGGGCTCAGCCCTGCCCATCGGCGGACTGGGGCTGACCATCACCTCGCTGATCACCATGGCGTCCACCCTCATGGCGCTGTTCAATATCAAGCGGCGTCCGGACTGATTTTTTCCGCCTTTTCCGTCCCCCGCTTTCCGGCATGTTGGCGGCATGCCCGGCCAGCCCTCCATCCCCGATTTTCCCTCCATCGTGACCGCCGCCGAAATGCGCGGTCTGGAGGAGGAGGCCATCGCCGCCGGCATATCCGAGGAGTCGCTGATGGATGACGCCGGAGCCGGGATGGCGCGGTTCGTGCGGCGTATTTTCCCCAAGCTGGCCACCGCTGTCGTTTTCGCCGGCAAAGGCCACAACGCAGGCGACGCCTTTGTGCTGGCCGGGCATCTGCTGGACGCCGGCTGGAGAGTGAACGTCCGTCTGGCCTGGCCCAGGGAGGAGCTGCGTCCTCTGGCCGCGGCCAAGCTGGAGGCCATCCAGTCCCGCGTGAAATTCCAGCCGCTGGATTCCAGTGACATCCCTTCAGGCCGGCTGCTGCTTTTGGACGGCATCCTGGGCATCGGTGCCGGGGGAGAGCTGCGCGGTCCCGCCGCCGATGCCGTGCGGGCGGTCAATGCCCTGCGCGCCAAAAGCGGCGCCCACACCTTGGCTATCGATCTGCCCAGCGGCCTCGGCTCCTCCACCCCGGTTCTGGCGGATGTCACCATGACCCTGGGCTGGCCCAAGGAGGAGCTTTTCGCGGATGAGGCCGCCGCCTGCACCGGGCGGCTGATCCATGTGCCCCTGGCAAAACTTTCCGCTCCCGGCGACACGGCCGATCGTGACCGGCTGGTGACCGCGCCGTCCCTGCGCACCGCGCTGCCGGAGCGTCCGCTGTTCTCCAAACACAAAGGCGAAAGCGGGCGTGTGGGCATCGTCGCCGGCTCTTTGGGGCTGACGGGAGCCGCGCGGCTGACCTCCACCGCCGCCTCGCTCATGGGCGGGGGGCTGGTCACGCTGTTTTGTCCTCACTCCATCTATCCCATCCTCGCCGCCGCCTGTCCCCCGGAGGTCATGGTGCGCCCCGTCTCCTCCTGTCTGGAGGTCCGTGATTTCCAACTCGACGCCATCGGCATCGGCCCCGGCATGGGCAGCGCTCCTTTGCCTTACTTGACGGAGCTTCTGTTCCATGACCCGCGACCGGTCATTATTGACGCCGATGCCCTCAACGCCCTCGCGTCCGGCCCATGGCTGGCCAACGGCACCGCCGCCTTTGCCGGTCCCCGGCTGCTCACCCCGCATCCCGGCGAGCTGGCCCGGCTGATCAAGGCTTGGAAACCGGATTGGGGCACAGCCCCCCGGCGTGAACAGGCCAAGGCGTTCACCGATGCCTTCCCCGTCACCCTGCTGGCCAAAAGCGCGCGCTCCCTGGTGGTCGAAAAAGGCCTCCCCGCCGCTTGGAACAGCACCGGCCATCCCCTCATGGCACGGGGCGGCATGGGGGATGTCCTGACAGGATTCCTCACCACCTTCGCCGCCCAGGGAATGCCGCTCCATCAGGCCGCCGCCCTTGGCTCCTGGGTGCTGGGACGCGGTGCGGAGCTTTATCATCGCGCCACCGGATTCACCGAGCCCGGCACCGCCTCCGAGGTCATGGCCTTCGCCGCCGGCCACGCCATGGCGGAACTGCGTTTATAATATCAGATGCCGGCCTTGACAAAAGTCACCATAGAGTGAAACTGGAACCATTATTATGCAATACCGCGTCATCAAGACAATTCACTCAGCCCTGCTTCGGCAGAGGCACGGGATGACATTGTCCTGAGGACAGAAGTCAGATTTGCCGCCATTCCCGGGTGCCTTGATGCCGAAAGACGCGTCAGGGCCTTTTTATTTTCACCGGGAAGCGGCTTTTCCAACCAGCAAATCAGACTTCATTGGTATGAAACTTCATACACCGACCCCTCATGCCCGCATCCGTAATATTGGAATTGCCGCGCATATCGACGCGGGCAAAACCACACTCACCGAACGCGTTCTCTATCATGCGGGCGCCATCCATTCCTGCGGTGATGTCCACCATGGCAACACCACTACGGATTTCTCCGCCATCGAGCGGGAGAAGGGCATCACCATCTCCTCGGCCGCGGCTCCGTGCGAATGGACACAGTCCCCGCATGCGGGGCTGTCGCGACTCTTTGCGGGGCAGCCATACCGGCTGAACCTCATCGACACTCCCGGCCATGTGGACTTCACCGCCGAGGTCGAGCGCTCCCTGCGGGTGCTGGACGGCGCGGTGGTGGTTTTCTGCGGCGTGGGCGGCGTACAGCCCCAGAGCGAAACCGTCTGGCGCCAGGCCGACCGCTACGAAATCCCCCGCATGGTGTTCATCAACAAGATGGACCGCTCCGGCGCGGACTTCGCCGGAGTGGCGGAGCAGATCCGGACGAAGCTGGGCGCCTGCGCCTGGCCGGTGATGCTGCCATGGGGCGCGGAATCCGGACTGTGCGGCCAGATCGACCTCATTGATGAGGTGGCTCTGCGTGCTGACACGGATGCCGCCCCTGGCGGATTCACCGCCATGCCCATTCCGGACGAATGGCGCGGCACCGCCACCCCGGCGCGTGACCGGCTGGTGCAGGCCATCGCGGAGCTTGATGATGAAGTGGCCGTGCTCTGGCTGGACAACCAGCGGGTGGACGCGGAAACCCTCCGCGCCGCCATCCGCCGCCAGACTTTGGCGGGCCGGTTCGTGCCCGTGCTGGGCGGCAGCGCCCACCGGCACATCGGCGTCGGCACCCTGGTGGATGCGGTGGTGGATTTCCTCCCCTCGCCCGGCGAGGGCCGGAACGCGCGTGTCATTGAGGCTCCCCTGGCCGCGCTGGCCTTCAAGGTGGTGCGGCATCCGCAGGCGGGCCGTCTGGTCTATGTGCGCGTTTACACCGGCACGCTGGAGAAGGGCATGCGCCTGCACAACCCGCGCACCGGCAAAGCCGCGCGCTGTGGCAGGCTGCTCCGTGTTTTCGCGGACCGCCGCGATGAGCTGGAGACCGTGCCCGCCGGCGGCATCTGCGCCCTCACCGGCCTGGCGGAGGTGCGCACCGGGGACACCCTGTGCCTTGAGAACCATGTGATCCATCTGGAGCCCCCGGTTTTCCCGGAGCCGGTGGTCAGCATGGCCATCGAGCCCGTGAAGTCCGCGGACCAAAGCCGTCTCACCGCCGCGCTGGCAGTGCTGAGTGATGAGGACCCGACCTTCCATGTGCGCACGCACCCGGAGACCGGCCAGTGCCTCATCGCCGGCATGGGCGAGCTGCATCTGGAGGTGATCCGCGAGAAGCTCCATCGTGACCACGGTCTGGAGACCCTCACCGGCGCTCCGGAAATCGCTTGGCGTGAAACCGTCACCGGCTTCGCCGAGGCCGACCATGTGCTCAAAAAGCAGAATGGCGGCTCCGGCATGTATGCGCGGGTGAGGCTCGCCGTGCAGCCCATGGAGCGCGGACACGGTCTGGTGATCGAGGACGCGGTGACCGGCGGCGCCATTCCCTCCCAGTTTCTGGGCGCGGTGCGCCGGGGCATTGAGGAGGCCATGGGCTGCGGTCCGCTGGCGGGCAGTCCGGTCGTGGATGTGCGCGTGCGCATCCTCGACGGGGACAGCCATGTGAAGGACAGCAGCGATCAGGCTTTCCGCCTGGCGGCAGCCGCCGCCCTGCGGGAGGCGGTGCAGGCCGCCGCTCCCGTGCTGCTGGAGCCGGTCATGCGGGTGGACTGCGCCGTCGCGGAGGAGCATCAGGGGGATATCCTCGGGGATCTGAACCGCCGCCGCGCCCGCATCACGGGTATCGAGCACCGGGGCACGGAGGCGGGCATCCTCGCGGAGGTTCCGCTGTCGGAGCTCTTTGGTTATTCCGGGGCCGTGCGCAGCCTGTCCCGGGGCCACGCCACCTGGTCCATGACTCCCGCAGCCTATGAGATCGTTCCCGACGCCATCCGGCCGCGCCTGCTGAAGGTGCCGGCATGACTGAAATGGGCAGCAGTGCCCGCGGAGCCCGCTTCCAATGGGAGGCAGGCTCCGCTTTTTATTTTCACGCCGGCACCTGACCCCTCAGACGCCTTGCGGACGGCTGCCGGCTGTGTCCCCTTTCCCTTCCCAAGCTTCATTTCCTTTTTACAAGCCCCCCCAGCCATGCCTGAAGCCACCCGCGAGCAACTGATCGAGACTCTGGAGCAGATTGCCCTGCTGCTGGAGCTGAAAGGCGAGAATCCTTTCAAAATCCGCGCCTACCGGACCGGGGCGGACACGGTGCGCACCTATCCCGGCGATATTGTGCAGCTGGCGGCGGACAACGCCTTGGCAGGCATCAAGGGCATCGGCGAGGCGCTGCGCTCGAAGCTTCATGAACTGGCCTGCACCGGGAAGCTGGGCTTTTTTGAAAAGCTGCGGGCGGAGTTTCCCGAGACCATTTTCGAGCTGTTCGACCTTCAGGGTCTGGGGGCCAAAAAGATCGCCGCGCTGCACAGCGAGCTGGGAGTCAACTCCATCTCCGACCTTCAGCGCGCCTGCGAATCCGGCGAGGCATCGAAGCTGGCGGGCTTCGGTGAGAAAACCGTGGCCAACCTGCTGGAGGCCATCCAGTCCCGCGCTCAGTACGCGGAGAGCTTCCGCGCGGACCAGGCGGCTCCGGCGGTTGAGGATATTCTGGAATACCTGCGGGGCCACCCAGACACCTCGCGGGCGGAGGTCGCCGGCAGCTTCCGGCGCGGGAAGGAGACGGTGCATGATCTGGACTTTCTGGTGGCCACCAAAAAGCCGGAGGCGCTTATGGAGGCGTTTGTGAAACCGCCCTGGGTGCAGAGCGTCATTGCCTCCGGTCCCACCAAGACTTCCGTGCGCCTGCAGAATGGCGTGCAGTGCGACCTGCGCGCGGTATCGAATGCCGAATTCCCCTTTGCTCTGGCTTATTTCACAGGCAGCAAGGAGCACAATATCCAGATGCGCAGCCGCGCTCTGAAGCACGGCTGGACCTTGAACGAATACCGCTTCGCGCCCACCGGAGCGGATTCCCCGGAGCCCCCCGACGATATTTACGACGAATCGCAGCTCCACCGCGCCTTGGGGCTGGAATTCATCGAACCAGAACTCCGCGAGGGTTCGGGAGAAATCGAGGCCGCCGAAGCCGGCACCCTGCCCAAACTGATTGAGACCGGCAACCTGCGCGGCACTTTCCACAACCACACCACCGCCAGCGACGGTCATGCCACTCTGCGCCAGATGGCGGAGGCGGCCATGGAGCTGGGACTGGAATACCTGGGCATCGCCGACCACAGCAAGGCCTCGTTCCAAGCCAATGGTCTCGACGAGGCCCGGCTCCGGGCGCAGCTGGAGGAGATCCGGGAGCTGAACCGGGAGTTCGCGCCCGATTTCCGGCTCTTCGCCGGCTCGGAGGTGGATATCCTGAAGGATGGCTCGCTCGATTTCCCAGATGATCTGCTGGCGGAGCTCGACTATGCCGTCGCCAGCGTGCATAGCGTCTTCAATCTTCCGGAGGCGGAAATGACGGAGCGCATCCTCCGCGCCGTCGCCAATCCCCACATCACCATGCTGGGGCATCCCACGGGCCGGCTGCTGCTGAAGCGTGAAAGTTATGCAGTGAACATCCCCGCCATCATTGAAGCCTGCGCCGCCAATGGCACCATCATTGAACTCAACGCCAGCCCGTGGCGGCTGGATCTCGACTGGCGCTGGTGGCGCATGGCCTCCGCCAAAGGCGTGAAATGCTCCATCAATCCCGACGCCCACAGCACCGACGGGCTTCAGGATCTGTGGCACGGCATCCGCGCGGCCCGCAAAGGATGGCTCACCCGCGCCGATGTCCTGAACACCCTGCCGCTGGACAAGGTGTGGTCCGCCCTCCAAGCCAAACGCGCCGCCGCCGGAGTCAGCGGGCCGACCTGAAACAGACCGTGTTCGCCGTTCGGAAATCAACGCGACATCCGGAACGGCCGACGGCCGCCGCCCTGCCCGCTTGTGGGAAGGATGGCGGAGGCTATAGAATCCGCCCTTCAAACCATGCCCTCCCTCACCACCCATGTTGACGGCCTCACGCTGCCGAATCCGTTTGTGATCGCCTCCGGTCCTCCCGGCACCAATCTGAACGTCATCACGCGCGCCTTCCGCGAAGGCTGGGGCGCGGTCATCGCCAAAACTGTGAGCCTGGACGCCTCCAAGGTGGTCAATGTGACCCCGCGCTACGCCAAGCTGCACTCCGCCGACGGGAAGGAGGTGATCGGCTGGGAGAACATCGAGCTCATCAGCGACCGGCCCTTCTCCACCTGGCTGGATGAGTTCAAGCGCTGCAAGGACGCCTACCCGGACGGCTGTCTCATCGCCTCCATCATGGAGGAGTATTCGCGGGACGCCTGGGTGGAGATCGTGGAGCGCTGCCAGGACGCTGGCGTCGATGGTTTTGAACTGAATTTCTCCTGTCCCCACGGCTTGCCGGAACGCCGTATGGGCTCCGCCATGGGGCAGGACCCGGAGCTGCTGGAGGAGGTCTGCGGCTGGGTCATGGACGCCGCCAAAAAACCGGTCTGGGCCAAGATGACGCCCAACATCACCCACATCGAGGAACCCGCCCGCGCGTCCCTCAAAGCCGGCTGTCAAGGCATCAGCGCCATCAACACCCTCCGCTGCGTCATGGGGGTCAATCTCGAAACTCTGCGGCCCGAGCCCACCGTCGAGGGCTACAGCACGCCAGGGGGTTATTCCTCCCGGGCCATCAAGCCTATCGCCCTGCGCATGGTCATGGAGCTGGCGCAGATGATCCGCACGGAATATCCCGGACGCAGTCTTTCAGGTATCGGCGGGGTGGAGGATGGCCACGATGCCGCCCAGTATATCCTGCTCGGAGCCGACACCGTGCAGGTCTGCACGGGCGTCATGAAATTCGGCTACGGCCATGTCAAATCCCTATGCGACGGGCTGCTGGCCTTCATGGAGCGGCACGGTTTTGAAAGCCCCGCCGACTTCAAGGGCCGCAGTCTGGACTACTTCGACACCCACGCCGGCCTCGTGCAGCGCCAGGCCGCCCGAAAAGCCGCTCCAGCAAAAGCCAGCCCCGCGGCCGGCGCGGCACCGGCGGTGGTCGCCTCGGACCGCGACTGGACCAGCGAGGACTTCATCCGCCAGTCCAACGCTCTCGCCCAAGGCTGACAGGCGACCCGCCCCCTCCCGCGCGGAGGACGGAGGATAGAGCCAAACCTGCGGCACAGGCCAACAGCCGAAAACCGGAGCGGGTGGCATCCTCCCTGCGCGCCCGTTTGACGGAACGGGCTGGCGGGGCAGGTTGGCGGCCCTCCAAATTTCGTTTTTCCTCCCCTTTAATCTGATCCCGCCGTGCGCCTTTCGGACCTGAATTCCGCCCAACGACTCGCTGTCGAAACCATCCGTGGACCGGTGCTGATCCTTGCCGGTGCCGGCACGGGGAAAACACGCGTGATCACCACCCGCATCTGCCACCTGCTGACCAAGGGCGTGCGTCCGGAGCAGATCCTGGCGGTGACCTTCACCAACAAGGCGTCGAGGGAAATGGCGGAGCGCGTGGAGCAGATGACGCCCAAGGGGACCATCAAAAAACTCACCATCTCCACGTTCCACAGTCTCTGTGTGCGGATTCTCCGGCGGGACATCGAACGCCTGGGCTACAAGAAAACCTTCGCCATCTACACCGGCAGCGAGCAGCTGGGCCTGGTCCGCCGCATCATTGTCAAAAAGGCGGGCAAGGGTGAGAAGCTGGATCCGGATCTGGCCATCTCCCTGATCAGCCGGCAGCGTAACAAAGGGGTCTCCGCCGCCCCCGAGGAGGACGCGCTGGTGAATGTGGTGATGCGGGAATACCTGCACCAGCTGAAGATGCTGAACGCGGTCGATTTTGATGACCTGCTGATCCTCGCGGAGCGCCTGCTCAAGGAGTTCCCGGAGGTGCGACAGGCCTGGCAGGACCGTTTTGAGTATGTGATGGTGGACGAGTTCCAGGACACCAACAAGCTGCAGATGGACCTCATCCGGCACCTTGTGGGGCCGCACCGGAATATCTGCGTGGTCGGCGACGACGATCAGTCCATCTATGGCTGGCGCGGGGCGGAAATCGCCAACATTCTCCAGTTCGAGCGCTTCTTCCCCGATCCGGCCGTCATCAAGCTGGAGGAGAACTACCGCTCCACGGACGTGATCCTCAACACCGCCAACGGCCTGATCCGCAACAACCGCGACCGGCGGGAAAAACGACTGTGGAGCGGAAAAAAAAGCACTGAATTGGTCCGGCTGATCTCGATGCCGGGCGAGCAGGAGGAGGCGGATTTTGTGGTGGAGGATCTGATGGTCACCAAGGAGCGGGAGAACCTGAAGCACGATGACTTCGCAATTCTGTTCCGCACCAATTCCCAGACGCGGGTCTTCGAGGAGGGCATGCGGAAGAACAAAATCCCCTACCGCATCATAGGGGGACGCAGCTTCTTCGACCGGCGGGAGGTGAAGGATGTGCTGGCCTATCTGGCGGTGCTGGTGAATCCGGACGACGACATCAATCTGCTGCGGATCGTGAACACCCCGCCGCGGGGCCTCAGCGACACCATCGTGGAGCAGGCCACCCTGATGAGCCAGGAGCGGAAGGAGAGCGTTTTTAAAAGCCTTGCCAGCGAGGACTTCCAAGCCACGCTCTCCAAGCGGGGAGCGGGCGCGGTGCAGGAGTTCACCGCCTTTGTCGCCAAATGGCAGGATGCCATGGCCGGCGAATATCCCACGATGTCGGAGATGGCCATGGCCATGCTGGAGAGCATCGAATACCTGCCGTGGCTGCGCCGCGCCTGCAAGGATGAGGAGGAGGCCATGAAGCGCGACAACGGCGTGCGCGAACTGCTGGAAAGCATCCGCCTGCGCCCGGTGCGGGATGAGACGGAACTGATTGATTTTCTCGGCACCGTCTGTCTGGACGACGAACGCGACAGCGGAAAGGACGAGCTGGAGAAGCAGCAGGGCGTGACCCTCATCACGCTCCACGCCTCAAAGGGACTGGAGTTTCCGCACGTGTATCTGCCCGGCTTGGAGGAGGGGATCCTACCGCACAAGCGCAGCATCGAGGAAGGCACCCTGCCGGAGGAGCGGCGCCTGCTTTACGTGGGCATCACCCGCGCCCGGGAACGGCTGACCCTGACTTGGTGCGCCGCCCGGACGAAGTGGGGCGACCGGCTGCCGTCCCAAGGCAGCAGCTTCCTCCGCGAGCTGGATCCGCAGTGCGTGCAGCGCAGCTCCTGGAATGAAATCAGAAACCGTCCCGTTTCCCTGGACGAGGCCAAATCCCGCTTCAGCGCCATGCGCCAGATGCTGGGGGGTTAGGATTCCAGAATTCTTCCGTCCCGCTTCAGCCGGTCAAACCGGGGACGGCGGCAGCAGCGGCAGCAGGGTGGCGGCCAGCTGCCGGATTTGATCCTCCGTGTGAATGGCGGTCATGGTGAGCCGCAGGCGCGCTTTGCCCCGGGCGACCGTGGGGAAGCGGATGGCGGGAATCAGAATGCCCTCCTCCTCCAGCCGCCGGCTCAGGCGCAGGGCCCCGTCCTCGGCTCCGATGATCAGTGGCACGATGGCGCTGGAAGGCTCGGAAATACGGCCCTCCAAGGCCTCCGTGAGCAGCGCCAGGTTTCCCCAAAGCCGCGACCGTCGCTCCTCTCCGTAGGCTCCGGGCAGCAACAGCCCCACCACCTCCAAGGCGGCGGCGGCGAGGGCCGGCGAGGGCGCGGTGCTGTAGATGAAGGAGCGGGCGCGGTTGATGAGAAGATCGGTCAGCTCCCGGCTGCCGCAGAGGTAGGCGCCCGACAGGCCGGCGGCCTTGCTGAGAGTGCCCATGTGGATATCGATCCGGGAACTGATCCCCAGCTTGGCGGCCAGTCCCCTGCCCTGCGGCCCCATGATGCCGAAGGCGTGGGCCTCATCCACCAGGAGCAGGGCTCCGTAGGTCTCCTTCAGCCGCACGATATCCCACAGCTCGGCCCAGTCGCCATCCATGCTGAACACACTTTCGCTGACCACCAGCACCCGGCTGGCGGCAGTGGCTTTGGAGCGCGCCCATTGCAGCAGATGCTCCAGTTTCTCCAGATGGTTGTGTGGAAACACCCGGATCGTGGCCCCGCTGAGCCGTGCCCCGTCGATGAGGCTGGCGTGGACGAGCTTGTCCAGAATGATGAAATCGTCCGGACCGCAGAGAGCTGGCAGGCAGCCCACTGCGGCGGCGTAGCCCGAGGAGAAGGTCAGGGCCGCCTGAGTTTTTTTGAGATGGGCCAGCGCCGCCTCCAGTTCGGCATGCGGGCGCTGGGTGCCGCAGACCAGACGGGAGGCGCCGGATCCTGCGCCGTGCTGGTCGATGCCCCGCTTGAAGGCTTCCCGCACGGCGGAGGCGGAGGCGAAGCCCAGATAGTCGTTGGATGAGAAATTCAGCAGCTCCCGGCCCTCCGAGCGCACCACCGGCAGCTGCGGTGAATCCAGCAGCCGCAGCGTCCGGTGCAGCGAGGCCGCATGAAGCGGATCCAGATCGTCGGAAAAAGAGCGCATGGGCGGAATGTTCAGTCAGGCACCAAGGGAAAGGCAGGCCCGGCGAAGGCTGGAGGCGGTGGAACAGAACGGCGTGATGACGGGACCGTTTGGGAAAGCCGTCTGATTTCCCCCTCACGTCATAAATGCCATACCCTCCGGGATGGACGCGCCGGACGAAGAATGTCTAACCGGAAGACTTGGGCGGCGGGGTCAGGCCCAGGCTCCAGTTGAGCAGGTTGCGGCTTTCCTTCCAGATGACCTTGGAGCTGCTGCCAAGCATGATGCAGATCACGCTGCGGCCACGGTAGGTGGCGCTGGAGACAAGGCATTTGCCGGCAGCGTTGGTGAAGCCGGTTTTCATACCCGTGCAGATCGGCAGGTGGAAGCTGGAGCTGCGGCGCAGGAGATAGTTGGTGCTCTGCAGCTTCTTCACCCGTCCATCAGGGCGGGTGACGGTCAGCTCTCCCTGCCCCACGATGCCGCGGATCGTGGGATTGTAGAGAGCGGCGCGCGCGGCGCGCGACATATCGCGGGCGGTGGAGTACTGGCCTTCCGCCGGCAGGCCGCTGGCGTTCCGGAACTGCGAGTTCTTCATGCCCAGCTGAAAGGCACGCTTGGTCATCCATTCGGCGAACCGGTCCTCACTGCCGGCACAGGTCCGCGCCACACAGCGGGCGGCATCATTGCAGCTCTCGATGAGCATCACCTGCAGGAGGGTGCGCAGCGGATACTGCTCACCCACCACCAAAGGCATCTTGTGGGGCTCCACTGCAGTGTCAAAGGGGGTGACGGTGGCCACCCTCTCCAAGGGGGTGCTCTCCGTGCAGACAATGGCGCTGACCAGCTTCTGGGTGCTGGCCACGGGCCGGCGCTCGTCGGCATTTCTCTCGAAAAACACGGTGCCCGTGACGGCATCCAGCACCATGCAGCTCTTGGCGGTGGTGGGAGGCGCCGGGGGCAGGCGCAGGATTTTCCAATCCTGATAGCCATCCTGATCCGGAGCCAGAAGATCCTCGACAGCAGGCCGGGAAGGAAAGGGACTGGCGGCAAAAGCCACGCCCGGGAGGGCGAGGGCAGCGTGGCTGAGGAGCGTGCGGCGCTTCATGATTTTCGGGAGGATTTTTTCGGAGCGGAGGGGGGAGGGGAAGGATCAGCGGATTTGGGAACCGCGGCTCCGGGGATTCCGAGGGATACGGATGCCGCCGGGGGGAGGGATGAAGCCGTCGGGTCCGCACTGGCCGCCGGCGATGCCCCGGCGTCGATAACGGTTTCCCCCTGAAGCTGCTTTTCCACCAGGGTGTCAGGCTCCGCGCCCAGCTCGCGGGCGCGCTGGTAGTGGCGGTTGGCCATTTCCAATGAGGGCGGCTTCCGCTCCAGATACATCACGGCCAGATTGAAATGCGCCTCGGCGTACTCGGGATTCAGATCCAGAGCCTTCTGAAGCTCGGATTCCGCCCCGTCCGCCCAGCCGACGCTTTTGAGCGCGATCGCCAAGGAATTGTGCGCCCCCGGATCGGATGGATTCTCCGCCACGCCGCGTGTCATGCAGGACAGGGCCCTCATAGGCTCATGCAGCGCCAGAAAGGTCTGCCCCAGCGTCAGCCAGGAATCCGCCAGTGAGGGTTTCAGCGTGGTGGCCCTCTCCAAGGCGGTCCGGGCGGCGGGGTAATCCTCCAGCTGGCACAGCACCTTCCCCAAGTTCGAAAGCGCCGCGGCATTGTCCGGCTCCGCGTCCAGGACCGCCTCCCAGGCGGTGCGGGCGGCTTTCCACTGTCCGGCGCGCATGGCGGCGATGGCGCGGCGGATCTGAGGGGGCATCGTTGCCGGTTTCTCCGCAGCAGCGGCGGCCGCCGCTGCTTTGCCAGGCTTCGCCGTCTCCCCGGCAGGCCTGTCCCGCGCCGGCAAAAGGGCTCCGCTCAGCGCCAGCACAGCGGCGCTGAAAAGAACTCTGGACAGAGGGAATGGCATGGGGAGGGGGCCGGAATTCCGGAAACACTCTCTCTACGCCTGACAAGCCTCCGGTTCAATGCGGATTCCTCCCGTTGTTTCGATGATGCACCGCTGCCAAGGCACCTTCCATCCATGGGAGCGGCAGAGAGACGGGTCATGGCTTCATCGGGGTGCACGGGCGTTTCCCATCAGGCTCACGTTGCCGGCGGCATGCTGCGTGACGTGATTTTTTTGATTTTTCCCGGGCAGCGCCAAAAGGCCCTTCGCTCCCGCGTTTCCCCGGTGAAACTGATTATTTTCCCAGTGGAATTAATCTTTAAAATGCCCGCATTCCGGATCACGGGCTTGTGTTTCCGGAAAATTCAGTGGAATCTTCAAAGGCGGGAAAGCTTTTTCCGCTCCAAACCCATGACAGAGGCTCCCGAGGATGACATGCGCACGCTGTGGCAGGAGTCTGCCGAGTCCGTGGCCGCCCAAGTGATGGAGGGCCTGCGGCTGCCGGTGAAGGACCTGCTGATGCCGCTGCTCCTTCAGGTCGCGTCCTCGCCTTATCTGAAAGGCGACTCCGTCGGTTTCTGGGAGGACGGTCTCTCCCGCTTATGGCTGCCGAGGTTTACTTTCCAGCGCACGCAGGTGATCAAGCGGCGCATCCGGGTGGGGATTTTTGCCGGCATCCACGGGGATGAGCCGGCCGGCATTCTGGGGCTGATGGACTTTGTGCGGATGCTTGACGACCAGCCGGAGCTGGGCCGGGAGTATGAGCTCTGGATATACCCGCTCTGCAACCCCTCCGGCTATCTGGCCGGTCAGCGTTGCTCCGGCAATGGCCGGGATCTGAACCGGGAATTCTGGAAAAACTCGGCGGAGCCAGAGGTGAGCATGCTGGAACAGGAAATCCTGAAGCGTAATTTCGACGGCATTCTCTCCCTGCACTCCGGCGACACCGGCGGTGGTTTTTACGGTCTGGCGCAGGATCCGCTGATTGCCGAGCAGATGGTGGCTCCGGCCCTTCAGGCGGCGGACCGCATTCTTTCCCAAACGGAAGGCGCGCCCAGCGGCGGCCTCGGCGGATTCCACGCCGGAAAGGGCGTACAGCCCTCCCGTTACGACGGCATTCTCTGCGCTCCGCCCACCCAGCAGCCGCAGCCGTTCGAGGTCATTCTGGAAAGCCCGCAGGGCGCGCCGCTGGAGCTCCAGCGCAAGGCCTTCGTCATGGCCATGCGGGAGATCCTCCAGAGCTACCGCGGCTTCATTGCCTACGGCGCGGATCTGTGAGATGCCTGAAACCTGAAGCGGCATGCCGGCCCTGCCCCGTGCCGGGGAGTTTCCGTTATGACAGCTCCACGCTCTGGCCGCGTTTGGCGATGGTGATGGCCTTGCCGGGATAGTCCTCCATCAGCGCCGCCTGCAGCGCCAGGGAGCGCAGCGGCTCGCCGTGAACCAGGAAAACCTCCTTTTTCGGTCCGGTGGTCCGGCGGAACCAGTCACAGAGCTCGCTGTGGTCGGCGTGGCCGGAAAAGCTGTCGAGGATTTCAATATGGGCCCGCACCTTGACCGGTTCGCCGAAGATGTTCACTTCGCGATGCCCCTCGCGCAGCTTCCAGCCGAGGGTGTTCTCCGCGCAGTAGCCCACAAAAAGGACCGTGGTGCGGGGATCGCTGACATTGTTTTTCAAATGATGCACGATGCGCCCCGCCTCGCACATCCCGGAGGCGGAGATGATGATGAACGGTCCCTGGCGGCCATTGAGGGATTTGCTGTCCTGCGCGGAGCGGAGAAGGTGCAGTCCGTCGAAGCCGAAGGGATCGCGCTTTTCGAAGAGGAACTGGTAAACCGTGTTATTGAACCCCTCGGGATGGAGGCGGAAGATCTCCGTGGCCGACACCGCCAGCGGGCTGTCCACATAGACGGGGATGTCGCTGATGCAACCTGACTCCAGCAGTTCGTGGATGGCATACAGCAGCTGCTGGGTGCGCTCGACGGCGAAGGCGGGGATGAGCACCTTGCCCTGATCCTGCAAAGCCCGGCGCAGGATTTCGCACAGCCGCTCCCGGGAATCGGTGGCCATTTCGTGCTCCCGGCCTCCATAGGTGCTCTCCATGATGAGGGTGTCAACATCCGTGGCGTGTTCCGGATCCCGCAGCAGGTCATTGCGGCCCCGCCCGATATCCCCGGAGAAAAGCAGCCGCTTTTTAGATCCTGTGGCCCGGTCGTGCAGGTCGAGGATGACCTGGGCAGCCCCGAGGATGTGGCCGGCATCGATAAAAGTCACCTCCACTCCATCCGCCACCGGCATGGGACGGTGATAGTCGAAGGTGACGAACTGCCGGAGGCATTTTTCGGCGTCGATGGGAGTGTAGAGCGGGGTGTAAAGGGGCAGTCCTTCGCGTCCGCGCTTTTTGTTCACATACTCGATGTCCGCCGTCTGGATTTTGGCGGAGTCGGCCAGCATCACCTGGCAGAGGTCGCGGGTGGCGGGGGTGGCGTAAATGTTTCCCCGGTAGCCCTGGCGGGTGAGATTGGGCAGATTGCCGCTGTGGTCGATATGGGCGTGGGAGAGAATCACAGCGTTCAGTTCCGCCGGATTGAAGGGGAAATGCTTGTTGATGTCGTAGGCTTCCCCGCGGTGCCCTTGGTAAAGTCCGCAGTCCAGCAGGATGCGCTGGCCGTTGATCTCGATGAGATGCTGGGACCCGGTGGTGGTCCCGGCGGCGCCGTGGAAGGTGATTTTCATAGTTGAATGTCAAAGGGGCAACGGAATCTGAAAATGTGGAAAGGAGGAAGGCAAAACGCCATAAAACGCCAAGCTGCCGCGCTTGGAAGCGGAATTCAGGAGCGGAAACTCCATCGGACGGCTTTTTTGCCGAAAGGGAAAACAGCGTGGGACCGGCACGCGGGTTGCAATCCGGAACAGGCGCATTATGGCAGAACCTTTGTAATTAATGGCAGCACCCACCCAATGGATTTTACGGCCGGCCCAGACGGAGTGTCTGGAGTCGCTGAATGCGTGTGGTCTGGTGCGGGCCAAATCAGTGCTGGTGCGCCGCCTGCTGGCCCAGCGCGGCATCGGCGGCGGGGAGGCCGCGGAGCGTTTTCTCAATCCCCGGCTGAAGGAGCTGGGTGATCCTTTTTTGCTGCCGGACATGGACAAGGCCGTGGACCGGCTGCTGCAGGCGGTGGACCGCCAGGAGGCGGTGGTGCTTTACGGCGATTACGACGTGGACGGCGTGACCTCGCTGACCCTGCTGCACGATCTGCTGAAGGCCTACGGGCTGAAGGTGCGGTGCTTCCTGCCGCTGCGCATGGAGGAGGGCTATGGCATGACCGGCTGCGGTCTGGAACGCTGCCTGGCGGAGGGGGAAACCACCTTGCTGGTGGCGGTGGACTGCGGCACGACCTCCAAAGCGGAGACCGCGTGGCTGGCGGATCAGGGCATTGAAGTCATTGTGATGGACCATCACGAGCCCGACCCCGACCGGCTGCCGGAGGCGGTGGCGGTGGTGAACCCCAAGCGCGGAGGCGGCTGGCACTACCTGTGCAGCGCCGGCGTGGTCTTCAAGGTGGCCCACGCCATGGGCAAGCGGCGGCGGCTGCCGCATTTTGATCTGAAGTCGGAACTGGATCTGGTGGCCCTCGCCACAGTGGCGGACATCATGCCGCTGGTGGAGGAGAACCGCCTGCTGGTGCGCCAGGGACTGGACCGCCTGGGCAGCACGCGGCGTGTGGGGCTGCGCGCGCTGATCGAGGTGTCCGGCATCCACGAGCCCTACACCTCCATGGATCTGGGATTCCGGCTGGGCCCCCGTCTGAACGCCGCGGGGCGTCTGGACACGGCGCACGCCGCCCTGGATCTGCTGCTGTGCCGCGACATCCAAGAGGCTCGGGATATCGCCCGTGATCTGGACCTTCAGAACCGGGAACGTCAAACCTTGGAGCAGCGGATCCAGGCCGAGGCCCTGACCCTGGCCAGCCAGTGGATGGAGGGCACGGAACCCCTGTGCAGCCTGGTGGTGGCCTCCCGCGGCTGGCATCCCGGCGTAGTGGGCATCGTGGCCGCCCGGCTGATGCGGCAGTTCTACCGTCCCGTGTTTGTCATCGCCATCGATGATGAGGGCAACGGCAAGGGCAGCGGTCGCAGTGTGCCGGGCGTGTCTCTGGTGGCCGCGCTGGATTCCTGCCGCCCCCTGCTGCTGGGCGGCGGCGGCCACGAAATGGCTGCGGGCGTGACGGTGAGGGAGGAGAACCTCGAGGCCTTCCGTCAGGGATTCCACGAGCACGTCCGCCGCCAGATCAACGGCGGCAAACTGGAGCCCCATCTCTACGTGGACGCCGAAACCCGGCTGGAGGAGCTGACCATGGGGTTCCTGGAGGACTACGACCAGCTCCAGCCCTTCGGCAACTCCAACCCCCAGCCCGTCTTTATGGCGCGCGGCGTCTATCCCTCCGCCGAGCCCCGGCTTCTCCGCGAGCGCCACTGGCGTCTGGAGGTCATCCAGGACGGCACCATGCGCACCGCCATGTGGTTCAACGCCGGCGACCAGACCCTCCCGCCCCCGCCTTGGGACATCGCCTTCCACGTGGACCGCAACGTCTTCCGCGGCCACGTCAGCGTGCAGCTTTTGGTGCAGGCGCTGCGGCCTTCGGTGAGTTTTATGGGAGCGTGACGGTTTGAGCCAGGCGGTTTATTTTTTTGCCCTTGGCCGATTCGTCCTTTTCTGATTTCCCGATGACTTTCAGCAGGCCGCCCTCGTGCCATGGCGCCAGTTGATCCACTTCCTGCCGGGCTTCCCCTCCGCCAGACGTCCTATTCCCAGTCAAGCGCAAAGCTCAAAAGCAGAAAGCAGGCGGATTTCAAAGCAGGCCGGTTCATGGGCACATGCAGGATTGCATGGAAAGACTGGCCAAAGTGAGTTCAAGCGGCCCACCGCGGCGATGCCCCCTGACAGCCGGGTTATTTTGACTTCCCCCCCGGCTCCTGCAAACTGCTCCGCTCTTCGGCTGACAAGGCCTCCAGCGCTTGGCGGGAGGCTTCCGGGTCTTTGCGGATCCAGTTGTCGGTGAGCTGTTTCAGGGCTGATTTCCGCAAGGTGGGGGTTTTTACCGTGAGAGCCTATTCCAAGGCATCGCCCTGGGTTTCGCCGGTGATTTTTCCACGGGATAAGCCACGGCACTGCCCCTTCCCCGACTTTGCGGCAGCGACCCCAGCCAAGCGGACACCTGCATCGTGTCCTGCTCAATCCACAAGCCGCCCGCCTCATTGATGGCCGAGTTCCGGGCCGCCCCCTCCGGCAGACCAGCGGGCGGGTTTCAAAGCGGACCGGTGCATATGTTGACGGAAAGACACGTTAAGACAAAATCAAGGGGTGCCATTCCTGCCACGCTATACCTGCATAAAAATTGCCGGAAGCATTCCGAACGTTTTCCACAGCTGCCGCCTTTCGCCTTTCATGGCTTCCAGCCGGGAGCTCCCATTGGACTGCTCCTTTTTCCCTGTCATCTGTCCCGTCCGGAGACGCGGAAAACCCGTGCTGCCTTATGAAGGCGGAACGGGCTCCGGAGAATTTGAATGGAGTTTAGGGAAGGAGCGGTCAGAAACCGAACCGGAATTTCAGGCCGGTCCCGACCGGGGGATGCTCAGCCGCCAATGCGAATGCTGATATCCGCGCGGCCTCCGCGGTCATAGTCACCACGGCCTCCGCGGTCGTAGCCACCGCGGTCATAACCGCCACGGCCTCCGCGGTCATAGCCTCCGCGGTCATAGTCACCACGGTGTCCACGGTCATAGCTTCCGCGGCCTCCGCGGTCGTAGCCACCGCGGTCACAACCGCCACGGCCGGGGTAAACCGGGCGTTCAAAGCGGGGCTGGACGACCCAGCGGAAGATCGGGCAGCCGTCGCGGGCCCGACCGACAAAGGTGTAGATGGAGACCACCCGGTGGCCGCAGCTGTCATAGCTGACACGGGTGCTGCCGGGCCGGCAGTGACCACCATCGGCTGAGGCCGTGACGGGAGTGAGGGCAGCGAATCCGGCAATGGCGGCGAGGAGCAGGGTGAGCTTTTTCATGGCGGCTTGTTTGTTTGGATGATTGGTTGGTTGGCTGGCTGTTGTGGCGGCGGTTGCCGCTGCAGTTGATTTAGTCAGGGAATCAGTCGGCTTTGGCTTTGCTGGGAGAGTTTGGAATCCTCAGATCCGGTGCGGTCCTGCCCGCACAGCTTCAGATTCCAGTTTCTAGGACGGGAGGCATGGTGAAGTATTCAGCCGCCGGCGGATTTTTTTGAGCCCGTGCGGAGCCCGCCCGCTGACAGACCACCCCGCCATCCGGCGTTTCCCAGCCAGCCTTATGAAACCCATTCTCCTCTCCCTCCTCGCCAGCCTGTCGCTGCCGGCACTCTCCAGCTGCGGCGAGAAACCGGAGGTGCCCGCCGCCGGGGACTCCAAACCCGCCGCGGCCGCCGGCACCACGTCCAAGGGATGGACGGTGTCGGACTGGACGGAGTGGAAAAAGCAGGACACCGGCGACGGCGAGGGCGTGACCATCGTGAAGGAGATCCCGGAGACCAGCCCACCGGTTCCTGACAAACGCCCGCCCCTCAGCGAGGAGGCCGTCAAGGCCGGTGTGCTGGTGTTGGGCAAAGGGCAGATGCTGACGGCGGTGCGTTATGAGGGGAAGCACCCGCTGCTGCTGACCGATTACGAAATTTCGTGGCAGGGCATGCGGCTGGAGGGGCGCGATTTTTTCGCCTCCATGACTTTTCCCTTCGGCTCTGAGAAAACCTGCGGCACCTTCGTCACCGGCGGCTGGGGCGGCTGGACCACGGGCATTACCGCCCTCGGCCACCAGTATGCCAACGAGAATGACACCACGGGCTCCACGGAGTTTGTGACCGGCCGCTGGTATGAGTTCACGCTCCAAGTGACCAAGGACTGCCTGCGTGGCCTGATCGACGGCAAGGAGCAGTTCAAGGTGGCTGTCCAGGGCCGCACCGTCAGCATGCACCACAGCGAGATCCAGAAGTGCATGCCTCTGGGCTTCGCTAGCTACGACACCAAGGGAGCCATCCGCAACGTGCGGATCCGCCCGCTGAAGGCCGGCGAACTGGTGCCCCCCACCGATGAATAACCAAGTCCCTTCATCTTTCCTTTGCCTCCTCAATCATTCCCCCTCCTGACATCTTCAGTCCTCCCATGAAACTGCTGACCACTCTGGTATTTGCCCTGGGCACCCTCTCCAGCCACGCCGGCAACTGGCCGAACTGGCGCGGCCCCCACTTTGACGGCTCCAGCGACGAGACCAACCTGCCGGAGAAGTTCTCGCCCACCGAAAACTGTCTGTGGTCCTTTTCCCTGCCTGGCCCCGCCGCCTCCACGCCGGTGGTGTGGGAGGACAGCGTGTTCCTGACCACCACCGACGAGCCCAACCAGAAGCTGTGGGGCATCTGCCTGGACCGCAAAACCGGTCAGGAGCGCTGGCGGCGGGAGATTGGCACCGGCTTCCGCTCGGATGACCGCAGCACCTTCAGCGGCCCCTCGCCGGTGACGGACGGCCAGCGCGTGATCTTCTTCTTCGGCACCGGTGACCTGGCGGCCTTCGACTTCAGCGGCAAGGAGCTGTGGAAGCGCCAAATCCAGAAGGAATACGGCAACTTCGCGTTCCTGTGGGGCTTCTCCAGCAGCCCGGTGCTTTTTAACGGGCATCTCTACCTGCAGGTGCTCCAGCGCGACACCACCTTTGAAAGCAACGGCACCCTGCGGGGCCGCAAGGATGGCAACAATGAGTCCTATCTGCTGGCCATGGATCCCGCCAGCGGCAAAGAGATCTGGCGGCACGTGCGTCCCAGCGACGCCAACGGAGAGTCCCATGAGGCCTTCAACACTCCCGTGCCGGTCGTCCGGGAGGGAAAGACGGAGTTGATCGTGGCGGGTGGGGACTGCCTGACCTCCCACGAGGCGGCGACTGGCAAAGAGATCTGGCGCTGGGGGACTTGGAACCCTGAGAAAATCTCGCACTGGCGTCTGGTGCCCAGTGTGGTGGTGGCCCAGGACACGGTACTGGTCTGCGCCCCCAAACGTGCCCCCGCCTACGCCATCAAAACCGGCGGCTCAGGCCTGCTGAAGGACGACTTCATCGCGTGGTCCAGCAGCGACGAGGTGAACAGCCAGGATGTCTCCTCCGATGTCTCCACGCCGCTTTATTACAAGGGCCGGTTCTACATCATGAACAGCGACCGCAAGGCGCTCAGCTGCCTGGAGCCCAAAACCGGCAAAATGTATTGGGAGCAGCGGATGGACGGCGTGAAAATCGAGTCCTCCCCCACCGGCGCGGACGGGAAAATATACTTCATGGACCAGCGCGGAAAAGTCACGGTGATGGAGGCCGGCGACGAGGCCAAGGTGGTTTACCAAGTGGACATGGGCGGCCCCGCGGAGAAGGATATCCGCTCCAGCATCGCCGCCGCCCAGGGCTGCCTGTTTATCCGCACCAACGCCGCGCTTCACTGCATCGGCCGCAAACCATGAGGGGAATAACGAAGAGACTCCCTCCGGCACTGCTGCTGGCCGTGGTCAGCGCGTTTTCCCTTTCCTTTTCCTCACCGCTGCGGGCTGAGGAAAAGGAGGCGCCATCGGACAAGGAGAGCACCGGTGCCGCGGTTGAACCCGCCTTCCGCGCCGCCGTCTGGAAGCCGGTGTTTCAGGGCGTTGACCTGGCCGAAATCACGGCTCCCAAACCCCGCCCCATCCGCGCCCAGGTGCTACGGGTGGATCTGGCCGCGCCGGGCGTGCGGCTGCTGGCCACGCCGGACAACGGTGAGGCTCCCGGGGAAACCACCAGTCAGTTCACGTCCTCATTTCTGAAAGCCTGGCGCTGCCAGGCGGCGGTCAACGCCGCGCCTTTCGACAAGGTGTATGCGCTGGAGGGGCTGCCGGAGGATATTGTGGGCCTTCAAATCTCCGACGGCAAAGTGGTCTCCCCCGCCAGTAGCCATCCCGCCCTGCTTCAGATGAAGGATGGCACCCTGCGGATCAGCGCCCCGCCTTTTCCCCTTGAGGAAATCAGTCAGGCGGTCTGCGGCTTTCAGATCATTCTGAAAAACGGCAAAAGCATCGCCACCGACACCAAGCTGCATCCCCGCACGGGGGCCGCCATCAGCGGCGACGGCAAAACCCTCTGGCTGCTGACCGTGGATGGCCGCCAAGCCGGCTACAGCGAGGGCTGCACCACGGTGGAGATGGGCACGTGGTTCACCGCCATGGGAGCCACAGACGCCATCAATCTCGACGGCGGCGGCACCACCACCATGGTTATGGCGGATGCACAGGGGAACCCCAAAGTGATCAACCGCCCCATTCAGCTCGGCATTCCCGGGCGCGAGCGCCCCTCCGGCAGCCATTTGGGCGTCTTCGCCAATCCTTTGTCCAAGGCTGGCAATTCGAAATCCGATTAACGGATAGTGAAAAACTTGGAGGTGCGGACAGGGAAATCCGCATCAATGGCTATCGGCGGGCGGAAAACCGCCAAGTTCCCGCGTTCGCGTGTAACGCCGGGCGTGGAATTCCCGCCTGATACCACAATGGCGGGCAGCGCGCATAGGCACCGTCCGCCATTTCCAACCTGGAAGCCAATACAACCAAGTAATCAAGCAAACCCCGCATATGAAAATCAAGCTGATCGCCCTCCTGACGGTTCCTTTCCTGGCCATTGGCCTGCATGCGGAGGACAAGCCGGCGGCTCCCGCCACTCCGGCTCCCGCTGCTGAATCCGAAAAAAAGGATGACGCCAAAGCCCAGCAGGAGGAGAACTTCAAAAAGGCGGACGCCAACAGCGACTCCCACCTTACTTTGGAGGAGTTCAAGGCCCTGCCGCGCTTCAAAAAGGACAACAGCAAGGCTGACGAGATCTTCAAACGGAAGGACACCAACGCCGACAGCAAGGTGAGTCTTGAGGAATTCACCGCCAAGCCTGCCGGAAAAGGCAAACAGGGCAAAGGCGGCAAAGCCGCTGAGCATCCTAAAAAAGAGGAAACTAAAAAGGCCTGAGCTGAACCGGGCAAAGCCGGACATCCGGCTTCGGAAGCTGGTAGTTTCCAGCCAGTCAGATCAGACCTGACCTAACCTGTCCGCAGTCCGGGCGGTGGCAGCCATTCCTCGCTGCTCTGCCCGGACTGTTGCAGGTATTCAGAGATTCCTGCACGCCGGCAGCCGATCCTGTCACATGCCGGTGAGAATCCTGTCATCGGTCTCCAGAGTCACCGGGCAGTGATCAGAGCCATGAATGTCCTGACGGATGACGCAGGACTTCAATGCGGCGCGAAGCCGCGGGGAAGTGCACCAGTAGTCGATGCGCCATCCCACATTGTTGGCGCGGGCGTTGGCCCGGAAGCTCCACCACGAGTACTGCGCAGGCCGGGAGTCGAATTCCCGGAAGGCGTCGTGGAACCCCGCGGTCAGGATATTGTCAAATCCTGCGCGCTCCTCATCGGAGAATCCGGGGCTCAGGCGGTTGGAGGCCGGCCGGGTGATATCGATCTCCTTGTGTGCCACATTCAGATCGCCGGCGAAAAGCACCGGTTTGGTTTTCTCCAGTCCGCTGACATACTTCAGGAAAGCGGCATCCCAAGTCTGGCGGTAGGGCAGCCGCGCCAGTTCCGCCTGGGCATTGGGAGTGTAAACGCAGACGATCCATGCGCCCGGATACTCCAGCGTGAGCACGCGGCCCTCGTTGTCGTGCTCCGGCAGGCCCATGCCGTGCCGGACACTCAGAGGCTCATGCCGGGTCAGGATGCCGGTGCCACTGTAGCCGGGCTTGGCCGCGCGGTTCCAGTGCCGGTGGTAGCCCGGCAGCCAGTCCCACTCCATGGAGTGGGGATCCACCCGGGTCTCCTGCAGCAGCAGAAAGTCCGGGCGTTCCGCGTTCACAAAGCCGTCGAATCCCTTTCCAAAGACGGAGCGCAGGCCATTGACATTCCATGTGATGAACTTCATGCCGCGACTGATTCACGGCGCGTGCCCCATTGCCAGCGTGGACCGGCGTTTCAGCCCGCAGCAGGCCGGTTGTCAGCTTACAACCCGGAATTCCACTCCCTCTTGCCGCCGGAAAAATCCTGTCTTAGCGGAACAGGCATATGTCCAGCACTTGGGGTCAGGCTTTCCGTGTTACAACCTGGGGTGAATCCCATGGCGGGGGTGTGGGGGTCGTCATTGACGGCTGTCCCGCCCGCGTGCCCCTGTCGCTGGATAAAATACAAGCGGCTTTGGACCGCCGCCGTCCGGGTCAGAGCGAGATCACCACTCCCCGGAAGGAGGGGGACCGCGCCGAGATTCTGAGTGGTGTTTTCGAGGACCGGACCACGGGCACGCCCATCTCCATCCTCGTGCGCAACGAGGACCACCGGTCCGAGGCCTACAACGAGATGGCCGGCAAATACCGCCCCAGCCACGCGGACTACACCTACGACGCCAAATACGGCTTCCGCGACTGGCGCGGCGGCGGGCGGTCGAGCGCGCGGGAAACCATCGGCCGTGTGGCCGCGGCCTCGGTGGCGCAGCAGGTGCTGGAGGTGCTGGCACCGGGGCTGGACGTGATCGCGTGGGTGAAAAGCGTGAAGCATCTCAACGCCTCCGTGGATCCTCTGACTGTTTCGCGGGAGACCATTGAGGGCAACATCGTCCGCACCGGCGATCCCGCGCTGGTAGAGCCCATGACGGACCTGATCAAGGAGATGCGCTCCACTGGCAACAGCGTGGGCGGCGTGGTGGAGTGCGTGGTGCGGAATTGCCCCGCCGGTTTGGGCGAGCCTGTTTTTGATAAAATCGACGCCGATCTCGCCAAAGCCATGCTCAGCCTGCCAGCCACCAAGGCATTCGAAATCGGCAGCGGCTTCGCCGGCACCATGCTCACCGGGCTGGAACATAACGACCCTTTCCGCATGGGCACGGACGGCCAGGTCCATACGACTAAAAACGACTCCGGCGGCGTGCAGGGCGGCATGAGCAATGGCGAACCCATCCTCTTCCGTGTGGCCTTCAAGCCCGTGGCCACTGTGATGCACGCCCAGGACACCGTGACCAGCGCCCCACACACCGACACCACCCTGAAGGGCCGCGGCCGCCATGACCCCTGCGTCCTGCCCCGCGCCGTCCCCATCGTGGAGGCCATGACCTGGCTGGTGATCCTGGACCATGTGCTGAGACAGCGAGGCCAGAATGGCTGAACAGGCGGGCGGGCTCCATTTCCCGTTCCCACAAAGCCAGGACCGGCCACTGCCAACCGCATGGATCCACCTTCATTCATCCTCCCCCGACAAGGCCCGAAGCACCTCCCCGCTGCTCAAATTTCCGCTGTAACTGCGCCTGAATCCCGCCGAATAAGCAACCGTTCCCGGTCCCGCCGCTGAAAACTGAAAAACTGAAAACTCGCCCATGTCCCTCCTGACCTCCGAACCCACCCTCCGCCTGGCCATGCTCGGCTTTGGGGCCGCCTGTGTCCTGTGGGGCGTGGTGAAGGGCATTGCCCGCATGGCGGTGCTGGGAACGTCGGCGGTGGCCGGAGCCTTCGGCGGATGGCTCTTCTTCAGGCACGCTCCGGGAAATCTGATCACCTGGCTGAGCGGATTCCACCCCGACGCCCTGCAATGGGGTGCCGTCATCTGTGCTGCGGTGGTTTTTTATATCACCCACCGGTTTTTGTCCGCTCTGTTCAGTGGCCGGCTGCTGCTGCCCTCCGGCAACGGCTCCCGCGCCAAGGCCGGCATCTTCAGCCTCGTGCCCGCCCTGCTGGTGTTGTGGTGCATGGCCATGGCCATCCGCTGGGGCGGGTCAGTGTCACGCATGAAATGGGCGGAGACCGCCGCCAAAACCCCGGCCCAGGAGGATCCGGCGGAACTGCCGCTGCTAGCCAAACTGCGTGAGAACCTGTCCTCCGGCACGGTTGGTGCCATGCTGGACAAAGTGGATCCGCTGCGCTCCGGCGACATTTCCAGTCTGGGATCCATCCTCGCCATGCGCCACAGCGACCAAGCCTGGAGAAACCTCATGTCCCAGCCGCAGATCGCCCCCCTGATCCGCCAGGAGGTCCTGCAGCATCTGCTGAAGGACAACACCGTGCTGCACGCCCTGAGTTTTTCCCACTACAGCGAACTCCTCACCATGCCGGAGCTGAGGGAGGCGCTGGAGGTCCCCGCCATCCGCGACACCCTCCGCGCCATCCCCGTGAACGACCTCATCAGGGCCTCCGCCCAGGGCGAGGTGGTCCGCCACTCCTCCGGCCCCGCGCCGCGGGCGGAGATTGTCCGATAATGACATTCGCCGCCACCCCGCCCACAGTTCACACCGCAGATGGGGAGGGAGAGAGGCGGAGAAAAAATCCGGGCTGGCCTTTGACAGACCCGGAGGCGCAATCCGGAAGAAGCTGTGGATTCATGGCACCAAGCAGGGCCAAAGCCGGCAATGACCCATGAAAATCCGTTTTCCAGTGCACCGGCGCGACGTTGACAGTGTGCCGCTTTCCCCTTCTATATCCGGGCATGACTTTCCGCTCCGTCCTCCGCCTGCTCCCGCTTCTCGCCGCGGCGGCTTTATCCTCCTGCGCCTCCCAGGCCACAGGGTTCACCAAAGTCAAAATCTACCGTTTGAATCCGTCGGCCCGTATCGCCTCCGTGGATCCCAGCGTTTCCTTCGAACAGCAGCACTATCTTTACGGGGCGGTGAGCAATGTGGAGCGCGAGGCCCGGCGCGGCAATTATTACACTTTCTTCTGGAACGCCCAGGACACCAAACAGCCGGCGCAGATCCGCTTTGAATACCTTCAGTCCGCCACCGGCTTCAAAAAGAAGCAGAAAACGGTGATGATCGACAAAGTCCGCCGCTCCAATATCACGCAGATCCTGGTGACCGGCGATGAATACCATACGGACGGCAAGGTGCTGGCCTGGCGCGCCACGTTGATTCAGAACGGGCAGGAGATCGGCAGCCGCCAGTCCTCCCTCTGGCAATAAGCACCAGATTTTTCCGCGTTGGATGCCTCCGCACCATCCATGAGGCTGATTCAGCCTGGGCGCTTTTTGGCAGCGGCCTCCGGCAGCAGCTTGCCGGTGTCAAAACCGAGCGACCGGGCTTTCTCCTTCAGCATTTGGTAAGTGGGATAAGGCAGCGCCGCCACGCGGGACAGAATCCACAGGGCCTGCCGGTTGGGAGTGCCGACCATGGCCCACTGATAACCGGGGTCGAGAGCGATGATCCAGTAGTTCCCCTCATCGGGCACCGGAACCAGAGCGGCCAGTCCGTGGAAGCTGACCTTCAGCCGGGCATTGCCTGAACCGGGCACCGCCTCGGCTTTGCCCTCAATGGAGGTGACTCTGCCGCGCTTTTTGTAGCAGGTGTTCACCACCTTCAGAGTGCCGTCCGGATTCAGAGTGTATTCCGCCGTGGCCTGCAGGCAGCCCTTCTCATAGATTTGAGGCAGGCGCGCCACCTCATGCCAGCTGCCGGAATACCGCTTCAGATCCACGCGCTTCACCGTCGGCAGCGGCGGATGGCCTCCGGTGGCGGAGGCCGGTGTGCCCATGCTTTGGCAGGAGGGCAGAAGCGCCAGCAAAAGGGGCAGCAGAAATGGGAGAAGCAGTTTTTGCATAAGCCTTTGCATAAGCCTGAAATGTCGGAGCGGAAAAGCGGGAACCGTCAGCCCGCCCGCGCCATCATTTGCCGGCGGCAGGGAGGACAGCAGCGCCGTCTGTTCATTCACGGGAACGATTCCCAGCTCCCGACCGGACGAACCGAATCCACCGTCCGCTCCCCACACCGGCTTCCCGCCATCAAACTCCTCGCCGGACATACCGGCGCCATTCCGCCACACCGGGCATCCGGTCCAGCACCTCTGCCAGTTCGAATTCCTCCTCAAAGGGCGGAAACAGCGTGTCGCCCTCCGCCGCGAACTCCACCATGGTCAGGAGAATTTCAGACGTCCGCGGCATCAGCAGGTGGTAAATCTCAGCTCCACCGATTACATACACGGTTCCCTTCAGCCCCAGTTTGCTGATCTCATCGGGATGCCGTAGGATTTCCGCGCCCGGCGCATTGTCCAAGGTGCGGGAGAGAACCAGATTCCGCCGGTTGGGCAGCGGGCGGCCCAAGCTTTCCCAAGTTTTCCGGCCCATGAGGATGGGGTGGCCACTGGTGGTTTTTTTGAAGAATTTCAGATCCTCAGGCAAATGCCACGGAATCTCATTGTGCAGCCCAATGACACGGTTTGGTGTCATGGCGGCGACAGCAATGAATTTCAGGGTTGTTTCCAATACATCATTCGGCACAGCGATTTTCCTTTCTGCTTCCATTTCCGTCCTCATACCGCAATCGGTGCCCGGATCGCCGGCCAGGGATCGTAGTTTTCCAAGGTGAAGTCCTCGAACCGGAACTCGTCGATGGATTTCCGCTCCGGGTTCAGCCGCATGACCGGCAGGGCGCGTGGAGTACGGGACAACTGCTCATGGACCTGATCAAGGTGATTTTGATAAAGGTGCAGATCCCCGAAGGTGTGGACAAAATCGCCCGGTTTGTAGCCGGTGACCTGGGCGATCATCATGGTCAGCAGAGAATAGGAGGCGATGTTGAAGGGCACGCCCAGGAAAAGATCCGCGCTCCGCTGGTAAAGCTGGCAGCTGAGGGTGCCGGCGTCCTGATCGACATAAAACTGGAACAGCGCATGGCACGGAGGCAGGGCCATGCCGGCGATCTGCGCCGGATTCCACGCGCTGACCATCAGCCGGCGGCTGTCGGGCGTGCGGCGGATTTGGTCAATCACATCCGCGATCTGATCAATCGTTCGGCCATCCGCCGCCGGCCAAGAGCGCCACTGGGCTCCGTAAACCGGTCCCAGATCACCGTTTTTATCCGCCCACTGGTCCCAGATGGTGACCCCGTTCTCCCGCAGATAGCCGATATTGGTGTCCCCCTTCAGAAACCACAGCAACTCGTGGATGATGGAGCGCAGGTGGACCTTTTTGGTGGTCAGCAGGGGGAAACCCTCCGACAGGGAATACCGCGCCTGGGCTCCGAAGCAGGAAAGCGTGCCCGTGCCGGTGCGGTCGGTGCGCGGTTTGCCCTCGCGCAGCACCAGCCGGAGGAGATCAAGGTAAGTCTGCATCGCAGGGTTGGTAAATCAGAGTCGGAGGCAGAGGGTTCATTTTTTGCCCGCCGCGTGGGCTTCAAGCGCCGCCCGCGCCTGGGTCAGCGTCTCCTGGAAATCGCGCTCACGAACCTTGTCGGAGGACACGTCGTCCGCCGTGCCCGGCACGCCGTCCGGTCCGGCGCTGACCACCAGGCAGGTGTCCCCGGAAAAGGTGAATTTCATCGGGTTCCAGTAAACATCCAGGATTTGGCCGGTGGTGGCGTCACGGATGTATTCCCGCCCATGCATATACCCGTTGGAGATGCGGCGCCCCCCCGCCCCCGTGAGGTTGAACAGCTGATCGGCGAACACGCCGGGATTGGCCATGTCGGGCCAGGAGTTGGTTTCGCGGTGGCGCTCCATCAGGGCCGCATGCCAGTCGGCCACCATTTCCTGATTGGCGTTGACCAAAAATCCCGGCAGGATCCTCCCACGGATCAGCCACGCCAGCGATCCGGCGCAGCCGGCGATGGTGATGAGCGTGAGAAACCAATATTTCATTGGGAGGAGGGAATGACAGTGCCGGCAGGTGGCGCCTCCACCAAAGAGTTCCCGCCACCTGAATCCCCCGCCGCCTGCGGGCGGAAATGTACCGATGATTTAAATCAGTCAAGCAGTTAACTAGACAAAGCCACGTCCCCCCGAATTACGGTCATGAATAATTAATATGCCGTAAGCGCAATAATTCCCATCGCGGACGGGGCTGAATCCCTCCAAACTGGCCGGATGGCCGCGCCAACGCCGCCGGAGACCGTCCGGCGACCCATTCCAGTCATCATCAATCCCAACGCGCGCAGTGCCCGCGCCGGCGGGATGCGGGAGGTCATCCGCGCGCTGAGCCCGTTGGTGGAGCTGCATGAGACCACGGGGACCAGGGACGCCTCCCTCATCGCGGAAAAGCTGGCCCGCGCCGGGGAGCCCCTGGTGGTGGCCGCCGGCGGGGATGGCACGGTGAACGAGGTGGTCAACGGCATCGTCCAAGCGGGGGCGGCAGACCGGACGGCGCTGGGAGTGCTGCCGGCGGGGACCATGAATGTGTTCGCGGCGGAACTGGGGCTGCCCTCCAGCCGGCTGGACGCGTGCTGGCGCATTATCGAGCAGGGCCAGCGCCGCCGGGTGGATCTGTGGCGCATTCAGGACACCTGCTTTGTGCAGCTGGCCGGGGCCGGTATGGATGCCGCCATCATCCGGGCCACCACTTGGGAGCTGAAAAAGCGCTTCGGACCGCTGAGCTACATCATCGCCGGCGTGGGGCAGCTCATTCGGCCCGCGCCGCTGATGACCGTCCAAGCCGAGGGCCGCCCTCCCGTGGAGGGCACGGTGGTGCTGATGGGCAATGGCCGGCGCTACGGCGGTCCATTTCCTTTTTTCCCCGCCGCACTGCCGGGCGACGGGCTGCTGGATGTGGTGGTCATGCGGGGGCACGGACCTTGGGAGTTCTACACCATGATCAAAGGAATGCTCTCCGGCCACTATGCCCCCGGCGGCGGGGAGAGGCACAGTGTGACCTATTTTCAGACTGCCAGCCTGCGCATCCATGCCGGGAATATCCCCCTGCCCTTTGAGGCCGACGGAGAACTGGCGGGCACCGCACCGGATTTGGAGGTGCAGCGCGGCGGCAGCCTGGAGGTGATGGCCCTGGGCTGACACGGGTGACCGGGGACACCCGGCGTGTTTCCGGCAAAAAGGGATTTCCTCCAGCGGACTTCCTGTCGTAGGAATGAATCAGCGCCCAACCAATCCGCCGTCCCTCTCCATGAAAAACCGCCGTCATTTTCTCCGAGCCGGCCTCACGGCCGCCGCTGCCACCCTTTCCCTGACCCGCTCCGTGAAAGCGCAGGAAACCGCCGCCAAAGCGCCGCCCTTCAAAATCTCCCTTGCCGGCTGGTCTCTGCACCTCGCCTTCTTCTCGAAAAAGCTGGAGCACCTGGACTTTCCCGTGATCGCCAAACGGGACTACGGCATCGAAGCGGTGGAGTATGTGAACCAGTTCTGGAAGGACAAAGCCCAGGACAAAGACTACCTGAACGGCCTGAAAACCCGCGCCGCCGACCACGGAGTGACCAATGTCCTGATCATGTGCGACGGCGAGGGCAATTTAGGCGACCCCGATGAAGCCCGGCGCGGCAAGGCTGCTGACAACCACCGCAAGTGGCTCGATGCCGCCCAATTCCTCGGCTGCCACAGCATCCGGGTGAACGCCCACAGCAGCGGCACCCGGGAGGAGCAGGCCAAACTGGCCGCCGATGGCCTCCACCGGCTCTCCGCCTTCGCCCAGCCGCTGGGGCTGAATGTAATTGTGGAGAACCACGGCGGCAACTCCTCGGACGGCGGCTGGCTTACAGGGGTCATCAAAAGCGTCGGTCTGCCCAACTGCGGCACTCTGCCCGATTTTGGCAATTTCAAGGAATATGACCGATACAAGGGCGTGGATGAAATGATGGCCTTTGCCAAGGGGGTCAGCGCCAAATCCAATGTTTTCGACGCCCAAGGCAATGAGGCGGAGACGGACTATGTGAAAATGATGGAAATCGTGGTCAAAAAACATGGCTATCATGGCTTTGTGGGCATTGAATACGAGGGCACGCAGCTTTCCGAGCCCGATGGCATCAAGGCCACCAAGGCGCTTCTGGAGCGCATCCGGCCCACTCTGAGCTGAAAGACTGCGCCACTCTGTTTCCCGCCGCCGGCTTTAATTGGCGGAGACAGCGGAATCATATTCTTTCCAGCGCCATGGCGCGCGCCGGGACAGAGCCGGAAATGATTCCGGGAAAGACAGGACCAAAAGGGTCAAGGAATTTCTTGACCGCCTTACGGCCCTGGCGGAAATCTTTGTGTCCGGGCAAGGCTGCCGGGCGTATCCTCACATCCCCTGATCGGTTCCTTATGCCCAGACGCTCCTCCTCCCCCGATTCCGGAGCACCGCCAGTTCCCCAGCCTCCAAACAATTCATCGGACAGCCCTCCACGGCACACACTTGTGGAAACTGATCCGCAGATGCCGGATTCCTCCCCCCTCCCGCGCCATCCCCCCGGCGAAGGCTCCACCTCCGCCACCAGTCCCCCCCAAGCCTCCGTGTCCGATTCCGATTCCGATTTCGACCCTCTGTCCACCACTTCCGCGGATTCCCCGCCGCCCGCCGCAGCAACCTCATCCCCCTCTTCATCCCTGTCCGACGAAGCCGCCTCCACCCCGGCCAAACGGGGACGCGGACGCCCGCGCAAAGATGCGCCGGAGGCCGCCCCCGCCCCGCCGCCGGTACTGGATGCTTACTCCATCGACTCGCCGGACATCCAGTTCAAAATCCGGGAGCTGGTCAAGCTGGCCAAGGAGCAGGGCCATGTCACTTACGATGATCTCAATGACGCCCTGCCGAATGATTTGATCTCCCCCGATGTGGTGGAGGAGATTATCCTGCGCCTGCGGAATCTGGAGATCGACATCATTGACGCCTCCCAGGTGGACCGCGTGCGGCCCGTTCCCTCCGCATCCGCCGTCCTGCGCCATATGCCGGATTTGGATGACAAGGCGGACAACCTGCGCTCGGACACGCTGGATGACCCGGTCCGTCAGTATCTGAAGCAGATGGGTCAGGTGCCCCTGCTGAACCGCGAGCAGGAGGTCGAAATCTCCATCCGCATTGAGAAATCCGAGGAGCAGGTCCAGTGCCTGCTGAACACCTTCGGCTTCATCGCCGACGCCTACCTGGACCTGGCCCGCAAGCTGATCGACAACGAGGAGCGCACCGACCGTGTAGTGCAGGACAAGAAGATTGAAAGCCGCGAGCGGTATATGAAGGGTCTCCTCAAGCTGAACGCCCAGGTCAGCGACGCCCATGAGACCGCTCAGGACGCCTGGGAGAAGAGCCGGTCCGCTAAAATTGCAGCCAAGCGCGATGCCGCGCTGGCCGAGTTCAAAAAGGCGCACACCGTCATTCAGAAGACCTTCGTCAAATATTACTTCAAGCAGAAGACCGTTGAGGAGTTTGAAAGCCTGGCCCGCGAACTGATGGACGAGCTGTCCGCCGCTGAAAGCCGCCTGGCCCAGGATCCCAACGACGCGGAGGCTCTGACGGAGATCGACGCCGTGGAGCGCCGGGTCTGGCAGAACGCCGCCGACTTCCATGTCTCCTACAATGAAATGCGCTCCCACCTCCGGGAGGCCCAGCGCGCCAAGCAGGAGATGGTGGAGGCCAACCTCCGGCTGGTCATCTCCATCGCCAAAAAGTACACCAACCGGGGCATGCCCTTCCTGGACCTCATTCAGGAGGGGAACATGGGCCTCATGAAGGCGGTGGAGAAATTCGAATACCGCCGCGGTTACAAGTTCTCCACCTACGCCACGTGGTGGATCCGCCAAGCCATCACCCGCAGCATTGCCGATCAGGCCCGCACCATCCGCATTCCGGTGCACATGATCGAGACCATCAACAAGCTGATGCGCGTGCAGAAGCAGCTGGTGCAGGAGTATGGCCGGGAGCCCTCCCCCGAAGAGATCGCCGATGAGATCCATCTCCCCGTGGAGCGCATCCGCGCCGTGCTCAAGATGGCGCAGACCCCCATCAGCCTTCAGGCCCCTGTCGGTGAGGGAGATGACACCACGTTTGGGGACTTTATCGAGGACAAGGGGGCGGAGAATCCCATGGAGCGCACGGGCTTCGCCATGCTCAAGGACAAGATCAAGGACGTGCTGGACACCCTTAACGAGCGTGAGCGCGCCGTGCTGGAGAAGCGCTTCGGCCTGATCGACGGTTTCAGCCGCACCTTGGAGGAGGTGGGCAAGGAATTTCATGTCACCCGCGAGCGTATCCGGCAGATCGAGGCCAAGGCGCTGAGGAAAATGCGCCACCCCACCCGTATCCGCCAATTGGAGGGATTCTTGGACATGACGCGGGTGTGAGTCCGCCGCAGTCCGCCGGGACCAGTTGGTTTATTCATAATCGCAGCCGCTGAAAGCACCTTTCTCCTGCGCCAGCAGATCAATTATTACCGGGCACGGGCCGCTGAATACGATCAGTGGTGGCTCCGGGAGGGCCGTTACGACCGGGGCCCGGAACTTAATGCCCAATGGTCTGCGGAGGCGGATGAGGTGGCAGCGGCCCTGTCCGCCTTTCAGCCTGAGGGCCGCATTCTGGAACTGGCCTGCGGCACCGGCCTCTGGACCCGCCGGCTGCTGCCTTTTGCCACCACTCTGACCGCGGTGGACGCCTCGCCGGAAATGCTCGCCCTTAATGCGGCGCGGTCCTGTGGACCGCCACAGGTGCGGTATATCGAGGCGGATTTATTCAACTGGCAACCGGACGGGCTGTACGACACCGTGTTTTTCAGTTTCTGGCTTTCCCATGTTCCGCGAGAGCGTTTTGATGCCTTTTGGTCGATGGTCCGCTGCTGCCTGGCACCCGGTGGACGTGTGTTTTTCGTGGACTCCCTCCACGAACCAACCTCCACCGCCGTGGATCACCGCCTGCCCCAGCCGGAGGCCACGGTGCTGAGCCGCCGGCTAAACGACGGGCGTGGATTTCAGATTTACAAAGTCTTCCACGATCCGGGGGAACTGGCCGGAAGGTTGCGCGGACTTGGCTGGAAATTTGAAATCCGCCGCACCGCTCACTACTTCCTTCACGCTTCCGGTGCCCTGCTTTCCCTGTGACAGCTGTCCGCCGTGCAGAGCCGACCGCCGCGGAAAGACCAGCGGATTCCCCACCGTGGGATAAACTTGAAAAAAAGGCGGCCAGCCTGAGTCCGGATTCAGTTATGGAGACTATATACTGACTGAGTCCGCATTTCCCGCATCTCCATGAACGACCTTACCTTTCCCTCCGGCCCATGGGTTGGCTTTTACACCTATGGCAAGGAGGACAGCCAGAAACATCTCATGGATCTGGTTCTGGAATTCAAAAACGGGGTCATGAGCGGCGAGGGGGCCGACGGCCTCGGCATGTTCATCATCGCGGGAAAATACGGCACGGAAAACGGGGAATGCCTCTGGACCAAAAGCTATGTGGGGCGGCACTCCGTGGAATACACGGGATTCCGGGAGGCCAAGGGCATCTGGGGAACTTGGGAAATCAATGCCTGGGCCAAAGGGGGCTTCCACATCTGGCCCATCGGCCACGAAACGTCTCCTTTGGTGAACCACGCGGCGGTGGAGCAGGAGAAACAGCAGGAAATTCCGGTCCCCGCGACGGCGGAGCCCGCTCCGGCACCCTGACAAACAGCGGCGGCGATCCGGATTCCGCGGATTGGCAAAAAAACAGGCCTGCGGCGGAGCGGGCGAAACGGTTTTCAAGTATGAAAATCCGCATTGACGCACGGGCTGGAGCGGGGGAGTCTTCCCGCCCTTTTCCGGACCGTCCGGTCCCGTGTCCAATGACCTATCACACCATCTCCGTCCTCGTTGAAAACAAATTCGGCGTGCTCGCCCGTGTGGCCGGCATGTTCAGCGGGCGCGGTTACAATATCCGCAGCCTCAACGTCGGCCCCAGCCACGATCCGAAGATCTCGCGCATGACCATTGTGGTCCGGGAAAAGGAGAACGTCCTCAACCAGATCATCAAGCAGCTCGACAAGCTCATTGATGTGATCCAAGTCATCGACTTCCGCGAGGGCGACTACGTGGACCGCGAGCTGGTGCTCCTGCAGGTGAAGGTGGACCGCCAGACGCGGGCCGAGGTCATTGAGATCTGCCAGCTTTTCCGTGCCAAGATCATCGACGTGGGCCGCACCGTCCTGACCATCGAAGTCACGGGGGACACCGGCAAGATCGCGAAGTTCACCTCCCTGATGGAGTCCTTCGGCATCCTCGATCTCACCCGCACCGGCCGCATCGCCCTGCCCCGCCTGAACGATGCTCCGGATGAAAGCGAAAACCCCGCCTCCGCTGACTGATTTCCGTCCCGGGGAATCCGGGATTTGAGACAGGGAACACGGACCGCCCGGAGGCCGAGGTTCCCGGACATCCCTGCATTCTCCAACCTCCGGGTTCCCGCTCCTGTTCCACCCCCATTAATAACCAACCATCACGCTTCATGCCTGCCAAAATTTATACGGACAAGGACGCCGATCTCGGCGTGTTCAAGGACAAAACCTGCGCGGTCATCGGATTCGGCTCCCAGGGCCATGCGCACGCCCTCAACCTCAAGGAGAGCGGCGTCAACGTCATCATCGGCCTCTATGCCGGCAGCAAATCCATCCCGGTCGCCAAGGATCTGGGCTTTGAGGTCTTCAGCGCCGCCGAGGCCGTGCAGAAGGCCGACGTGATTTTTGTGGCCGTGCCGGACACCAAGATCCCGGGCGTTTACAACCAGGACATCGCCCCCCACCTGAAGAAGGGTAAAACCCTCCTCTTCAGCCACGGCTTCGCCATCCATTACAAGACCATCGTGCCCCCGGCGGACGTGGACGTGATCCTGGTGGCTCCCAAAGGCCCCGGCCACATCGTGCGCCGCCAGTTCACCGAAGGCAAAGGCGTGCCGGCTCTGATCGCCATTTACCAGAACCCCAGCAAGAAGGCCAAGAAGACCGCTCTGGCCTGGGCCAAGGGCGTGGGCGGCACCCGCGCCGGAGTCATTGAGACCGATTTCAAGGAGGAGACCGAAACCGACCTCTTCGGCGAGCAGACCGTGCTCTGCGGCGGTGCCAGCGCGCTGGTGCAGGCCGGATTCGAGGTGCTGGTGGAGGCTGGCTACTCCCCCGAGATGGCCTACTTCGAATGCCTGCATGAGCTGAAGCTCATCGTGGACCTGATGAACGAGGCCGGCATCGCCGGGATGCGCTTCTCCATCTCCGAGACCGCCAAGTGGGGCGACGTGCATGTCGGACCGAAGATCATCGACGCCGGGGTGAAGAAGCGCATGAAGGCGGCGCTGAAGGACATTCAGAACGGCAAGTTCGCCAAGGAGTGGATCAAGGAGTACGAAAGCGGCTATCCCGTTTACAACAAGCTCCTGAAGGACGGCGAGGCCCATCCGATCGAGAAGACCGGTGCCAAGCTCCGCGCCCTGATGCCCTGGATCAAGAAGCGCGACATCAAAGGCAGCCAGGCCAGCTACAAGTGAGCCGGCTCCGGCTCCGGAAATTCCGGATTCCGCCACCATCACCATCTTGAGCGCCTGCCCTCTCCCGGGGGCGGGCGCTTTTTATTTCCCGGGATTTGCCAGGACAGGCATTGCGGCGGGTTCCCGCGCCGGACCGGACTGCGACCCTGCCCCCGTTACGCTTCCTCCCACCGGCTGAAAATCAGAGACGACTGAAAGCCCCAGAAGCCGGCGGAGCTGCTCAGTGCATGGCGCAGTCCGGGACACGGCCCGCCTGGAGAAAAGCGGACAGCGCCCGCCGGGTCCGGACCCTTCTCTTTTCTTTCCACTGCTGCCGCTGCCGGCGTAGTGTGCGCCGTTGGAAAAGCGGGAGGCAGTATGCCCCGGCGCAGAGCCTGCAGGCACAGAATGGCCTCCAATGCCGGCGTGGCCCCCAGGCAGTGGCCGGTGATGGATTTGCTGGAGGAACAGGGCGGCATTTCCGGGCCGAAGACAGCCGCCATGGCGGAGGCCTCCGCCGCGTCGTTTTTCCAAGTGCCGGTTCCGTGGGCGTTGATGTAGCCAATGTCCGCCGGGGACAGCCCGGCCAGTGCGAGGGCGTCCGTCATGGTTCGGCGCAGACCGGCTCCTCCGGCGTCCATGCCCGCCAGCCCCTCCGGGTCCATGCCCAGCCCCCAGCCGCTGAGCACCGCCAGGGGGGTCACGCCCCGCCGCCGGGCGGAGGAGAGGGACTCCAGCACCAGAAGGCCTGCTCCGTCCCCCGGCACCAGCCCGGTCCGGTCCAGGCAAAAGGGCCGGCACCAGTCCGCCGGCTCCCCGCTGCTCCGGGCCATGACTCCCGCCGCAGCCAGTCCGCTGCACACCACGGCATTCAGGCTCTGGTCTGTGCCACCGGCCAGCATCACATCCGCATAACCGAGGGCGATCCGCTCCGCTGCGGCGGCGATGGCGAAAGCCCCCGAGGCGCAGGCCGCACTGACCAACCACGACGGCCCGTTGGCCTCCAGCACCTGCGCCAGTGCTCCTGAGGCCGCCGCCAGCGTGGTAGTGGCCGCCAAGGTGGGCTTCATGCGCTGCCCTGTGTGCATAAGATCATAGGCCTCCTCCCATTTGCCTATCGGTCCCCTTGAACTGCCGCAGATCACCCCCAGCCGTTCCGGAGTCGGCTGCGGCCTGCTGTCATTTCCCAAAAGCCCCGCCTGATCCGCTGCCGCATACGCCGCCCGCAGCGCCATTCTCCCGCCCGCGTCCAGCCGCCGGGCCATGCCCCGCCACGGATGACCGGCCCAGTCCAGTTCCGGCACCGGAAACCCAACCCTGTCCACCATCCCGCCGCCGGGTCCGGGCAATCGGCACCACCCGGCCGGGGATTGCCGGTTCACCACTGCCGTCCATAAAGCCTCCACTCCCTCACCCGCCGCGCTGACCGCGCCGGCACCTGTAATCACCACCGGATCGCGCCTCAGCAGAAAAGCGAGGCCGGAGCCGGAGTCTGAAGCAGGAACAGATTGGGGGGAAAGCATGATGGCGGGAAAACCGGGACCTCATAAAAGCCGTCCCTGGCAGGGGCAACCCCCGATTGCCTCTCATCACGTCCTCCCAAAGAAACCGCGAAGACGGGACTTCCGGTCAGGTCCGGAATTTTTACGATAACTGGATGACTCAAGGGAAGTGAAAGGAAGGAGGGCTGTTTTTCCATCTTTCATTTTCCAGTCCAACCCCGGCGATCCCCGCCCTTTCGCCCTCTCCGCGTCCGCTTTAACGCCAGTGCTCTCCATGAGTTTTTCCTGCTCCTCTTTCATCCGCCGCCTTACAGTCGCGTGCCGGCGGATGCTGGACCGCAGTCTTTCCCTTATTCTGCCCGCAGGCGTTTTTCTGCTGGCACTGATGGGCACCGGCACCGCCGCCGGGCCTTTGCGCTTCAACCGTGACATCCGCCCCATCCTTTCCAACGCCTGCTTTCAGTGCCATGGACCGGACGACAAAAAGCGCGAGGGCGGCCTGCGGCTGGACCTGCGGGAGGGAGCCGCCGCAGTGCTGAAAAGCGGCGTTGCCGCCATCGTTCCGGGTGATCCCGATCACAGCGGGCTGCTGGAGCGCATCACTTCCCACGATCCGGATGAGATCATGCCGCCGTCGGAGTCCAAAAAGCCGCCGCTTACCGAAAAGGAAACCGCCACCCTGCGGCAATGGATCGCGGAGGGGGCAACGTACGAATCCCACTGGGCCTTTATGCCCCTGTCCGAGGCCCCACCGCCGTCTGTTGAAAACACGGAATGGGTCCGGAACCCCATTGACTGCTTCATTCTGAGCCGGCTGGAACAGGAGAGTCTACCCCCTTCACCGGAAGCCAACCGGCCCACGCTGCTACGGCGGATTTCCTTGGATCTCACCGGTCTCCTGCCAACTCCGGAGGAACTCAGCGCCTTTCTGGCGGATTCAGCGCCGGATGCTTACGAAAAGGCCGTGGACCGTCTGCTGGCCAGTCCGCATTACGGCGAACGCTGGGGCCGGCACTGGCTGGACCAGGCGCGCTATGCGGATTCGAACGGGTACTCCATCGACGGCGAGCGCGTCATGTGGCCCTACCGTGACTGGGTGATCCATGCCCTGAACACCGACGAGCCGTTCGACCGCTTCACCATGGATCAGCTGGCCGGCGATCTCCTGCCCAACCCCACCAAAGCCCAGCTGGCCGCCACCGCCTTCCACCGGAACACCGTCATCAATGACGAGGGCGGGGTCGATGCCGGGCAGGTGCGCGTGGAGACCACCATGGACCGCGCGTCCACCACCGGCGCGGTCTGGCTGGGCCTCACCGTTGCCTGCGCCCAGTGCCACACGCACAAGTACGACCCCATCACCCACCGGGACTACTACGGATTTTATGCTTTCTTCAACACCGCACAGGATTCCAACAATATAGGTCCCACCGTGGATATCGCCCGCGGCGAGCTTCTGCCCGGCTTCTTCAAACCGGAGGAGCCCCTCGAAGTCAAGGCTTCCTCCGCCCCGGACACCGGCACCGGCAATAACAATGACGGCGGCAAACCCAAAACCGCCTCCAGATCCAAGCCGCAGGCCGATCCCCGTGCAGCCGCTCTGATGATCATGCGGGAGCAGCCGCAGCCGCGTGACACCTTCCTTCTGACACGCGGGGACTTCACCCGTCCCGACACCGCCGCCGGCGCGCTGCTTCCCGCTGTCCTGCCCGCCGTGGCTCCGGCCATGGACAAAGGCTCGGGCCCGGATAGCCGACTGACCCGGCTGGATCTGGCAAAGTGGCTGACCGATCCCCGGAATCCCCTGACACCCCGCGTCACCGTGAACCGCGTGTGGATGCGTTATTTCGGACGCGGTCTGGTGGAGACGGAGGAGGACTTCGGTGCCCAGGGCTCCCCGCCGACACATCCGGAACTGCTGGACTGGCTGGCCCGCCGCTTCATCAGAGATGGCTGGAGCATGAAGAAACTGCACCGCCTCATCGTTACCAGCGCCGCCTACCGCCAGGAGTCGGAAGGGCGGCAGGATCTGCGGGAAAAGGATCCGCGCAATCTGCTGCTGGGCCGTCAGGAGCGTTTGCGGGTGGAGGCGGAAACCGTGCGCGACGCCGGTCTTTGCGCCAGTGGCCTGCTGAATCCCGCTCTCGGCGGCCCGAGCGTGCGCCCGCCGCAGCCCGACGGTGTTTACTCCTTCACCCAGCGCGCCAAAAAATGGGAAACCTCCGCCGGCGCGGAACGCTATCGCCGCGGCCTCTATACCTTCCTTTACCGCAGTGCCCCCTATCCACTGTTCAGCACGTTTGACGCCCCGGACTTCTCGACGGTCTGCACCCGCCGCCCGCGCTCGGACACCCCACTGCAATCCCTCACCCTGGCCAACGATCCCGCCTTCCTCGAAATGGCCGCAAAGCTTGCCGCCCGCATGGCCACTGCTGCCCCCGGTGAATTCGCCGCCACGCTGGACGCCCGGCTGAGGCACGGCTTCATCCTCACCGTCAGCCGCGGCCCCTCCGCCGGGGAACTTACCACCCTGCGCGCCTACACCGCCGGGGCGCGGGATGATTTTACCGCCGATGAGCCCGCAGCCCGCAGCATGGCCAGAGATTTTCCTGCTGATCCCGTGCTTGCGCCCGCTGAGGCGGCTGCCCTCACCTGCGCTGCCCGCGTGCTGCTGAACACCGACAACTTTATCACCCGCGAGTAATGGAAACGAATCCGACATCCCCTGATACCGCCCTGCTGGAATCAACCCGGCGCCAGTTCTTTGGCCGCTGCGCGGTGGGAGTCGGAGCCATGGCTTTAAACCAGCTGCTGGCCGCCGACGGCTTGGCCACCGCCCGGACGGATGCTCCGACGATCGATCCCGCGCACCCCATGAAGGCCCGGCGTCCGCCCCGGACCGCGGAGGCCAAAGCGGTGATCCATCTCTTCATGGCTGGGGGGCCCAGCCAGCTGGAGCTTTTTGACGACAAGCCGAAGCTCCGTGAACTCCACGGCCGAACGCCGCCACCCAGCCTTATGCAGGGCAGACGTTTCGCCTTTCTCAAAGGCACCGAGACCCTGCTGGGCGGCCAGCGCGAATTCGCCCGATACGGCCAGTGCGGCATGACGCTGAGCAGCCTGCTGCCGCATCACCGGAAAATCGTGGACGATGTCTGCTGGCTCCAAGGCATGACCACCGATGTCTTCAACCACGGTCCGGCCAAGCTTTTCATGAACACCGGCTTCCAGACGCCGGGCCGCCCCAGTTTCGGTGCCTGGGCCACTTATGGTCTTGGCAGTGAATCCAGCGATCTGCCGGGATTCGTGGTGCTGCAGAGCGGCCCCCGCGGTCCGCGTGGCGGGTCGGTGCTGTGGAGCAGCGGGTTTTTGCCCACATCCTTCCAAGGAGTGCCCTTCCGGGGATCGGGCGAACCCATTCTCCACCTTCGCAGTCCGGAGGGCATGACCCGACCACGGGAACGCGCCTTCCACGATGCCGTGGGTGCGCTGAACCGCGACCGGCTGGAGGCCACCGGCGACCCTGAAATCCTGACCCGGCTGAACGCTTATGAGACGGCCTATCGCATGCAGACCAGCGCGCCGGAGCTCATGGATCTGAAACAGGAGCCCCAGGAGACCCTGGCCCTATACGGCGTCACCCCTGGCGAGCCGTCCTTCGCCGCCAACTGCCTCCAAGCCCGCCGCCTGGTGGAGCGCGGCGTGCGCTTTATCCAGCTTTACCACACCAACTGGGACAGCCACGGCGGTCCCGGCGAGAACCTGAACGCCGACTTTGAGAAGGTGGTGCGGGATGTGGATCAGGCCAGCGCCGCGCTGGTGCTGGATCTGAAGCGCCGCGGTCTCCTGGAAGACACCCTGGTGGTCTGGGGCGGTGAATTCGGCCGCACGCCCATGGGCGAGGTCCGCAACTCCACCGGCCGCGATCACCATATCGACGCCTTCACCCTGTGGATGGCCGGCGGCGGCATCAAACCCGGCATCCACGGAGTTACCGATGAACTTGGCTTCGGAGTCATTGAGGGCAAAGTCCATGTGCACGACCTGCACGCCACTCTTCTCAACCAGCTGGGCTTTGACCACGAAAAACTCACCTACCGCTTCCAAGGCCGGGACTTCCGCCTCACGGATGTCCATGGGCAGGTGGTTAAGGAGATTTTGGCATGACCGAAATGGCGGGTCAGGCCCGGGAGCCATCCAAATTGCAAATCACAGGATTTCAGGATTTGAATCTCAAATCCTGAAACTGTCCCCACGCCGCCGGTCCCCCTTTCCGTCACCGCCGGCTGAGCCGTCAGATTTTATGCGCAAAGGTGTCGGAGGGCTTCATGTTGAGCGCGAAGGCAGTCAGCAGGCTGATAACGTTCTCCACATCCCGCAGGTCCACCAGTTCCACCACGCTGTGCATATAGCGCAGCGGCAGCGAAATCAGAGCGCTCGGGGTGCCGGCGCGCACGTGATAGATGGAATCGGTGTCCGTACCGCTGTAACGGGAGGAGGATTCGTGCTGAATGGCGATCTTCTCCTTGTCGGCCACTTTGACAATGCGCTGCACCACCAGCGGATGGCAGCAGGTGCCGTGGGTGACGCTGGGACCGCCGCCCAGCTTCACGCTGCCGTGCTTGGTCTTTTCAATGCCCGGGGTGTCCGTGGCGTGGGTCACATCCAGACAGATAGCCACATCCGGCTCCAGCCGGTAGGTGACCATGCGCGCGCCGTAGCCGCCAATCTCTTCCTGCACGCAGTTGGCGGCGATGACGGTGACGGGCAGTTTGGCCTTCTGCTTGCTCAGACGGCGCATAACCTCCGCGATGATGAAACCGCCGATACGGTTGTCCAATGCCCGGCCGCAGAGGCGGTCCTGCCCGAATTCCTCGACACTGACGGAATACACGGCGGGATGCCCCACCCGCAGCCCCAGGGCCTCCACGCTCTTGGCGCTGTCCGCCCCCACATCCACGTACAGCTCATGCACCTCCGGAGCCTTCTCGCCCCCGGTCCGGTCGCGGATGTGGATGGCGGTGTTGCCGATGATGCCGGTCACCGGGCCTTTATCCCCTTGGAAGATGATCTTGCGCCCGCGTGCGGTGGCGTAATCACTGCCGCCAATGCGGTCCACGTGGATGAAGCCCTCGGAGGTGATGTGCTTGACCATGAAGCCGATCTCATCCGCGTGGGCCTCAATCATGAGCTTCAGGGGGGATTTCCCCTCGATCACCGCCCAGGCGCTGCCATAGGCATCGCTCTCCACCCGGTCGCTGTATTCCCTCACATATTTTGCCCAGATCCGCTGTCCCTCGATTTCAAAACCGGTGGGGCTGGGCGTGGAAAGCAACTGATACAGAAAAGCTTTAGCGGATTTTTCCATGGGATGTGAACGGAACGGGTTTGAATTCTGGGTTTTTGATAACACGCAGGCCTTGAAATAAAGCGGCAAATCCCTGGCAAAAGCAATTCCTGAAACGAAAACCGGAGTTCCCGGGAACCAGCCCGCGGCATGGGGATGCCGCTTTCCCCGGAAAGGAAAAAGCCTGCCAAACCATGAGGGAACCTCAAACGGTCCAGCCGCCGGCGTTTACCCGCCGCCGGTTCTTCCTCTGCTGGTTCTTTCTCTGCTTGAGGTACAATGGCAGCAGCCTTTGCTCGATCCACTCAAAGGCCGCGGGAAGCCCGCCTTTCTGATATTCCAGCCCGATCCAGCTTTCCACCCGGGTGGGCGGGCCAAAGGCGCTGAGAAAGGAATTGGAGGTCATGGCGGCGAATTCCTCCTGCTCCATGGCTCCCTTGGTGCGCAGAATGTATTGCCGCGCATAAAGGGCCAGCACTGCATCCCCCAGCCAGGCGTCCTCGCGCTCCTGGCGGATGGGATCAGGATGGGGCGTGTTTATAGCCATGGGGTTGAAAACCGGATTGCAGGAACCACGGGCGGCTCCATCGGCCTGTCCATGGTTACTGGTCAAACTGGATGATGTCGTCACCTACGGCGGGGGTCATGCCCACAGGCATGGAATTAGGCACCAGATCAGCCACGCATTCATTGCTGTCGATGGTGTCACTGATTCTGACGCGGCCGATCACGGCGGAGCCGCGCCGCAGGGCAAAGGAGTCGCCGGATCTCATATTGGCGTTGGTGCCGCGGTTGAGGACAATGAGGTTCATGCCCTCCTTGTCGCTGTACAGCTTCACCTGGGCGATGGCGGGCAGAGCCACGATACGGGATTGCACCGGATTCAGAGGCTTGCCATCCCGGGCGGCGGGAGCCTCCACGGATTCGTTGGCCACGCGGTCATTGGCCGCCATGTTCAGAATTTTGCTCTCGTCCTCGGCAATGCGGGGGGGCAGCCGGGGGTCGTTGTCCGGCACCATGGGCGGCGCGGGTTCGTCATTGATGGACGGGCGGGCGAGGGCTGCGGGCACCGCCGGAGCCGGAGCCGGAGCCGGAGCCGGAGCCGGGGTCAATTTATCCGGAACGGGCGGTGCCGGTGGCGGGGAAACCACAGGAGGTGCAACCTGTTTTTCAGCCAGTTTATCCACTTTGGCCGCCAGCGCCTTCATTTCATTGGCCCGGTCGGCATCCTTCGCATCAAGATCACTTTTAAGCGTGAGATATCCCGCCACGGCGAGGAGCACCAGGATGGCCGCAGTGGCGAATTGAGTCAGTTTCATGGAAGGAAAAAGCGGAAGGGGGAAGGACCGGCAGCCGGTGGAACCGGCAGCGCCGGATTTTCAGGAGGACGCGCAAATTACCGGTTTTGCGAAAAATTGGCAAGAACCACCTGTGGAAGGAACTCCGGAACCCGTTCAGTGTTTTGCCTCCGGACTGCCGGCTTGCGGGCCACCGCTTCCATACGCACTGCCATGTTCGGCCTTATGACTTTCCCCATGGCCGCCTCCGTGGTGGACTTCCTTGGCATTCTGGTTGAACATTTTAGTCTGCTCCCAAGTTTGCTGTTCGCAGCTCAGGTTGAGGAAAAGGCTTCCGGCAAGGCAGAAAAGAGCGGTGATTTTTTTCATGGAGTCTCGAAGTTCAGTGGAAGGGTGGGGAGCGTGGTTTTGCAACCGGGAAAGGATTGGGCACCGGCCTGTTCAGGACGCGAACCAGACATACAGCATAAGGTAAACCACCGGACCTGTCACGGCGACGTACAGCCACATCGGAAAAACGAATTTGGCCATCCGGCGGTGGGCCTCCCGGCGGTCCGCCCAGCCCGCCAGATAGGTCAGAAGGATGAAGGGAAAACTGACGGCGGCCAGAACCACATGGGTGATGAGCAGGAAAAAATACACCGGACGCACCCACCCCTGACCTGTGAATTTGGTTTCGGTGCTGGTCAGGTGATAGACCACATAAAGCAGCAGGAAGAGGATCGACAGGATCATGGCTGCCGTGATCATTGCCCGGTGCCGGGAGACATTGCCCTGTTTGATGAACACCAGCGCCAGCACCAGACACACCGCCACCAAGGCATTGATGGCGGAATAAACCGCAGGCAGAAAGCCAAGGCTCATCCCCTCCGGCAGGGAAATGTGCAGGGCCGGATTGCGCATGTTCACCACCAGTCCCAGCACCACGACAGTCAGGATCCACACCACGGTGCGAAGTTTTTGCTCAGCGGGAGCGCTTAAAGGCTGGACGGCGGCCATGGAGCGGAGCGAATCGAAGCGGATCAGACGGGGGCGGTTGATAATGGGAAAGCCGATCGGAATCAGGTGCCGCCCACACGGGCTTCCTTGAGAAGCTTGACGATATCCTCCCGGATGGGGCGGGGAAACCAGCCATAGTCGTGTCCGGGATGGAAGGGCCAATAAACCGAATTGGTGTCCGTGGGAGTGCGGATGCGGCCCTGGGCATCCACCAACACCATGACCAGCTGATGATCGAACTTGTCGACGGGATTCTTCTCCAGCTCAGCCGGGGGACGTTTGGTGGCCACGATACGGAAGGTTTTGGTCATCCAGTCCCGGATGGCATCGCCCTTCCCGTCCGGGCTGGTCAGAAACCACCAGTTCCCCCCGCCCAGTTTCTTGGAATCCAGCCATGCCTTGAGGACCTCTGGACGGTCGTGCTCAGGATCAAGGCTGATGGACAGCAGGGCGAAGTTGGGGTCGCTGCCGAATTCCGCCTGCAGTTTCTGCATCTCCTCGGCAATGCCCGCGCATCCCATGGGACAGGTGGTGTAAAGATAGGAAACCACAAAGACCTTGCCCTTCAGTTGCTCCAGATGCCGCTCCTTTCCATTCTGATCCAGCCATGCCGGCAGGGGATCGGTCTCCACCCGGCCCTGCATGGGCAGGCGGTCGTCGGCGTCCTGACGCTTCAGGCTCAGCATCCAGTTGAAGGAGACGACCACGCCCAAGGCGATGATGATCATCAGGATCATGACCGTTTTACCCTTGGAGGAGGGACTGTCCGGAAGCGCCGGGGAGGAAGAAGTGCTCATGAGGGGGGTGAGAAACCAAGGGGAGGGAATAAGAAAACCGCCGGAGTGTTCCCAGGCTCAGCGCCGGGCAGCCAGCAGGGCGGTGAGGATCACCGGCAGATACAGCAGCGTTCCAAAGAAAAGTTTCCGCGCATCATTCCGCTCCCCGGTGCGGCGGAAGACCAGTCCCAGCTTCAGCAGCCAGACGGTGGCGGCCAGGGAGGGGACGGCGAACCACCAGGCGGTGAATCCCGCCATCGGAGGCCAGACACAGAGCAGCAGCAGGGGCAGTGTCCAGCCCAAGGCCATATTGGCGGTTTTTTTGCCTGTGGGATCGTTGTTGGACCACATCACAAACCCGCCGCGCATGTATTCCGTGCGGTACATCCAGTTGATGGCCAGAAAGTGCGGCAGCTGCCACAGAAAGAGCAGGCTGAAAAGCCAGAGCGCCTGCGGCTGCACAAACAGCTCCCAGCGCAGCATGCCGCGCTGGATGCCGTGCGGGCCCGCCGCAGCCACCCACCCGATGACGGGGGGAATGGCTCCGGAAACCGAGCCCACCAGGGTGTTCAGCGTCGATTTCTGTTTGAGCGGCGTGTAGATGAAAAGGTAGGTGACCAGCGTGAGCAGCGCCAGGGCGGAGGCCTCGGCATTGACCTTCACCCCCAGGTGGATCAGGCCGAAAGCGCACAGCAGCCAGCCCATGGCAAAGGCGGCGACCGGGGGCATCCGTCCACCTGGCAGCGGACGGTCGGCGGTGCGCAGCATTTTGGCGTCGGGCTCCATCTCCATCAACTGGTTGAAGGCCGCGGAGCCGAAAGCCGTGGCGGTGGTGCCGATAAGGGTGTGGATCATGCCCCATCCCAGCCCGGCGGTGCCGGACGCCAGGACGTAACCGGCGGCGGTGGTGACCACCACCAGCGCGCTGAGACGGGCTTTGGTGAGGGTCATGAAATCACTGCGCGAGAGGCCGGCCCGTGAGGCGGCATCGGCACCCGGATCAACGGCGGGGGATAGGGGGGCGGCGTCACTCATGGCGGGGAATCAGCCGGAAGGGTGTCCGCAGGCGGGGAGGCCCGCAATGGCAAAGGCCGGGGGCGGCTTCCGGCGACGAGGGCCACCAGCACGCCAAACAGGACAGCGGCCAGCATCATGTGCACCGGCTGGACGGCGGCTGGCAGCGCCCAGCGGGTCAGGACCACTCCCGCCGCATATTCCAGCCCCAGCAAAACCAGCACCGCCCAGCGCAGACGGTTGAAATGGGGAGGCGGTTTATTCCCCGCCCCCAAAGCCAGAAAGACCGCCAGGCCCAGCATGCAGAGCGCCCAGGCGGTAAACCGGTGGACGGTGAAAATGCCGGTCAGCTGGCTGATCCAAGTGTCCCGGCAACAGTCCCCGGAGGCGTTTCCCAAATGATCGACCTGCTCGCGCACCTGGGTGCCCAGAACGATCTGCACCAGCGCCAGCGCCAGCAGGGATCCCAGCAGCCGGCGCGCGCCGGAACCCACCGTGACCGGAACGGTGACTCCGGTCCGGTTCCGCACCCGCACAATGGCGGCCACCGCACTGCCCACCAAAGCCAAAGCCCCGAGCATGTGGATGGTAATATTGAGGGGCTCCAGATTGGTGTGGACCACCACCTTTCCCATCCAGGAGACAAAGCCGAACAGGCCCAGGGCTGAGAACAGCAGCACGGGCACCAGCCGGTCCCGGGACCGCTCCCGGAAGGCCAGGATAGCGGTCACCAGCATGGCCAGCCCGCTGCTCATGCCCACCAGCCGGTTGAGGTATTCAACCCAGGTGTGAACCGCGTTGAAGGTGGCGATGGGGGCATCCCCCTTTTGAAACCGCGTTTTGTAATCCGCCGGCAGCTGGGAGACATCCGTAGGCGGAATCAGACGTCCAAAGCAGCGCGGCCAGTCCGGGCATCCCATGCCGGACCCGGTGGCCCGGACCACGGACCCGGCCAGCACCGTGGAATACAGCAGCACCAGCGTGAGCATGGCCCATCGCAGGAGCCGGCGGTCAGCGGTGGAGGGGTTCACGGCAAACAGAAAGGAACCGGATTGAATCCGGACAAAATAAAATCAAATACCCGGAAAAATCCGGGAGTGGGAAGGGAACCGTTGTTTCAGGAGCGGCAGCTCCGCTGATGCGGTTTCCAGGAAGGGTTTGAAATCAATGTTCCACTTGGTCGGGAAGCGGATCACCGCAACGGATGAAGCGGGTTAAAGAGATGATTTTGAAAAATGACGCTCCAGCGGTTTCCGGTTTTGCCGAAAATCCAACTGAACCTCCACAAGGAAGTGCCGGGCGAAATGCCAGACAGTGGAATGATGGATCAAGCAGGGATGATGAAGTGAACCCTTTCCTGACGTTGAACTGAATGAGCTTTGAACCCGGCTTACGGGGCAGTGAAACTCCGGACGGATTGCCTGTAGGTTTTCCCTGCTGCAATCTGGAACAAAACAGCTTCAGAGAGCCACTTTCAGCACCCCGTTCATGAGGCGCCAGTGCGCGGGGAAAGTGCAGAGATAAGGATAATCGCCGGCTTCGGAGGGGGCGGTGAACTGGATTAAATCACTCTGACCGATGCCGACCAGCTTGCTGCTGTGGGCGATGATTTCCGGGCTGGAGGGAATATAGTGCTTGGCCAGCGCCTGGGATCGGTGAGCATTTTGTCGGCAAGGCCACCGACCTCACTCAACTTGCCGGGCTTCACGAGAAGGAAATTATGCTGCAGGGGACATCTGGCATTTTTAAAAAGCAGCGTCACTTTCTGACCCGGCTTCACCGTCAGAGTTGGCTTGTCAAATTTCATCACTGCCGCAATCACCCCCAGTTCGATTTTGGCTTCGTCTGAAGACTCAGGAGCGGGAGTAGCAGCCGCAGTCGGTGACGGCGGGTTTTGAGCTGCGGGGGCGGCGGGAACGGGGGCGGCAGTGGGAGCCCCCGGCGCTGCGGTGGGAGCAGGTTCAGGCACTGCGGGAGCCGGGGCAGGGGCCGCAGTCGGTGCCGACGGGTTTTGAGCGGCGGGGGCGGCGGGAACGGGGGCGGCAGTGGGAACCCCCGGGGCTGCGGTGGGAGCAGGTTCAGGCACTGTGGGAGCCGGGGCCACCTGTGCGGGGGCAGGGACCTGAGTGGCTGCCGGGGCCGGGGCCGGAGCAGGCGTGGCCGGGACCGCTGGTGCCGGTGCGGCGGCAGGTGCCGGAGTCAGAGTAACCGGCAGACGGCCGGAGGCCTGCAGTTTCTTTTTTACTTCCTGCGCAGCAGCGCTGTCCCCAAAAACATTCTGCTCGCCCATCCAAGTGGCGAAGGTTTTGTCGTCGGGAACGATCTCCAACACGGAACGCATGTTGGCGTGGGCAGGGCCGCAAAGCTGGCCACAGATGATTTCGGATTTGCCGACTTTGGTGGGAATGAACCACATGCGGGACTCCTTGCCGGGGTCGGCATCCTGGGCGATGCGCATCACCGGCAGTGCGAGGTTGTGAATCACGTCCTTGGACGTGACATTGATCTCCACCTTTTTGCCTCTGGGCAGTGTGAGCGAACCACTGATAAAATCATCCCAGCCGTTCGGGTCCTCAGGATCAATACCTGCGGGATTTTGGGAACTGATCAGAAAACGGTCTGTCGCCCCCAGCTTTCCATCGGCTCCCGCATACTGGAAATTCCAAGCGAACTGCTCGGCGAGGGCTTTGATTTTAACGTCCGGATCCGGAAACTGATCCACACGGTTGGCCCACAGCGGGAAGGCGAAGCCCATGAGCAGGATGATTTCGGTGATGATCACCCCGATCTCAATGTGACTGGAGGCATGACTTTGAATGCCATGGTAGTTTGCTTTGGGCGTGCGCTTATGGTAGCCCTTCCACACAGCGATCACCAAGTAGATGGACCAGCCGACAAAAAGGACGGCCATGAACCAATGCACAATTTCAAGCATGTGGTCCACCATCGACCCGTGCTCCGAGCCGTTGTCGATGATACCGAAGAGTTTATTCAGGAAGCCCATAGGAAAGGAAAAAGGAAAAAGCGGGGGCAGAAATCAGGAAAGAGGAGTTTCTCCCTCCGCCGCCTGAGAGGCGGCGTACCGGCGCGCGCGCCGGGCAAAAGAGACAAAAACGCCGATGAAAGCGGAGAAGACCAGTGCCAGCGCGCCGAACATGACGAACACCGCTCCGTTGGCGGCCATGGTGGTGACCTGGCCGCTTTGGCTGATGCAGGTCGCGCAGGCAACAGGAAGAAGAGGAAGAGTCATGGCGGTCAGCTAATCGGATTGAGGAAAAATGCCCTGCCGGGTCTGGAAAACCCGCAGGGTCAGATGATGATTTTGGGAGCTTTGCGGCGCATGAACCAAATTCCATAAACAGTCAGCGCCAGACCGAAAATCCCACTTCCCACCCCCATGCCGCTGGTCCGCAGCTCATGGGTGATGGAATTGTCCGGCCCCAGCCACGAAAATGCCGCGAGAGCAAAGTCGAAAAGCACAGCGACCGCGAGAAAGAAGAGGTGGAAGGATTTGAGGGACATGGGGTGATGCCTTGTGAAGAGGATTGCCGAACGAAGCCGGATTGTTTCCATCAGAAGCCGAAACGCGCTTTGATCGGATCAAGATACGACAGCACGGTGAGAAACATCATGGCGGCGGCGAAAATGACCGTGAAAAGCAGCACTTTGTAGATCAGGGGCCGCTCGTGATTAAGGTGCATGAAAATCAGGCCAACGAGCGACACCTTGAAAGTGGCGATGGAGAGACCGATGGCGTAGTTGGCCGCATGGCTGCCAAAGTCCACCAGAGCCACTGCCCAGGTGATACCGGTGAAGAGGATCAGGGTGCCGCCCACCTTGAGGTAGGTGCGGACGCTTTTGGCCAGATCAACCGGCGGATGGGCGTCGTGACCGCTGTCGTGCCCGTGTGATTTATCAGGGGAAGGTTCCATACAGGGAGCGGATTACATCAGGTAAAAGACAGGGAACAGGAAGATCCAGACAAGGTCAACGAAGTGCCAGAACAGACCCCCGACCTCCACCCGGTTGGCCAAATGTTCGGGATTGGTGCGGTACATCCGGCGGCCGGTGACAAGGAAGTAGGTCAGGACGATGGCTCCCCCGATCACATGCAGGCCGTGCAGACCGGTCATCAGGAAGTAGATGGCATAGTAGGGGCTGCGGCTGGGGGAGAAGTTGGAGTAGAACTGCCGGTCGGCACGGTTGATCTGAACGGTGTGGGCCTCATCGTGAAGATACGCGTGAGCGTCCTCCTCGGACAGCATTTCATGCAGCGGAATGCGCAGAACTTCGTGCTGCCAATCGCCCACCTCCACATAGTTGCCGGCATGGTCCGGGTGCTTTTTGATATACTCCGCGGTTTTCTCCTCACGGTGCTTCTCATAATTCCCCTTGAGCTGCGGGAAATATTTCCAAGCCATGGACTCCTCGGGCTTCTTCACCTTGCGGAGGTCGATGGCGTCGATGTTGAAGGGAATGGCGTCCCCGGTCATTTTACCATTCAGGATGGTGGTGTCGCGGAAAACGATCTGCGTGGGGCTGTAGGTCTGGAGGTTCTTTTCCCCCACAAGGAACACCAGCGGATTGCCCACCACCTGAAGGGTCAGGGTGTCGCCCACCACATCCGGATGGGCGGTCTCCAGGGATTTGACCTTCTGGGCAAGCTCCGCGATCTTGTTGTTATTCTCCTTTTTGCCCTCAGCGTAATCCTTCAGCAGGCTTTCCACCCTGCGGTAATCAACCTCCACTTTGTTCTCCCCTTCCCCGGTTTTCCGAAGTTCCTCGGCGCGGATCCGGGGAGCCTCCAAACGGGCGGTCAGGGTGGCCAGTTCGGAGCGGGCGTTACGCAGTTCCCAATACTGCTTTTTAATTTCTTTGAACCACTCCTTGGTCAGTTCGGTCTCCGCTCCTGTGGAGGGAAGACGGACTTTGACATGCTGACCCTCCGGCACTGAGGCAAAGGGTCTCGAGCCCTCGGCAACACGGCGGTTATTCAGGAAATTAAGCGTGCTCCAAGCGGGCGCGAGGGTGATCTCCCTGACTTCCGTGAGCGTGATTTTGTCCCCCGCATGCTCCTCGGAGGCGTGGGCGGGGTGGCCATCGAGAATGGTGCCGTCCTTGAGAATCACGCTGTAGTGCATGAACTTCCCGTAGTATTCATAGCTCTTGATGCCCATGAACGCCAGCGAGCACGCGATGGTGATGATCATGTTGATCTGGAACCATCCGTAGCGCCGGGCTTTCAAAGCCGCCCACGCCGCCACCACCGTCACGGAGGAGGCGATCAGCACCATGGTGTTGATGAAGCCCGGAAGGACATTCAGCTCATGGAACGGCCAGGAGAAGTCCGCGCCGATGCGGAGGAACACATAGGAGGAAAACAGGCCGCCGAAGAGCATGACCTCGGATGCCAGAAACAGCCAGATGCCGACTTTGGCATTGTAGAGGCCGGTATCTGGCCGGGCGGAAACGGTATAGGGAATCTCCATCTGGAAAAGGTGGACTGAGTGGGAAGTTTTTCGGGGCTTGCGGAGGTCGCCGGATCAGTTGTTGGAAATGCCAGGGCGGTAAACGTCCCCATGGCCCTCCTCGCCTTCAACGGAATGCACCACCCGCTCAGCGATGGTGGCGGCCGGATGGCCGGCATGATCCTCAGCTTCCTTCTCCCTGGGGGTGGGCACCTCCCATTGAGGACTGAAATCATTGTCCGCGCCGGGAACGCTGTATTCATAAGGTCCCCGGTAAACCACCTGTTCTGTCAGGAAGTTGCCATGGGGGGGAGGTGTGGGCGTGTTCCACTCCAGAGTGGTGGCGTTCCATGGGTTGTCACTTGCCTTCCGACCGACAAAGGCACTGGCGAAGAAGTTGATAATGAAGGGAATCTG